>JAQCHZ010000016.1 GCA_027618835.1 Chloroflexota bacterium | reverse complement strand
CAACCACACCTTACGTTTGAGCCAAACTGAAAAGCTGTCGACAAAAGCACACATTTTGGATCACTATGCCCATTGCGAGGAGTGAAGCATGAGCAACGGGGCAATCAACGAGCACACACAACGCTGCTTAACTATCTGGGCTTGCACGATCGCTAAAACTTAACTCAGTGACAGTGGACACCAGAACGAATATGAAGCGTTGCAAATGTCCGCTGATTGCCACATCGTCGGACTTCTCGCAATGACACTAGGTGAAACACCCGACTAGCTAGCCCGCGCTCATCGGCGTCGAACCGGCGAGATTATCAGCCCCACCGTCAGCACTGGCAGCCATTGCCATTTCCATCATCTGCATCATTCGTTCTCGGAACATCTTGATCTGCTCCATCACGGCCATCAGCTCATCGATCCACTCAGGATCGTCACGGTCGATATCGACTCGTATCTGCATGTGACCAACATCAACGCCAAGCCCCAATTGCTTCTGCAACGGTTCTCGTGCGCCACCGGTCGGCTGCTTCAGCGACATCACGGCTAGGAACTCTTTGGCGCTTATCAGCTCGACTCCAGCAGCCTCGGCCAGCACCCGCATTCGAGTGGTCTTCATCAACAGCTTCACATGAGGCGGCATCGGACCAAATCGGTCACGAATCTCCTCATCGATGTCGTTGACATCTTCGTCCGACTCCATGCGAGCTAATCGCTGGTAGATCGAAAGTCGTTGCGCCATATCTTCGATATAGCTATCAGGAATTCGTGCATCTATTCCGATGTCGACGCGAACAGTCGAGAACTCAGGTGCTTGTGGTTCTATCGGCTCGTCTGAGTTGGCATTTGCCTTCAACTGCTTAACCGCGTCGGCAAGCAGCTTGCTGTAGAGATCAAATCCTATTGCCGAAATCTGACCCGATTGCTCGGCTCCGAGCAAGTTTCCAATGCCTCTAATTTCAAGGTCACGAAGTGCGATTTGGTACCCAGCTCCGAGCTCGGTTGCAGCGAGAATCGTATTCAGGCGTTGTTCAGCTTGTTCGGTAAGAGCCTTTGCACGTGGAACCATCAAATATGCGTATGCCCGGTTAGCGCCACGTCCGATTCGACCACGAATTTGGTACAGCTGCGACAGACCGAACTTGTCGGCTCTATCGACGATCAAGGTGTTGGCGTTCGGTAGGTCGACTCCCGATTCGATGATAGTTGTACACAGAAGCACGTCGAACTCGTGGCGATCGAACGATGCCACCACCTTCTCGAGTTCATCCTCAGGCATCTGGCCATGGCCGATCTGCACGTTTGCCTCAGGTACAAGTTTTTTCAGTTTGCTTGCAACAAGCTCGATGTCTTTAACGCGATTATGCAAATAGAAGACCTGACCACCTCGATCGAGCTCGCGAAGTATCGCTTCCCGAGTTAGATCGTCGCTCTCTTCCGATACGTAGGTCTTGATCGGCAGTCGCTCTTCCGGCGGTGTTTCGATCGTACTCATGTCTCGAACACCCGCCAGCGACATGTGCAACGTCCTGGGAATCGGCGTCGCGCTCAGTGCCATGATGTCGACCTGCGTACGCATCTTTTTGAGTCGCTCTTTATGCGAAACGCCAAACTTGTGCTCTTCGTCGATGATTACGAGCCCGAGATCTTTGAACTTGACGTCCTTTTGCAGCAAACGGTGCGTGCCGATAACGATATCTACGCTGCCGTTGGCGACCTTGGCGATCGTCTCTTTCTGTTGCTTGTCCGTACGGAACCGAGAGAGCATATCGACACTCGCAGGGAACGGATCTAGCCGCTCGGAAAAGGTTACTAAGTGCTGTTGAGCAAGCACGGTCGTCGGTACCAGAATCGCAACCTGTCGACCCGATTGCACCGTTTTGAACGCTGCTCGCAATGCGATTTCCGTTTTACCGTAACCAACGTCACCACAAACCAATCGATCCATCGGCTGTGACGATTCCATATCGGCCTTCACAGCTTCGATGGTCGTTAGCTGGTCGGGAGTTTCCTCAAACGGGAAGCTTGCTTCGAGCGAATCCTGCCAAGGAGTATCGGGCGTGGCGGCGAATCCAGTTGCAATCTTTCGTGACGCGTATAAAGCGATCAACTCGCCGGCAAGCTGCTCGGTGGCCTTCTTGGCTCGTGCTCGCGCCTTACTCCACTCCTGAGTGCCGAGTCGGGTGAGCTTAGGCGATGAGTCTGCGGCACCGTGATAGAGCTGAATTCGATCAAGATGCTCGGTAGGAACGTATAGCTTGTCATCTTGAGCGTATTCGAGAACCAGATATTCCTGACCTCCGGCGCCCATGACCTGAGTGCCAATGAATTTGGCAACACCGTGCTCGACGTGAACCACGTACGAGTCGGGCTTGAGCTGCTCGAGCGCTGGCCCCTTACGCATTGGACGTTTTCGTACTCGGCGACGCTCTTTTTGAACACCAAACACTTCGGCATCACTGAGAATCGAAACCTCTGTGCCATCGGCAGTTTCAATCGAGAAACCTGTAAGCAAATGCCCTGTGACGATATGGATTTCGCCGGGTTCGGGAGCTTTATCAACAGTTTTTACAAGGCTTGATTCGACGCCTGCCTCTTCGGCAATTTCATGGAATCGCTGTGCGTGATTCGTTATTACGACCGTGCGTTTGTTTTCAGGAATGCCCTTGCGAACGACTTCTAAAGCCGTTTCGACTCCGCCGCTCACCAGTGGCAGTAACTTCAACGGGAGTGCTAAGGCGCCACCCTGAAGTTCCTCCGCGTCGATGCCCCACGGTGACAGTGTGATGCTCTTGGGTCGGGAATCGATAGCGTCAGAAATGAAACCCCACTCTAGGTGAGGCTGTGCGAAGCCAACTGGCACATCGCCGCGCTTCTCTTTGTTTGCCCGGAGCTGCGCAATGCGCCTGTCTTGGCCCTGAGATGTTTCTTCGATTGCACCAGGGCGTAAGGCGACCATCAGGCTTTCAGCCGGCATGTAGTCGAACACGTTGCCAAGGTTGAAAAAGCCAGCGTAGTAAGAAATTTCGTCAAGCACCTCTCCGGCAAGTGCGTGACTCAGTTCCGATGGAATTCGACGTTGTGCCTCTTCTGAAGTGGCCGCTAGATCCATATTGCCGAGAAGCCCTTGCACTCGCTCTTGATCTGCCAACATCGGTAATGTTTCGAGGGCGGGAGGAATAATTACGCTTCGAGTCTTTGCAGCAGACCGTTGAGTACCCGGATCGAAGAATCGAATGCTTTCGATTTCATCGTCGAACAGCTCGATCCGAACCGGACGATCGTTTGAGGCCGGGAATATGTCGAGAATTCCGCCACGGCGTGCGAATGTGCCAGGGGTCTCGACTGTCGGCTCATGGATATACCCCATCTCAACCCATTGATGAATCTGAGATTCAAGATCGATTCGATTTCTCACACTCAGTGTGTGGGTTGATGAATCGAAAACCGCACGTTCAAGAGTTGCCTGAGCAGCGGCGTTAACCGAAGCGATAACTATCGGCTGTTTAACGCCTTTTATGTCACCACGCATTGCGGCAAGTGCGCGAAGTCGAGCATGGCTAGCTCCGCGATCTGGAATATAACGTTCAAACGGGATGTCTTCTGACTCGGAAAAGTGGAAGATGGGAGCATCATCGCCAAGCCAGGTGAATAGGCGATCATGAAAACGTCGAGCCGACCCCGGATTAGGGGTCAAAACGAAAATAGGCGCGGCAGACTCGCGCCAAATTGTCGCCACAGTGCATTCCGTGGCGGGGTCTGGTGCTATCACTGCCGCGTGTGCTCGTGGAGCACGGAGACTATTTAGAAGTGCTGCAAACTGTTCGGTTTCACCGAGCAGTGGGAGCAATCCAGACAAACTCATTCAGATTTCCGGGTACCTATAATTCAGGCTCTGCGCTGATCGGGCTAAAAGCCTTAACCAACACCGTGCCAACACAGCTAGAGGGCCATGGAACGAAATCCAATGACCTTGGTGTCGTTCCATGCTAGCACTGGGGGTCGCCTACGTTACAAAATAACCAATACAAATTTCGTCAACTATGTGCGTTCTTGCTCCACAATCAATAAATGATGGATAACAAGCGGCCAAAACGACCAAGCCGTATCGTCGTGAAACTCGGAACCAACCTGCTTACAGGCGGTAAGGACGCGCTGGACCTCGAAACGATTGGCAGCATCTTCGCTCAAATCTCTTCCGTGAAATCTTCGGGCATAGAAGTATTGATCGTCAGTTCAGGAGCGGTTGCCGCAGGCCGAGAATCACTCGCCCGCACGCCGCGCAAAAACAAGCTCCAACGAGGCACTGTCGCCTATCGACAGGCGCTAGCCGCTTTAGGCCAACCACAGTTGATGATGACGTTCGCACAGCTTTTCGCCAATCACGATGTTGAAGTGGCCCAAGCACTTATCTCACGCGGCGATTTGCAAAGTCGATCTCGTTATCTAAACGTGCGAAATACGCTCGATGCTTTGCTTTCAATTGGCGCAATACCGATTATTAATGAGAACGACGTAGTAGCGGTCGAAGAACTCGCGGGCGAAGTTTATGGCGATAATGACCGACTATCTGCGATGGTCGCAAACACCGTCGATGCCGATCTGCTGATTCTTCTTGGAGATATGGACGGTCTACACAAAACCGATCCGCACATCGACCCCAACTCTGAACTAATATCCATCGTCGACAAAATCGACCAATCGATAGAAAATGCCGCACGTGGCCCCCACGATCTTCAGGGCAGAGGCGGGATGGCAAGCAAGCTCGAAGCAGCGCGGCTATCGACCGATTCGGGAATTCCTATGGTTATTGCCTCGGGAAGAATCGATGGCGTGATCGAATCGATCTGCAATGGCGAGAAAGTCGGCACCCGGTTCGTTTCGAGTGTTTCTCGACGTGAAAGTCGTAAACGCTGGATTCTCACCGGTCGCACCGAACATCGCGGAAGCGTCGCAGTCGACGCTGGCGCATCCAATGCACTGAAGAACAACGGAAACAGTTTGCTGCCGATTGGAATCACCTCGGTTTCCGGTCCGTTCAAACGAGGCGATATCATTGAGGTTACAGAAATTGATGGCACGACCATCGGATGGGGACTTGCTTCGTACCCATCATCTGATGTTGAACGAATAAAAGGCGAAAAATCGAACGTGCTGCCCGACTTACTGGGCCACTACTACGGTGCTGAAGTAATTCACCGCAACAACATGGCACTGCCGTAACGGGCAAATCGAATCTCCTAATCTGAACTCCTACTCAAAATAAGCACGATGACACTCACTTCAACAACACTTCACGATCAGGCAAAGGCCGCCAAGACTGCTTCACGCAAGCTTGCTGGCACTTCGACTGAAGTAAAAAACGCAGCGCTCATCGCCATAGCCGAAGCCATCGAAGCTAACCGTATGTCGATCTTGCGAGCGAACGAGCAAGACCTCGAAGCAGCCAAGCGTAACGGTCTCAATTTCCACATGATGGATCGCATGACGCTGACCAACGCTCGTGTGAAAGACATGGCAGACGCCGCACGTAATATCGCATCGCTCGAAGACCCAATCGACGAAATTCTCGAACAACGAGATATGCCGAACGGACTTAACCTTCAACGAGTTCGTGTTCCACTCGGCGTTATCGGTGTCATCTACGAAAGCCGCCCTAACGTCACCATCGATATCGCAACGCTCTGCCTCAAATCAGGCAACGGTGTAGTTCTACGTGGCGGCAAAGAATGCATCCTCACCAATACCGTTTTAGCCGGCATCGTAAAAAATGCGATCGAGAGCGCTGGAATTTCGAGTGACGTTGTTCAATTCGTCGAAACGACCGACAGGGCTCTTGTAAAAGAAATGTTAGAGATGGACGATGTGATCGACCTGATGATTCCGCGCGGAAGCGCTGAATTGGTCAAGTTCGTCGGCGAAAACGCCAAAATGCCGGCAATAACCGGCGGCGTTGGCGTTTGCCACACGTATATCGATGCTGACGCCAATCTCGAAGATGCCTTGAACATCGTAGTAAACGCGAAAACCAAACGACCTACCGTCTGCAACGCAATGGACACGGTGCTGATCCATCAGAGCGTCGCACGAAAGTTCCTACCTAACCTCGCAGCCGCGTTCGGAGTTCACGATGTTGAACTCCGTGCAGATGGACGCTCTATGAGCGTTCTCGATGCTCTCGCATGTGGCGCCAAAGTCGTTCCTGCGAAGTCCGACGATTTTGGCACCGAGTTCTTAGGATTGATCGCATCTGTAAAGATCGTCGACTCAATCGACGAAGCGATGGATCACATAGCCGAATATGGCTCGAAGCATTCCGAAGCAATAATTTCAGAAAACACCGAGACAATCGAACAATTCCTGAACGAAGTCGATGCGGGCGCAGTTTTCGCCAACACTTCGACCTACTTCAACGATGGCGCCCAGTTCGGACTCGGCGCTGAAGTTGCCATATCAACCAACAAACTCCATGCCCGGGGTCCAATGGGACTCAAGGAGATCACCACTTACAAGTGGAAGGTCCGCGGGCACGGCCAGGTACGTGAGTAACGATAGGCTGTAATCCATGGCACAGTTTTACTTTGAACGAGAAGTCCGCACGCCCACCGGCGAGTGCTACACGATTCTCGAAGATGGCAAGCCGGTGGGTCGACTCGATCTACATTTCGTACCGGGTATGGTTCACGGCACGATGATCGTCTCCGAATCGCAAACTCAGGACACGATCCAAGAGCTGATGTCGATGGTCGATGAAGATCTAACCGACGCCGTAGGAATCGAACGGGAAGACCTAGTAGTTCACGTTCACCAAGGTCGCGATCTCGGAGTGTTCACCCAAGACGACAGCACCCTCCACGAAGGCCATTCCGATGGGCCGCCACCCGCCTCCGGAGCGTAAGACAGGCACGATTCGCTACCTCTGTCATGCGTGGCAATCAGCACCCCAACCCAACGCTATTGACCGATTCCGTCCACCAAAGGCAACGCCGTCGCTTCATCGATAGCCGTCGGCAACCCTAAGCCTTCGCCGCCCATTGCTCGTACTAGTCATTGAGCAGTGACGTGTTGCGTACTAGTTGTTGGTTCAGTTTTTTACCTGCCCGAATATCCTTCTGCTCGAACGCATCACTAAGCGCTTGTTCGAGTTCCAATTTTCCAGATTCCGCCTCGTAAATTCGACGCTCCAACAACGCTACATCTGCGCGAACCTCAGCTCGTTCGACTCGACCGTTCTTGGCCCGTTTTCTATCAGCACCCCGACTCGATACTCGTCCTCTTTCAGTCCCGGAAGCCTTTTCCGCAGCCTGCCAGTATTCAGAAAAGTTGCCCTCGAACGAAACTAGATCGCGGTTGTCCAACTCAACAACCCGTCCAACGATCTTGTCCAAGAAGTAACGATCGTGAGACACGACCAGAATCGTACCTTCATACTCGTAAAGTGCTTCTTCGATAGCTTCACGAGCAGGAATATCCATATGATTCGTCGGCTCGTCGAGTATCAGAAAATTCGGCTTCAATTTCATCAGCGAAGCCAACTGCAACCGATTGCGCTCACCACCCGATAAATTCGAAACCTTCTTGATCAGATCTTCTCGCGTGAACAAGAAATTTCTAAGCAGCGCGAAAGCGACCGTCTCGTTGCTCTCCGGCGGTGACGACTTCATCGCTTCGAGAATCGTTCGATCACCATCGAGAATTTCCTGCTGTTGAGCAGCGTATCCAGTTCGAATGCTCGGTCCAATCCGAATGACATCGTTGTTCCAATCGCCAAATTCGATGATGTCTTTGAGCATCGACGTCTTACCGCTACCGTTTGGCCCGATAATCGCAACTCGTTCGCCGCTGGTGATATCAAGATCAACATTTTCGAGCAGCGAGTTATCGTCGAACCGCTTCGAATACCCTCGAACCTGTAGCACGATGTTCGCCTGCGTCTTGCCACCGACGAACTCCGCTCCGATCGCCGAAACTTCCGACACCGGCTTCTCGACCGCTTGATCCTCTTCGCGAGCTAACTGCGAACGGCGAGATCGCAGCCGCCTACCTGCCTTTTTGCTTGCCTGGGCACGTGCAGTCAGTTCGAGTCGTTTAACCAATGCTTCGAGCTGGGCGAGTCGTTTTTGATTCGCGCTGTAGTCGGCCTGTTGCGCCAATAATTCTCGGAGACGTGTAGCTCGATAGTTGGAGTATCCGCCAACGTATCGACTTACCTTGCCATCTTCGAGCGTAAGAATCCCAGTTGCTACGCGGTCGAGCGTGTGCCGGTTGTGCGAAACGATCAGAACTGCGCCATTGAACGAAATCAAGAACTCTTCGAGCCAAGCCAATCCTTGAAAATCCAGATGATTACCGGGTTCGTCGAGTATCAGAAAATTTGGGTCTTTCAGCAACGCCTTCGCTAGCGAAAGAACGTTCTTCTCGCCACCCGACAACGTGCCGATTACCTGGTCTTCCATTCCTTGAAGACCTAGCGAATCGAGCGTCTTTTGGGCTTCAGCAGGTCGATTATCGGCATCGGAAGCATCGTATTTATCGCGCGCGACTTGGTACGACTCCATCGCCTCATCGAGTTCTTCGGGAGATGCCGTCGCCATGTCTGACTCAGCCTGCCGAAGATCGTTTTCCAACTCGACATATTCAGCAACTAGCCAATCCATCACTAACTCATCGTCGCCAGCGTCCACATACTGCGGCACGTAGCCGACTCGCACGTTTGTGGCGATGTGAACACCGCCGTCGCTCGGGACGTCTTCTCCAAGAAGAATCTTGAGCATGGTCGTTTTACCAGATCCGTTCGGACCAATCAGCCCTAATCGATCTTCAGAACCAATCTCAAAAGTAACGCCCTTTAGGACTTTTTGACTGCCGTACTGGGCAGTGACGTTATTTAGGTTGGCAACAAGCATGATCGAAGCATTTTAGTGCCATCAAATAAATTGGCGACTACCAATAACAACCATTCCGTGTTGATCGGAGCCGTGGCTAGTCGTCGAACACATCCATCAACGCCTGTATGTAGCCGTTGGCGTACGCTCGGCCCTGATGACCCCACTGGGTATCGCCAGTCGTGACCGGAACGTGGTCGTTGACAAGCACGCCTTCGAATCCGACTTCTTTGTAGATCTTGAATGCTCGAATCATGTCGACGTGACCTGTGTTGATGAACTCCTCAACAAACGGCTCGCCAGCGTTCGATACGTTCCTGAAGTGCACGTAGAGAATCTTCTTACGTTCGCCGAAGTAGCGAATCATGTCGTAGATTCCTTCACCCTCAGCGTCGTCCATTTCAGAGAACGTTCCCTGACAGAACTCGATCGCGTTCGATGGCGAATCAACGATCTCAGTTAATCGCTTGTACGCAGCGAAACTGTTGAGCAAGCGAGGAACACCACCAACTGAATCTACTGGAGGGTCGGCAGGGTGAATTCCAATACGAATTCCCTCTTCTTCGGCGACCGGAGTGATTATCTTGATCCAGTATTCCAGATTCGCCCACATCTCCTCTTCGGTGTACTCACGTCCATGTGTCAGATCGTGATCAGTGTGCTGAGAATGATCGTAAGCGGTAACTGTTGTACCTGCTCGGTGAACGGAGTTTTCGTCGTTCCGCCATACGCCGGAAGGCATCCAGTTGTATCCGAAAATAGGAATACCAGCTCGTGCAATACTTCGCACGGTGTGGATCATGTTTTCGATCTGCTCGTCTCGCTTCGGACCACCAAGCATGATGTGATCGTAGAAAGCACTTGGAACGTTTTCGAGCGCCTCCAAATGAAGACCATGCGATTCGACACGTTTTCTCACCGCTACGAGGTCATCAACTTCCCATTTCGATTCACCGGGAACCACAGCCCATTTTTCGCCAACACCCATGCCGGTGTAAGACTGAAGAACGATGTCCGTCGCACCGTACTGAGCCGAAAAAGTTAGCAACTCATCGAGAGGTGTATCACCAGGATTCGTGCCATTAACGAAATTGAAACCTAAACGCATGTTTTATTTTCCCAATATTGCGAAGCATTTATCCTTGGTTCGAATACAACTGCCTAATTACCAATCGAGCCGACATTACCAAGAAACCGTGCCACCGGCACTATTTATAGTTCTCGAATAGCTGTCCCCAGTCGGTTTTGAGCGCTTCATTTACGCGCTTGCGGCCGACCATTGGAAGCCAGAATTTATTGTGGTAAACGTTCGACGCCCAGTATGCCCAAGGGGCGATTGGTGACCGCAACAGTGCGCCTTCGAGCGGCTTCAAAGGACCGTGATAGATCAATTTTTGGCCACGGGAAGCGAGCGTGCTTTCGTTGCCACTAAAATTCCAGTTCACGTCAGCAATATCATCACCGACAACTTCGATTTCTGAAGGCTTGCCGACACCAAGACCCATCTCGTGAGCGATACGAATCATCGGAATCGACATTGGGTCGAGTCCCATCATTTTCGCCGCAACAGCATCGATCGCAACTTGGTCGGCAGAAGCGAGAATCACGTTTTTGTTGTGAATCCGCATTGCGCGAGGACCTGGACCGTCACCAGCAAACGTTCCGTCCATCACAGCGAATAGACCCGAGTGAATCTCTTTCTGAATCTGAAGTAGATCTACCAGAGTTTCGTGAATTACCGAGTGAGTCCAGTGACGATATCGGTGCAGCAGACCGCCGAAAGCGTTCTTCATAGCACCCGTCATTGTCGTGAACACGTGGGTTTTCACGGTAGGAAGTTGAACAATGTTCGTTCCCGGGAACACCTCAGGAATGTACAGGCCGTCTTTATAGACATCGTCGAGGACTAGCATTTTGGCAGTCGGCTTGTACGGAACCCACTTCACCGGCGGAACGTCGAGAGTTACGTGATCTAGTCCAAGGCGGTCTTCAACCAGCTTGTGCTTGTTCTTCTCACGACCTTCATCCGGGTTAACCACAACCGTTCCGTTGTGAGCAGCGGTGAGCTTGTCGAAACCATCGGCCCGAAGCTTTTGAGTAACGCCATCAATCTGCCAAGGAGCGGTTGAGCAGGCAGGATAGTAGTGCTGCCAGGAAATGTTCACCTTGAGAAAGGTGTCGATATCTGGGATGAGAGCGGTTTGGTAGTCGGCTAGATCGAGAAGACGTGCGTAGTCTTCGATCACCGTTTCGGGCGTTGTATATATAACCGCTACTTTGCCCATTTTGGGTTCAGCATGCGGAATGTCGGGCTGGGTTAGAACCCGCCCCTCGTCCCTGATCATCGAGACCATTAAAAACTCTCGCCCTCTTGATTGCGCCGCCGATATCATCGACGTTCCACACATTCATCACATTTCAGATAAAAAGCGTAGCGGCATCCCACACAATGCCCAAGCGTTCTGATTGCAAAGACAGTGTATCTTTGGTCGAAATTCTCCCACTACTCACGCTCTATCCAGATTTGACCCAACTCAACTCAAACCCAATCATCGATTCTTGCACCCATGTGCTTCCAGAATCGTTCGCCGCTGATCGTGAACGACTCTCACGATCTGACAGCACGTTCCGAACTCTATTCGTCGATCCAAAGGCCAAATTCGCTGGGTACAACGATTTAATCGAATCGATGGATGAAGCAGGTATAGACGTCTCTGTGTGTGCTGGGTTCGGGTGGACCGACCCCGAAGTCGGTCGTATTTCGAATGATTACAACCTAGAGGCAGCTCAATCACACCCAGACCGACTTGTGGCTTTTTGCAGCGTAAATCCGCTCTGGGGCGAAGATGCCGTGGAAGAAGTGCAACGATGCCATGCCGCAGGAGCCAAGGGCATCGGAGAGCTTCACCCGAATACACAGGGCATCCTCGATGCTGATCTCGCCGCACTAGCGCCAGTCTTCGACACAGCAAAAGACTTGAAAATGCCGATCCTCATGCATGCGTCGGAACCTGTCGGGCACGGGTATCCTGGCAAAGGTAGCGTCACTCCCGAGCTTCTGATGGCGCTTGTAATCGCGTTTCCGAATAACAAGTTCATATTCAGTCATTTCGGCGGCGGGTTGCCGTTCTACGGATTAATGCCTGAGGTGAAGTCGGCGCTCAAGAATGTCTACTTCGATTCGGCAGCGTTTCCGTTCCTCTATCGACCCGAAGTATTCGATGTTGTTGCTCGCTCAGTTGGAGCCGACAAAATCCTCTTTGCCAGCGATTATCCGCTCGTTAGTCAAAAACATGCGCTCGACGAGTTCTCGAAATCTGGACTTCCAGAAGATCAAGTTCGAATGATTCAGGGTGCAAACTCTACCAAGCTATTGAGAATGCGCATCTAACACCACCAAACACTAATGTCGAACTCACAATTGGTGACTCCACCTAGCGCAACTTCACGGATTCCCTATCCCGTCATTTGCCTACAGATCAAAACAGGGCGTATATTGAACTTAGATATGAACAACGCACTCCGCACCACAACTATGAACTCGCAGCAGGCATGTACCTGTATGTGTACATGTACGCCCACAGGGGTTCCTAGTTTTGCGTGTTGCACTTGTTGAAGTAATCCAAGTCGCAACGTAGAGAATTTAGAACCCCTGTCGAAAAACAGGGGTTTTTTGTTGCTTCGAAAAAAGCAGCCACCCCGCCATCAAGCACATATCTAAAACGGAACCAACATCATGATCAACATACTCAAAATCGCTTTATCTGGCTTACGCAAGGCAGTCGATTCCGCTCAAGGACTCGGCATCGAAGCCGATTCCCTGGCCCCCGCTCCCAAAGGCCGCTAGGCCCTAGCCGATCTGTCATTCTGAACTCGATTCAGAATCAGTGGCCAAAGTGAAGTTAATCGTCCAACAAACACTTGGTCCATCTTGCCTGAAATGACGCTTCGGATCCTATGTAAGTGATTCTGAATCAAGTTCAGAATGACATGAGAGGCAAGTTCACTTGCCTGACGTACTGCCTCTTACATCTATCGACCATCATCCTGAGCCCCGTCGAAGGGTCACGCCAGGCGCCGCCGTCCACATACAGCGATTTAAGCCAAATTCCCCTATATTCCAACGAAACACCCGCGCCCACGGTGTAACATTCCGCCTCAACAGATGCGTCGCGCACCACACATATGAATACGTGCGATCAGGGGATTTTGGAAATGCCGGCACTCACAGCTGAACAAAAAGAACATTTCGAAGAGTACGGATTTGTACGAGTTGAAAACGTGTTCGATCCGGAAGCCACGATCGACCCCGTAATAGACGAATACGCCGGGGTCCTCGACTCGCTTGCGAACAAACTATTCGCCGAAGGCAAGATCTCATCGACCTACTCTGAACTCGAATTTGGCGACCGCGTAACGAAAATCTACGTCGAGTCGGGCGAAGTTCACAACCAGTATTTCGATTTCTCACTACCGCAGAACGGTGTTAAACCCGACACTCCCTTCTGGGCAGGCCCAGCAGTTTTCAACGCTCTCACCGCACCCGGTGTAATCGACGTTGCGGAATCTGTGGTTGGCGGAGAGGTCTACTCGAACCCCGTCCAGCACGTTCGAATCAAGATTCCTGAATCGGTTTCTCCCCGCGATGAGAACGGCAACGTTTTGTTTGGTGTCAGCCCTTGGCATCAGGACGCCGGAGTTATCAACGAAGGTGCCGACAAAACCAATCTCTTAACAGTCTGGTTCCCTCTCATGGACGCGGGCGTTGAGAACGGCTGTCTAACCGTCGTTCCGGGCTCTCACCGGGGCGAACTTCTCACGCACTGCCCCGGATATAAAGATCGACCCGGACTACAGATTCCAGAGCATCTTTTCAACGTTGGCGACTCAATGCCGGTTCCGGTAAAGAAAGGCGATGCACTGCTGCTCACGAAACGCACGGTTCACGCCTCACTCCCAAATATCAGCAACAGCATTCGCTGGAGTTTCGATCTGAGATACCAGCCAACCGGTGAAGCGACTGGGCGCGAAGTGTTCCCGGGATTCGTAGCCCGTAGCGAATCAAATCCAGATTCTGAGCTACACAACGCGGGTACTTGGTACGAAATGTGGAAAGACACCCGCGATTCACTCGCTAAAGGTGACCAGCCTTCATTCAATCGTTGGAACCTAGACGATCCTTCATGCGCGTGACCATGACCGTATGATTCCGACTTCAGCCGAACTAAATACGCTCCGTGAAGCCGGAAAAATCGCTTCCAACGCTCGAAATTGGGCAGCGGAAACGATCAAACCGGGCTACCTGCTGCGCGATCTCCAAGAAGGCATGGAGACGATGATCCGTGAGGCAGGTGCGCTACCTCCGTTTCCGTCCCAAACCAGCAGAAACAAGATCGCCGCGCACTATTGCTCGTCACCAACAGACAACTCACGATTTGAAGAAAACGACTTGGTGAAAATCGACGTCGGAGCCCACATCGACGGGCTTATCGTCGATACCGGAGTTTCGGCCGATCTTTCAGAAGACCAACGTTGGAAAAGCATGATAGGCGCTGCTTCCGACGCTCTCGATGCTGCAATCGCTATGTGCGCCCCCGACGTCGAGGTTGAAGACATCGGTGACCGAGTTGATGAAGTAATAACCAAAGCAGGCTTCAAGCCGGTTCTGAACCTGACGGGACATGGGCTCGGCAGATACACACTGCATGATCAACCACAAATCCCGAACGCAAGAATCGGTCTAGAAGGGTCTCTCGAAGCTGGTTCGATTTTTGCTATCGAACCGTTTGCTACGTCCGGACGCGGATACATCAAGGATGACGGCAAACCGGAAGTGTTCATGCTTGAACGACTGCCTAAGCCATCGAACAAAATCGATGCCGAGTCGTTTGCAGCAATCGAAAGCTGGCGAGGGCTGCCTATCGCACGTCGCTACTTCAACGATCTTCCCAAAAAGCCTTTCGAGCGAACGTTGAAAGAGTTAATCAAGCAGGGCGTGATGCGCGAGTACCCGCCGCTTATCGAAGTAGCGGGTCACCACGTCGGCTGGAAAGAGCACTCGATATGGCTCGGCCCACTCGGACCCGAAATACTAACGGTTTAGAGTCGGAGAGCGGCTTTTGCCAGCTACCCACTCCGCAACCAATCACTGCAGAAGAGAATCAATTGACCTACAAGAAGATAAACGGCGTAATACCAATCCTTCAAACGCCGTTTCTAAAGGACGGTGGTATCGACACCGACGGCATTCGAGCGGTGATCGACTACAACATCGATGCCGGAGTCGATGGTTTAGGCATCGCTCTCGCAAGTGAAGTCCAACTGTTCAACGAAGCAGAGCGGGATCTGCTGATAAAAACCGTAGTAGATCAGACCAATGGCAGAGTCCCGGTTGTGATGAACACCGGCGCACCGGGAACCGATCTTGCAATCTTCTACAGCAAGAGAGCCGAAGAACTCGGTGTAGATGCGGTAATGCTCACACCTCCAGGTTCAGGAATAGGCTCTTCAAATCCAGAAAACGTACGTCAGTACTTCCGAAGCATCGCAAATGCCGTAAATGTGTCGGTCGTACTTCAAGACGTCCAGTTCGCCCAAGTGGATCCCCAGATGGTCGCTGAATTAGCATCTGAACTTCCCGGTATCGTCGCATGCAAGATGGAAACGCCGCCAACTGCCCCTCGCGTCGCGGCAACCGTCGACGCACTTCAAGGCAAGATCGATGTGCTCGGTGGAGGCGGAGCGACCTATCTCATGGAAGAACTCGCCCGGGGCAGCACTGGAACAATGCCGTTTAGTTCCACTCCGGCAGAGTTCGTCAAAATTCTCTCGTTGTACGGGAATGGCGATACGGCGGAAGCGTTGGAATTATTCAATCTCCGAATCGCCCCGCTGTGTCACTTGGTCAGCCAAGCACCCGAACTCGCCATCGGCTTTCACAAGCAAATCCTGAAAAAACGAGGCCTGATCGAATCTGTAGCCGTCAGAGAGCCATCTGCGAAACCAGACAAACACACCCAACGAGACATCGACGTCCTACTAGAACGAGTGATCGTTTAGCTGTGATCGTGTCTTGTCAGCCCAGTTCCGGCAATCGGTAGAAAAAGTGGCTCGCCACTCACCCGCCGAAGTCGAACTCTAGACCTACGCCTTGTGCTTTTGCCTGATCGTAAACCAGCGACGCACAGGAAATATCCTGCACTGCAAGACCGACGCTCTTGAACAGAGTGATCTCCTCATCGTTCTCACGACCCGGAAGCGTGCCGTTGATTACTTCACCGATAGAACCGTGAATGTCGTCTGCCGACAGCACACCCTCTTCGATCGGAATCTGAATATCGCCAGCTTCGTTCAAACATGCCTGAACCTGATCGCAAACGATCTTCGACTTCACGACAGTCGCTGAATCGAGTTCACGAACCCCGGCAGCGTGCGAGCCAATCGCATTGATATGAGTACCCGGCTTCCACCATGATCCATCGACCACAGGTTCAACCGCACTGGTGATTAGCGTGACAATGTCAGATTCACGAACCAATCCCTCGGCGCTTTCGGCTACCCGAACTTCGATTCCAGTCGTCGAAGTAAATTCTTCAGCAAACGCCTGCTTGGCTGCATCGTCGCTACGTGAGTAGACGAGAATCGTGTCGAGATTGGCTGATTCTGCCAACGCAAGCACCTGACTTCGTGCCATAACTCCGGTTCCGAGCACACCGGCGACCTTCGAGTTTTTTCGGGCAAGATGCTTCGTCGCAACTCCGCTGCTAGCACCGGTTCGGACACCGGTAAGTAGTCCGCCATCCATCGCAGCAACTACCACGCCAGTCTTATTGTCCTGAACTAAAATCGTGCCAATCGTGGTGGGCAAACCGAATTTAGTTGGGTTCTCTTTGTAGACCGTTACTGCTTTTATTCCTAGCGCACCGCCCGATTTCAAGTACGCCGGCATATACGCGATCCAACCTCCAACAGCTGGGTCGATCATCACCGTGCGATCCGGCATTTCCGCCGTCCCTGCCGAAAGCTCGCCGAACGCCGCTTCGACTACGTCGATCGCCTTTGACATTGGAAGTAGCTTTTGTACGTCGGATCGATTGAGCAGTAGCGCCAAGAGTGTTCTCCATCGCAGGTAAGTTAGCCCGATGCATTAGTTGAAATACGCCCGCACCGTTTGAATTGCGGTCGAATTATAACGATGGTCTTTCTTCGATAGCGAATTCGCAGCGAAATCCTTTCAGTTAGCATCACTTAACATTTAGTTCACCCGCAGAACCGATTCGAATGTATCTTTGATGTAATAGAGACTGAATTGGAACGATGGCCTTTTAGGACGCACGTGTGACGAAATCTAACGACAAAGATCCCTGGATCGGCGGAGAAGCTAACCCTTCTCCCGAGCTCGAAGTTGAGGCGAAAGCCGAAGAAGCGACTGAGACTGAAGACACGGCCAAGACCGATGAAATTGCGGAAACTCCCGAAGCGATAGTCGAACTTGACTCGGTCGACCAACCTGCGCCTGATAGCGAAGAGACTACCGAGACGCCAGAAGCGATAATCGAACCTGAATCGGTCGACGAACCTGAGCCAGATAGCGAAGAGACTGCAGACGAGAGTGCTCCAGAATCCGACGACCAAGAGTCAGATCCAATTTCAGCGGATGGCTTTGTTCCATCAGTAGTCCCGCAACGTGATCGTAATATCGGTGAAGAGCCGTACCACGGCGGCCGAGGTCGTGGTGGGTCGTCTCTTACATATAGCCCTAAGTCTGAAGCGAACTACGTTCCGGCAGAACCAAAGCTCTACGTCGCACCCGGCATGGAAGATGACGACGGCGAGGAAAAGTTCGGCTTCCCTGAAGTTCCAGAAAACACGCAACGGCTGTTTATCGCCATCGAAATTCCTCGCTCTGTAAAACGTGAACTGACCGACCTGCCAAAAAGTTTCATCCCACGTGAGTACGATCGTGTTCGCTGGATAGGCGAAGAAGCGATGCACTTGACGCTCAAATTCTTGGGCGACGTGCCGATCGATCAGATTCCAGATATCAAAGCAGCTCTCGAGCAGGCTGCAGAATCGACCGGACGCTTCCAGATGAAGATCGGTCGAACAGGCTGCTTCCCGTCTTTCCGCGACCCACGTATTTGCTGGGTCGGATTCAATGGCGAATTGCGACGACTCGAACAACTTCAAGGCAGAGTCGAGGGCCGCATGGTCGGACTCGGGCTCGAACGCGACGATCGAAAATTCGCGGCTCACGTCACTATTGGTCGAACACGACCGGGTGTCCGTGGTCGGTTCGCACAAGACGTCGGTGCTTCTTGGCAACACGCTCCATTAAGGTCGAGCGGGCAAGTCGTTCAGGTCACAGCAATCGCTCTGTACCGTACCTACCTCGACGAACAAGAAAACACCCAATACGAACAGCTAGCCAACCACGAACTGGGCTAGCTTCGCTGGCGAGTAGCGCACTTTTTTTCCAAAGCGTCGCATTAACCGACCACCATCAACTAAATTCTCGAGTGCCGCCGAGGGATCTGGTGCGGGGTGCGCTTTGCACTGATATCTCCCTTCAAGGGAGAAGATCAGAGCGAATCGTCTAAACTTCACCAATCGTTTCATCCGCACACCACCCGATTTTCGGAGCCAACGTCCTGTCCTCCATCCTCCGGGAGGGAGTTAGAGGGAGGGTAGGCTGCGACGCGCGATTAAGTCATCCGATGACGCCCGGAGCTAAAACCAACTACTGCGCTGGAATCCTTCAGCACCTATACTTAACTCCGTTACAGGTAACGACGGAGACACGGTCGATTCCGTGCACCCCTTTCGAGCGAGCTCGGTACGGTGGAAGCGAGCATGGGACCAGAATCGATCATCACTCCCGAACTGTTCACCGAATTTCGAGCAACTCTCGAAACTAGGCTGAACCGTCCCCGCCGAACGTTACATCGGCTCAACTGAGTGTCTTTCAGACCGGCCAAAAAAAGCTGCGAAGCAAGAAACCAGGGTGGTACCGCGGTATCGTTTTATTTCAAAACACCCGTCCCTGAACCATATTTAGGGGCGGGCTTTATTTTTAACTCGTCAACGAAAATTCAGTTAGAAAACGTGCGCCTAATTCAGGCACTGCGATTGGAAAATAAACGTGGCGAGCCACTTCGATTCGGTAGATCCAAAAGTCGACTTCGTAGCCAAAGAGGAAGAAATCCTCAAATGGTGGGAAGACAACGACATACCCGCTCGCTACCGGGCGCTGAACGACGATAAAGAGAAGAAATTCTCGTTCATCGACGGTCCGATCACCGCCAACAACGCCATGGGCGTTCACCACGCTTGGGGTCGAACGTACAAAGACCTCTTCCTGCGATTCCGAAACATGCAGGGCTACAAGCAGCGATTCCAGAACGGATTCGATGGCCAAGGCCTCTGGATCGAAGTTGAAGTCGAAAAAGAGATGGGCTTCAAGTCGAAACGCGACATCGAAGCGTTCGGCGTAGGCAAATTCGTTGAAGAATGCCGCAAGCGAGTCGATCGCTTCGCCGCACGAATCTCCGAGCAGTCCAAACGACTCGGCTACTTCATGGACTGGGACAACTCCTACCACACGAAATCCTCCGAAAATAACTACACCATCTGGCACTTCCTAAAGGTTTGCGCCGACAACGGCTGGATCTACAAAGGCCGAGACGTCATGCCTTGGTGCCCGCGCTGCGGTACCGGACTTTCTCAGCACGAAATCGTCACCGAGGGCTATCAGGACATCACCCACGACAGTCCATATTTGAAATTCCCGCTAATCGATGAAGGGCACGAAGACGAAAACCTTCTCGTATGGACGACTACGCCGTGGACGCTTGCTGCCAACGTCGCCGCCGCCGTAAACCCTGAGTACACCTACGCCAAAGTCGAAGACCGCGGCTCAATCATCTACTTCTCGAAGTCGCTCATCGAATCGCTGAAGAAAGACCACGTTCTTTCTGAAGACGCCAAGGTAATCGGCGAAGTGAAGGGTTCTGAACTTGTTGGGTTGAAATATCAGGGACCATTCGATGAACTCCCTGCTCAGGCAGAAACCATCGAGCAGCACCGTGTACTTGCGTGGGACGAAGTCGGGGAGGACGAAGGAACCGGAATCGTTCATACCGCTCCCGGCGCTGGTGCCGAAGACTTCAAGCTCGGTAAAGAAAACGGGCTCACTCCGATCGCCCCACTCGACCAAAACGGTATCTATATCGAAGGCTTTGGCGAATTCACTGGCAAGTCAGCTGCCGATGTGAAAGACATGGTCTTCGACTCTCTCAAAGAAAAAGGTCTACTGGTTCGTGTAAACAAATACACCCACCGCTACCCAGTCTGCTGGCGCTGCTCAACCGAATTGGTTTTCCGATTGGTCGACGAATGGTTCATCAACATGGACGAAATTCGACCCAAGATGGAAAAAGCCACCAAGGAAATGAACTGGTACCCAGAGTTCGGCAAGGCACGCGAGCTTGATTGGCTCAAGAACATGCAGGACTGGATGATTTCGAAGAAGCGGTACTACGGTCTCGCTCTACCGATCTACGCCTGTGATTGCGGAAACTTCGATGTGATGGGCTCTCAAGAAGAGCTAAAAGAACGTGCAGTCAAAGGCTGGGATGAATTCGAAGCAAGTGGTGCATCGCCACACCGACCGTGGATCGACGGCGTAAAAATCGCATGCTCCGACTGTGGAGAAACCGTCGAGCGCATCGCCGACGTTGGAAACGCATGGCTCGACGCCGGAATCGTTCCATTCTCGACCATCGGCTACAAGACCGATCCCGAGTACTGGAAAGAATGGTTCCCTGCCGACTGGATCTCAGAAAGCTTCCCTGGCCAGTTCCGAAACTGGTTCTACTCGCTCATCGTAATGGCGGCTGTTCTCGAAGATTCATTACCCGCCCGAAACGTATTCGCCTACGCGCTTATGCGTGACGAAAACGGCGCAGAAATGCACAAATCAAAAGGCAACGCAATCTGGTTCGAAGAAGCTGCCGACAAAATGGGTGTCGACGTGATGCGCTGGACATACAGCCGTCACAATCCAGCCTCAAACCTCAACTTCGGTTACAAAACCGGAGACGAAGTACGACGCCAATTTGTAATCCCGCTCTGGAACATTTATTCCTTCTTCACGACCTACGCCAATCTTGATGACTGGACTCCCGACGACTGCACGATTCCTTCTTCATTCGGGTTTACTCCCGATGGCGAGAAGAACTCCTTTGAAAATTGGAAGCTGTCGGACGCAGAAGGCTTCTCCGAGCTTGATCGCTGGATTCTTTCTGAACTGAACCAGCTCATCGCGAAGATGACCGATAATCTCGAAAATTGGCAGCTTCCGTATGCGGCCGAAGCCGTTGAGCAGTTTGTTGACGACCTTTCCAACTGGTACGTCAGACGATCACGTCGACGGTTCTGGAAATCTGAAGGCGACCTCGACAAGAATGCCGCCTACTCCACGCTCTACACGTGCCTAACAACGCTTTCTCGCTTGCTGGCACCGTTCACACCGTTCATTGCCGACATGATGTATCGCAACCTCGTTGCCGATCGTGTTGCAGACGCCCCGGATTCAGTTCACCTGACCTATTGGCCAAAAGCCAACACATCGCTCATCGATGAAGACGTGATGAACCAGACCCGCCTCGCAATTCGCTTGGCTTCGCTGGGTCGCTCAGCACGTGCTCAGTCTCGCCTGAAAGTTCGACAACCTCTCGCCGAGTTCGTTGCAGAAGTTCGACACGATTGGGAGCACTTCGCTCTCGCCAAAATCGAAAACGTCCTCAAAGAAGAATTGAACGTGAAGTCAGTTCGAGACGCCTCAGAAATGGGTGGGTTGCTCGGATTCGAAATCAAGCCTAACTTGCGAATACTTGGACCCAAATACGGTAAGCAAGTCGGTGCAATTAGAAATGCAATCCAAGCTGCCGACGCCAACGAAATCGCACGTGCTTCAGAAGCCGGAGAAAAGATTTCGCTTAAAGGCTTCGAGCTCGAATCTGACGAAGTTATCATCGAACGTGTAGCGCTCGATAACTATGCGGTTGCGACCGACGCAGGCTACGCCGGTGCGGTTTTGACCGAGGTTTCTGATGAACTTAAGGCTGAAGGAACCGCCCGCGAGGTAGTTCGACTTGTTCAGAACTTACGAAAAACGTCAGGGCTCGAAATCTCCGACCGAATCAACTTGTGGATTTCCTGCTCAGACGATGTGACCGGAGCTCTGATGGCCCACTCTGACTACATCGCCGAGGAAACCCTGGCCGAAAACATCGACCTAGGCGCAGTTCTAAGTGACGACGCCCAAGCAGTTGCCGCATCCGACTCCATCGACCTCGACGATGGCTCAAAAGTAACGGTAAATCTAGAAAAGGCTTAAGCAGCCGAAGGTTTCAATCATGAAAGCACTACTCCTCTCTACACCCGGTCCAGTCTCTAGCTTGAGCATTGGCGAAATTCCAACGCCCGAGCCTGGTCCTAACGAAATACGGGTGAAAGTTCACGCAGTCAGCCTTAACCCGGTCGACTATAAGTTGGCTGGGCGCGGAAACGACAACTGGGCATACCCACACGTGCTCGGGCTCGACGTTGCAGGCACGGTCGATGCGATCGGCTCAGACGTTGTGCAATGGCGAATCGGCGACCGTGTGTTCTACCACGGCGATCTTTCCAAATCAGGTGGATACGCCGAGTATGCAATCACAACCGCCCACACGACGGCGAAAATCCCTGACAACGTATCGTTCGCCGAAGCCGCAGCGATTCCGTGCGCAGGACTCACGGCATACGAAGCTGTAGTGCGCCGACTCGACGTCCAGCCCGAACACACGGTCTGGATGCAGGGTGGTGCTGGTGGCGTAGGCGGCTTTGCGGTTCAAATATGCAAAAACATAGGCGCAACGGTCATCACTACCGCCTCTGGGCGAAATCATGAATTTGTGAAGTCGCTTGGTGCCGATCACGTTATCGATTACAACACTGAGCACGTTGTGAACACGATCATGTCGATCACAAACGACCGAGGCGTCGACCGAGTTCTCGGAGCAGTCGACGTAAACACTGCGAACGAAGGCATTGAAGTGCTGAAGTTCAGAGGTGGACTCGCCTGTGTCGCCGGTATGCCGACCATCACCGACACCACGTTCGCTGGTGCAAAGTCGATCCACAACATAGCATACGGCGGCGCTCACTCATCGACCAACCGAGCGGCTCAATTCGATCTCGCCAACATGGCAACAGAAATGATCTCTCTAGTAGCCGACAAGAAGATCGATCCCATGATCGAACAAACGATCACGATGGAAGAAATCCCAGAAGGCCTAGCCCAGCTTGAAGGTCGTCACGTAAAAGGCAAAATCATCGCCGAATTCGTGTAACAACAGTCTGACTACCGTTTCTCGTCACACACTCCCAAATACCAACCCGCAACGACCAACACAACTTCCCGAGCGGCAGCCGAGCGACCAAGTCATTCCATGACGCCCGTAGCCTAACGCCCGGTCCTCCCCCGGATCGGGGGAGTTAGAGGGGGAGACTGAGCCGCGCGACCAAGTCGTTCGACGACGCACGGAGCTAACGAGACTGCAGCTCAGAGCCGAGTCATCCGATGACGAGCGCGACTAACGAGATACGCTCGCTAGTCGATCATCCCTCGCTCAAACAACAACCAGCCCACACCTGTGACATACGCCCCTAGACAATCCCGCCCAAACAACCGAACCTAACAAAGTGCCACAAAGACTCGACCAGTCCAACGGTAACCCTCTAAGCGGTAGTCGTCTTACCAGCAGTCGAACATGCAAAGGCATAACTCGGCTGCCAATACAATCCGAGCCACACCGGATATACCAGGAAAGTGATCACGAATCACCTTCCCTAACGTTCGCTGAAACGCGCTCCGACGATTTGGATAACAATCCAAATCATTACCAGGTGCCGATACAGTCAGCACCGAACTAAAGCGATCGCTGAACTCACAACTCAACGACGCCATTACCAGCCCTAGATCCGATGCGGAAAGTAGGGCCCATATATCGCACAGGGAACGCATCCAATTGGTCAAGCCAGTGCGACTACCACGGAAAGCCTTGCATTGCACAGGCTCTCCCGCAACGACGACCACCGCCAAAGATGTCTACGCCGCGCTATATATCAACGAAAAAGCCATTCCTAACCCGAATGGTTAAAACAGCGCTGTCTTCTGCTAACAAAAATAGACCAATCGGCAATCCGGCTATTCGATCCATCAGAGTCATGCCAGAATCGAAAATAAGCTCAGATAGTGGCTAAGCCGAGCGCTACTCTCGGCCAGATGAATCCTGCTGGATCCGCATCACAGGGCCTAAATTTCGTCTAATTTCTGGTTCGTCGTCATCGCCTAGCTCCTGAGCTCCTGTTGGAACCGGGTTCGGCATCCCCGGTAATGAGGCTGTTCCGCGAATTCGAGCCAAACTTCGTGATAGCGAACGGTTTCTCTTTTTCTGTTCAGTTTCAGCCAGATAGTACGCGTATCGAGAGGTGAGCATCGCACCTACCAACAAAATGAGCGCCGATACGTACACGAAAATCATCAACACGATAATGGCACTCAAACCACCGTAGATGTTGTTTGTGACGCCACCCATGTTCCGAAGGTAGAAAACGAATATCGCCTTACAAATTTCAAAAGCGGCGGCACCTGCAAGAGCCGTCGGCCAAACCTCTTTGAACCGAAGTGTCGTATTCGGCAGCCACCAATAGAGCGTCAAGAACACAATGCACGATAGAACAAGCGGGATAACGACTGCCGCTCTCTGCCACAATGCAGGGTCGCTAATCGGAGCATCGGGAAGCCATATCGCCGATATATCTTGGATGAACGTAATACCGGTTGTGATCAGCACCGACGCGAACAACAATGTTGCCGCTCCGAACATCAACGCTATGTCCATCAGACGTTCAGTTAAGAACGGACGAGGTTTGTTGATGCCCCAGATGATATTGATACTTTTGCGAATTGCACTGAATACTTGCTGAGATACCCAGAACAATCCGATGACAGCAACCACACCACCAGCAGTTCGACCGCCTTTAATACTCGCAAAGAAATTTACCAAGAAGGAATCGTCGGTATCGCCGGTCTCTGCAAGTACTGGGATTTGCTCTTGAAGCCCGGCGATTAGATCTTCTTCAAAACCTTCGATTCCAAGAAAGAGAGAGAACACTGCGATTAGGGCGAGTGTAAGTGGAAACAGCGAGAAAAACGCGTAGTACGCGATGGCCGCAGACATATACGGTCCGTTTTTCGCAAGGAACTCGTTGAAGTTACTGGAGATAAATTTAATTATTGCTATGAACGCACTAAACATCAGACTAACTATTGTGCCTACGTGCGCACGTTTACTGCAATCGATGATCTAAACGAGATTCGACGATGAATGCCGCGTCCCGACCGGCAGCAAAGGGTATGCGGAGTATCGTCTGTGCGGCCTTCCCTCCTTCGGGAGGGACCGAGGGAGGATAGATTGCAGCGAGCGACCAAGTCATTCGATGACGCCCAAAGCTATAACGCCCTGCGATTTGAGCCGAGTCATCCGATGACGAACGTGACTAAGACCGCTAGTCGAGTTCGCCGGCTCGGAAAGCAGTAATGTAATTCATTGCAAAATCGTCGTTCCCTTGAAGCAGATCCAACGCCAACTGCGCAGGTCCGGAATCCAAATCGAAGTTCATGGATCGCTCGGCGGATGTGGTCAGCGGATCAACGATTCCTGAGTCTGCACCAGCGTTAATCGCCAAATTAAGGAACACGTCGTTGATGAGTCGACGCTTGGGAATGCCAAACGAAACGTTGCTCATGCCCCCGGCAATATGAATTTCATTTCCAAATTCAGCACGAATACCTTCGATAGCCTCGAATGCGTGCTTGCCGTAACTTGAATCGACCGCGATTGGGAAGTACAAAGGGTCGACGAAAATATCGGCTTTCTCCATACCCTTCGAAAGTGCCATTTCGACGATCCTGCCGACGTTCTCAAGTCGTTCTGCCGCATCGGCTGGCATGCCCACTTCATTCGACGCCATAACTACAGCTCGAGCGTTGTACTTCACAGCCATATCGATTGCTTCAGGACGTTCAAGTGCGATCGAATTGAGCATCGGTCGACCTTGGGCACCACTGTAAGCAGCTAGACCTACTTCGATAATTTCTGGATTCGATGAATCAACGCTTGGCGGAACGGTAGATTCCGACTCAACAAACTTGACCAGCCATTCCATCGTGGCTTTCTGTTCGTGTAATCGGTACGACGACTCGTCGACGTTCAAGTCGAGATAGTGCGAACCAGTCCGCGTCTGCCTATCGATTTCGTACTTGATGTACGCCTTACCCGAAGCAGCTTGGCCGGCATCTCCATTGGCACCCATCCACATCGCTATCTGGAAGTGCTTCAGAGTGCCTTGCTCGTACGGCTGTGTGGTAGTGAAGTGCTTGGGAATATGCACGAACTTCTGCTCGCCATCGAGCTTGTACTTGACGGCCTCTTTGCCA
Organism: Chloroflexota bacterium; assembly: GCA_027618835.1. Taxonomy (GTDB): domain Bacteria; phylum Chloroflexota; class Dehalococcoidia; order Lucifugimonadales; family Lucifugimonadaceae; genus Lucifugimonas. The sequence goes on along the minus strand of JAQCHZ010000016.1, from coordinate 36,249 downwards.
TCCTCAAACACGTGACCACGTACGCCACCGCGCTTCACAACGCGAGTTGCATGAATATTTTCGCCGATTACGGTGAACTGATCTGGACTATCGATGACTTTAGGCATTTTTATTCACTTATAAGGTCGCCAGAGTTTGTATTTCCAATTGGATTTTCCGAACGGGTGCAGTCGCGCACACGACTATCGATTATGCCTCACCGTCGATATCAACGGGGCTTTGCTTGCCATGATGATCGCGAGATAGGAATGTGTTCGCCCATGCAGAAGTATTACTTAGCGACGCATCTTTGAACACAACCGGACGTTGCAGCATCTTCGTTTCATCGCCAAACGGTTTTAACCGGTCGTAAGCACGAATCCAAATGCATTCTTTATCGAGAATTTCGCACTTACCAGCCTTAGTTCCGCCACAGGGTCCGTTTCGCTGGCTTTTCACGCATTGTGACTCAGGGCATAAATAGGCGATGTCGGGCAGCGAGCAGTCACCACAGTCTCGACAGTGATAGCCGGGTACTTTCGTTGCTTGCTCAACCACATGAGCCACGCTCGAAAGCTTTTTACTTTTTTCGATCTGGCTATATACGGCTTTTCCTGCCTTGAATCCGACAGATCCTTCGGTGAACACTTTATCGTGTACAAATTTGCCGAGCCGATACTGCATCGGAACCGTAAACTTCGATTTCGTTCGAGCGGCCTTTGTTTTTGAAGCCAAATACGACTTACTGACCTCGTTCGAACTCAGCCCCGCGTTATCGCCCTGCTCGTAGTAGTAGAACTCGTCGGCCTGTTTGAAGTTGATCTCTTTAGCGAACTCTTTCCAGTCGTTATCTCCGAACGAATCTGCCGTATCGAGAATGCCCTGAATTCGTTTCAGCTGAGGCCGACCCGATATGTACGCCCCTCGATAGCCGATTCCTTTGAGAATCGCTATTTGCTTCGCCGCAAGCTCCGAAAAGAACGCACGCCCACGATCTTTCGATTTCGCCTGCTTATTTGCAATATCTCGCAGCTCGTCTGAAACCCAAACACCAGGGACTCCCCAATTGTTGAAGAATCGCCCTGCGGGGGCAGTAAGAATGAAAACCGACCCGATCAGCGGCACATCGATGTTGTTCGAGGTGATGTACTGATGAAGCTCCGACGCTTTTCGAGAGTCGTATCCGATCTGCGTAATCGCAAACTTGGCTCCGGTTTGAACCTTTAGCACCAACTTGAAGTACTGAGTCATCAACTCACCTTCAAGTTTTTTGAACGGGCTTACCGCACAGCCTGCGAAAAAGTTTGTTTTCTCCAAACGATCTTCACGACCAACAGAACCCCACATCTGGTTCGGCAGTCCATCGTTCATCTGCGACATCAGTTCAAGCAGACCCACCGAGTCGATATCGAACACCGGCTGCGCTTGACCGTTAAATCCACCGATCGGATAGTCGCCAGAAAGCGCCAATACGTTCGAAAATCCCTGACTTCCCAAAGCCCACAAACGGCTTTCTACGCCGTTTCGGTTGTAGTCCTTGCACGACATGTTGATGACAACATCACGCCCTCGAAACAGGAGATCCTGCCCAAGGACTTCGGGTCGAATATGCGGATTACCACCGGGATTATCTGTCAGTGCTACAAAGTCGACACGATCGAATTCAGACAACGATTTCGCAAGTTCAGCAGTTTTTCTCGACGCTTCTGCCATTAGAAGACCGCGTGAAGTTTCGATTTCGACAGCTGTCAAAAATCGATCACTGTTTTCGAGCATTCCCTGTAAATTGAGGGACTTTGAAGATGACTGTTCCAAGAAAACCTTCTTTTAAATAACGCGAATTCTCGTGCTTCTCCGCTACGCTACTGTGTCGAACACTTGGGATGTTTGCAAGAGTCGCAAGTGAGAATTCAGGGATATTTCGATATCGGCACCCACGTTTTGAGATGAAGGCTCTGGTATTGCAACATGGGATTCGTTCCACTTGAATCTACAGCGGAAAAGCTCAATCTAACTCTCAAGCCGCGTTATTGGCGTGATTCTGTAATGCAGCTACAGGTAGAATATTCGAATGCTCGCATATGGCCGCTACCGGATAATGGTTCCGTGTAACGGTTACGTGTATTTGAACTGCATCAGTTCTTAATAACGGTGAGAACCCGATCCACGGAAACTTATGAAAACTAAGCAGCAGGTCGTAGTAGTTGGACTCGGTCGATTCGGCGGTAACGTCGCTCGTACGCTGTACCAACTCGGCCACGACGTTATGGCAATCGACATCGACGAAGAACGCGTCCAAACCCTCATGGGCGATGTGACGTACCCAGTGGCCGGTGATGCCACTCAGGAAGCCGTGCTACGTGAACTCGGTGTACACAACTTTGATATTGGGATCGTTGGCATTGGTTCGAACGTCGAAGCCAGCATTATGGTGACCGTTCTATTCCAGACCATGAACCTGCCGTTCATCGTCGCCCGTGCCCACAGCGCACTTCACGGAAACACTCTTCAACGACTCGGCTGTCATCGAGTGATTCATGCTGAGGAAGAAATGGGTTCACGCCTAGCTCACAGCCTCTTCAATCCTGACGTTGAGGAATACATGGAGCTTTCTGGAGCTTTCGGGGTCAGCCGCCTCCAAGTACCCGACCGTTTCACCAATATGACTCTCGATGAAGCCGGATTCGCAAGCGCTCGAGACAAGTACGGAATCGCAATCGTTGCCCTCAAACGAGGCGATCACATCACACTGAGCCCTGATTCAGGAGAACGGCTACGTGCCGGCGATGTACTTGTCGTTGCTGGTCGTGACGAATTCGTAAGCCGAATCACTAATTAGCCGTAAACCACACTAACACTCAGCTGCATGAACGCATTCAGCGCAGAAACTTAGAAAAGGTACATAGACCAAATATGCCTTTCAATCGAGTAATAGCAGTCGTCGCCGACGACCCATCCGATATCAACACCGTTTCTCGGGCAGCCGACATCGTGCGAGACAATCGCGGCCATTTGTACGTCGTATATGTAATCAAAGTGCAGCGATCTTTGCCCCTCGATGCCGAAATCGAAGACCAGATCGAAAGAGGCGAACAGGTTCTTCATCGTTCTGAACGATTAGCTCGGCTCCCACGTAGCTATATCGATTCTCAATTGCTGCAAGCCCGCCACATCGGTCCCGCCGTAGTTCACGAAGCGGTTGTTCGAGATGTGGACGTAATCGTTATCGGAACGTCATATCCAACCGATTACGGCTCTTTTTCGCTCGGTAGCGACATTCCGTACATACTCGAACACGCCCCATGTGATGTAATTTTGTGGCGAGAACACAGCAATGCTGCACGTCCGGTAGCTCGAACTTCGAGAAGCGGTCGAGCGTAAAAGGATGATATAACCAACACCTACTTAGCAATTTAGTAGGAAAGACTCAGGCGAGTCAGGATTCGTACCTGCAGATATGAACGTAATAATCGTTGGGGCCGGGAATCTAGGTTCATCGCTCGTTCGCAAACTAAGCGATCTCGGGCATAAAATTACCGTGATCGAAAAGAACTCAAAAGCCGTTTCTTTGCTTCCACGCGGCCGAGTCGACTCCGGTGTAATCACAGTGATCCACGGTGACGGCGCTACCGGACCCGCCATGCTGGAAGCCGGGATTGCCAGTGCCGATGTTTTTATAGCCGCCACCGGTAATGATTCGATAAACGGCCTTGCGGCACAGCGTGCAAAGACAATCTTCCGTGTCGAAAAGGTCATGACTATCGTCAGAGACGAAGGTGCGCGAATTCTCTACGAATCACTCGGTATCAGTACAATTAACAAAGCCGCCCTCGCCAGCGACCAACTCGTCAGCGTACTGACAGAGGAAGCGTAGCCAATATGTATCTCTTAATCGTCGGCGGCGGAAAAGTGGGGGCGCCACTCGCATCATCGTTCATCAACGAAGGACATGAAGTCTTCGTTCTCGACAACAATCCTGACGTTGTTGCGTCACTACAACGTGAGCTCGGAATGATCGCGAGCATTGGCGAAGCGGCCTCGGTCAGAGCGTTACAAGACGCCGGAGCCTCTCGGGCAGATGCGATCATCGCTACAACCAACTCAGATGCCGACAATCTTGCTGCTTGCCAATTGGCCAAAACAAATTTCGACGTTGCACGTACGATCGCTATCGCAAACTCGCCCGAAAACGCTGAATTGTTTGAGCGTGCCGGTGTAGATCTCGTAGTCAGCGCAACCGATCTTGTCTTAGCGAACCTCGCGACGGCACTTCCCGCCCACCCGCTAATCAGACTCATGTCGATCGCTGATAGATCTCATGAACTTGTCGCAATCAAGCTTCCGCCAGCCGGAACCTCAATCGGACGCACACTATCTGAAATAAGGCTTCCGTATGGAACTAAAGTTGTCGTCATGATCACCTCAACAGGGCAATCGAAATCTCCCGACTCCGATCCGATAATCGAAGCCGAAGATGAGATAATTGCCCTCTCTCCGACTAACTCAACTGCGGAGCTGTGGGAACTTCTCACAGAGCTGAGGTAAGCATGTCCAAAACAGTCGCATTTCTCGGACCTGAAGGCACGTACACCGACGAAGCATGTTTTTTCTACGCTCCAGATGACGAACGCATTCCATTTGCTTCGCTTGGACTTGTCACTAGCGCACTCGAAGACGGAGAAGTAGACGAAGCTGTCGTCCCAATCGAAAATTCGCTCGGTGGCACGATCATCGAAGTGATTGACTATCTGATCAAGTCTAAAAATGCCCACATCATCGGCGAGATTCTTCTACCGATCGATCACTGTCTCATTACTCGACCAGGCGTCCAGCTCAGCGATATACGGGTCGTAAAATCGAAGCAGGAAGCACTCACCCAGTGTCGTGAGTTTCTATCTAACGAGCTCAAGCACGCCGAGCAGATAGCGACGACAAGCACAGCTCTCGCCGTAACTGATCTCAAAGAATCTGATGACCGCACAGCAGCAATCGGGCCTCGTCGATCTGCCGAGCTCGCCGGACTCCCGATATTTAAACAGGGCATTCAAGATCGCCAGAACAACGTCACACGGTTCGCTGTTTTGAGTTCAAATGGTGGTGCAAATACTGGAAGCGACAAAACTTCTATTGCGTTCGATTTTGATCGAACGGACGCACCGGGGCTGGTCTACGGAGCGCTTAGTCCGTTCGCTGATCGGGGCATCAACCTGCTGAAAATCGAGTCACGCCCAACCGGCAAAGGGATGGGCAACTACATCTTCCTTCTCGATTTCGAAGGCAATATCGATGATGAGCATGTTCAGGAAGCCATCACTGAACTAAGGAAGAACACGTCGACGTTCAAGGTTTTCGGCTCGTATCCCAGAGCTACAGAGCTGTCGATCAAATAACTCGGTTGTCGCATTCAGCGTGCGAGGTTTATTTCCGAGATTCAGGTTATCGGCCGATGCCGCCTAGAGTTCTTCGTCATCCAGATCCAGATCATCGAAGCCATCGTCGTCACGCATCTGCGATGCCGCACGCCTGCCCTCGGTCGCCGCAGTCGCCATACGTTGTCGAGTCTCTGAAGTAAGTTCGTCAGCCTTATCGCGCCATTCGCGACTTTGATCGAGGATAAAGGCACGAGTTTCCTCGCCCGATTTTGGCGCAAGGATCATCCCAGCGACGAAACCGCCGACGCCACCCATTAGCAATCCGAGAAGGAATCCCCCTCCTACGCCGCCGTTGTCTCTATCCGCCATTGCTTACCTCTTGGCCTCTACATAGTTCGAATTCGAGCCAGGTATAAGTTCGATCATTACCAAATACGATCCACTGACTTAGGTGCTGGGTTCATCAGTGTCTTTAGCTTTCGAGCTGCCACCGCCACCGAACAGGCGCCCGACACCTTGTAAAGCACTAATGATTCCTAACCCTTGCGCAACGGGTCTTAGAACGGATGCAGCATCTTCGACTGCTTGTCGAGCCACAGCCACTCTGCCGAACGTCTCTTCAAAGCCATCTGCGACCTTCTCCATGCGATCCATGAAGCGATTCATTCGGCTGTGCAAACGCATTAATGTGACAGTTACATACGCCACGACCACGAACGAGAACAGCAAAAAGACGGTCACGACAATGTCTTTTATCTGGGCTATGTTTTCGGCAAATGTCATAGGAGTTTTTTGCTACCAAACTACGCCGACCGTACGATTCTCAGACAAAAACCTACAAGACCGACTGTTTCATCGTAGCAGTGAATTGAACGGGACTGCAACTATATGAAGTATCTAGTTAATAATGATATGGTATACAACAGTTGAGCGGCGCCTCTGACTGACACGTTCTGTAGCAGCCTGCAAGGCGCGACAAATGAATGTCTTAGATGATTACGAGATACGAGCTTCTTCAACTCCGTGGAAAACAGTTTTCAGCGAACTGGCAACTGGTGTGCATTAAAGCACCGATCCAACAGGGAATTGCCTATTCGAGAAAGGCTCTCAGCTTTTTAGACCGAGTTGGGTGACGCAGTTTTCGAAGCGCCTTCGCTTCGATCTGACGAATTCGTTCACGAGTCACGCCGAACTCTCGCCCAACCTCTTCCAACGTACGGCTTCGTCCGTCTTCAAGACCGAATCTCAGCTGCAGCACCCGACGTTCACGCTGGCTGATCGAATCAAGCACATCGTTCACCTGCTCTTTAAGAAACTTGTACGACGCAGCATCGTCAGGCGCCTGTGTGTTGTTGTCAGGAATGAAATCGCCAAGCGAAGAGTCTTCCTCTTCACCGATCGGCGTTTCAAGTGAAATCGGCTCTCGATAGATTTCCCAAATCTCTCGAACTCGATCTGCCGACATATCCATCTCGCTGCCAATCTCTTCAGATGTTGGCTCTCGACCAAACTCCTGAACAAGACGCCGACTCACACGAAGCAGTTTGTTGATCGTTTCGACCATGTGTACCGGAATGCGAATCGTCCGTGCCTGATCGGCTATTGCACGAGTTATCGCCTGCCTGATCCACCACGTAGCGTACGTACTGAACTTGTAGCCTTTGCGATAGTCGAATTTTTCTACGGCACGAATCAGGCCGATGTTGCCGTCCTGAATTATATCCAGAAGCGGCATGCCCCGGCCGATGTACTTTTTCGCAACCGAAACAACTAATCTCAGGTTAGCTTCCGTCAGATGGCGTTCTGAACGTTCCGCCTGGTTTTGGATACGTGAGAAATGAGCACCAAGCAGGAATTCGTAAACGGCCAACTGGTCGTTGTACGCCTGCGTCTTCGACCCTTTTACCAACCTATCTAAACTAGGGTCGTCATCAAGTGCATCGAGAGTTTCGTGTGCAATTAGAGCGGAGTCAATCGAAAGATCTTTGACCATCTTTTGAGCCGGCTCCAACTCGCAGTTGAACGCATCTGACAGGAACGCCAACAAATCATCGTTGTGCGAACCATCGATCAGCTCGCGGAGCTCCGGAATACCGAGAACCGTTCCGAGCGTCACGTTCTTAGGAAGACCTATGAATCCAGCAATCGCTGAAGCAACTTCATGCTGGGATCCTAATCGGCTAAGCAGTTCACGTGTGGTGTCAGCCGCAGTGGGTAATCGTCCCGTCTGGACTGTCATCTCAGCCTGAATATCCGAAAGTTTTTGAGATATTTCCATGCCTCTGGCAAGGAATCGCTCATCCTTCGCGGTAAGAAGCCCAACCCGGCCAATCTCGCGCAGGTACATGCGAACGGGATCATCTGATATTTCAGAATCTTCTACAGATTGATTGAAACTAAGAGCGGCAAATCCTTCCGACTGCTTCGATCCCCAAGTTTCCAGTTCTGAGACGTTCGCAGCCACTGCGGATGACCGGAGCACAGCAGGAGTTGCACGATCACCGGTATCGTCATCGTCGGACTGCTCTCCGTCCACGTTGTTATTGCTATTCGAAAGCAACAACTCGCCTGAGTTAACGAGATCTTGAAGTTGGTCTTCATTGTCGGTTGGCTGGTTGGTTCGTGCCATATTTATGCCCGCCATGTCATTACTTTACGTAGATTCTCGTTCGGCAGGAGCGATTGATCCAAAAGCTCCGCTGCTTCGTCACCCTCCAACTCTTTAAACCGTTCGGTCTGTGATTTCTTGATCTGTCGGAAGTGCCGTTCTCTCAACCGCATCACGCACTGCGTTACATCCGCAACATGGCGAGCCTGATCCGACGGAGGAAGTTGATGTTCGGCAAGTCGATGTGCCTTTTCCGTTAAATCTTCACCAAGCTCGTGTGAGATTTCGCCGAGTTTAGGCGAGGATTGCCACGCAGTAAACAAAGCACGATTATCCGACTGATGCAAAAACTCCGACGGCATCGCAATTGCATGCTCTCGCAAATCTTCTAATTGCAGTATGAGCGCAAGCAAGTGCTCCTCGAGTGCATCACCACCGGTCGTGTTGAGCGCTTCCGATACTTGCTCCGACGAAATTCGTCCCGAATCCATGAATTGCGAGCTATTTCCCAGTTTGAACGAACCATTTCGTCGCGAGTTGTTCCCGAATCCACCTCGAGAGCCTTTACGCGAAGTTGGACGAGGCTTATCGACGATCGATTTCAGCCGTTGTTCGGTAACTCCTGCGAGCTTTGAAATCGTCGACCAGTATCGATCCTGATCGTAATCGTTCGATATGTTGTAAATAAGCGGAGCAACGCTGTTTGCAAAGTCAGCAATTCCTCGGCCGGACTCCATGTTATGAAGCTTTGACTTCGCAACTATGAGATAGTCGAGCAGCGGTTCCGCAGCCGTCAACGAAGCCCGCCAGCTATCCGGATCTGATCGAATCGCCTCGTCAGGGTCTTTTCCGCCATCCGGACGAGCGACTTTGACTTCAAGACCTTTACGACGACCGGTGTTCAGTTCGGCCGTCACGCTTTCGAGTGCCCGCATCGTCGCTGCTTCACCTGCAGCGTCGGAGTCGAGACACAGGATGATCGTTCCGATACCACCTGCAGTTGCGTGGCGTGACAAAGAGTCGAGTTGTTGGCCAGTTACTGCCGTTCCCATCGAGGCGACAACGTTAGTGAAGCCATGCTCATGAGCGGCGATAACGTCCATATACCCTTCGACAACGACTGCTTCGTTTGACGCTCTAATCGACTCTGCGGCCCAGTTCAGCCCGTACATAATCGAAGACTTGTCGAAAGCGTCGGTTTGCGGGGTGTTTAGATATTTTGGCTCGGAGCCATCTAGTGTTCGAGCGCCGTAGCCGATGATCCGATCTCGTGCGTCTCGAATTTCTATCGTCAGTCGCCCAGTAAACATATCTCGCCAAGAGCCGTCATTTTTGCGAGTGATCAATCCAGCATCGCGAGCCGTTCGTGCCTGGACGTTCCTTGTTCGCAGATGGCCAGCAAGAGTCTCCATTCCACTTGGAGCCAAACCCAACCCGCGACGAACAGCAGTTTCGATATCGATTCCTCGATCTTTCAGGTATTCAAGCGTTTCTTCGCCAACAGGAGCCTTCAACCTTGAAAGGAAGTACTCAGAGGCGATTTCGTTAGCTTCAATAAGACCGGTTATCGGCTTCTTGCGCGGCTCGTTATTACGCTCTTCAACCTTGATCCCGGCACGATTCGCCAGATTCTCAAGTGCTTCTACGAACGACAAGTTCTCCTTTTTCATCATGAAGGAGATAACGTCGCCACCCTCGGCGCACGAACCGAAACAGCGCCAACTGCCCGATTCGGGGTAGATCACAAACGAAGGCGAACGTTCAGAGTGGAACGGGCAAAGAGCTTTTGGCTGGCGCGACGAAGTATCCAAGTCCACATAATCTGAAATGACTTGAACAATATCGGACCGGCTTTTTACCTCGTCGACTAACGCCATATCTTTGAAACTCAACGCATCCTAAGTGATGCTGCAAGGAACTCTGACCGAGGATGTCACATCCCATAGCTAGAGTTCAGATTTCACACGGATGCGGATAGGAAGAACTATCCGAGAGTATACGGGCGGTATTTCCCCAGCGGAGCAAAACCGTGGGTAAATTCTAGTGAATTCTAAATTCGACCCTGAAACACACCGTCGCTCAACCCTGGCTTGACTTGTTCAGCCATCATCAGGGCATAGTTGTCGGTCATTCCACACACTAAGTCGACGGCGGCTCGCTCCGTCGATCCTGAGAGCTCTCTCAGCCATGCGGGGATCAACTCGGGCTTGCGATTGTAGTGATCGAACAGCACTCCGACGATAGCCGCAGCCTTACGACCTTCAACCGAAGCGCTAATCGGGTGGTAGAACTTGTCGAACATGAACACCCTGAGGTCGGTAATGATCTTACCTAGCTCCGGCGACATTCTGATCCACGGCTGATCGCCACCCTCAACTTCGATTTCACCCGTGCAATCCCAAGACGACTCTACGACGTCTCGAATCACGGCGTCGATTCGCTGCGAGTGCCTCACACCAAGTGCGTCTACTGCCTCAGTCGGCAAATCTTCGATCTTGATGTAGTCAGAGCGAAGAGCATCGAGAATGTCGTGTGCGAGATAGGCGAGTGCATCTGAAATTCGAACAATCTGAGCTTCCAAAGAAAGATTCGCTACTGCTTCTTTCGAAAGGAATTTGCCTTCTGGCTTCGAGTGATTTCTGATGCCGTCGATCACATGCTCGGTCAGATTCAGGCCTTTGCCATCTTTTTCGAGCAGTGTGATTAGTCGAACCGAGTGCCGACTGTGATGAAATCCGCCAGAAATCATCTGGTTCAGCACACTTTCGCCGATATGCCCGAACGGTGTGTGCCCGAGATCATGCCCAAGACCTATCGCTTCGACAAGATCTTCGTTCAGATTAAGCCCCCGAGCTATCGATCTACCTACCTGGGACACCTCAATGACGTGAGTTAGCCGAGTGGTGAAATGGTCGCCCTGAGGAGCGACGAACACCTGACTCTTATGCTTGAGCCGACGAAACGAATTCGTGTGAATCACTCGATCACGATCGCGCTGAAATTCGGTCCGAGTATCTGAAGGTTCTTCAGCTATTGCCCGTACTGAATCAACAGAACGAGATGCGAACGGCGATAAAAGCTCTTCACGCTTTTCAAGCCGCTCACGCACTGCACTTAAGTTAGGTTTCGTATTTGTAGAGTTCGGTTCCATCAGATTCAAGACTATATGCGCAGTCTATTTCGGTCACCTGTCTTGCGTCGGATCTTCATGCAAATTTCTTACTTTTCGTTGGGTGAGAAAAATTACGGAGATCATCACCAACATTATCGCTGGTCCAACCATCATTCCAGCTCGAAGACCTATCACGGTCGCCAAGCTACCTGTCCAAAGCCCACCGAGTATTCCTACGCTTTGTGAGATTGCGAACACTCCCATCACTCGCCCACGAATATCCTCGGGCACACGTAATTGAACGGTGACTATCGAAGAAATGTTGAACAAGCCGTTCCCGAAGTGAGCCAGCGCTGCCAGCGGCATAGCGAGTGCCAATGAGGGAGAGTTCGAAACTATCAACATTATCGTCGAGAACGATGCCGCTCCACCGAGAATCATCCAGCCAAGACGTCGACCAGGTGACAGTCGACCAGCGACGATTATTCCGCTCAACGCTCCTATACCTGCGGACGAAAACATGAAGCCGACTTCTCGTTTTCCACCGCCGAAAAGCTCGACGTATGCCGGTAACATGCCAATCCAACCGAACACCATCAACATGTTCGAGAAGGCGAGAATTAGCAGCACCAACAGCACTCGATGATTTTTGATGTATCCAATTCCGGTGCCAAGATCGCGAAGCACGCTTCGCTGGACGATCGATGTTCCTCGTCGAGGCAGCAGAACGGTTGCTGCGAACATGGCGAACCAGCCAAGCGCAGCGATGAAGAAGCCAAACGGCGTGCCGAATTCGGCCATCAGCAATCCACCCACCGTAGGCGCAACCACTGACGCTGAAGCCATGAGCGATCCGTTGATCGTGACAGCGCTTTTCATTGCCGATTTTGGCACTAGCGAAGGAAAATACGCCTGACGCGATGGCTGATCGGCCCCCGATACAAATCCAGCGAATATCGCGATCGAAAATATGTGCCAAGGGCGGACGGTATCGGTGAAGTCCAACACGCCTAGCAATACAAATAACAAAGCACCGATGAACGCCGATCCACCGAGCAGGAATTTCGCCTCATATCGATCGGCAAACACGCCACCAAAGATGTTCACTAGCATCATTGGGATCGCCGTTGCGGCCGCGACTCCGCCAAGGCTAAGCGGCGATCCGGTCAACTCCCACATCAACAGGCCTTGAGCCACCGCTCCAAGCCTAAGGGCGTTCATGGCAAGAACAGTGCCACCAAAGTAGATACGAAACGGCTTGAACGATAACGCGCTCGTACGGCGTTCGATCTTCGAGTCAGCGTTTGCGGCAGCTTCCGATTTCGAGCTGCTCACGAATCAGCCAATTTGGATCCGTCCAGATTCCGAATTATCGGCTGCGTAACGCCAACAATCACGAAGATCGTCGCCAGTATTACCGCACCAACGAAGACTGCAACTCGCTCGTCGTAGATCGATGCGACTGTTCCGCCCATCAGTGCTCCCAAAGGAATCAGGCTGAAAGTGATCGTGTACACGCCCATCACACGCCCGCGCATCCGCTCCGGAACCCGCAGTTGAAGCACAGTCATCGCCACAACAAAGTAGATCGTGTTCGCAAGCCCGGCGATGTAAAGGAAAACTAGCGCAACAAGGAAGTTCGGTGCGTAAGCGAACCCCGCAATTGCCGCTGTGAATATCAGCGAACCTCCAAGCATGATGTAGCCAACTCTGGGGTGACTTCTGACTTGCCCCACGACCAACGTCCCTGTCAAAGCACCTAGTCCAACGATCGAAAACATCGTTCCAAATCCAGCTTCATCTACTCCGAATCGCTTCACGAAGAAGGGCATTAGCTGCATGTACTGCATGCCGAAGAAGTGGGTGGCGTAGGTAAGCCCGATCAGCAAGACAAAATCGCGCCTTGAAAGAACGAATTTCACGCCCTCAACCATGTCCTCGACAACGTTTCTCGTTTTGTCAGGGGGAGGTGACTGAACTCGAAGAGAAATCATCACCAAAAGCATGCTCACCCAGCCCACTACACCAACGTAAAAGACTGACTCAGTTCCGCCATATCGAATGAGAAATCCACCCGCTATCGGGGTGACGAGCCGACTGAATTGCCACATGACCGATCCAAGCGCCACTGCGCTCATCATGTGCTTACGATCAATGAGTAACGGGAAGTATGAGCTACGAACGGGACCATCGAACCCCATTACGAGCCCTTGAACCGATGCGATGGCAACGACGTGCCATATTTCGATCATGTCGGTCGAATCAAGTACAGCGAGAAGCAGTAGCAACAACGACGATGCCGCCGATACAGACATGATTAGCTTGCGGCGGTCGACTCTGTCAGCGAGCACACCGCCGAACAAGTTCACAAGAATCGTAGGTATGGCGGTTGCAGCGCCTAAAAAACCTATCGCAAGTGGAGATCCACCCAGTTTGTCGACGATGAGCCAACCCTGCGCCATCGTCGCTATCTGAATTGCACCTACGGAGCCAAGCGAGCCCAGCCAGTATCGGCGGTATTTAGCATTGCTAAGAGCGCCAAGCTTTTCGGCGGTTTTCGCCCTGAAGCCTGATGGAGCCCGTTCTTCTGCTGTTGTCGCCACGCTAAATAAGATCGATTCGAGTAGTGGAAACAGCCGAGTAAATCAAAGCACTTCCCAGTAGAGCGACGATATTACGCCTCATTCACAGTTATTAGTGTCGATCAGGGCTGGCGGACTATTCGACTGTGACGGTCTTAGCGAGATTACGTGGTTTGTCAGGGTCACGGTCAAGCGCCAGCGCTGTGCGATAGGCGAGGATCTGAAGTGGAATCAGCGTTACAAACGGTTGGAGCAGCTCTGGACATTCGGGAACCCGAATTACGTGATCTGCGACGCGTTCCATCGTTTCGTCATTTTCACTGATTATGGCGACGACTTCACCGCCACGCGCTTTCACTTCACTGATATTCGAAAGCATTTTCGGGTACAGATCATTTTGAGGAGCACAGACGATCGTTGCCATGTCGGGACCCAATAACGCGTTAATCCCGTGCTTCATTTCGCCAGCAGGGTTGCCTTCGGCGTGGATGTAGGCAATCTCTTTCATCTTCAGAGCGCCTTCAAGAGCCATCGGCAACTGCGCACCTCGACCCAAATAAAGCAAATCTTCGTATTTGGAAAGACGATCAGCCAGCACAGTAATCTCGCCGCTGAGGTCGAGTGTAGAAGAAATGAGCGATGGCAGCTCCGCCATTTGACCGACGATCTCTTTCACCCGGTCGGCATCGATAACGCCGCGCGCCTGCGCTAGAAATACCGCAAGTTCCAGTAGGGTCGTCATACTGGCGATCATAGTTTTGGTCGATGCAACGCAAATTTCCTGGCCAGCCTTCACACCCAAAGTGAAGTCAGCGACTCGAGTCGCCTGTGATCCTTCCACTTCCAAGACGACGCCTAATAGCGCACCCGCCTGTCGCGCATGCTCCATCGCTGCCAAAGTATCGGCAGTTTCACCCGATTGAGTCATAGCGATTACTAGCGTGTTCGAGTCGAGAACAGGATTTCTGTACCTGAGTTCAGATGAGTTCTCACAAACCGATGGGATACGTGCGAGTGATTCGATCACAGATGCACCGAACATTCCGGTGTGCATCGACGTACCCATGCCGGTAAGAATCACCCGATCAATCGACCTAATTTGGTCGAGAGTAAGCGTGATTTCAGGAAGAGAAATTGTTCCGTTCGCAAAATCCGCCCTGCCTCGCATCGCAGCTTGAACAGCATCAGGCTCCTCAGAGATTTCCTTCGACATAAAGTGAGGATGATTCCCCTTTTGAGCAGCCTCAAAGTTCTGACCGGTAACAACCGCATCACGAGAAATAGAATTGCCTTCGAGATCGAATAGCTGAACATCGCCCTTACGAATCTCCACAACTTCACAGGGCTCAAGATAGATAACTTCTGACGTATATGGGAGAAGGGCGATCGTATCGGATGCCATCACAGCAGCGTCGTCGTTTTTTCCAACAACAATTCCGCCAGCGTTACCTACCCGAAGCCCAACAACAATGTCGGGTTCAGCGATAGAAATGGCAACGACAGCGGTATTACCTTTTATCCGACTCGCCGCGCCAATCACAGCCTCTCGCAAGCTCATTCCGGAATTGACGCTATGCCCAACTAAGTGAGCCAGCACTTCGGAATCTGTTTCGGACTTGAACTGAACACCGGCATCAACCAATTCATCTTTCAGTTCAAGAAAATTCTCAATGATTCCGTTGTGCGCAATCGAAACCGCCCCATTGCTAGATGCATGCGGGTGCGCGTTTTGTTGATTGACCAGACCATGAGTCGCCCATCGGGTGTGACCAATTCCAACGATCCCGGTCAGCTCTCCGCCTGCCAATTCGGACGCTAGATTTTCGAGCGATGCCTTGTGATCGCCCCGCTTGAACGTCTGAATCGCACCGGACGAATCGATCACAGAAATACCCGCTGAGTCGTACCCGCGGTACTCGACCGAGCGAAGCCCATCAATTAGCAGCGGAACTGCGTTTTCAGTTCCGGCATATGCAAATATTCCACACACTTAGGCGAATACCTCATTGGTCGACCAGGTGAAATCGGACGTTTCTTTTAATTCGATGCCGCATTTATCAGCGTAAGCGCCCCGTTTGTCTTCGGGGAGCATGCGTGCGATCCGAACCATAGTTTCAGTAGTAACAGCAGCCGCTTTTCTTCTTGCTGCGCTTCCCTCAGCACCCGAAGCAGTGAACGGCGTGCCAATCTTCAATCTCAATGTAGCCGTTGGCTTGAACACTTTGATCGGATTCTGCAAATTTTCCGAGCCTGTGAGCGCAACTGGAATGATCGGAACCCCGGTCGACATCGCAATGTGCGCGAGTCCGGGCTGACCTTTCATGAGGATGCCCTCCTTGTTCCGAGTTCCTTCGGGGAACACGATTGATATTCGGTGTTCATTTAATAACATCCGAGTTATCCAGTTAAGCGCTCGAACGTCGGCATAATGACGATCCACCGGAAACGCTCCGTAACCCTTCATGAAAATCGAACCGATGCCGTACTTGAACAGTTCTTTCTTCGCCATAAATACCGGCGGACGAGGAAGAGCAGCTGCAACAATGGCTGGATCAAGATTGGAAATGTGATTCGAAGCGACAAGGAGTGGTCCTGATTTGGGTATGTTCTCCTGTCCCTCGATTTCGAAATCTGAGAACAGCTTGAGTGTGGTTTTGAATCCAATGTTTAATGCAGGGAACAGCCACTGGGCCATTAGAGAACATCCTTAGCAAGTTCGACTAGATGGTTCACAACTTCGTCGAACGTCAAATCGTCGGTATCGACAATACGAGCATCGTCAGCGGGTCTCAACGGTGAATTCTCACGAGAAGAATCGATGAGATCTCGCTGCGCCATCGAACGAATAACATCCTCAAACTCGATCTCGGTGCCCTCTGCGATGAAGTCCCGATGTCGACGATTTGCGCGAGTTTGAACGGTCGCAGTTAGATAAATCTTGAGTGGAGCTTCGGGAATAACGACCGTTCCTATGTCTCGACCAACCATCACGATCGCGCCGCCACTAGCCAATTTACGTTGCTCGGCAACCATGATTTCCCTGACTCTCCCAACGGAAGCCACTGACGAAACAGAGTCGTCGACCGCCGGTGCGTGCAGGTGCTTAGTAACATCTTCACCATTCACAACGATCAAGTTGCCGCCAGTTTCGCCATTTGAAACTGCAAAATCCATACGCTCGGCTGCTTGAGCGACCGCTACCAGATCGTTCACGTCGACGTCGTTTTTGATGGCGTTCCAAGTTGCAGCACGATACATGAGACCGGTATCTAAGAAACGATATCCAATGTGGCTTGCAAGCGATCGCCCAACAGATGATTTTCCAGAAACAGCAGGTCCATCAATTGCGATCGGCGGGCGGGCAGGACCTGTATTCGACAAACGTTCTCCGTTCAAAATTTAACTCGGTATTACCTATATTTGACCACATCCGCAGACGTTCCACTTTAAATAGCCTAACCGTCTGCTGCTAAAATCTCGTTCACCTGACATATACGCGTTATCAATATTTACGTAACGCTTCGACGATACCATCTTTTAATTGAGTACAAAAACTCGGCCACTGACCTTGGAGATTTGAAGAAATGAACGTTCTAGATTGGATTCTGATTGTCGCCTTTGCGGCAACCGCGC
The DNA here is from genome assembly GCA_027618835.1 of Chloroflexota bacterium. Lineage (GTDB taxonomy): Bacteria > Chloroflexota > Dehalococcoidia > Lucifugimonadales > Lucifugimonadaceae > Lucifugimonas. Next base: position 18,963 of record JAQCHZ010000016.1, on the reverse strand, counting down.
TCTGGGGATACAAAACTGGGTTAGTCTCGGCGGTATTGAATGCAGCGGCGATCTACGTCGGCATGTTCCTCAGCGGACTTTTCGCCGGCCAAGTTCTATCGCTCATCTGGGACGGAGTCGAAAGCCAAGCTGTTTCGACCGCTATCGGTTACGTAATCATATTCGCTGGTGTCTTCATCGCCAGCCGCATCGTCGCCTCGATGATCCAAAAGGCTCTAAAAGTAACGTTCATGACCTGGATAGATAGTCTCGGCGGCATAGTCGTTGGACTCGTCGCCGGTGTACTGATCGCAGGCGGAATAATGACCGTTGTAGCTCGATACTCCTTCGTAGAGGACGTAGCAGCAACCGAAATTGGCGTCGACGATATCATGACCGACGGCACCGAAGGCATCACCGACAAGATCACAGGCAACACAATCGCATTCGCCAAGAATCTTGGCCAAGACAAGGGTCGAGATTTACTACTCGAATCGACGATAGTTCCATCACTCATTGATATACGATCTGTTGTCACCGCATTCGCACCGGCAGAGTTCGCCGCTGCACTAGAATTACTCGAACAGGCGATAGACGAGCAAGAATAGCTCCCGCCTGTTCACCTTTGAAACCAGAATCAACTAAGTAGACGTTAAATAAATAGCCAGTAAGCTCACTCACAAATAGGTCCATCCAAGTCGAGGATCGAAAACGGAAAACCGCATGAGCGAAAGCACTCGATCACCTGTATTGGTGCTCAATCAGAACTATCAGCCGCTCAGCATCTGCGATATTCGCAGGGCGGTGAAACTTGTGGGTAAAGGCAAGGCAGAATCAGTTCAAGATACCGGTGAATACGTTCACACCGTCACTGATATTTTTGACCGACATGACGTGATTCGACTGGTCTACATGGTCAGGCGACCGCTCCAGCGACGGAAGATGTCGCGCAACGAAATATTCTCTCGTGACAACAACTCTTGTCAGTACTGTGGTGACAAACCGCGGGATATGACCATCGATCACGTTAACCCTCGCTGCAAAGGCGGCGAATTCACATGGGAGAACGTTGTTAGCGCCTGCAAGGCTTGTAACCACCGCAAGGCTGCTCGAACCCCCCAAGAAGCGGGCATGAGGCTGCGAAATAAACCCTACGAGCCTCGCCCCAACCCATACTCGTTCCTGAAACTCGAATCACTCAGGAAGACATGGCTGCCGTTCGTACCTTGGATGGTTCCTGAATCGAATCCGTCGAACGGCGAGCAATCGACTGCAGCCGCAATGGCCGACTAACTAATCCTCGGTGTCGTCACTATCGTCGAAAGTGAGCGATGGGACTTTCGCCGGGTCGGCCCACGGCAGATCGAGCATAAGCACTTCGAGCGTCAGCTGTGGAACTGCGTTCGCTTCTAAAGCGATCGTCGCATCCTGAATCGAAGTAACTGCTGCAGAAATCTGAGACTTTTTCAGTTGACTAGCGATTTCCGAGAGCAGCTCTGCCCATTCAGTGTTGGTGACATGGTCGTCGAGCTTGTGGCGCATCATCGCCACGTCGCGCCACCACTCGAGCCAGCGCTGCATCTCTGCCAGTACGGCGTCACGATCTCGCCAGAACTGTCCGCCAGTCTGGCGGGCGTACCTGAACCGTTCTTCAATATTGCCTGTAACGATCTCAGCAAACCGCAGTACTGCCTGATTATGACCGTCGACAATAGTCGAATCCTTTAAAGCGTCAATTGCCCAGCCCGGGCAGCCACGAGCGAGCCGTGAAAGCGACCTAGCTTGAGATTCTTCCGCTTCAAATCTTTCGATCAGCTCAGATTCGATCACTTCCGGATCGACCGGTCGAAGGTCTATCCGTTGACATCTTGAAACGACCGTCTCAGGCAGCGCCTCGTCGGTTGGCGACGTAAGAATAATAAAAGTATCGTCGGCAGGCTCTTCGAGCGTCTTGAGAAGCGTGTTCGCTGCCTCAATGGTCATCCGCTGAGCATCATCGATGATGAACACCTTGCTCAATCCCTCGAACGGCTTCGTTGCAGAATCACGAATCATCTCACGTATGTGATTGATCGAAATGTTCTGACGCCCTCGCCCACTGCTCTCTTCACCGTCGCCGCCAGAACCAGAACCTTTGGAGTCTTTTTCCAACTCGGTATTCACATCGATGATCCGAACGTCCGAGTGAATTCCTTTTCGAATTCGTTCCGCTTGGTGAGATGTAGCGAGATCGATGCTGTCGGCAGCACCAAACATATCGATCACTGCTTCACTATTGACCATGCAGGCGATATCGATCGCCAAAGTGCGCTTGCCAACTTTGTCGGGACCAGTGATCAGATAAGCATGAGCCAATCGACCTGTCTCGGAAGAACGAGAAAGCAGCCGCGTCGCACCGGGATGGCCAAACGTAGTCCACCCAACAACGGGGGGACGTGTGACTTCGGGTGACACGGGATCAGTCAAGATCGAGGCTCGATGCCAGTAGGTCCGCGTAGGTTTCACGTCGGCGGATTAGTCGGGCTTCGCCATCATTCACCATCACGACCGCCGGGCGAGTCTGCATGTTGTAATTGCTCGCCATCATCAGGCAGTAAGCACCGGAAGCCGGGAGAGCCAACAATTCACCAGTTTCGACCTCTGGAAGATCAACGTCCCGAGCCAGAACATCGCCAGATTCGCAGAATTTCCCTGCGACCGTGACGGTCTGGTTTCGAGTGGCTGTTGGACGATCCACCGGTACGACTGCGTACTCAGAGTCGTACAGCGCAGGACGAATGTTGTCGCCCATTCCGCCGTCAACGCTCACATACGTCCGAACGTTCGGAATGGTCTTTATTCCACCGACTGTGTACACAGCAACACCGGCACGACCTACGATCGCACGGCCGGGCTCGACCGAAACTATCGGCTCGTCGAGTCCGTACGTATCGCATCCTTTTCGGATGGCTACTGCGATCTCTTTTGCGTAATCGCTGATTGCCGGAGGAAGCTTGTCCGATACATATCCAATGGCAAATCCGCCACCCGGGCTAAACCTCTTCAGCTCGAGTCCGTATTTGTCACGCATATCAGCAGAGAACTTCAACACGTAGTCGATCGCCTCTGAATACGGCTCCAGTTCGAAAATCGGAGATCCTAGATGAAAGTGAACGCCAACAACATCAAGATTGTCTTGTTCTAACGCCTGTTTCACTGCTACTTCAGCATCCCCGGTCTCAATCGAGAACCCGAACTTCGAATCTAGAATTCCGGTCGAAGTGAGCATGTGAGTGTGCGGATCGATGCTCGGAGAAAGTCGAAGCATTACCTGCTGCTTCACGCCAAGTTCACCGGCGACTTCGTTCAGCAGTTCTATCTCAGCGAACGAGTCGAGCGTGATCAGTCCAATGCCGTAACGAAGCGCTTCTGCGAGCTCTTCACGACCCTTGTTGTTGCCATGAAAGTTCATGCGCTCGGCAGGGAAGTCGGCAGCAATCGCAACGGCGAGTTCGCCCCCGGTCACGACGTCCATGTCGAGACCTTCTTCTTCGATGATTTTCGAAACCGCAGGGTTGGCGAAGGCTTTTGAAGAATATTCGATGTGCGTGTTCGGATACTCGGCAGTGAAGCTTCCGACAAAATCTCGGCAAACATCACGAAGCGTCGCCTCGTCGTAGATGTACAGCGGGCTGCCGTACTTCTCAACAAGATCACGAACATCGCAACCGCCGATCGCCAATCGACCTTCGTCGCTAAGGTCGGCTGTTATCGGAAGTATTTCGGATTCTGGGATTCTGGACATTACGGTTTTCTGATCTGCCCTGCTCGCTGATTGCGGCCGGATGAGGAGATGCTAAACGAGGCAGCCGCGAAGCGTAAGCCCGTGGGTGCGATTGAAATTCAAGAACTCAATTGTCGTTCTCTCGAATACCGCCGTCAATTTGAATTGGCAGGTTCACTTTGGTAATGAATGAACTATAGATCGACTAAGAACAATCTAACTAACTAGATACTGCCACAAGATGTGCAACATCAGCATCTTGTTGGTGTGTATTTATTCACTCTGGTATGGCACGATTCAATAACTATGAGTGAAAAGACTGTACGACTAACCGAACTGGCAACCTGCGCCGGTTGAGCTGGAAAGCTCAGTGCGAGTGAACTTGCCCAGGTTTTGGGCAAGCTGCCAACACCGACCATCACTGATCCGAACGTGCTGGTTGGAACCGAAACCGGAGATGACGCTGCTATCTACCGGATAGACGATCGCGTCGCCCTCGTACTCACAAATGACTTCTTCGCGCCTATCGTCGACGATCCGTTCGACTACGGCCAAATCGCTGCCGCAAACGCTTTAAGCGATATTTACGCAGTTGGCGGTACTCCGATCACAGCGTTGAACATTGCAGCGTTCCCTCGTGATCTCGGCCCAGATGTAATCGCCAAGATTCTCGAAGGCGGACAGGCAAAAGCTCAAGAAGCAGGGATTTTGATCATTGGCGGTCACACCGTCGACGACAAAGAGCCTAAATATGGTCTCGCAGCAGTCGGTATTGTCACCCCTGGCGAACAGATCACGAACGCAAACGCTCAACCGGGCGATGTTTTGATTCTTACTAAAGCAATCGGTTCAGGGTTTATAACGACTGCTGGAAAATTTGGTACTGCCCCCGACGAATCGATCGCAGCCGCCGTGAAGTCGATGGCGACTTTAAATAAGGGCGCAGCCGTGGCTATGCAAGAAGTCGGAGTGAACGCTGCGACTGATGTGACCGGATTCGGTCTGCTGGGTCATTTAGCTCAAATGATGAAAGCAAGTGGCACTTCGGCCACGGTTAACTGGTCGGCGATTCCGTTCTTGCCGGGAGCGCTTGATCTGGCACATGCCGGGTCCACCTCAGGCGGGACTCGCCGGAACATGGAATCTCTCGAAAGTAGAGTCGTCTATGGCGAGGGAATTACCGAGTTCGAGTTCATGGTTTTGGCCGATGCCCAAACATCAGGCGGCATGCTGATTTCAGTTCCAGAAGAACGATCTGAAGCCCTTATAAAGAGTTTAGTTGCCAACCAAACACTTTACAGTGAGGTGATAGGACTAATCGACAACAATGGGCAAGTTGGCACTGTCACGATCGAGAAGTAGCCCACACCGCGTCCCGACCAAAGCGGAGGGACCCGGGGAGGTGCGGCGAAAACTTGCGAGGTAGGCACCACGTTCTAAAGGCGACAACCAAAGTGTCATCCTGATGCACGCGAAGGACGACAGATCGCACGATCTAGCCACTATCGCCCAAACATGCCACATAACCCCACAGCTCCAGATCCCTCGGCTGCCGCTCGGGACACGTGATTGATTGCTAAGTAAGACTACTCGGCCTTGTCCCAAATTCTTGCTCGTTGAATATCGGGCATCTCGGCTAATACTTCGTCACCAGCCAACTCCTCGGCGCGCAAAACATGGTCACGCAAGTTCACCGTCGCCTTACGCAAAGCTGTTTCAGCGTCGATTCCAGCTGCATGCACTTGTCTAGCAACCGACATCAGATACTCACCCGCACGCTCTTCGCCATCTTCGAGAGATTCACCCTCAATCGACCCAAAAGCCAGTGGCATTGCGTGCTTCTCTGGCCAAGGCAATCCCGCACGCATCACACGACGTTGCACTGAAGATGAATAAGCCAACGCTGGCATCGCTGATGGTAACGAAGCGACTATCGAGCGCTTTCCGCCCGACTCAGCCCGTTTCAAAGCCTCCCAACGATCGACGACCTGCTCCGAATCCTTCGCAGGCTCTTCTTCGCCAAACACATGCGGGTGCCTTGCGATCATCTTGTTCCGAATCACCTCACACACCGAAGCCGCATCGAAGTTGTCTTCCCGGCGAGCGATATCGGCGTGAAACAAGATCTGAATAATGATGTCGCCCAATTCCTCTTCAAGATTTTTTGGATCGCCAGAATCGATAGCCTCGAGCGTCTCGTATGTCTCTTCTAGCAAGTTCGGTCGAAGAGAAACGTGCGTCTGCTCGGCGTCCCAAGGACATCCTCCCGGGTTCCTCAACAACTCGACAGTCGCCGTCAGCTCGGCAAACGCCTCTCCCGCCGCTTTCGCTTGTTCGCTAGGTGAACTCAAAGGATTCTCCGTATTTCGTGCGTTGCGCATCCCGCTGACACGCCATTTCAATAGATGCCACGTATCCTAACCGTGATGCCATCCAAATCGAAGCCAAATGCCGACCAACGACGCTCAGGTTCTCACAAACCAGGAAAACACAAAATTCCGCTTGTCGGAGCCGCTCTTTTTGCGATCGTTCTTCCGCTTTTCTTGATTTTGTTCAATACGAGCTACATCACGAACAGCGAGTGGCTATATGACTACGGATGGTGGCGAAACGATATTCCCAATAGGACCGGATTGCCCGCGGATCAGCTGAACCGTGGTGCCGACCAGATCAAGGAATACTTCAACAACGGCGAAGAATTCCTTGATTTACAGGTCGAGTACGCCGGGGCAGATGTCTCGCTTTACAAAGAGCGCGAAATACTCCACATGGTCGATGTGAAAGCTTTGATGCAAAGTGTATTCGCCATCGCAAATTGGTCGGGAGTCGTGCTTCTGTTTCTGCTTGCGGTCGGACTAATCGCGCTGAAACAAGATGTGTTTCCGCTGTTGTTACGATCGCTCAAGTGGTCTGCGATTGGCACGGGGGCGTTCCTAGTCATCTTTGGAGGAACGGCTGTCATCGATTTCGGTTGGCTGTTCACGCAGTTCCACTTCTTGAGTTTTGCGAACGACCTGTGGCTGCTCGATCCGTACAACGACTATCTGATCATCATGTTCCCGCAGCATTTCTTCTTCGAAGCAACGCTATTTATCGGCTTCCTAACAGTCGTTGATTTTGGACTGATTGCGTTCGCTGCGAGAATCGCTCGTAAACGACTCAGCTAGCGGTCAGCTATCCAACGACGCTAGCCATTCGTCGACAATCTCAGGTAGCTCGATAACGGAATCGACCGAGTAGTTCGGCTCGATGTTGGTCTCCACTGGAGAATTCGTTCCGCCCCGCACCCAAACCGTCGACATGCCGACTGCGGCAGCTCCCGCAACATCGGTGTGCATGTTGTCGCCAACGTGAATCGATCGTTTCGCCTTTACCCCCAAGTTGGCAAGGGTGACCTCGAATATCGCTGGCTGTGGCTTAGCAACTGATTGTCCGTTCGAGAACGCAAGAAAATCAAACCCTTTGAGAATTCCCCGTTGAGCGAACCACGTTTCGTAAGTTTGCGGACTGGTAAGACCGGTATTTGAGATCAGACCGATCTTCAAACCACGATTTTTGAGTTCACCCAACAGTTCTTTCGTTCCTTCGAGCAATTTAGGAGGTGTGTCGAGGAATGTCTGGTCGACCAGCTTGCCAATATTTGCGATTTCTCCAGAGCCGATTTGAGCTGCTAAACCTGGTGCCAACTTATCGACCAGAATCTTTATCCAGTCTTCATACGGGGCATCGTTACCGTGGTCGTGACCGGCAGTAATTTCATTGGAGAGGACGTTGAAAGTCTCTATTGCTACCGAAAGCTCGAGCTCCACACCCAGTTGCGACAGCCGTTGAACCATCAGTTCAGATCGAGATTCTCGGCGTACCATCGAAGTTGAGTTGCCATCCGCTTCAAACACCAATGTCTGCCACAAATCGAACGTAACAGCGGTGTTTTTTGAACTTGTTGAAGCGCTCAAACCTAGTACTTCACCATGCTGAACACATCGACATCGTTTGGCAGTACAGATCGGCCGTTTAAGAACTCGAGTTCGACAAGAAACGCTATCGAAACGACTTCAGCACCTAGTTCCGTTACTACCTTCACCCCAGCTCCGGCTGAGCCGCCGGTGGCGAGCAGGTCATCTACGACAGCCACTCGTTGTCCTTTTTCGACCGCAGTAGTCGTCATTTCCAATCGAGCTGATCCGTATTCAAGCGAATAATCAACACCGACAACAGGAGGCGGAAGTTTTCCAGCCTTGCGAATCGGCAAGAATGGAATATCTAGGACTGCTGCGACGGGAGCACCGAAAATGAATCCGCGCGAATCTATTGCAGCTAGCGCTTCGACATTCAACGACCGCAAATGGTCAGACAGCACCTTGGTGATGTATTGCATCGCCGGTGGATCGGCCATTACGGGCGTCAGATCGCGAAAAAGTATTCCCGCGGAAGGATAGTCATGAACATCACGAATCAGCGATTTCAGATCCAATTAACACCACCAGAATGTCTTATAACCAGTTAACTCAAAACATTCTAGCCGTACGCAGTAATACGTGAGATGCCACGTATTGGTCTTTCGGATACAACACGATGCTAAAATTCTGCGTCATTGAACTAGAATCTCATCTGCACGTTCCAAGCACGGTCATTTAGCTAAAAAGTAAAGGGCACTCCGATCTACCTATCTCGGCTATCGCTAACGGGTTTTAGAAACCACACAAATACCGAGCTAGAGTTGCGACCCGGACTAACGTTGTTCCAGGGTCAAAACGGCCACGGCAAAAGCAACCTGCTGGAAGCTGCGTACATGCTGGCGATCGCCAAATCGTCCCGATCTTCGCACGAACGAGAGCTCGTCAATTGGTCGCTTAGTGAGACCGGCGGACATATGCAGGTGCTAGGAGTAGGTCGGCAGGGCGACACGACTATACAAGCGCAAATCGATGTCGATGTAACTGCCGCAGCAACCGCAAACGGCAACGTTGGCTTCCGTAAGGGACTTCGCGTCAACGGAATCAAACGTTCGGCAATCGATTTCGTTGGCAATTTGAATATTGTGTTTTTTGAGGCTGACGATCTCGAAATAATTCACGGATCGCCAGGTCGACGTCGTCGATACCTCGACATTCTCATTTCGCAATCCGACCCCGCCTATCTGAAATCGCTCCAGCGATATGGTCAAGTAGTTACCCAGCGCAACCAGCTCTTACGCAGAGTTCGTGAAGGCCTCTCTGAGCCTGATGAACTAACGTTTTGGGACGATCGTCTGGCGTACGAAGGCGCACGAGTCACCGATTCCCGCAGGCGATCTATTGACGGACTCAACGAGCACGCAGTTCCTGCCCACAGCGATCTAACCAACGGTGATAAGCTCGAACTTGAATATCGCCCCCGAATCACGGCATCCTCCGACGACCGGCCAGACGTTAGTGCCATGACCGCTGCAATGATCGAGCAAGAGATGAAGAAAGCCTTACCCGGATTACGTCGACGCGAAATTGCGCAAGGGGTAACGGTTATGGGACCACATAGAGACGATCTCGAAATTCGCCTGAACGACAAACCTGCCCAGAACCTTGCTTCACGTGGGCAATCTCGAACTATAGCTCTGTCTCTAAAGCTGGCTGAAGCAATATTCGTGACTCGCTCGACAGGTCGAACGCCCGTCCTCGCTCTCGACGATATTCTTTCTGAGCTTGACCCCGAAAGACGGTTATTGGTGCTCGAAGCTGCAACCAAGCATGAGCAAGTCTTACTCACATCGACCGAACCGGGCATCGTTCCGCAGGAATATCTCGAAACTGCCGATATTTACACCGTCATGAACGGTCGAGTCACGCAAGACGCCATCGCTAACCCTCTTTCGAATGACTAACAACCAAGCAAGCGATTCACCAAATTCCAAACTGAAGGACGGCATCGAACAAATTGCCGAGATAGTCAGGGAGTCGAGCTACGTCGTTGGAATGACCGGAGCCGGCATGTCGGTCGAAAGCGGAATACCGCCGTTCCGTGGAGCCGATGGTCTCTGGACTAAATACGGCACTCCGCGAATGGACGGGTATTTGCAGTTCAAAAAAGACCCCACTAGCTGGTGGAATCGTCGAACGAACGAAAAGATCGACGCACACATAATCGAGCTACGTGATGCGCTATCGAACGCTGAGCCGCACGCCGGTCACTACGCTCTCGCAGAACTTGAGAAAACCGGCTCGATACAAGCGTTGGTAACTCAAAATATCGATGCGCTCGACGAAAAAGCCGGCTTCGAAAATCTCATCGAAATACACGGCAATCGAACAAAACTCCGCTGTATAGAATGCGGAGATCGAGTATCGCTAAACGATTTCGTGCCGCTGTACGCACCCGACCCGTGCAAAAAGTGCGATGGGCTCGTCAAATTCGACACCGTGATGTTCGGCGAACCGATACCCGACGACGTGATGGTCGCTGCTAGAGCGGAAATCGACAAAGCCGACTGTGTGCTGGCAATTGGCACCTCGGCCACCGTTAGACCTGCCAGCGGGCTGCTCTGGATCGCTGAGGCATCTGGCGCAACTATTATTGAGATCAACCCCACTGAAACGAAACTTACGTCGATTTGTCAGGTATCTTTGCGCTCGACCGCGGGAGAAGCGCTACCAATGTTGCTTAACTCGCTATCATCCTGATCGAAAACAGCCCGTTAGAAGACAACCAAGAATTTCGAAATGACTACTCCACTAACTAGCGCACTTGAACGCGAAATCGCCAACTACACGGTGGCCAATCCTAAATCGGCAGAGTTGCACGAAAAAGCAACACAGTTCATGCCCGGTGGCGACACTCGAAATTCGATCTACTGGGATCCGTTCCCGCTCTACATCACCGACGGAACAGGCACGATTCTGACCGACGTCGATGACAACAAGCGAACTGATTTCGTAAACAACATGACAACGCTGATCCTTGGTCACCGGCCGCCAGTGGTCATTAGCGCGGTCGCCGAGCAGATCAACCACGGGTTATCGTTCCCAGCTCCAAGCCCTTCAGTGGTTCGATGGGCTGAACTGTTGTGTGAACGAGTTCCTTCGCTCGACAAGGTCAGATTCGTCAACACAGGCACAGAAGCCACCCTCAATGCCATTCGTGCTGCGCGTGCATTTACCGGCAAGCAAAAGCTTCTGAAGTGCGAAGGCGCCTACCACGGCAATCACGATGCGATTCAAATAAGCGTTGTACCGCCGCTCTACCAAGCCGGCGACGCCGAATCGCCCGAGGCTATAAAAGCCTTCCCCGGAATTTCTGAAACTGCCACCGACGATATATTCATCGCACCGTTCAACGATATCGTGGCGGCTGAACGAATCATTCGCCAACATGCCGACGAGCTAGCAGCGGTGATCGTTGAGCCTGTGAACGGTCAGTGCGGAATGGTGCCGGGCAAGCCTGAATTTCTTGAGGGTCTTCGTCGGGTAACTGAAGAGCTTGGAATCGTTCTCATTTTCGACGAAGTGATCGCATTCAGAATCGCCTATGGCGGGGCGCAAGATTATTACGGAATTACACCCGATCTAACCTGCTTCGGCAAGATAATTGGCGGAGGAATGCCAGTAGGTGCTTTCGGCGGTCGAGAAGACATCATGTCGATGTGGGACCCAACAAACGGCGGTGCGACCGTTCAGCACGCTGGAACGTTTAACGGGAACCCTATGACCGCTGCCGCCGGTATCGCAACGTTGGAAAATCTGACTCCAGATAAGTTTGAATATCTCGACAATTTAGGCGAATCACTTCGCTCGAAACTACGAGCGTTATTCGTCGAACTTGAAGCACCAATGGGCGTGACTGGCGTTGCGTCGCTGTTCGCCCTGCAGTTCACTTCGACGGAAGTAACCGACTATCGGTCGTTCGCTACAAACGACAAGAAATTGCTGAACACGATGTTCATCGGCCTACTCAACGAGGGATTCTTAATGTCGAATCGTTGCGCCGGAAACGTATCGACCGTGCACACCGAAGACGATGTCGACGCGTTCTTTACCGCAGTTCGGAATGTGCTCGCCAGAATCGGTTACGCCTAGACTAGTACCGCAGGTTGGAATCTTCGTCTGGGTCACCGAAATCGCCTCGCAAGATCGATTTCATAGATTCGGCTTCCATCGGTTCTGGAGCCATCTCGTCCATGTCGTCTTCCATACGAAGTTCGTCGTTGATCTCCATCGGATCATCGAGATCGAAATCACCGATTTTCTTCTGAAGATAAGACGGGAACGAAGCGATACGAGCCTGATCTGGTGATCGTTTAGTCTCTCGAACGACAACAACTGCTTCAGAGTCAGTCAGCTTTGCGGCGAGTACTTCGTACGTGTTGCCCCCATCGATCATCTTTATGAGTCGAGTGGCGATACGAACTTCGATGGTTCCGACGTACTCGCCAGTCGAAGTAACAACCGAGACAATCGAATCGTCGATCACCAACTTAAACTTGTCGCCGGGAGAAACGGCTGCAAGGACTTCTGGTGAAGCAACTTTCTTCAATTCCGAAACAGTTGCGATCCCCGGATCTGAAATAAATAGCGCTGGACTGGTTGCGGCTCCTCCCGATGTCCGTCTGGTGATTCCGCTTGAGTTAAGCTTCGACAAACGCTCGAGTTGTCGCGTAGTTACTCGATTATGCGGGTCTATCGCGAGAGATTTCTCAAGCGACGCTCGGGCGTCTTTGTATTTGCTCAGTTCAAGATATGCCTTCGCCAGGCGATTCCAACAACCAATGCTACCTGAGTCGATATCTACGCCTTCAAGATTCACGTCGATAGCGTCTTCCCACCGTCCAGCTAGAGCGTGATCGATAGCCTCTTTTTCAATAGTCTTGAATGAACGTGGGGATTCAAATGATTGGCTTTGAGTAACCATAATCTTTATTTTTCTTCCGACCTCTTTGAAGTCGATTTTTGTCTCTTAAATGCAGTGTCCGCTGCGTTACTACAGACGTGATATCGCTCTTTTAGTCTCAATCCCACCAGTGTAAGCCCACCAATCGATTGAGGGTACGCACGCAGTTTAATAATTGAGCAACTTAGGGTCTTTGTACGAAAAGAACAGATTTCGTCGATTTTACGGTCAATTCGTAGTACCTGAGCCAAATGAGACGAAATGGTGGCAATTAGCCGCGAATGCGTAGCCATGAAAGCGCAAATAATGCTTCAACAACAATGCCAAAAGACATCTTAGATTTGCCGGCAGTTCTTTCCATGAAAATATACGGGTGTTCGACAACATTCATACCAGCCTGCTGACATCGATACGCAACTTCCGCTTGAAACCCGAAGCCCGTGAGCGTTAACCGATCAATTCCAATCGATTCAAGGGTTTTTCGTCGAAATCCCTTGAATCCTGCTGTGGCATCTTTCACTTTTAAACCAAGTATCGTGCGGATACCGACATTGCCCCAGTAGCTGATCTGTCTCCGACCCCAACTCCATTCGTGGTCGACTCCGCCGCCGCTTACATATCGGGAAGCTACGGCCACATCAGCACTATCGAGTTCACCGATAAGTCCAGTTAAAACCTCGGGCGGATGCGAAAGATCTGCGTCCATTGCGATAATTTGATCCGCACCAGCATCAAGAGCTAGCTGGAACCCAGCCATGTAAGCCGTACCAAGCCCCTGCTTGCCATCACGGTGCAGAACGATGAACACGCCATTGAACTCGTCTGCGAGTCGATCGGCTATATCGCCAGTGCCATCGGGTGAGCCGTCATCGACGACAACAAATCCGATTCCGTCGATATTCTGCTCAAGGATCTTCTCGATCAAAATTGGCAAAGTTTCGGATTCGTTGTAAGTCGGTACAACAATTGCAACCTTGAGAGAACTTGGAGAACTATCGTTCATTTTCGCGTCTTCGTTGGTCAACCTTAAAAAACCAACTTCATCGATTTGTGCTCAACCATAATGCAGGAATCCATGATCACTTTGATCCCAGCATCAGATACGATTTCTGCCGCTTCTTGGTTGACTATCCCTTGCTGAAGCCACATTACCTTCGCACCAGCTTCCACCACATCACCCGCAAGGGGTAGAATATGCGACGATCTCCTGAAAACATCCACGATATCGACCTTTTCAGGAAGATCAACTACCGAGTCGTAAACCTTCAAGCCGTTCCAAGTATCAAGATTGGGGTTCACCGGGTAGATCGTGTAACCCTCACGCTGCATGTACTCAGAAACGTACTTGCTCGCTCGGGTTTCACGTTCTGAAATACCAACCACGGCGATAGATTTTGAGTCTCGAAGTATTGTGTGAATTTCGTCTGTCGAAGGGTTTGAATACATAATTACATCCCTCGCTTCTTCTCAACGACTCGATACTTACGCATCAAGTTATTCACGCCCACCCGTGCCACGTCCAAAACGGCAAGAACTCCTCTAGTGAGAGTCATTTTTGAGCCTTCACTGTAGTACCAATCGATAGGCACTTCACCAACAGTGAATTTTGCGTTCTTGGCCATCACAAGCAGTTCGACATCGAACGCCCAGCCATCGAGTGATTGATGCGGAAATAGCTTCAGTGCCGATTCAGCCGAGAAAAGCTTGAATCCGCACTGAGTGTCTTCTATCCCTCGAATTGCGAGTAACTTGACTGCGAAGTTGAAAAGCCGGCCTTTGATGTGTCGACTTCGTGGCTCGTTAAATCGTCGGGCGCCAGAAGCTTCACGAGAACCTATTGAAACGTCGTACGTTGGATGCCCACCGCTTTCGCCAAAGAAACGACCGAAATTGTCGACCGGCATCGAAAGATCTGCATCGCAAAGGAACCGCCAATCACCCGTCGCTTCGTCCATTCCCCGTCGAACGGCAGCGCCTTTGCCACCGTGAGTAGCGTCGATGAGGCGAACGTGAGCGTCGGTCGGCGCTATTGCAGAAACAATCTTGGCAGTCGAATCGGTTGAACCATCGCTTACGACGATTAGATCCCACGTACGATCTGTCGCCTCAGACGACCATGTCGCCAGATACTCGACCAATGCCTTTACCGTCGACGCGATCCGAGCCTCTTCGTTGTAGGCGGGAATCACGACGCTTAAGTACGGGTGGGTCAAATTACGATTTCGTGGAAGATTGTTTCGAGTGGCTAAACCGAGGAAATTCTACTCGGATTTTTCGAGTTCAAATGCATCATGCAACGCTTGAACTGCTTTCTGAACCTGATCTCGATCGATGATCGTAGTTATACGGATTTCAGATGTCGTGATCATATCGATGTTCACGCCAGCTTCAGATAGCGTGGAGAACATTTTTGCGGCGTATCCGGGAGCATTTTCCATCCCAGTGCCAACAATGCTCACTTTAGCGAGATCGGAACCAGTAACGACTTCGGCGTACTCGACGCTTGAGTCGCTTCCGATCACTTCAGCTGCCTTGTCTACGCTCGCCTGAGCGACTGTGAATGTGAAGTCGGTCGTGCCGTCGGAACTGGCGTTCTGAACGATAACGTCGACGCTTACGCCCGCATCTGCGAGTGGTTGTAGCAAGCCAGCAGCGACTCCGGGTCGGTCGATAACCCCTCGAACGGTAATCTTGCCAACGTTTCGGTCGACTGCGATTCCAGTGACCGCTTTGCGGACTTCCATTGTGTGCTCTCCTCCGTGGATAAGCGTTCCAGGTTCGTTCGAGAATGATGACGCAACGTAAACCGGCATATCGTAAACAGCGCCCAGTTCGATCGAACGTGGGTTCATTTTGGCTCCAAGAACGGCCATTTCCAGCATTTCTTGGAATCCGATTTCAGAGAGCTTGCGCGCCTTATCGGTTAGTCGTGGGTCGGTTGTGTAAATCCCATCAACGTCAGTATAAATCTCACAGCGTTCTGCTTCAGCAGCGACTGCAAGGGCAACTGCTGTCGTGTCCGATCCGCCTCTACCAAGAGTCGTTATATCGCCAGACTCCGCCAAACCCTGGAACCCAGCAACGATCACGATTCGGCCCTTATCCAGCTCTCGACGCAGGCGATCTGTATTAATATCTGAGATTCGAGCAGAACCGTGGACCATGTCGGTCTTGATGCCAGCCTGAATCCCGCTCAAGCTAATAGCATCGTAGCCGCGTGCCTTCAGCGCCATCGCCATCAGAGTCGAACTAACCAGTTCGCCTGTAGAAAGCAGCGTATCCATTTCTCGCGCATCAGGAGTTTTTCCGTTCGTAACGGCGTCTGAAAGCGCAATTAGATCGTCGGTTGAATCGCCCATCGCCGAAACGACAACGATTACGTCGACGCCGTCGTCTTTGCGAGCCTGAATACGAGCAGCGACGTTGTGGATATGTTCTGCTGTGGCGAGCGAACTGCCACCATATTTTTGGACGATTACTGGACGTCGTTCAGTTTCTGAAACGGACGTCATGAACTCGAAATCACTGACGTACCTTCGTGTGCAACACCAACGATCATCGACTTGCCTTCGACCCCCAATATACGAGCAGTCTCAGCCATTTCGTAGCTAATCGTCACTTCACGCCCTGTCGCCAATGCGAGCACGGTAGGCCCTGCGCCTGAAAGAAACGCACCATGAGCGCCACCCTTCATTGCTGCCTCAATAAGCTGCGGCATAGCGGTAAACGCCTGCGCACGATGCGGCTGGTGGAGCCGATCGTCGGTAGCGTATTTCAGTAATTCCAAACGGCCTGACGAAAGAGCGTTCACCAGAAGTGCAGCCCGGCCGATGTTGTAGACAGCATCGGTTCGGCTTATCTGGTCGGGAAGACGAGCTCTTGATTCGTGAGTGTTCATCTTCACTTCAGGAACAAATAGCACTGCGTAAAGCTCTTCAGGAAGCTTGACCTGATCGACAATCCATTTGCCAGCTCCGTTACGAACGCCAACGGTGCACCCGCCGTAAATTGCTGGCGCAACGTTATCGGGGTGGCCTTCGATATCGGCGGCCAAAATGGTTAACTCTTCTTTTGAAAGATCGGCACCAGAAATTGCCGAACCGGCAACCAAACCGCTCACGATCGCCGATGAGCTGCTGCCCATTCCACGAGAAAAAGGAACTCGGTTGTGCTGTTCATATTTCAAGCTAGGAACAGGTTCACCGATGTGGTTAAACACCGCCTCGACGCCTGTAACGGCGAGGTTGCGGGTATCGTGCGGTGCCAAATCGGCGCCTTCGCCGGTCGCCGACACACTGAACTTTCCTCGGGTGAGAGTGAGTTCATTCCACACGTCGAGTGCCATGCCGATGCTGTCGAAACCGGGTCCGAGATTAGCCGTTGTTGCAGGAGCACGTACTGTTACTGAGTTCAAATTCGTAGTTATAAGAAGTGATTTGTAGTTTTGAATAATCGACCGTTGCTAGTGATCACACTGCGACAACGGATTCGCCAGTTCGAAAATCTAGTTGTATTTCGAACCAACCTTGTAAGTATAATCTGCCGTCGTACCTATAGACGCTATTTTAGTAATCCGTTTTTACCATCTAGCCCGCACATAGTCACCAAGCCCAAGCAAAGCAGTTCAAAACATGTCGAACATCGCAGTAATCCTCGGTCCTGACAATGAAGGATCACAAATCCGATTCAAAGAAACATCGGAAGCTGCTGAAAAGGTAGGAGGCATCGATCTCCGATTCGTCGATAGCACGCAGTCATTCGACGATATCGTGGAGCAGTGCGCAGGCGCTGTGGTATTGCTGCCGACAGGTCACCTCAAGGGGATGGCTGAACTCGCCGAGAAGGTAGGAACGGTAAAACTGGTTCAGACGTTCAGCGCTGGCACCGACTACATCGACAAGGCAGGACTCGCCGAAATGGGAGTCAATGTTTCAAACAACGGCGGAGCCAACGCCGTCGCAGTTGCCGAGCACGCTATCGGTCTAATGTTCTCGACCAACCGCAAGCTCGACGTTCAGATCCAAAGCGTGAAAGACGGTACCTGGATGGAGGGCGTCGAAGGCGACCGGGCAGAATTTCACACGCTTGTCGGAAAACGAATCGGAATTGTCGGCCTTGGGCGAATCGGTTCACGGGTTGCCAAGCGACTAGCTGGATGGGAGTGCGAACTCGTCTACCACGATGTAATTGAACACGATGCCGAGTACGTTGCTGCGACCGGAGCCAAGAGAGTCAGCTTCGACGAGCTTGTATCGACCTGCGACATCATCACTCTCCACGTTCCGCTCGATCGTGTAACCGAGCACATCATGTCGGATCGTGAGTTCGAAATGATGAAGCCGACCGCTATCCTCATCAACACTTGCCGTGGCCCTGTGGTCGACGAATCTGCTCTGATTCGTGCACTCGAATCGAATAAGATATTTGCCGCTGGACTCGATGTTACGGAGATCGAGCCGATTGAAGCCGACAATCCTCTGCCAACGATGAAGAACGTCGTAGTGACGCCTCACTTAGCGACTCGTGCAATCGAATCCGAGTGGAACGCAGCTCAGTTCACGATGGAAAACGTCGGACGAGTAGTTCGAGGCGAAGACGCCGACTGGATCGTAAAACCGGTTTAGGTGCCATTGGCACGTTTTCTTGAGAACACCCACGCGTCCCGACCAAAGCGGAGGGACCCTGGGTAGGGCGGTGAAACCCTGCTAAGTAGGCAGTACAACCAATCGCATAATTCCCAAGTGTCATCCCGAGACTTCGAGCGCCTGAGGCAAGCCCCAGGCGCTCGAAGCACGATAGATCACCCGATCCCTCGGCGAACGTCCTCCCTCCCAGAGTGGGAGGGAGTTAGAACGGTGGGAGACTGCGACGCGGAGCCGAGTCATCCGATGACGCCCGGAGCAATAACGGAACACGTAACCCTCACACCCACCCTCTCTTCACTGCTCGTTATAATCAAATCGCTCGACAAGTCGGGGTGTGGCGCAGCTCGGTAGCGCGCTTCGTTCGGGACGAAGAGGTCCTCGGTTCAAATCCGAGCACCCCGACCATATAGACTCAAACTGGGCTCCAACTGAACATCATTTTCGGTTGGAGCCTTTTGACAGCAGAATTGACAGCAACCGACATTAAATTAGTGCGTTCCGCCTTGCTAGTCCGATCCTTGTCCCCCTGTTGTACGATTATTGATATCTTCATGAATCGGTTTAACCTGCTTTTTCATGAAACACATCTCTAAATTTCTTTCGATCCTTTTAATCAGTTTGGTTGTAAGTTGCGGAAATTCAGAGTCAATTCCTAACCTTGAGGAGACCGTCGCTGCTGCAGTTGCCAATACCGTCACAGCGAATTCCACATCAGAA
>JAQCHZ010000015.1 GCA_027618835.1 Chloroflexota bacterium | reverse complement strand
CGTAAGATCTTCACCAACAGGTGGCCGACTCTAATGGCCGAGTTGTCGGCTTAATTAGTAGGGATCGATCGTGTATTCAGATCGCCCAAATCACTAAGTGAGCACTGAGATCTGACAGAACCCTGAGAAGGTGGTTGAGTTGATGAACAACGGGTGAATGGCGACATCTACAAGAATAGATCCAGCAGGGCTTACAAAATTACCACTGTTGAAACATACATATCGAATTGGCGGGAGTGCAAGGGAGTCGAACCCTCCGCGCACGCCGAAGGACGCACGCCAGCGGAGTTGAAGTCCGTGAGGCCCACCGGGACCCATCCACTCCCCCACTGATTTGTACCCGTTAGATTGGGAACTCAGCAAGATTACCGCGAGTTCACACTAACGACGAACAAAAAAAGACCCCGCCAACGTAATTATGGCGGAGTTTTTTAAAGATTCAAAAATCTCTTAGACAGACATTGCATCTTCGAGTCGTGCCTGTAACACGCTCTTAGGAACTGCTCCAACTACCTGGCCAACCGGGGCTCCGCCCTTGAAGATCAATAGAGTTGGGATACTGCGAACACCGTACTTAGCCGATGTCTGCGGGTTGAAGTCGACGTTAAGCTTTACGAACTTAGCTTTACCTTCGTATTCAGCGGCCAACTCTTCGACAACTGGAGCAATCATTTTGCAGGGACCACACCACTCTGCCCAAAAATCGACAAGTACCGGGATATCTGAGTCGATGACTTCGGCGTCGAACTCGGCGTCATTCACTTCCTGCGTTTTTGCCATACCAATTCACCCCTTAGCGATTATTCACACTATAAGTGGCCCATAAGAGCCAAATAAGAAAGCCGCTTTAGTGGCGACCTTCGAGTTATTAGATACAGAAACTTGCATAAAGGATGAAACGAGTCTGCATTATGACAGCTTATAACTTCAGTTAATCGGCTGCAGCCCCAACTTCTTGCTCAACAGGCGCTGATTCAAGTGTAACTGTTGAATAGCCTAAGCCCGGCATCTGTGGCGTCCAATCAGCCGCTTCTAGCTCGTGCATCTTGGTTGCCAGTTCACCAAACAACGTTGTTGAACCGACAAGACCTACCTGTGGCGATTCAAACACTGCTTTACCACGAGCAAGAACGTGTCCACCATCGGCGGTTATCTGCACGATATCACCTTCATTCACGCCGGCGGTTTTAGCGTCGTCTGCGTGAACCTGAATGAACTGCTCACGTTCGACATAGTTCATATCAGCAGGCTTCCGAACAACAACATCACGCTCTGGCTGGCTGAGAACTCGACCAGGTGCGAACCTAAGCACATCTGTTTCGACCGATTTAGCTAGGTCTTCGTAGCTAAGTGCGACGACGGTAACCTTGGTTTCATCGTTCGAGAACAAGATCGAAGAATCATTAGTACCAGTTGGCCACTGAATACCGCCCGACTGCAGTTGTTCGTGAGACAGACCGTTATACGTTGTAACGTTTTCGGCAATCTCGGCAAATACTTCCGAAGCCGACGAGTAGTCGAAGCCAGAGCAACCCATCGCGTTGGCGATAGCAGATACAGTCTCCCAACCAGTTCGTTCCTCGTGCCGAGGTTCAGCAGTGACCCTCAGAAGCTGAATTCGTCGCTCGACGTTTGTGACAGTCGAGTTCTGTTCAGCGTAAGTGGCAGCAGGAAGTACAACATCGGCGTGATGAGTAATTTCTGAGTCAAAGGCAGCAGATACGACTAGGAAGTCGAGATTTTCAAGTGCGACTGGCAATGACTGGAGCGTTGGCGAGTAACCAGATACTCCATCTGCCATTACTAGTGCAGCCTTGACGCTTCCGGACGACATTCCTGAAATCATGCCGGCAATACCGAGCCCATTTTCTGACGGAACCGCACCCATGTCCCGGGCACCGACCGTATTAGCACCCTGATACAACGGGAAGATTCCGCCCGATTCATTCCCGATGTTTCCGGTGATCGCAGCAAGGCCGATAATTGCATCGACCAACTGCTCGGAAGCGGTATCGTCGAGTCCGTCATTACCGAGCAAAATTGCTCCCGCATCACCCTCAGCAAATAGTCTTGCGGCTCGTCGTATCTGGGAAACATCGATTCCAGTGTCGCGAGAGACCTTTGCCAGATCGAATGTCCAAAGTGACTGTTTGAGATCGTCAGCTTGATCAACTCGAGTTCGAACGAAGTCCTTGTCCTCAAGAGCTTCATCAAGGATCACACGGCTGATTCCAGCGATAAGAAGTGCTTCTGATCCCGGCTTGGGGCGAAGCCATTCAGTTGCGTATCGGGTCAACTCTGTCTCTCGCGAGTCGATCACGACGAGTTTGGCGCCCTCTCGTATTGCCTTCTTAGCAGGAACGGCAAGAACGTTTTGTTCTTCAGTCGGGTTACCGGCAACAACCAATAGGCTCTTCGATCGCTCAAGATCCCAAATTGGGTTCGTTGCCGCACCAGCACCAAGTCGAGTTTCGAGTTGAGACAACATTGCGCTGTCACTATTTAGTGCCGAATCGATGTTGGCAGTCTTCAGTACAGATTTAGCGAACTTGGCGGCAACGTATTGGTCTTCGTTCGAACCACGTGGCGATGTAATTACAGCGACTTCTTCGCTCGAACGTCCACCAAGACCAGCCTTGATCTTTTCGAGTGCCTCATCCCACGACGCCTTACGCAGAATTCCGCCTTCACGAACGTAAGGTCGCTTCAGACGCGAACTGTCATTGGTGTATTCATATCCGAACTTACCTGTCATGCAAGCCTGTCCGTTGTTGGCAGCACCTGCGAGGTCAGCTTTGAATCGAACTACCTTGCCGAATTTGTTCACTTCGGCAATCATCTGGCAGCCGACTGGGCAGTTCGTACAAACCGTCGTTACTTCCTTGACGGCTTTCTCCCACTTGTAGTTCCGCTCGGTAAGCGAACCGGTTGGGCAGACATCAACACAGGCTCCACAGAATTCACAACCCGATTCAAGCAACGATGTTCCGTGCGATGTACCAACTAGCGCTACTCCTGATCGAGAAGTTAGCGTCAGTGCCGTGTCGAATCGAACTTCGTCACAAACACGCACACAACGTGAACAGACAATACATAGGTTGTAGTCACGGTCGTAGAACGGATCATCCGAGTGAATCGGCAGATCACGGCGGTGGTAGTTCAAAGGCGTGCGCAGGTCGAGTTCAACCAATCGCACGGTGTCTTTAAGCTCACATCGCTCGTTTTTAGGGCAAATAGTGCAACGGTCAGTAACCGTTACGTGGCGTTGGCAAATGTCCTGCGGCCCACATAACTCGATACGGTGGCAGGTGAGACAACCGTGCGGGTGCTCGGTCATCAACAGTTCGATTACGTTTCGGCGAAGATCCTTAACGGCTTCGCTGTTAGTCGTAACCTCGGCATCCGGCATCGGGGGAGTCGTACAGGAAGCAACGGTCATTTTTCGACCGTTCGCTTCAACCTCAACCATGCACGCCCGACACGAGCCTTGCGGCTTCATCTTCGGGTAGTAGCAGAGGTAAGGGATGTAAATATCCTGATCCATTGCTGCCTGCAGGATCGTCTGGCCAGGTTTTGCGACTACGTCGCGACCATCGATCTTGAAGGTAGTTCCATCGGCCATGCAGAAATCTCCGAACGTTTGGGCTTTTGGTGGAGCTCTAGACTAAGGACGTGTACGGGTAGGAAGAATCATCGTGCCATCACCGAAAACACCGCCGGGGGCGATCTCTCCAGCTAAGCAAGATTTGATCTCATCACCGAAATATTTCAGAGCTGACGCGATCGGGTTGAAACCAAGTTGACCGTGTCCGCAAAGCGAACCGGCTTTCATGCTTGTGCCGACGCGCTCAAGTAGAGCAAGATCGGCAGGCTTGGCTTTGTTCTGGCACATTCTGTCCAGAATTTCGAGCATATGAGTGTTTCCAAGTCGGCAAGGGAAACACTTTCCACAAGACTCGAATTGGTTGAATGCGATGAGAGTGCGCAATAGGTCAACGACGTTTGTGGTCTCGTTTCCGACGATGATTCCGCCAGACCCGATAGACGCACCAGCTGCCGACATAGCGTCGAAGTCGATCATGGTGTCGAATGCTTCTTCGCCAAGGAGACCGTTCAACGGACCGCCTGCCTGAAGCACTTTGATTCGCTCACCTACCGAAACGCCGCCGCCAATATTCTCGAGTACCTCGCGGATGGTCATTCCCATTGGCACTTCATACATACCTGGGTAAGTGATGTGACCGGAAAGACAAACGATAGCTGTACCGGAAGTGGTTTCCGTACCGATGCTCTTGAACCAACCAGATCCGTTCCGGACAATTTCGGGCACGTAAGCGAGCGTCTTTACGTTGTTGATATTTGTTGGCTTCTGCCAGAGACCAGCAGCAGCTGGGAAAGGTGGCTTGAATCGAGGCGTTGCACGCTTGCCTTCGATAGCTTCCATCAAAGCAGTTTCTTCGCCTGCAACGTAAGAATCACCGGTCAGTGAAACTTCCATATCGAACGAGAAGTCGGTGCCAAGAATATTCTTGCCAAGCAATCCCGCCTCGTAGGCGGCAGCGATAGCTTTTCGAGCCGATTCAATCGGCAACTCGTGACCGGTGCGAATGAAAACGTATCCGTTGGTCGATCGAGTGGCGAACCCGTTGATGATCAGACCCTCTACCAGCGTGTGAGGGTCATTCTCGATTATTCCCTTGTCGTTGAACGCACCAGGGTCACCCTCTTCGCAGTTGCAAAGAACGTACTTCACTGGAGCCTTCGAAGGAGCTAGGAAGCTCCACTTCACTCCGGCAGGGAACGCAGCGCCGCCACGTCCTCGCAGTCCAGCAGCTTTTATCTCGTCGACGATCTCTTCTGGAGTCATCTCGGTCAAAGCGCGGTTTAGGGCTGTGTAGCCACCTTTGGCAACATACTGAAGCAAATCGTGTGGGTCGGTATCGCCAAAGTTACGAGTGGCAATTCGCTTTTGAAGAGCCACCATTGGCAAGCTGTTCAATTCAGGAAGATTCCCAACACCGTTTACATCGCCACCTGAGTAAGCGAACGCTCGATCAGTAAGCGGTTCACCGTTCTTTACATGCTGCTCAACAATTTTCTGCGCTTCTTCAGGCTCGACATTTCCGTAGTAAACACGTGCGCCGTTCGGCATCAAGATGTCGACTTGGGGTTCTAGGTACATAAGTCCCATCGCACTGACCATCGAAACATTGGCATTTACGCCTGATGATTCAACAGAAGTTCGGAATGCGTCGAGTACTGCATCAGCACCTGCCGCCTGGCCCGAAGTGCCGCCGCCAACTCTGATCCATGCGCTATCGCCTGCGGTCAGCTCTTCCCAGCGTTTTTTAGCGCGGGCTTGGAGTTCTTCGAACGGCGTTGACATCGGTTATCTGGTTCCCTTGTGCTCTTGATCGACTAGCTTGTTAGCTAGCTGCTCTGGCCTCGAAGCTCTCGAGCGATCTTCGCCGCTGACTCCGCTGTCTGTTTGCCGATTAGATGATGATTGATTGCGATAACCGGACCCTGCGCACAAGCACCCAAACAGGTGTTGTACTTCAGTGTCACTTTACGGTCGGGGCTTTCGCCCTCTTCCTTGATTTCGAGAGCGATATGAACCGCATTGAGAACCTCTTGAGCCCCAACAAGGTGGCAGGAAGGCCCCCAGCACACATCAAGCGTCTTATCGCCAGGTGCTGTGAAACGGAAGTTCGTGTAGAACGATGCAACGCTCCACACTTCGTTGATAGTAGAACCGCAGAACGCAGCCGTTTCTTTGATGGCTTCGTCGGGAAGATAGTGAATCGAATCCTGTATCGCGATTAACGATGAAAGGACTGTTACCGTCGGCTGTGGCTGAGCGTTCAGCACTTGCCTGATTTGTTCACGTAATTTGGAGCTCTGCGCTGTCTCAGCAGTGGTCAATTTAGCCTCAACGAAAAAGTGGAATATTCGACTTCGAGAATTGCATCACAATCCTAGCAGAGCCCATTATGCGAGACAACGTAATTTGAGTGAATCTTTAAGGTTCAGAACAGTCGGTACCTTTTGTACGCTTCCTGTGGGTCCATGCCGTTCAGAATCATCGTCCTGAGTTCACTCTCGGTCGACATGATTTCTTCAGTCTTGTCTAGAACCGACTCGATCATCGACTGGGGAATAACCACTACACCGTCGATATCGGCGAGAATCCAATCACCTAATGTGATCTCCACTTCACCAATTACGATTGGATCACCCATCGATTCCACTGCCCACTTCCCCACCACATCCTTGGGTGTGAAGTAGCGAAAGAACACTGGCCATCCGAGTTTTTTGATGAAATCCGAGTCCCGGTTGCCGCCATCAACGACATAGCCAAGCACGCCGCGATGATTCAATGTTTCCGCAGAAAGTTCGCCCATGTGAGCGATCGTTGAGTCGTTTGGCTGGCAAACCAACACCGATCCTGACGGAGCCTTGCTCAGTAATCCGGTCCAGCTCATCAATGAATCGTCGTTTGAAATCGTTTCGTCGATTCGACCGCTGCACGTCCAAACTGGCCCCGCAAGCGTCTTGGTATCGTCGAGCGGACGAATGTCGTGAGGCAACACGCAATTCGGGTGCCCCATCTCTCGCATTACGTCGTAAACGGCTCCGGTATAGCAAGCAGTCAGTCGTTCAATGATGTTTCCAGTCAACGCAATATCCTCTCAACAATCTAATATGCGCAATAGAATACGTCGATCAACCGATCACAGTCACTAACGAGCGGAGTAAGAACGTGAAAATCACGTCAATTGAAACAATCCTTATAGAAGAATTCCCAATGGTTACGTGGGTTCAAGTTAAAACTGATTCGGGACACGTTGGACTAGGCGAAACCTTCTTTGGACCACGAGCAGTGACAGGATGCATCCACGAAATGTTTGCGCCGATGCTAATCGGAAAGGATCCCTTAGCGATTGAACGTCATTGGCGAGACATGTTCGATATGGCGAACGCTTTCGGATATGCAGGAGCAGAAGCGCGGGCAATTTCCGCTATTGATATCGCATTGTGGGACATCGCAGGGCAAGTCGCCGGTCAACCCATCTACAACATGCTCGGTGGCGCATGCCGAGACAAAGTTCGAACTTACAACACGACCGGTCAGTACGGTGACAACAAAGATATGGAGATGGCGATCGTAGACGCGGGCACGCTTGCAAAGAGCCTTCTCGACGATGGCATCACGGCGATGAAGTGGGCGTTCACCGACCAATTCGCTGATATCAACCGAGGTACTCACATCTCGAATGAAGACATGAAGCTCCTGTTGAAACCCATTGAGGACATCAGAGCCGCCGTCGGTGATCAGATTGAAGTGGCTAATGATGGGCATGGACGATGGAACCTCAACTCAGCGATCAAGATCGGAAAGGCAATGGATCACCTCGACATGATGTGGCAAGAGGAACTGATTCAACCGACAAACGTCGAAAGCCACCTGCGACTTGCTGACGAAATCGAAGCTCCTGTTTGTGTTTCTGAACGACTAATCAGCAAATATCAATTCAGGGAATATCTAAAGGCCGGGGCTGCCGAAGTAGTTATGCCCGATTTGATATGGACCGGCGGTATTACAGAAACAAAGAAAATTTGCACGATGGCAGAAGCTGAGCAACGCCCTGTCGCACCCCACGATATGACCGGTCCGGTGAACGTTTTTGCCTGTGCACATATCTCAATGAACGCGCCGAACGTGTTCCTTATGGAAAGCTGCCGTGCGTTTTACGGCAAGGGCGGATGGTACGAAAAGGTTATCGAAACAAATATCAAAGTGGTCGATGGCTACATGCTCGCTCCAGAAGGTCCAGGATTGGGCACTCGACTGCGAAAGGATTTGTTCGATAGATCAGACATCACCGTTGAAGTCACAGACGAACCCGGACAGCACTTTCACTGGGGTGGTCATGAATCGCCTGTTTTCGAGGTCGTTGGTGGTCGAGGCGAACGCCGGGTTCAGTATCGCGATACATGGACAGGCAACGATCCAGATATGATCTCTGATGTTCGTGATCGCTAGTTAGTAACAAGCCGTCCAGCGATTAACCGCACTGGTCGCCATGAAACGATTCACAAATGCAGCTGTAATTCCCGCATCGCCGAAGGACGTATTCGACGCGTGGCTAGATGGGGATCATAACGGAGCCATGACTCAGTCATCAGAAACTGCGACGAACGAGATCGCTGGCATCTTCACAGCTCATGACGGTTACATAGACGGGATCAACCTTGAGCTAGAAGATAGCGAGCGGATTCTTCAGACCTGGCGCACGACGCAGTTTGAAGGGAGCGACCCTGATTCTTCTGTCGAAGTCACTCTTGAGAAGGTCGAAGTCGGAACTAAACTAACCCTTCGCAATTGGAACATCCCAGACGATCAAGCTGACGGCTATGAGACAGGATGGCAAGAGTTCTATTTAGCGCCCAAGATCGAATATTTCTCCGATGTCGCACTCAAGTAGATTGCCCTATTCGTTCGGTGATCCAGCCTTAGCTGCAACTTCCATGTCGATAGATCGATCACGAGGCTGAGTGGGTGACATCACAATCTCTTCGATAACTGTTCTTCCCGGTAAAGTCGCACACAGCAAAATAGCTGCCGCTACGTCTTCCGGCATCATCATCGTTGCACGGGCGTCGGCATCTGGATTATGAGGTCGATTATTGAGAATAGGCGTATCAACCTCAGCAGGTAGGATCGTTGAAGCCCGGATACCTTTTGCGTTTAGCTCAGCATTAATCCCGCGCATCATGTTGTACGAAGCCGACTTTGCAGCGCTGTAAGCCGCTCCGCCAAGTAATCCTGGGTGAAGGGCAGCGTATGACGATATTGTAACTACAGTTCCGCCACCGTTCTCGATCATCGAACCGACGACAGATTGGGTAAGTCGGTACACGCCTTCTACATTGACCTTGAACACGCTCGCCCATTCTTCCGGACCTACGTACTGAATCGATCGCACATGGGAGCTGTGACCAGCGTTGTTCACAAGGACATCAACCTGTCCAAACTCAGCAATAGTCCAAGTACCGAGAGCGGCCGCTGCATCGCCATCTTCCAAATCGACGGACTTGGCGACCGCAGATCCGCCCTTGGCTTCTATTATCGCCACGACTTCGTTCAGCGGTTCAATTCGACGTCCAGCCAGAACCAGTTTCGCCCCTTGATCAGCGAACATCAGTGCGGCTTCCCGTCCAATTCCCGTTCCAGCGCCAGTGATGATCGCTACTTGACCTTCGAGTTGTCCCATGGTTCCGTGTTTCCAGTCTGTTCTAGTTACTTCGTGCTGCCGAGTTCGAGAAAGTTTACTTCCAGCTCTTCCAGCCATGTTGTTCGTCTTCGATAATCATGTCGGCGAGTTCTCGACCCATCTTGATCGAATAGTTAGTGCCACGGTCTTCAGGGTATATCTGAGTCGTGTTCGCCAAATAAAGTTTCTCCACCGGCGTTCGATGATCGGGAATGGCTTTGGAATAGTTGGTTCCAATAATCGGCTGCGCAGCGCTAAGTGCGTTGTAGTGAACCTTCTTGATCCACGAACGATCAAATTCAGGATTGAACTTCGTCAAATGAGGTAAGTACAGATCGAGTAGTTCGTCCTGCGACATGCTGTACACCGGATCGGTGCGGTCGAGATAGTTCGTCAGGTAGAGAATATTTCTGCCGTCGTACCATTCCTTGGGCAGCATATTCGTGTGTTCGATCAGGCCCAGGAACGGTACGTCAGAATCAGCGATGTTCATCCAGTAGAACTTAGTGAGCGGTCGATCCATCTCAAGAACAACGACTACTGCTGCAAGATAGTGAACGTCGGTAAGACGTTTTTTGTAGTCGTCTTGCAGGTCGACTAGATCTGGGAACGAAAATGAAGGAACGGTCGACAAGATAGTGTCGAACTCTTCACGAATTTTCTCACCTGATGGCGATTTGGCAATCAATGCCTTGGCCACGCCGGCTACGACTTCGACTCTCTCGACTGGCGTAGATGTATGAATTTCGCCGTCACGCGATTTAATTGCGGCTGTCAACTTGTCGAAGATAGTGTCGAAGCTGCCGTCTGGGTAACCAAGCATTTCTCGACCGCGTATCCCTTGCCTAGAAGCGAACCGGGTCTGAATTTTCGACCAAAACCATGGCATGCCGATCCGATCGTAAAAGTCGCCGAACTTGCCTTTGAGAAGCGGCTCCCAGACCTTCTCGTACGCTTTGCCGCCGAGACGCTCTCTCAGCCAGTAATCGGCAGTCTGATCTTCAAGATCACGCCATTCCTTGATGCGACCGACCTTCAGTGCAAATAATCCGAGCTTGATCCGGTCGAAAAACGGAATCGCTCCGAAGCGGAGAAGATCTAATGCAGTGGTGGTCTTGTAAACCTTGCCAGACGTGTAGGTGCCAACGCGAGACGGATACCACTTCATAGCCTCAGCAACGCCGAGATCAGACATCAAATCGAGAATCGCCTGATCATTGGTGAACAGGTGGTGATAACCGCGTTCTAATGGGTTACCACCAACCGGAATGGTCGAAGCCTGCCCACCGATAAACGGTGCAGATTCGTATACGACTACTTTGTGACCCTTTGCAGAAAGATCAAACGCTGCGGAAAGTCCTGCTGCACCGGCACCGATGATTCCAATTTTCATTAGGACGAAATATCTCCTGCAATCGGCTGATCCGACTCTCTAGCGCCCTTCATTAGGCTGGAAAGCGAATTGCCGTCCATAACCAACAATACCGCTCCAACAACCGTCGGCGGTACCCAGAGAACCACGTGAACGGTCAGAGCGTAGGCGGCAGCGACCTCCTGCCCCACTCCAAGTGCCACCAAAGCGGCGGAACCGAAGAAATCGAAAGGTCCCCAGCTGCCTGCTGTAGATGGCAAAACGCCAGCAAGGTTCGCTGCTGCGGTGAAAACCAGTATCGCAGCGATAAACTCGACTTGGCTGTCGAATATTGGTCGAAGATCGAAGCCGATAGCGATCAGATAGTACATAGCGGCTTCTGAAGCCCAAACCGGCAGTGACCACGCAAACACCTTGGTAAGATCAGCGGGTGAACTGACAACGGTTAGCCCTTCCAGAAGTCGATCGGCGATTCCGAGCAATCGATCGCGTAACCCACGCCTGATCATGAACATCAAGCGGTCGAGCCAGCCAAGAACCGTTGTCCTGCTGGCAGTCGAAATGACGAGTACAACTCCGAATACCGCCAAGAACGGCAGCAATGCCACTGTGGCAAGCATCGCTGCGCCGCCGGGTACGTCAGAAGAAATATCGCCTACCGCACGCTCTACCCCAACCGTTCCCATCAGCCCAGCTGCCGCTAAGAAAAATAACAGTGCCAGTACGTCGGTGGCTCGTTCAACGGCGACTGTGCCGAACGCCGCTGGTGCGGAGCATGATTCACGAATGCTCAAATAATACGAACGAACAACTTCACCAATTCGAACGGGAATTAGATTGTTCGCCATATAACCGACTACAACGACCGAATAGATGCTTTTCTGTGGTGCACCTATCAGTGGACGAAGCAAGAATTTCCAGCGCTCCGACCTGAACCACACGGCGACGAAGTAGAGAGCTAAAGATGGAACAAAGTAAACGTAGTTGGCTTCAGTTAGGGCATCGCCGATCGTGTCGAAGTCGACAAACAGCCATACGAACACGGCAAGGAACGCTGCGCTGCCGATTGCGCCAAGCCAGAAGGCTTTATTCCCAAAAAACATACTGAATTATCGGTGTCCTTGAACTCTGAAACGGCGAAACGATCTACTTAGCGGGTACTAACGGGACTTCGTCAGAGAAATAGACGTAAGAATCGATTGTGCCCAGGGGGTTCGAGAGTTTCCTATAAAGGAAATAGTCTACCGATCCTTCCCAGCGGTTTCGATCCAACAACGTATCAAAGAACGTCTTTGGGCTTATATCTCGATACCGTTCAGGGAACCACCAACGGTGAACTAGCTTTCGACCTTCAGACAACCCATCTGGCAATCTCGTTACCACACTTGCCCGATTGTTCGCGTTAATTACCGCTATCAATCGGTCGTCAGCCACCTTGATGTCATCAGACGTGTGATCGCTGTAGGAAACCTCGGTATAGCGCCGGAGATACCACTGCCAAGGCCAAGAGTACGCATCACGAATGTCGATTGCGATCTTCATCTCGTAACGATCGCCTGTAAGAATGGCTGTCTGTTCGATCTCTTTAGCTAAATTATGTAAGTCGGGTGCAGTCTGCGTGTAAACGAGCATTTCAACTGGAATGTCGCCATTTTCGAAGCTTGCGATCCATCCGGCACGGAACGTGAATCCAAACATAATCACGACAGTCAAAAGCCCTACGATACCGAGTGCCTGTGAACGACCTATTCTCGAGCCCAACACTTGGAATCCAAGTAGTAGTAGGCCAAGAACAGCCAATATCGCCCAGGCTGCGGCAAATTGGCGCGACCCTTCACCAAGGTCATGGAACACGATCTTCCAAAGCATCAGGAAGAACAACGGAACACCAATAATTGCCAGCCCAGCCCGATGTCGCCAAGCGTTACGCCAGTCGATCGACATGATGATGTCGTTGAGCGTGCTGGCTGCGAGTATCACTGCAGGCAAAGCTATGTTCACTAGCAACCACGGCATCTTCTCGCCGGCATGCGTGTAAGCGATGAACGTCCCGACGGTCCAGAAGAATAGGAATTTGTTGAACTTAGTGGTTCTGATTACAAGAGTCAGCGCAATTGCAGAGCCATACACTGTCAGTAACGCTAGTTGACCGACGTAGCTAAGAACATCTTGTTCAGCACCTTGGACGAGTCCTTTTTCGAAACTCAAGGCGTCGTTTGCCAGCACCACCATCGCACCAGCGATCAGCGCGATGAAAATCCAAGGACGAAGCCCCGATTTGAATCCGTAATACAAGGCAGCACCGGTCGCTACTGCGAACGGCATGAACTCGTAGATTGTGCTGATAGTGAAGTAGTAGTACCAAGGTTGATTTCCGCGAGCTACATCATGTTGAGCAAGCCAATATCCGAGTGACTGCCATGCTCCACTGCCAACTCCGGCAGGATTTGAACCGAAATTTGCGAACAACAAAACAAATATAAGTGCGAATGAGGCGAATGAGGCTAGGAACACCCGTTTATTCCAGTACCAACCTGCCGCTAACGACGCTGCAAGGAATGCTGCGCTAATGCCAATTGCTACATACCAACCCGCTCCATCAGGGCTTCCTGTTGGGACCCCTGTAGTGCCATCTTCCGCTGCCAGCACTACGCCCAAAACACCTTGCAATACAGCAACACCAGCGGCCAACAGCGGCAGACTCAAAGTGGCGAGCAACACCAAGAATGATGCTTCAGGACTGAATTCGGCTAACGTTCGCCGTGCATATAGCCAGTCACGAATTTCTTTCCATACCTGAGTAACAAGGAAAGCACCGAGCAACGCAACAACGATGTACTGAGTCTCTTTAGTGGCGAATCCTAGGGCAACTAATCCGGAACCGATGTATAACCAACGATTTTTACGCTCGTCGATGTATCGCCACATTACTCCGACCAGAGCCAATGTGAACACCGCCATGAAGATGTCGTTTCGGGCGAATCGACTGTAGTAAAGAATCGATGGCGAGAACGCGAGCATGAATCCGGCTATCAGCGCGCCAAATTGACCTATTCGAGGCCTTAGAAGCAGCGGAAGCAGGACAAGACCCGTTCCGAATAGAGCCATCGGGAGTCTAAGTGAGAAGTCACTATCGCCGACAAGGAAGAACGAGGTGGCTATGGAATGGAACAGGAACATTCCGTGCATCAGCGGATTGTGATCATATCCACCGCCATTGAACAGTTGATATGCGAAATACCCATGAAGGCTCTCGTCGTGGTGGACCGCTCGACCGCCGAGATCGTAAAGCCTCATAGCGAGAGCAATTAGAACCAAACCCGTGTAGATCGAGAACTCG
The DNA here is from genome assembly GCA_027618835.1 of Chloroflexota bacterium. Classification (GTDB taxonomy): domain Bacteria; phylum Chloroflexota; class Dehalococcoidia; order Lucifugimonadales; family Lucifugimonadaceae; genus Lucifugimonas. The sequence continues at coordinate 49,651 of JAQCHZ010000015.1, read as the reverse complement.
ATCCGAAACGGAATAGTAAAACCTTTTCGGGATTCCGATTTTTTCTCGGTTAAATCAGGTGTAATAGGTCTTTTTGGAACGGCACGAGCGGCGTCCCCGGTCACCCACTGACCATCGACCCAAACCCCGTCTTTGGACACGGCTCTAGCTGAAGATTCTGTTGAAGGATTATCTGTCGTCAAATGTAGTTAATCGATGCTGAACACAGTGTACAAACCGCGCTCGATAATTCGGTCGCCAAGTCTATCGAACATTCCCGCCACAATGTTGGAGTAGGTTGATCTTTCCCGAGGGCCTAAGACAACAAACGTAATGCCATATTTGTCTATCAATGCTTGAAGTTGTTCAGTATCTCTAGTCGTATAGATCGTTCGAACATCCTCTTCCCGGTCAGCGAACAACTCGTCGGTACCGTGCCATTGCCTTTCGTGAAATACCCAACCGATAACTGCAGGTACTCCGGATGAACCAGAAATTCGAGAGTACTCGGAATAACTATCCCCAATGGCTTCGACCAGTACGTCATCTGAATCAGCAATTTCCCTTAGATCATTTATTACATTCAACTCATCAGAATCCCGAGACTCCATATAGCTCAAGCTGTCGAGATTCGGACCTAATCCTGATGACGTCGTTTTGGCAACGGCAGCAGCTACGGGAAAATAAACCGAACTGAGTGCTAGTACGGCAACGATAGCCAGTGCGGTTCTGCTTAAAAGTTTCTTTCGCCCGGCTAATAGCGAGTGGTGCTTCAGCCATACGTAGCTTCCATACCCACCTACAACAGAAAGAACTATCCAAGCTTGATAGTAGAACTTGAACACCGTGTTCATTCGATTACCGAACAGATCGTGAACGAAGAATAGTTCAGCAGCGAAAAATAAGTAGAGCGTAAGCGCCAAAAGCATTGCTACGAAGTGACTGCCGTCGTCGGCACCACGCCGTGCACGAGTCAGCAGCACTGCTATAAGAGTCGCTGCCGCTACGCCTAATACGGCGGTTACTGGAAGTCTCGACACGATGTCAGATTCATTGGCAGATTCATTGAACGTCAGATGTGTGACCGCCCAAATTAGCCAAGGTCCGCCGGTCAGCACCCCAGCCGTAATCCATGCCGGGCGCCAAAAGAAATGACTTTCTCGTTCATCCAGGGATTTGTTACCGGCCAACATTCGAACGACTATGTTCGTGTAGCGACTCGCAAGAAGAATCGCAGTTGGTGCGGCGGCGACTATCAATAGCGACCAGATCGACAAAAAATGGATAGGACGTGACCCGTATTTCACGGGAGCAAGCGGCGGCCATTGAACTTGACTCTCGGCTGTTCCGAAGTAAAACGGCGAATACACCAATATCCCGATGATCCATAGAAACATCATCGGCACCCCCGCTAATAATATCGATTTCAGTCCTGATTTACGCAGCGAAACCCAACCTGCGACAACCAGCCCCATCGACAACAAAAGCAGTAACCCAACGTCCCAGAAATTTATGAAACCAGACGCACCGATCACCAATGCCGTTATCACCGCAGCAGACACGTTCTTCCGAAGTATTTTGAATGAAATCACTTTGTGCATTAGGAACAATGAAGTGAGAACAGTGAGACCGGTGAGTACGAACGGAATCGACATCAAATGCGGATGAAAGTCTCCCAAAAGGAAGCTGAAAAATGGGAACTCCGTGATCGTGAAGTCGACTCCGTTCCCGGCATCATCGAACGTGTTGGTTATTCTCGAGCTATTCCACCACCACCAATGATCATCAGGCCGCCAGCTAGCGACTCGATCTATCCGCTCATATCCGTTGCCGTGGTACCAATTCAGTAACCACACCGGAGCAATTTTGGTGATATCGAGTAGGGTCCATAATCCCGACATATTCGATACAAGCAATAGCAATGACGCCGACACGCCTCCGGCAATCAGCGCTGGCTTCAATGAGCCGCCGTCTCGTCGAACGAACGTCGCAGCGAGCGAAAACGCAACACTGGCTCCTAGCCCTGCCACGAGAGCCATTCCGACGTTGAAAGCTATCGACGCCGAATTCCCTACCATTAAGTTGACGCCGCCGTATATCCAGTACCCGAAATAGTAGTAGGCGATTGGTGCACCAGCGAGCCATAAGTCCTCTGGGGGGGCGTGCTCGGCGGTCATCACCGCTGTCAGCATCATCAGGTCCATTGGTTTTTCTGTACCTGATGCAGCGGGGTCGAATGCCCGCATCGAGAGGAACATCACGAAGAACAGAATGAACACGATTTCGACCGCGACGATTATTCGCCAGCGTCTAACTACTGCTCGCCGCAGTTTCGGAAAATCAGTCCGAAGAAACCAAACGCTTACTAAAGCGAACACTACCAAGACAATCCACCAGCTCAATGGATCGTTCGGAACTAGCTTGGTGTACGACAACAACCACACGGCTGTGGCGATGAACAGGATTCCGATTGGCTTTGAAATCGCCCAACCGCGATCGGCCAAGATCGGGAATGCACGTGCAACAATCGGGAACGCTGCTAGCCCGATAAGCTCGACCGTGATTAGTGTTGCGATTGCTTGCAGCATTTAGTTGGTGAAGTGGTACTTCAAAGCTAGCTAGTCGGTTCCGGTAGCAGGGCTGATGCGAAGGCGTCTGAATCGAACGCAGACATATCAGACGATTTCTCTCCAGTTCCGATGAACCAGATCGGCAATCCCAGTTCCCCAGCGATCGCGAGCGCAACTCCACCCTTTGCTGTGCCATCCAGCTTCGTAAGAAACACCCCGTTGCAGTTGACTGCTTCAGTGAACGATTTAGCTTGAATCATCCCGTTTTGTCCGGTCGTGCCGTCGATAACCAGCATGATTCGTTCGGTAAATCCGGACCCGTTTTTTTCTACAATTCTTCGAACCTTGCGAAGTTCTTCCATCAAGTTGTGCGTAGTGTGAAGTCGACCAGCCGTATCGATTATCAATAGATCAATATCGCGTGCCCTTGCGGCATTTAGAGCATCGAATACGACAGCCCCAGGGTCACTTCCGGCAGCTTGCGCAATAACTGGCACGTCCAGTCGCTCGCCCCAAATTTGAATCTGCTCGATTGCTCCAGCGCGAAATGTGTCTGCGGCAGCGAGCATTACGTTCTTGCCTTCAGCCTTGGCCACGTCAACGATTTTTGCAATCGATGTTGTTTTGCCCGCACCATTCACGCCTACAACCAGTAAAACCACCGGTTCATCACCCGGAATTGGCTCAACGTTCGTGGAATCAGTGAGCATTTCCGCGATTAGATCACGCATTCGTACTCGAACCTGATCTGGTTCCTTGATCGATTCTTCCTTGACGACGTTCCGAAGATCGTCGATAAGACTCATCGTCGTGTTCACGCCAACGTCAGAAATAATGAGCGCTTCTTCGAGGTCGTCCCAAAAGTCGTCATCAATATTCGAACGACTAAAAATTCCAGCAAGTCGACCTCGCCAGGCTGATCCTGTCTTGACCGAAGTCTCAGCAGTCTTTTCGTTCTTTTTAAATACGCCGAACAGTGTCGGTTCCTCTTTTCAATGATCTAAACGTTCTATGAACCGAAAGTTATTCGTCTGAGTTCGATTCGAGTATTTTTAGTGCTTTGGCAGCGGCTTTTCGTTCTGCATCAATTTTCCTAGATCCCGTACCTGAAGCAATTACTTCGCCATCAATTACGACTTCCATCGTAAATACGACATCGCTTAGCAAGCCAGATTCCGAGACTAGACGATACCGAGGAGGTTTGCTGCCGTTCCCTTGTAAATGTTCTTGCAACAGCGATTTCGGGTCTTTTCGCGTTTCGGTACGAAGCGCCTCGTCGACATATGGACCCAACCACCGGGTAACAAACGAATAAGCTTGTTCGTATCCCCGGTCGATGAAAACCGCTCCAACCACAGCTTCAAACGAATCGGCCAAGTTAGATGTCCGATCGTTCCCTCCAGCTGCCGATTCGCCTTTGCCCATCACTAACCACTCACCTAAGCCTATCGATCGGGAAGCGGACGCCAATGTTTCCCTGCGAACGACCTGCGAGCGCCGAACCGTGAGATCGCCTTCCTGCAGGTCGGGAGCGCCTATGTATAAGCGATCTGCAACAACCATTCCCACGATCGAATCGCCTAGAAACTCCAGCCTCTCATTGGAAACTGGAAGCTCGTCAGGATGTTCGTTTATATATGACTGATGAGTCAGAGCCAGCACGAGAAGATCACGGTCGATGAACGTGACGTCCAGTGCACTTTCGATCTCTTCAAGATCGTCTATTTCAAGTGGTGAGGTCGGCAATTGGTTGGAGTCTTAATCTCTGACGCCACGAGGCCAAGGTGGCTGAGGCCGTTTCAGTTCGCCAAAGTATTTGCGGCTACTGGCAATACCCATGAAGTCTTTGAATGCACTCATAGATTCTTCTTCAGGTGGAGTGAACATCTTCAAGAAAGCGGCTGTTCCATCTTCGAACACGAACGTCGGAGTGCCGAACACGCCATGAGTGAGAGCCTCTTCATGATCGATCCCAATTTGAACGAGAGACTCAGGATCATCGAGAACGGTCGTAAATTGATCAATATCTAAGTCGGAAGCAGCACCTATAGCTACAACCGATTCACGAGTACGTACATCTTCGCGTTCGACGTGCTTGGCGTGAAGAATCTTCTGCATATAGTCGTTATGAGCTGTTGTTCCCTGGGCGCGTGCTGCGATACCACCTCGGAGTGACCAGAGACCTCGACTCACGTATTCGTCGCCCTGCTCCCAGGCTTTCCAGTCTTCGCCTTCTTTGGAATTCACCTGTTCCAAAGCAAAACTACGCCAATTGATCTCGAGGTGATCCCCGAGCTCTTCTTTCACCGTGGCCAGCCAAATGCCGGCCTGTCGAACCCATGGTCAGGTGTAGTCGATGAAGACATCGATCTTGACCGGAGTATTTTCTGACATTGCTAACAACTATTCTTTCGCTAGTCCCTCGCGTATTCCGACAAAGTCTAGCAACGCTACATCAAATCATTCAGGCAAAGATTTAGGTTTAACGCTTAGTATTTGATTACAACCACTGTAATCAGCGTAAATGCCCAACCTTTCCCAGCTTCTCACATCAAAATCTTCTGACGAATACCAGCGCGTGTTCGGACTCTGCCGCGATATATCGAGCGAACTCGACAGTGTCGATGGCGTATACGTCGTTGGTGGAATCGTTCGCGACTTGATCCTCGACCGGACTCCTGGCGATATTGATCTGTCTGTTACCGGTGACGCCAAAGCGTTCTCTGCCGAACTTGCTTCTCGGATCGGAGCGCCTTCACCCGACGAATCGCAGTTTCTGACGTTCAAGATCGGTGCTACGGGAATATTTTCCGATGTTTCATCGATCGACGTCGTAACAGCCCGATCTGAAACCTACGCAGACTCTGCTGCGCTTCCTGAAGTTGAAGTTTCATCGATCAATCATGATCTGAAGCGAAGAGACTTCACGGTAAACGCCATGGCGATATCGCTGATGGGGTCTGACTGGGGAACTCTGGTCGATCCAAAGAACGGCTTTGGCGATGTCATGCGCAAACGGATCAAAGTGCTGCACGACGGCAGTTTCGTCGACGATCCCACTCGAATTTTCCGAGCAGTGCGATACGCGGTTCGCCTTGGGTTCGGTATCGATTCCCGCACAATCGAACTTATTTCCAAATCTCTCGCAAACGTTGATCGACTAAGCGGAACTCGGGTTCGAAACGAATTTGAACTGGTGCTAATGGAATCGAATCGAGTCGAAATGTTTCGAATGTCAGAAGAAATCGGGTTACTCGCCGCAATTAGTCCGGGTCTACGAATCGGAACCAAGGCTCTCAAAGTGTTGTCCGATCAGTCGGAACAGGAAGCGATTTCAACTGAACTTCCCGATCTATTGGCTATCACTATGTTTGGCTTGAATGAAGATGAAGCGAAGCAGGTTGTTCAACGATTCGACGCACCCGCAGCGTGGGGCGAATCTATTACGGGAAATGCCCAGCTCGCCAAGCATGTCGCAGTTTTGGATCAAGCGAACCTAGCACCGAGCGAGGTGGCAGAAATACTGCGAACGATTCCATTACCTTCGATCAAAGCCTACATACTCGCTGGACCGCCCCTGCCCCGACGAGAAAAACTCGTCGAATATCTTGAGAAGATTCAATTCATCAAGCCAGAAATAAACGGCGACGACCTTTTGGCGGTCGGTATTCCGCAGGGACCAATAATCGGTCAGTTGATTGACATCGTGCGCAGGGCGAAGCTCGACGGCAAAGTTAGCACCAAACAAGAAGAGCTCGACCTCGCAAAAAGTCGACTCCCTGGCTTCCTTACGAAGTAGCTAAACCTCGTCCTCGGGCAATGCACGCTCTACGTGAGTACCGCCCCACTCAGATGCACGACGTGCGAGACGCTCTCGATGGAACATGTACTGATTAGCAAGCGCAGAGTGCTCTCCGAAGAAATCACGAGCCCAGTCGGCTGCGTAACTCAGGGATGCCTTTTCTGGAAGGTCGTACCACTTGTGCAATGCCCGCAGAATATGTCGATCGACAATGAACGATTCTGGCTTGTCTAGCGAGAAAGCAAGTACACAGTCGGCTACTTTCTCACCGACTCCGTGAAGGCCAATAAGTGCCTCACGGGCATCCGAATATGATGCTTCTCTAAGATCGGTAAGCCGCAACTGACCCGATGCGACAGCTTCTGCAGCCGGTACAAGATATTTGGCTCGAAATCCAAATCCTAAATCACGAAGAAATTGTTCGCCGGCTTCGGATATCACTTCCGGTTCTGGGAAGGTAACGTCTTTGGGTTCGGGTCCTACAGAGTAACCAAGTCGTTCGGCTGCCGAGCCAACATTGAGTTTGATTCTCGGAATGTTCGATGTGCTTGAAGTGATGAAACCAAACAAGCACTCCCACGGTTCCTGCCGTAGAACTCGAAGTCCTGAGTATCCACGCAATGCTGGTCCCAAGCAGGGGTCGTCAGCAAATCGCGTGCGAAAGCCCTCGATGTCCTGATCGTGACCAAGATATTCGAGCATGGTGTGCTCGAGTCCTTCGATTCCCTTGCCGTCACGTGGGGTGACGACCACTCCACCTTCGGTCTCGCTGACATTCACCGTACGACGTCCAACAACACCGCGGTATCCGCCTGATTCTTCCGGCCACCATCGAAAGGCTTGTCCACCATCGAGAGTCGCAGAAACATCGACGTAACCCACGGGCAACATCACAGAGTTAGTGGTAGTCGAAGCGTTATCAATTGTTGTCACTCAAATGTCCCATCGCGCCAACTCTCCAATAAAGGAAATAAGCGCTCTGTACTAACTCGCCGAACAGTACATCTCGGTAGTGCTCGTTGAAATTTCACACCGTATTGCTTGGTCACGATTCTATTGTCGAGGATCACAAAAACACCGCGGTCGGTGCGAGACCGTATAAGGCGACCAAAACCCTGCCGGAAACGCTGTACCGCTTCGGGAATACTGTATTCGCTAAACCCATCTTCAAACAGCTCGCTACGAGCCGCTACGATTGGATCCGACGGCACAGGGAACGGCAATCTCGCCATCACCAATGCATCTAACGATGCTCCCTGAAGGTCAACACCTTCCCAGAGGCTACTTGTTCCCAACGCGATGGTTCGACCCTCTTCGGCCAGCATTCGCATAATTCGAGCAGGTGAGCCGTCGGCTCCCTGAGCGATGACCCGAATGCCCTCTTTGCCCAACACCGAAGCGATCGCTTTTCTGGCGTTATCTAGAGCTGATATCGACGTGAACAAAACTAAGACACGACCTGCGCTGGAACGTGCGATGCCTATCAACACATCTGCGGTCGCATTGGCAAAACCTGGGTCACCAGGGGCTGGCATATCTTCGGGAACTGCGATCAGGGTGTTCTTTTTATAATCGTATGGTGAACCCAAGACCAGATCGTTGCCAGTCTCCAAACCAATCGAATTACGGTAGCGCTCGAATGACTTCTCGTACGCAATAGTCGCTCCGGTGAGAATCACCGACCGGTCACCCGCGAACAGCGCTTGATTCAACTTCTTCGAAACATCTAAAGGAGCCCCATTAATGTTCGTACCGCGATTCCCTGACTGACCACGTAACCAGTAGACGCTGTCGTCTTTCGGCTCTGGAATTGCTTCACGTAGCGATGTAGCGGACGACTCGATCGTGTCTTTCACGGCGTAGGCATCAAGAACTAGACCTTCTGCTGAGCTGTCCTTCGTCGCCGACGCCTGTTCGCATAGTTCAGCTAAATACGCTGAAACTTCGAGTAATCGAGTATTCGCATTCTCCCACGCGATTTCGAGATCGCTCCAAGAAGGTTGACGACGCACGGAATCGGTAAGTCGTAATTCAGACTGTTGTTGGGAGCCAGTTGCCGCATCGGCAGCAATTTTCGCCGCCATATCGAACATTATCGACGAGTTCTGAACAGCGGCTTCAACGGCTTCAGTCGCTTGGGCAGCGATGTTCGTCGAAGCATCGAGTGCGTTCACCACGCCTTTAGTAATCGACGATGCCAGTTTTGCCAAAATACCGCGATTACCAGTCAGTTGGCGAAGCTCGTTTTCAAGCTGAAATTGGTTGACTGAAAACCCGAGATGATTCGTAGCTGCCGATTCGAGGTGATGTGCCTCATCAACAACTAAAACGTCATGATCAGGGAGTAGCCCGCCACCCATCGCAATATCCGACATAAGGAGTGCGTGATTGATAATCACAACGTTCGAAGCGTTCGCCTGATTTCTGGCTTTACGCAAGAAACACGGGCCTTCGTTCGATGGGCACATGACAGCCCCTTGCGCTGAAAAACGACCGAAGAGCGGGGTGAGTCGCCCTAATGCTAGCTCGCTGCGATCACCTGTCTTGGTCTCTCGCATCCACACAAGTAATTTTGACAATAGCTTCGATTCGAGGTCATTAGGGTCGGTAGTGAGAACGGCGTTTTGCCAACGCTTAAAGCAAACGTAGTTGGCTCGTCCCTTCAACGGCGTGGCTCGCATTTTGTCGGCAGCTTCGCCGTACTCAGTGAGTGCCGCCGAGGTGATAGCAACATCTTTACCGATCAGTTGTTCTTGCAAGTTGATCGTGTTCGTAGAGATAACGACTTTCTTACCAGATCTGATCGCTGTAAGTACCGAAGGGATTAGATACGCCAAGGACTTGCCGACACCTGTGCCAGCTTCGACGATCAGATGTTCGCCAGATTCAATTGCCTCCGAAACCGCCTTTGCCATTTCGCCTTGCTCAGGTCTTGACTCGAATCCCGGCAGAGATTTTTCTAACGAACCCCCAACTCCAAAAATGTCATCGACTGCTTCGGAAACCTTTTGGGCGTCCTTTTCATCTTGGTCGTATTTATGTGGTTCAACCGACGGGATTTTGTAAGCAGACCGAAGACGTAATCCGAGCTCTTTTGGATCGATCCCAGTCAAGCTGTCGCTGGTCGGTAGAAATGGCGAGTCATCGCCAGCGATAATACGCGCCGCCAGCGCCCCTAATGGAGTATTTGCCTTTTCGCCAAGCAATTTGATCTGTTCGAGTACTGCACGATCGAATCCTTCGATAATTCCGAGCAAGTGCAGAAAAAGATCGCGAGTTACTAATGCGTCTGACAACGCGCGGTGGGGATTATCGTGAATAAATCCAAACCGCTGAGATAACCGTCCCAAGCTATATTCGGGTCCGGCAGGCAGGGCGATTTCAGACATCGACATCGTGTCGTATAGACCATCTGGTTTCACGCCGTGAGAACGCAAAAAAGATGCATCGAAATCGACGTTGTGACCAATGATCGGCACACCCGAGATGAAGTCTGCTACTTCCGCTTTCACGTCATCCCAATCGGGCGCTGAGTCGACTTCACTCTGAGTAATCCCGGTCAATCCAATGATGAAGTTCGAAAGCTTTCGCTGGGGGTTGACCAAAAGACTGAGCGTGTCGACCTGCTCATCGCCTTTGAACTTCACCGCTCCAACTTCAATGATGTGATCAGTGCTGGAGTTGATTCCGGTCGTTTCCAGATCGAGGGCTATAAGAATATCTTCGTGAATTCCGGGCAATTATTTACGTTTTCTAAGGGTCTATTGATTCGCGTACGCAGTGCTAAAAGTAATGCATCGACTCTAACGGAATCCCGACAGGTGAACGTCGCCTAAATCACGAAAGTCGAACCGATCCACCGCAATTAGTAACCGGCGGCCTTAAGCACCCGTTCAACGTTATCGAATCCGGCTTCCAATTCATTGGCGTCGATTGCTCGAATAACGTCGGTCATCGCAGCGTTAACTGGTGTGGCAATGCCGACGGTAGCGCCCTGTTCACAAACGAATCCGTTCATTTGGTAAATCTCGGTTGGCCGACCTTTGACCACATCCTGCGCCATCGAAGGTCGCCAGTTGGCTCCCGACGACTTCTCGGCAAGTTCACCATCAAGAGCTTCGTAGACATCGCCACGGAAGGCTTCTGCCCACTCGGTAGCTTTCTTACCGCCAAAGTTCTCGACGTCGTGACCAAGCGCTATACCAACCGCAGCAACTTCTTGCGCCAGTCGAATCTGTAGCTCTCGACCTCGGGCGTGTTTATTGAGATCAGCCATCCCCATATCGCTCGAAGCAGAAACCGGGTTACCCATCGAGTTCTGACCTAATTTTGCCCAGCGTTCGCCCCATAAATTCGTAGTGATCTTGCCACCGTCGATCGGATCAAGAATATCGACTAGTTCATGGAGTCTCGGCGAGTCGCTTCCGTCGTGATTACCAGCCCGAAATACGATGTGACCGTGATCGCGTCGACGAGTATCTCCAGGTCGTTCAACCTTCCCGGCTTCCCACATAGCGACAGATATGGACGACATCACAAGCCCGACCGCACGATCAGCGCCAACAGCTGCTGCAATCGCTGGGTCAGTCCACGTGTTCTGAGATGAAACGATGTAGCCGTCTGGCTTCACGAACTTGTCGATAAATGTGGCTGCCCACAAGGTGTCGTATGCCTTTACGGCGACGAACCCTATGTCGAACTTTTCTTCGCGAGCTAATAACTCGTTCTCATGAAGGTGGTACATGGTCGGGCTGGCGACGAAAAAATCGTGCGGACCGTCGACTTGAAGACCATGTTCACGAATCGTCTCAACTTGCTTATCCCACATATCGACGAGTGTAACATCGTGACCTGTGTGAGAAAGCCAGCCGCCCAAGTACGAGCCAACCGCACCGGCTCCAATGAAGATGATTCGCTTACTATCGGTGTTTGTGGGCATGGTTTCCAGTTTCAGAATTCGGATAATTTAGTTGATTTTCAGGCGTTGTTAGTCGTAGTAAACAGCTTCGGACCCCGCCTTGCGACGTTCAGTGCTGTTGATGAACTCTTCTTGAAGCTCAGGAGGCGGGTATGTGTAGCGATTCGGTGACATCAACCACGGTTCATGCCTTTCGTTGCTGGTGCGGATCGTTACGTCCGGTCGGTCTTTGACCGATTTTTTAAGATGGGTACCTAATCCTGGCTCAGTTGGAGCCATCAAGTACCCATCCTCAATAACAAAATCTGGTTCGATAAAGTCTCGATACCATCCCAGATGCATTGCACGGTTGTACTCCATGATCATCACATTCGGAGTCGCCATAGCGATGTGGGCACATGCAAGCATGTTCACTGGGCCTACGCAGTCGTGAGGTGCAATTGGCATCTGATGGGCGGAGGCAAGAATAGCAATTTTTTTTACTTCCGATATTCCGCCGGTCCAAGTGAGATCAGGCATGCTGATCCTGGCGGCCGCCGATTCGATGAATCGTCGATGCTGGTAACGAGTCATCAGCCGTTCGGCAGCAGCGATCGGAGTTGTCGTTGCAGCTTGAAGCCGCACATGTGCTTTTTCGTTCAAAGGCGAGATCAATTCTTCGTGCCACATTGGGCGAAGCGGTTCCATTTCGCGCACGATTTTCAGAGCGTTCGGTAGATTCCACTTCGCATGAGCATCGTTGGCAACTTCGATTTCCATGCCGAGCTTGTCTCGAATTTCGCGTAATGGTCGCAACGCCCATTCAAGATCATCATTGAACAGAATCTGACCATCAGATTCCCGAGCAATGAAGTCAGTCGGCGACATTTTCATGCCGGTTATGCCCTGATCGAGCAGCCGCTGTGCAACTCCGACCGGATCCGTCCAAACGTCGTAGCCGTCGGTGATGTCTCCATAAACGCCCAGCGTGTTGTAGACCTTGATTCGATGCCTTGTGCCTCCTCCAAGGATCTCGAAGATAGGCATCTGCAATGCCTGTCCCTTGATATCCCATAAAGCGACATCGATAGCAGATATGGCGCGCATCTCAGCACCGCCGTAACCGGCATGATCCGAAAGACGGAACATCGTCTGCCAGTGGCGTTCTATCTCTGCGGGATCACGTCCTATCAACAACGGTCCAAAGTGATCATGAATCGCTGACTCGACAGTTGAAGCGCCGTACCAAGTCTCGCCGAGTCCAATCAAACCAGTGTCGGTGTGAACTTGCACGAAAATTAGATCTGGAAATTGTCCGACTCGAATAGTCTCAATTTTGGAGATTATCATTGATCGTCCCCTTCCCCAACAAACCCTCGTTCAGAAATTGGCGAGCCCTGTGCGCGGAAGTCGGCAATATCTTCCATCTCCGCCCACATTTTCTCCGGGAATACAGGGCCACCTTCCCAACCTTCGTCGTTCATACCGGCGATCATAATCGATTCATCACTGACTCGAAGTTGCACATCAGGTCGATCGAATACTTCGGGTCGAAGTCTTGTGCCGATCCCAGGATTTTGTGGGGCATGTAGCCAGCCATGCTCGATTGGAGGCAACGGATCGACGAAATCTCCGTACCAGCCGTATAAATATGGCCGCACGTGTTCCATGAGCATGGCGTTTGGCGAGTTCATACATATATGGGCGCAGGCGAATATATTCACAGGTCCGGTCGCGTCGTGCGGGGCGACTGGAACTTGGTGTGCCGAAGCCATAACCGCTATTCGATGTGTCTCGCTGATTCCGCCGGTCCAAATCAGATCGGGCATGACGATCTGTGCAGCCCCATTTTCGATGAACTCTCGAAGCTGCCACCGAGTCAAAAGACGTTCGGATATACACACTGGGGTGCTGGTAGCGTCTTGAAGTTGGCGTAGGGCATCAGGGTTCAGTAGCGGCATCAAATCTTCTTGCCACATGATGTCGAGCGGTTCCATTTCCTTTGCGATTTGTATCGCTACTGGCAGTGCCCACTTCCCGTGACCGTCATTGGCGATTTTTATGTCATCTCCAACTGCATCACGAACATCCCGAAAAGGTTGCAACACATGATCGAGGTCTTTCGGCGCTAAATATTGCCCTTCAGTTGGGGTTGCGATCGGAATGGTTGGGCCCATCTTCATGGCGATGATTCCGTCGTCGATTAGTTCTTTCGCCAGTTCGCCGGCGCCGAGGTATGGCGCTCCGGTTGCATAAACGCGGATTTTCTTACGGACAGCTCCACCAAGAAGTTCGTAAACCGGCACCCCGGCAGCCTGCCCTTTGATGTCCCACAATGCCATATCAATTGCAGAGATTGCTCGAAGTTCGGCGCCGCCGTATCCGGCATGATCTGAGAGCCGAAACATGTTCAACCAATGTCGTTCGATGGCGAACGGATCACGCCCTACGACCAGCGGAGCGAAATGGTCGTGCACAGCCGATTCAACTGTCTTGGAGGCGTACCACGTCTCGCCAAGTCCTATCAATCCAGTGTCGGTGTGCACCCGAACCCAGATAACATCGGTCGGATCACTTACTCGAACCGTTTCAATTTGTGTAATTTTCAAGCTAAATGGTCATCCTGATTGTTCCTGAACAAAATTCGGACTGTAACGGTCGCCGAGTATACGCCGTACAGGGTTAGAATTCGCCTGCGAACCCCAAATACCGAAGCCACCGAGTGGCACACGACAAGAGGAATGTATTGAAAGCAGCCAGAGTAGTAGCCCGTCGCAAAATTGAATTCCTCGACGTTCCCGAACCGGGGCCGCTCGAAAATGGTGAAGTTAAAGTAAAGCTCGAATCTCTTTCGATTTGCGGAAGTGATATTTACCTCGAATACGACGCTGAACTTCCTGAAGAGCATTATCCATTTGTAGCTGGAGCACCGATGCACGAATGCGCTGGGGTCGTGGTTGACAGTCGTGACCCCGACTACAAGGACGGTCAACGCGTGATCGTGATTCCTCGCGACGTAGCTGGAATGCAAGAACAGGTCGTTCAAACAGCCGACCGATTGATCAAGCTGCCTGAATGGGGTGATCTTTCAGAGTGGGTGATGTGTCAACACTCTGGAACGGCACTGTTTTCTGCCCGGCGTTGGGGCAATCCAATGGCCAAGAAGATCGCCGTGATCGGTCAGGGCGGCATTGGTCTTACATTCACAATGATTGCCGAGCGCCAAGGAGCGCAACAGATCGTTGGAATCGACCTCGAAGAGTATCGCTGTCGAAAATCTTCGGAGCTTGGTGCGACGCACACGATCAATGCATCTAACGAAGACACCATTGAAGCTTCGACTGAAATTACCGGGGGCGAAATGTACGACGTTGTTGTCGACGCCAGCGGCAACCCGGAAGGTCTCGGAATAGCTATAGATCTAGTCAAGGACGAAGGCCAGATCATCTCGTTTAGTCTTGTCGACCCAACTACGGTTACGTTTGACCACAGAAAATGGATGAGCAAGAACATTCAGATGAACGCGACGGTGATCGCTGGTACGAACGAACCCATTCAGGAAATCAGAGACATCGTGGCGCTGAAAGAACGTGGATGGATCGACCCTGGGGTTCTCAAGACGCACGATACAACGTTCGAAAATGCGCAAGATGCGTTCGAAATGTATCGTTTACGTCAGGATGGCGTCATAAAGGTAGCTATGTCCATCTAGCCGAACCGATGGCATAATCGTTCTCGATAACCGAGTATTTTTGTTTTTACCACTAATTAGGAGTTTTATATGTCCGGTGAAGTAGGATCTAAGGCACCATCATTCGCATTGTTGGATACCGACGGCAACGAATACGCCTCAAGCAATCTGGTAGGCAAGAAGGCCGTAATCGCCTTCTTCCCAGCTGCGTTCAGCGGTGTTTGCGCTGAAGAACTTTGTTCATTCCGAGACGCACTCGCCGATTTCACATCGGTTGATGCTGAAGTTCTCGGTGTTTCAATTGATGGGCGCTTTGCGAACGGTGCATTCCGTGACGCCAATAAATTACCGTTCCCAGTTCTCAGCGACTACCAGAAGACGACAATCGCCGACTACGATGTCGTATGGCCTGATTTCGCTGGAATGGACGGCTACACGACGGCCCGACGATCTGTGTTTGTTATCGGTACCGACGGCAACATTGCATGGAAATGGCTTTCGGACGTTCCTTCCGATCTACCGACAATCGCCGACGTGAAGTCGGCCATTGAATCAGCCAACTAGCCGCACCTCAAATTTGCGAAATCTAAACAAGCCTCGGAGTAATCCGGGGCTTGTTTGCTTTAACCGGCTGGCGCATCATGCGATCTAACTAGATATTCACACTTCAAACGGGATCACCGCCAATGCCAAAGTTCACCCCAATTTCTCTATCTGCCAATCTCAATGGTTCGACGATTGACACGAAATATCCGGGTGAAAAAAAACAGCGGCTGCGAGTTCGACGCTACCGGTTGGAACTCAGACGTTCTGGTGTGTTCCGTTAGATATTCGTGACACCGGTTCAGCCGAAAATGCGCTTCTCATTCTCGATGAAAAAACTGAAGTCGTAGTCAAAGTCGGATCTTCAGGATCCCATCTGACATTCGCTCATTTCTGTGATGAGAACGCTTCGAAGACTGTCGACGGGCAATCATCCGACTATCTAAACCCCGTGGTTACTGCGCCCGGAGAGTACATCGCCGATCATGTGATCGTTTACGAAGATGGAACAGAGCACCGGCAGTCGATTCGACGGAGTTTTGAGATCAATCAGGTGCAAACTCTAATGCAGAGCGGGTTCGCATCCCGCCAGCATCAGAGGTGATAAGCAGCCTACCCAAACGTGGGCCTTACCCCGAAAACGCCTGGGGTCGTTGGCAGACAGGTGTGATGGTTGGCGATCCTCCAGCGTCGGGTCGCACGCCAGCCAGTGCCGATAAGGCAGGCCGATCGAACCCGCCGGGCTCATGGACGGTCTACGCCCTCGAACTCCCAGACTCTAATACAACCGTTGCTTCTGTTCGGATCGAATCGACCGCGGCAGTGGCATTCGCTATCGGTGGAATCACCATGTTCGATGGAGTCGAGAATCCACTTCGTCACGAACCACTATAAACAGTACAGATCGAGTCAGGCGGCAAATCGGCTGATGACATCGATGTTTCAGTCGACTTAGGCGTAATCGCACGCCAGCAAGATATACAAAATTTCGATGACGATTCTTGGCTCGCTAGCCCCGTCCGAGGTTGGGGTGAGTCCGACGATTCACCTACGACCATCGCATCGGTCGACCTAACAGCATCTACCGACGCCACGTTGACCGTAGACGGCAATGAGATCGATGTCAGCCAACTACACTTAACAAAGGGGAAGCCAAGAGGGCCAATGGCGATGTCAGTGCGATAATTCTGACTTCAGAACGCACATGGGTGCATGGAAAAATTATTGATTCCAGCACAGGTAAACCAACCGCGGCTCGTGTTCATTTCCGTTCGCCCGGTGGTCGTTACTTCCCACCATACGGTCACACTCACGAAGTTAACGACAACTGGTTCGAAGATTATGGTGCCGACCTTCTCCTCGGTGACATTCCATACGCCTACATTGATGGCGCTTTCCAAGGTGAATTGCCGGTTGGCGACGTATATGTCGAAGTTTCCAAAGGATTCGAATTCGAGCCTATCCGACAAAAGATTAATATCAAATCGGGCCAGCGAGAGCTTGAGATAACGATTGATCGAAACTCAAATCTACGTAAGTCAGGTTGGGTTACCGTCGATACTCACACTCACTTTCTCACTCCGGAAACCGCACACCTCGAAGCCGCTGCGGAAGATATCAACTTCATCAATCTACTCGCCGCTCAATGGGGCGATCTGTATACGAACGTCGGTGATATCACAGGCGAAGTCTCCGGCTCTTCATCTGACGAAACCATATTCTGGGTCGGTAGCGAAAATCGGCAGCATTTCATGGGGCACATTAATCTCATGGGAGCGACAGGATCACCTATCTTCCCTATCTGGATGAACGGGCCTACCGAGGGGCTACATTGGCGATCCGACAGTTCGGGCGATGAGCGAATGGCCGGACGAAGCGCATAAAAAAGGCGGGCTCGTCATCGTTCCTCACTTCCCATTCCCGCACTCTGAAGTAGTCGCCGAGGTTGTACTTGGCAAGGTCGATGGTCTCGAAATCTGAGACTTTCACGTTCCAAGTATGGACACTTTCGCTGTTCACGAGGTGTACCTCTTAATGAGCTGTGGCTACCGTGTGCCTGCTGTTGGTGGAACCGACAAAAGGTCGACAGGAATGCCGGTCGGTGGAGTGCGTACGTACGCTTACATCAGCAATCGTGAGCTGTCGCATGACTCATGGAGCGACGCAGTACAAGCGGGTCGAACTTACACGACTAGCGGCCCTCTGATGGACTTCACTGTCGAAGGGCTGAGACCCGGTTACGAACGGAAACTTCCTGAATCAGGCGGTTCGGTACAAGTGACTGCCACCGCTACGTGCGCTATGCCCATCAATAAACTAGAGATTGTTTTCAAAGGCAAAGTTATTGCGCAGACAATCTCAAAAGACGGCAGCAAAATGCTCGTTATCGACGAACAACTCGATCTACTGGGAAGCGGTTGGATTGCCGCTCGGGCGGTCAGTGATCACGTTGACTGGCATGTTTGGCCGGTCAACTTCGCCGCCCACACTTCGGCTGTGTACGTAAAGGCTGGAGCGACAGACGTTTTCTACGCTGCTCTGGGCGAGTACCTGATAACGACCATGCAGGGAGGTGTTGAATGGCTCGACACACTTGCGACTCGTGCCGATGCGGCAAGGCATGCGACTATCCGAAAAGTATTTACAGATGCCATCGGATCGGTAGAACAGAAGATGCCGCACACCCATGCCGACGGCACGACCCACACGCACTAGTTAGCACGAGTCGTGAATATTCCGAAAAAGCGTACTGATTCGTGGCGATTCTTCGGAATATATCGAGCGTTATTGAGACGCCTTCGGGTTTGCAGGACGCACTGATCCTGCGCTCACGCCGCCGTCCATTAGAAGCTCGGCACCGGTCATGTATGACGCATCTTCCGAAGCTAAGAACAAGATGCCACCTGCGATATCGTCTGGCTTACCCCAACGTCGCAACGGAACGCGATCTGTTCGGTACTTGCTTTGCTCAGGATCGCTATAAAGATAGTCGGTGAACGGTGTGTGCACCCAACCCGGCATGATCGTGTTGACTCGAATGCCAAGATGCGACAATTGAAGAGCAGACGACATCGAGAAGTTGTGCATCCCGCCTCGCGAGAACGAATACGCCGATCCGTAGGAGCCTGAGCCCTGCTTGGCAGCCATAGATGCCAGGTTGATGATCGATCCACCGCCCGACTTCTCCATTGAAGACGCAACGGCACGAGTGCCTAAGAAGATTCCAACGGTGCTAATTTCCATCGTCTTCTTCCACACGGCAGGCTCGATTTCGAGAATCGACTTTGGATCAAGAATGCCGGCGATGTTGACCAAAATGTCGAGTCGGCCGAAGTGCTTCATGGTCGCCTCAACTACGGTCTTCCACTCTTCTTCTTCGGTTACATCAAGGTGCAAGTAGATAGCGTCGTGTCCTGCTTCACGGAGTTGCAGAGCGGACTTCTCACCTATTTCGTCTTGAACGTCAGTAATGACAACACCTTTTCCGCCTTCTTCCAGGAATCGCCAAACTGTTGCCCCACCAAACCCCATCAGCTCGTGTTTGTTGGTAGCGGCGGAGCCAGTGAGTAGCGCAACTTGACCGTCGAACCGATTGGCGAATCTCATGGACATGTCGTATTAGACCTTTGTGAACCAAACTTCAGGGCAGCTTCAGTTGTTCGCTGCCGCTCGAATAAGCTCGGCAAGTTTAGCCCCATCAGAAGTATTGGGCAGCAAGATTCGGCTATATCTGCGAGCGCTGTATTGCCACAACTAAGTTCGGAATCAAAATTCCGAAGATTCCGATGAAAACCAATATTTCGCCAAGCAGGTGCTGTTTTCGATCTCTGAAGAAAATGAATGCCGGTATCGAAATGAATAACACAACGAATAAAACCACAAATAGATACGCCGGAGAAGGGCCGATAGATATTTGTGGATTGTCACCCGATTGAGTGGCCTGAGCGGCGAACGCCATGACGATGGCAAGAAAGTTCCAACCCAAAAACGTGACCAACGCGGACATAGTGATCAGACTCGAAACGCTGGACTCTACCGCTCGCTCCGCCAATGCTTTTGGCGGGTTGTACACGAGCAATAACGCTAGATGAGTGACGAATATCATTCCCATCAGCGCTCCGCCGATCATGCCAGCGATGACTGTGCGTAGTGGCTCTTCCATCTAGGCTACCGGTTCTTCCGAAATAGCGGCGGCTGGGTCGACCAAGAACGAACGTTTGCGGTGAACGGTCGATAGCAAAAGATGCCACGCTGTCCCGAGCTCTTTGGATGGCGGAACCGTAAACATCGACGGACCAGCGCCACACAACATCACGTCCCGAGCGCCAAACGACATGATCAGGTCACGTTCGTTGCTCCAGCCTGGGAACAACTCTTCGGTGATGGTTCCAAACTGATTAAAGAAGAACTCTTGCGGGCAGTCACCGCCTGCTCGTATACGCGCCGCAAGCTTATGAGTGAGGCTGCCAAGAGTGAACATCGATTCGTTCACGTGAGAGAAAACCGATGCAGTCTTAGCTGCCGAATTTTCCAGATCAAGCTTAGGAGTCAGAATTAGAATTTTCTTTATTTTGGCGGGGGTAATCGGAGTCACATCCTCCCCCCTGCCTTGAACTAACGATGTACCACCGCGTACTAAAAACGGGACGTCAGACCCGATTTCCGCACCGATCTCGGTGAGTTCGTCTAGAGAAAGACCGAGCTTCCAAAGCTTGTTCAGACCTCTAAGAGCTGCGGCTGCATCAGTCGACCCGCCGCCAAGACCAGCCGAAACCGGAATGCTTTTCTTGATGGCTATCGTCGTACCGTTCGTAATTCCAGCCTGCTGCTGAAGTACAGATGCTGCTTTCGCAGCGAGATTTATCTCAGGGGTGATTTCTTCATCGTCACAAGTAACGATTACTTCATCGGACTCGGAGAATTCGATCGTGTCGAACAGATCTACGGTCTGCATCACCGATGCAAGGTTGTGGTAGCCGTCGCGGCGCCGTCCGAGAATCTCAAGAGTGAGATTTACTTTGGCGAATGCTTTTTCTGTAAATGAAATCTGATTGCTCATGAAAAGCTCGTTCGTTCCCGAACTACGGCGTTTTGTTCTGGCGGTTTTGAAGTTTTCGACGTACCGACCCTTTGACTTGAAGCGGTCGTCCGGCTTCTACCCAGACATCGTAGAGAATCTGCCAGTCGGAAAGTGAAAGAGTTGAAGGACGTCGTGAAGACTCGAATCCAGTTTTCTCAACCAGCTCCCGTGCATCGTCAAGAGGAATAAATAGGCCGTCTGACAATGAGTTGTGCAGTTGTTTTCGAGGACTTTTAAACCCGCTACGCGCCAGCTTAAAGAAATCATCCTCTGACTCGAAAGTTATCTGAGTTTCGTTCGTCGGAGTCAGTTTGATCACGGTGGAGTGAACTTTTGGTGGCGGGTTGAAACACTCGGGTGGCGCGTCAACGACATGCTCCGCCGTCGCGTAGATCTGTATCGCTAATGAAAGCAGGCTCATATCGTCCGGTTTCGCTGCCATGTCGTTGGCAACCTCACGTTGGATCATGATGACCATTGAGGTTGGCTGGCGTGTCGATTCTAGGAAGTTTCGAGTAATCGGGTTCGCAGCGTAGTAGGGAAGATTCGCAACGACCTTGTAGTCAGCTTCACTAGTCCATGGATCAACGTCTGAGCCGAAATCCCTAGCATCCACGTTCAGCACACGCACGTTGTCTGCAGTTTCGTACTTCTGTGCTAGCCGGTTGGCAAGATCTTCGTCGAACTCTAAAAGCAAAACACGCCCTGCTTGCTCGACGAGATGGCCCGTAAGTGCACCGCGCCCGGGTCCGACCTCGACAACGGTGTCTTCACTGCTGAGATCGGCAGCGGCGATAATCGTGTTGATTACGTCAGTGTCTTCGAGAAAATGCTGACCCAGCCGTTGTGCAGACACAGGCTATTCCAACCCAGAATTCTTATCGTCAACCATCGACTGGCAGAGGACACATCTTGTGGCATTCAGTGCAGAAAGAAAAATATGACCGTGCATCTCCGTGTCGGTTGCTGCTTGAAACATAAATGTCGATACCGACTCAAACCCAGCATTCCCACGGCACCCGAGATTTATCGCTTACCGCTGCTACCTTCCGGTCCTGACGGAGTTCACGAAGTCTCGCCGCGCAGGACCAGGCTCTCAATATCTAAGTACTGACAC
Source organism: Chloroflexota bacterium (assembly GCA_027618835.1). GTDB lineage: Bacteria > Chloroflexota > Dehalococcoidia > Lucifugimonadales > Lucifugimonadaceae > Lucifugimonas. The sequence goes on along the minus strand of JAQCHZ010000015.1, from coordinate 27,972 downwards.
CAGAGGCCACATGCGAACAGTCTCGACAGAGCATTCAGTCTCGCTAAAGCGGATTACGAGTACAGGGCACCGCTAACGCCCCACCTAGCACAATCCCATTAATCGTACTACCCACCCGGCAAATAGTCGCTGAAATGCAACACGAAAACGGCTGTGATTCCCGATAGAATCCCAATATGCCCAATCAGTCACAAGATATTTCAAACATATACGCAGCAATTACTAAAGCGGTTATTCCGGTCGGCGGGCTTGGAACTCGATTCCTTCCGGCCACCCGCACAGTGCCCAAGCCGTTGCTACCCGTTCTGAACGTCCCGGTAATCGAATACGCCGTGCGTGAAGCGGCTGAAGCTGGTGTGACCGACATCGCCATCGTCATGTCGCCAGGCATGGAATCGGTCGCAGAGTACTTCGGCTATCAGGAAGTTCTTGAACGTGAACTGAAGTCACGAGGACGTGACGTTTTGTTAGAAAAACAACTTGAGATTGCATCACTTGTAAATGTGACCACCGTGTATCAGCACGAACCAAAAGGTCCGGGTCACGCAATATTGCAAGCACGTGAATTCTGCGATGGAGAGCCGTTTATCACGATATTCCCCGACGACGTCATTATCAATGACGTTTCGGCAACCGAGCAGCTTATGCAGGTGTACCGAGAGCACGGTGGTTCGGTGATCGCTGTTAGTGAAGCGGCCGACGAGATTATTCACACCAAAGGGGTCATAGGCGGAATATATGTTGGAAATGGTGTCCACGAAGTCGAAGTTCTCGTTGAAAAGCCCGCACTGGTAGACGCTCCGAGCAATCTAGCGATTGTTGCACGCTATCTACTCGACAATGCAGTGTTCAGCTATCTCTCAGAAGAACATGAAGGGGCCGGTGGTGAAGTGCAGATAACTGACGCCATAGCGTCGCTACTCGGGAACAATCCTATCCACGCCAAAGAAATCAGTGGCTTTCATGCCGACACCGGAAACCCCGGCGGGATGCTCAGGGCAGCAATTCACGTCGCCAAGCAGGATCCAGAACTCGCCGAAATCGTGAAACAAGCGCTCGTCGACTAGCAACTCGGTTTTTAAATCCGTCTCATCAATGGTGAGAAAAAGTACACCAAAATGCCGGTAAGAACCACGAATATGCCGGCACCGGCGAGTGCCGTTTGAACACCGACCGCTTCGGCTACTGCACCCATTCCAAGATGTCCGATCCAGCCGAAGCCGATAGCGAACACCCAAGCGCCAACCGCTCGACCGCGCATCTCGTCAGGAACATTTAGTTGAAGCAGTGTCCATTGCATCGCGTCGAACGCTGCCGCTGACGCTCCGACTCCCATAATCAACACTAAAGCTGCCGCATATGAGCCAGGGGCCGAGAACGTGGCCAAGAATGTTCCGTAGGCAATCGCAATACCAATAAGCAACAAACCTTTGCGGCGAAAATTTCCAAGAGCCATCAAGAATATTGATCCAATTACTGATCCAACTCCCGCCATCATTGTGAGAGTGCCCAGTCCTTCCGAATCGACATTCAAAGTATTCTTAGCGACGGCAGGCATAACCGCACCGTACGCGAACCCGAATATTTCGACCAAAACGGCCGTGATCAGAATCATCCTCACAATCGGTAGCGTTGACATCAATTTCAGGCCGTCAATAACATCTCGCACAACCGATTCAGTTTTGGCGACTGATCGAGTCCGCAACCCTCTATTCGCAAATAGAGCGAGGACTCCTCCGACTACGAACGTGCTGCCTGATGCTAAGAATGTGATCGGAACACCGAGCGAACTGATAGCAAATCCAGCTGCCAAAGCTCCGAGTGCACCAACTGCACGCATCCCGGTCGACTGCACAGCCACAGCGTTCATACGAAATGCTCTTGGTACCGAGCTAGTAACCATGCCCTGAACCGATGGCAGCTCGAACGATTGCCCTACTCCCGAAAAACCAAGGATTACGAACACCAACCAGAGTGGCTCAAGGCCGTTCGCTGCGATTATCGCCAGCGACGTGAGGATTAGTGCTTTGTAAATACCGACTGCAAGCACAATCTTTCCGCGGGAGAATCTATCGGCGACGGCTCCTCCGATGGGCGCAAATATTAGTTGGGGTGCCTGACGTACGGCGAAGGTTGCAGCCGCGAGAAACACGTCGTCAGTTTCGTTGAGAACTACCCAGCCCGTCGCAAGACGCTCTCCCCAGTTACCAAGGGAGAATATGACCGAAGCCAACCAGATTCGTCGGAACTTCGGGAATGCGAAAGCAGCGAGGGGGCCGTTTGGGCGAGAAAATGTCAAAGTTGTTCGGCTAGAGGTCATTGCCTGCCCGCCATTCTGAGCACGCTCTCGCGATTAGTCGAGCGTCAGCACTGCCATAAAGGCTTCTTGCGGCACTTCGATCGAACCAACCATCTTCATTCGACGCTTCTTGCCCTTTTTCTGCTGTTCCAGAAGCTTGCGTTTACGTGTGATGTCACCTCCGTAGCACTTCGCCAAAACGTTCTTGCGGAGCGCTTTCACGTTGGCACGAGCGACGATCTTGCCACCAATAGCAGCTTGAATTGGCACATCGAACATCTGGCGAGGTATCAGGTCCTTCAACTTAGACGTTAAGGCACGTCCAAATGGAGCGGCATTGTCTCTGTGAGTGATCATCGAAAGTGCGTCAACCGGTTCGTGATTTACGAGAACGTCCAACTTAACCAGATCAGCTGATCTGTTGTCGATCCTTGAGTAGTCCATCGACGCGTAGCCCTGCGTGCCGGACTTCAGCTTATCGTGGAAATCGACGAGGATCTCCGAGAGCGGAATATCATATTCAAGCAGAACTCGAGCGTCGCGTAATGTGCCGCCGCTGGCATCGTTTGATGCTGGCTCTAGGTACTCCATCTTCTTGTACTCACCACGTTTGGTTGTAACCAATTCCATGATGTTACCGATGAAGCGTCCCGGCGTGACGATGGTGATGTTCACCCACGGTTCGAGGATGTCGGCAAGCTGGTTATGATCAGGCAATTTGGACGGGTTATCGATTGTGATCGAATCACCGTTCTTGAGCAGAATTTCGTAGCTGACGCTTGGTGCAGTCGCGATCAGGCCAAGCCCATATTCCCGTTCGAGACGCTCCTGCACGATGTCCATGTGCAGCAAGCCCAAAAAGCCACAGCGGAAGCCGAAGCCGAGAGCGGCAGACGATTCAGGCACGAAAACGAGCGCTGCGTCGTTAAGCTGCAATTTATCGAGAGCGTCGCGCAGTTCTGGATAGTCTTCGCCCTCGGTCGGGAATATCCCGGTGAACACCATTGGACTCTGTGGAGTGTACCCGGGAAGAGCTTCGGTGGCAGGATCTGTCGATACCGTCATCGTATCGCCAACGCGAATGGCCTTCACATCTTTCAGACCTGTAGCGACGTATCCAACCTCACCCGTTTCAAGGCCATTGGTCTTTTCTAAAACAGGACTGAAGAAACCAGTCTCGAGAACCTCAGCCTTAACTCCAGTGCCCATAAGCTTTACGCGGTCAGAAGATTTGAGCGACCCGTGCATTACACGAATGTAGGCGATAACGCCTTTAAACTGGTCGTACTTGGAGTCGAATATGAGTGCGCGGAACTTGCCGTCTACCTGACCGACCGGAGGAGCAATTCGTTCGACGATTTGCTCGAGCAACTCGGCTACACCGTCTCCGGTTTTCGCCGAGATTTTTAGAACCTCGTCTTCGCCATAACCGAATGTTTGCTCCAACTCGGTCATCACACGCTCGGGTTGGGCCGCAGGCATGTCGAGTTTATTGAGGACCGGGATAATTTCAAGATCGTTTTCCAGCGCCAGATAGACGTTTGCGATCGTCTGCGCCTGAATACCCTGAGTAGCGTCGACCAATAGGACAGCTCCCTCACAGGCGGCGAGGGACCGAGATACTTCGTAGGCAAAGTCGACGTGGCCTGGGGTGTCAATCAGATTGAACTGATATTCGATCCCGTCGTTTGCCTTGTATTGAAGGCGAACTGCCTGCGCCTTGATAGTGATGCCGCGTTCCCGCTCCAGCTCCATCGTATCGAGGTGCTGTGCGGTCATTTTTCGTTCTGATACTGCCCCGGTGAGCTCGATCAGGCGATCGGCAAGCGTCGACTTGCCGTGATCGATGTGGGCGATGATGCAGAAATTTCGGACGTGATCTTGCGGCATATATTCAATAGTAGTCGCAAATCACGAAAATACCTTCGATAGAGCTGACGAGTTCAGCGCAGGTTGAGAAGGTCGCCTATTTGGTTACTGCCGATACCAACACTTCAACATGAACGTCATCATTCACGACAAACAGGTTGCTTGTCGGTGCGGTCATACCGAAATAAGCCCATGTGATATCCCCTTTTACGAGCACGAGCAGCCGATCTGGATAAAGGCGGATTCGATCGAGAACTCGATTTCGGCATCGGTTCCATTCACGTTGACAGTTCCTATTACCGTCGAAGTAAACGCTTCGCCATCCGCGAATTGCGAGAGGATGTCGGGAAAGTCGGTAATGGTGATCGTCGCGGTTGACTGATTTGGGAACAGCCGGTTTCGCACGTAACGATCACGTTTTGTGTCGTCGCTTTCAAGCGAGTGAAGTTCAATCACCAGCGACGCAGTTTCAGCAGAAAGATCGATTTCACCGGTTATCTCGCCTGTTCGCAGCACCGCGTCATTCGGCAGAGGTAAACGAGACAGTTTTTCGTTGACGGTCAACGTAGCCTCTGAGCCTTCGCTCACAACAAACGTACCATCTGTCGATCCGGGCACTGGCGTGTCAGTTGTGGTTATTGACGAAGTTGACGGCGTATCCGATTTCTGTGCGACACCGGCAGTGGGAGCAGTTAATTCGCTGTTTGCTGCATCATCAGCTCCACCGCACGCGGCGGCCACAATCACGCTCAAGAGTAGCTCGGTGGCATTAATGCGTTGCTTCCGACCAGTACAACGTCTCTAGTCCAAAGAGATCTGCTGCAATAAATAATTCGGGCATTTCGTCTGAGAAGCTTCAGCAAGACGCAGATGATAGTCGATTGCTGTTCACTCGCCGTCGTATCTGCCCTAAGATTGGCGCCAGCATCGATGAACCTACATTCCCCGACAGCGCAAAGAGAGAAAAGCAGTTGAGCAAAGATGATTTCAGAGTGGCAGTTGTAGGGGCAGGCGGCACTGGTGCGTACTACGGCGGAGCTCTGGCGAGAGCCGGAGCGCAGGTGACGATGATTGCCCGAGGTCCGCACTTGGACGCTATCAACAACAACGGACTTCAACTGCAGTCAGTTCTTCTTGGAGATTTCGAAGTCGAATGCGCCGCCACAGACGATATGTCGACAGTGGACAGAGTCGATCTGGTGATATTCGCCGTGAAAAGTTGGGGCACCGATGCCGCTATTGAAGCGATGGCTTCTGGCGGGATGGTCGGCGAGGGTACTCTAATTATCTCGATGCAGAACGGCATCGATAGCGAACCCCTCCTAAGCAAGGCATTCGGGCCTGAGCATGTTCTCGGTTGCACTGCCACGGTCTCAGCATTGATAGCGGAGCCTGGAGTTGTGAAGCAAGCAGGTGGTCCCGGTTCGCTAGTAATCGGCGAGTTAGATGTTTCACAAAATACCGGAGGAACGGCATCAGCGAGAGTAATCAAGCTCGTTGAACGCTGTGTTGCCGCCGGGCTCGCTGCCGAGGCTCATACCAATATCGAGATGGCGCTTTGGATGAAGTTCACTTTCATCTGCGCTCTGAGTGGAATGACAGCTCTGACACGCAAGCCGATTGGCGATATATTCGCCCAAGAAACTACGACAGAAATGTACCGACAAGTGCTGTCTGAAGTGGCAGCGGTCGCAAGGGCAAAGGGTGTAAATATTTCAGAGGAACTGGTTAACTCAACACTCGCAGCAACTCAAGATCGTGAGCCGTTCATCATCGGTTCGATGGGACACGATCTAATCGCTGGCAATCCAATCGAAATCGGACTCTTAAACGCCCGAGTCGTAGAAATGGGCAAAGCGCTCGGAGTTCCAACTCCAGCCAACTTCGCAATCGAAGCAGCGCTACGACCGCATGAGGCCGGAGCAGACTAGGTTTGGGAACGATTCTGAGGTGCTAATCGGGGCGAGTTGTGCACTAACTTTCCCAAACTTCGACGGACGAACCCTGCTGCTTTTTAGTTCGATACATGGCAGTATCGGTATGTTTGATTATGTCTTCGGCGTGCTCGCTGTGCAGCGGAAATATTGACAAGCCAATTGAGACTTCTATCCCTTCGGTACCGGTTTTTTTTACCGGCCGATTCAGTGCTTTCGCTATTTGGAGCGCTTTCAAGGAGCCAAACTCTTCGTTTGAGTCTGTAAGAATCACTCCGAATTCGTCGCCTCCCAATCTGCCGACAACGTCGGAATCTCGAAGAGTTTTGTGGAGAACTTCTGAGATTTGTTTGAGAACTCGATCGCCTTGGTCGTGACCGAATTTATCGTTGATCGATTTGAAATTATCGACGTCTATGAATATAAAACTGCCGACTTTTTTGCGTCGACGCGCAGACCGAATTGCCTGGGTGAGTAGCACTTCGAGTAGTCTACGGTTGTAGGCGCTAGTTAGCACATCGGTCGTGGCTTGAATTTCGAGAAGGCTTGCGTTCTTGCGTTCAGCTGTGACGTCTCTTGCTATGCCAGCGAATAGTCGTTCGGATGCGGCGGCTTGAACGAATGCAAAGGTTCTGAGGTCGTATACGAATTCACGCCCGTCGAGCGAGTGTGCCCTAACGTCGTTCCCGAGCTGTTTTCCCGAATCCGCCGCTGCCAACGACGATTCCCAGATGTCGGCAATTTCAGGCCAAATATCAGTTACTGGCTGCAGGTGTGTGTTCGATCCAAGCACGGTCGAAAATGCATGATTGGTTTCGACGATATCCCCGATGGCGTTCATTACGAACATGGGATCGTCGATCGATTCAAAAATTCCTAAATGAGACATTTGCACCTATTCCGCCAGAATCTTGTCGGATTTATCGAAGTACGCGATCCGAGGAGTTCGTTTCCGCACGTCGATACTCCAGCGTTAGGGGCTGCAGACTTTGCACGACCGTTATACACGCACACTGCATCGCCATGTTCTAGCACCACACACTAATCAGCGGCGCCCTCTAAAGCTCCCCTAGTGAAGTTTAGGACGAACGTGAATCGGTCTTTTTCGCACATGTTTTCAGGATTGCACTGCAACCATCGGACATTGCTCTAGTTCGTACACCAACACAAACGCTAATCCAGCAAACCATCCTGCGGAGTTGTCCATGCTGCACGTGCCGACCACTGCTTCGGTCGTGGCACTCGAGAGACCGGCACATCGATGAACACCGGCTTATTCATCGCTAGCGCTTTAGGCAACACGTTTTTCACATCGAGCGGACCTTCTGCTCGCATACCAACTGCGCCATAAGCTTCAGCAAGTTTTACGAAGTCGGGATTCACGAAATCTGTCTCGTACGTGCCACCGAAGTCGTCGTCCATATCACGTGCCACATTTCCGTAGTGACCGTCGTTATAGATCACAGTTACAAGGTTGATTCCGTACTTCACTGCTGTCGAAATCTCCGACGAGTTGTACATGAATCCACCGTCACCCGAAACACAAATAACTGGCTTGTCGGGGTTACCAACCTTTGCTCCTAAAGCAGTCGGGAAGGCAAATCCAAGGTTTCCTGAGTATCCAGAATCGATATATGACTTAGGGTTCTGTGTAATCCAGCGAGGACGTGAATAGTAGCCAAGCTGAGTCATGCCGAAGATCATAATTGCGTCGTCTGGGGCACCCTCTTGCAAAGCTCGAAGATAATCTTCTTGCGGCTGGTTGATCTCTTCTTCGCTGTTAGTGAGATTCTCTTGAATCTGGGCCACTTCAGCCGCTGGAGAATTCCACTTTCCGCCACCTGCGGCAGTGATCGCAGCGCTGAGTTTTGGTAGTGACGCCTTGACGTCGCCGATTACACCAAGCGAGTTCTGGTGCACATGACCGATCATTGCAGGGTCGACATCGACATGAATCAGACGAGCTTTGCCTGCTGCCTGATTACGCATCGAGAATCGAGTTCCAATACCGATGACCAGATCGGCATCCTCGATGTAGTCCTTCAACTGCCCTGTTGGGCCAAGCGATCCGCCTAACGCCAAAGCGTGTCGCTCCGACATCGTTCCTTTACCACCAGCAGAAGTTAGTACGGCAATCTGGTGGGCCTCTGCGAACGCAACGAGTTCGGCCTCGGCGTCTGATCGAGCGATACCTCCACCTGCGTAAATAACCGGCTTGCGAGCGGCTGCGATTTCCTTTGCAGCTTGTTCAATAATCGAATCAGATGGAACTTTGCGTTCGATCTTTGCAGGCTCCAAAAGTTCGACTTCTTCTCGTTCGACCATAGTCTCAGGCGGCAGTTCGAAGTGAACCGGCGAAGGTCGATCCGACTGTGCCTGTTTAAACGCCTCATGAATGCCTTCTGGAACCTCATGAGGACGAAGAACCTGTTTCTGCCACTTAGTTACCGGATTGGTAATTTCCTTCTGGTCATTCACTTCGTGAAGTCCACCAAAATTCTTGCCAATACCGTCTCGAGGTATCTGACCCGCAATCAACACAACCGGAGAAGATCGAGAGAACGCGGTTGAAAGACCACCACCTGCGTTGTAGATGCCGGGTCCGGGCACAACCATGGCGACTCCGGCTTTGCCGGTAGTTCGGGCATATCCATCTGCCATATAGGTCGTTGAGGTTTCGTTACGAGTTACGACGAACTTGATGCTTGGCTCATCTCGCAATGCAGCGAGGATGCCGTACATCTGAACTCCCGGTAGACCGAAAATGACTTCGACTCCCTCACGAACCAACGATTTGATGAGGGCTTCTCCACCCGAGAGCTTTGCCATGTATTACCTCTACCGCAGCACCAATGGTGCAAATTTTTGTCTAGCTGTTTATTGCAAGCGAACGCAGATTACCGGTCTATTGGTCGGTGCACCAGCACTTAGTGATCTAGATAGCGACTAGTCGTGTGGGGCGATCATGTACTTCACACCACCGCCCTTGGCCGATATCTGCAACGCTTTCGACGTTTCTTCTAATGGGAATCGTCCACTCACGACGCCATCTAGGTTTAGCTTTGACAGAGTCTCGAGGGCTTCTCCAAAGGCGTCACCAGCACCGAACGCACCGCTCATAGTGATCTCTTTGTAGTGGAGATCGTAGAGATCGACTGGCAACGCTGAACCTTGAGGCGAAACCCCAACAAGCACGAGATTCCCACGTGGACGAATCAATTTCGAAACGTTGGCTACTAATGCCGGTACACCAACTGCCTCAGCACCGATCTTCACGCCATACCCACCGGTGACTTCGTTCACCAGCTCGGTTAAATCGTCTTTAGTTGGGTCATTCAGGTGAGTCGCACCGAATTGCTTGCCCATCCCGAGCCGCTGTGCGTTTGGCTCGGACAGGATGATGTTCTTTGCCCCCCGCAGCTTGAGCATTCCGACCGTGAGCAATCCCAGGAGTCCCCCACCGACCACAAGCGCATCACAGCCTTCTTCGACTTCGATCATGTTGAGAGTCGAAATAACGCATGCCAGAGGTTCAGCCATTGAAGCGGTTTCGTGGTCGAGACCGTCGGGAACGATGTGCGCCTGACGGTGATCAACCAGAACGTACTCGGCGAATCCTCCCGAGTACCGCTTGTTGCGCTCGCAGTGCATCGCCGACCAAGTGAGACAACCTTGGCACTCGCCACAAGCAGGATTCAGCGTGCAGCCGATGACTTTACCTATGAGCGACTCGTCAACGCCTTCACCTACTTCGATAACCGGACCAACAAACTCGTGCCCAAGAATGTCGGGTGGTGTAGCTGGGAATAATCCCTGAGTCTTGTGAATGTCAGTTCCGCAAATCCCTGAGGAAAGAACCTTCATCACGAGCTCGCTCGGACCCGCCTTCGGAGTAGGAATTTCGTCGATCGTTATTTCAGTACCACCACGCCAAGTCGCGACTCGCATTTTGTCTCCGTTTTTATCGAAAAGTAATTTCTGGCACGAATAGTAATACCTATTTAGACGAGCCGCCCGACATCCCGACTCTTAACGAGAGATCTTCGGCGGGATGTGCAACGAGCAGGCAGTGGGCGTTCGAGCAATAGATCCTGATAATGAATTCAGGATGACATAAGCCACACATCCGACTTCCCGAGCGAAGTCATCGGAGTCGAGGGATCTTCGGAGGGGATGTAGGGCACGGCAACTCCGAATCGTTTCAGGTAGAAAGAAATACTGAATCAAGTTCAGCATGACAACCTCCGTTAAAGCCTTCTTCTAGGGGGTAGCATTTCGCTCGAATATCAATGAATGCCACCTAATGACCCAGGAATGAAAATGAAAATCACTGACCTAAAAGTTGCCATAATCGGCAATGCACCTGTTGTACGAGTCACGACTGACGAAGGCATAGACGGTGTCGGAGCTGGTGAAACAGCCAAGCCGTATCTCAAGCCAATGGTCGAGTTCTATCGCGACATGGTAGTCGGCAAGGACCCCACGGATGTAGAACGAGTGATGCTCGGAATACGTCGCATGGGATCGTTCAAGCCTTGGGGCACGGCGGTAAGCGCTATCGAGATGGCATTGTGGGACATTGCAGGCAAAGCTGCCGGCGTTCCAACATACAAGCTGCTCGGCGGCAAGATTCGAGACAAGGTTCAGGTCTACAACGGCAATGTGCGCTACGACCGAGGGGGTAGTGAGCCCGAACATTTCGCCGGCTCTATGCAGAAGATGAAGGATCATCCGTACAATTTCTCGATTATCAAAGACTCGGTTTCGTTCCACGGCGGTATGCACCACTCTGTGGACGATTTCTACTATGGAACACCGGTAACAGCTAACCGTTACCCCAACCGTGGAAAAATCACTCCAAAGGGCTTCAAGCACATGATGAAATGCATCGAGGCGATGCTCGATGTGCTGGGAGATGATGTTGGATTGGCACTCGATTGTGGCCCGGGCATGACTGTTCCGGACGCACAAAGACTAGCTAAGGAGCTTGAAGGCTCGAACATCATGTGGCTTGAAGACATGTTGACCGGTGACTACTCCCCGTTCGTCCTTGCCGATTTGTACACACAAGTCACGCCATACACTTCGACTCCGATTCACACAGGTGAGCAGATTTACCTTCGCCAGAACTTCGTTGAATTAATTGAAAGAAATGCGGTGAATGTTCTTGGACCTGATGTCGCTGACGTCGGTGGTATTTCCGAGATGAAGTTCATCGCTGAGTACGCCGATCTACACGGAATTATGTTTGCTCCGCACGGAACATTCGATGGCCTGATTGGTCTTGCTGCACAAACTCACATGGCAGCTGTTCTGCCCGAAAACTACATTGCGTTTGAACTTCCACAGGCCAAGCCTGAATGGTGGCTCGACATCATGGAAGGCGGAGAACAATTCGCTGTAACAGACAGCCACATCGACGTGCCTAGCACGCCGGGTCTAGGGCTCACGTTCATTCCTGAAGAAGCGAAGAAGTACCTCAGGGAAGAAGACGCCGGTTTCTTCGACGACTAGGAATGTTCGACTCCAATTCATCATTCATTACCAAGTAAACCAATTTTGACTCTGGCGTATAAATTCGCCGTTATCAAGAAAACGCCATAATGTGGCACGGAGCTGAAATGAAAATTACCGACCTGAAAGTCGCAATAATCGGGGGACACCCGGTGGTGCGAATCACGACCGACGAAGGCATCGACGGCATCGGCGCTGCCGAACTCGCCAAGCCTTACCTGAAGCCCATGATCGAGTTCTACCGAGACATGATTGTCGGTAAGGACCCAACGGACGTTGAACGGGTAATGCTCGGAATACGTCGTATGGGGTCGTTCAAACCTTGGGGCGCTGCTGTAAGTGCGATCGAGTTCGCACTTTGGGACATCGCGGGCAAAGCAGCGAATCTCCCCATCTACAAACTGCTTGGCGGCAAGATTCGAGACAAGGTTCAGGTTTACAACGGCAACGTACGGTTCAAGATGAACGGTAAAGAGCCTGAACACTATGCTGAAGTGATGCAGAAGATGAAGGACAGTCCTGAGAACTTCTCGATCATCAAGCAAGGAATAGCGTTTCACGGCGACATGGCAACAGAGGTTCCTAACTTCTATTACGGAACGCCTTCGACCGGTCTCGGAGGTCGACACCCCAACCGTGGCCTGATGAGTCCTAAGGGCTTCAAGCACATGATTAATTGCATCGAGGCAATGCTCGATGTACTGGGTGACGATGTTGGATTGGCACTCGATTGCGGACCAGGATTCACCGTCGTAGATGCCCTGAAACTTGCCAAAGAAGTTGAAGGCACGAACGTGATGTGGCTCGAGGACATGCTTACGGGCGACTACACGCCGTACGTTCTCGCCGATCTCTACACGCAGGTCACACCGTACACCTCGACTGCGATTCACACCGGCGAGCAGATTTACCTGCGACAGAACTTCGTCGAATTGATTGAACGAAACGCCGTGAACGTTCTGGGCCCAGACCCAGCTGACGTTGGTGGGCTGCAAGAGATGAAGTTCATCGCTGAATACGCCGATCTTCACGGCATCCTGTTCGCACCGCACGGAACGGTCGATGGATTAATTGGTCTTTCTGCTCACGTTCAGCTTGCCGCTGTTTTGCCAGAGAACTACATCGCCTTCGAGCTGCCAACAGGCAAGCCCGACTGGTGGTACGACATCCTTGATGGTTCAGACAAGTTCGGTGTTACCGACAGTCACATCGATGTGAGCGAAGCACCGGGACTAGGTATCACCTTCATCCCCGAAGAGGCGAAGAAGTACCTCCGAGAAGAAGACGCCGGATTCTTCGACGACTAAAACTTTCTTACGTATGAACAAAAATCGCCCCGGCGAGATTACTTCGCCGGGGCGTTTTAGTTTGATCATCAAATCAACTAGTTTTTGATCCGAGCGTTACCTGCGATCTCGGCCTGGTTTACGCAGTAAGGCGGCCAGTCTCCAGCCACGCCCGCAAGAACGTTCTCGACCGACATCATTGCCATCTTCATTCGAGTATCGCCTGTGGCACTCGCCACGTGCGGCATGATGAGGCAGTTATCGAGCGTGAGCAGTGGATGGTCGGCAGGAATCGGCTCAGGCACCGTGACGTCCAAAGCGGCTCCGGCAATTTCGCCAGACTTCAACGCTTCGTAAAGGGCGTCTTGATCGACTACCGGGCCACGAGTCGTGTTGATCAGGATCGCTGACTTTTTCATCAGCTTGAACTGATCGGTGCTCATCATGTTCGTCGTCTCGGGCGTCAGAGGATTATGCAGCGAAACGTAGTCGGAACGTTCGAGAATTTCCTCAAGCGAGTCGACATACGTTGCGCCAAATTCTTCATTTCGCTTTTTTCGGTTGAAATACAGCACGTTCATATTGAACCCTGCGGCACGTTTCGCCATCTCGGATCCGATGTTGCCCATGCCGACGATTCCAAGCGTTTTGTGATGAATGTCAGTTGCAAGATATCCGAGCGGATCGAAATCGCCCCACTCGCCACGTTTCACCATCGCGGGTAGATCGTGGGTACGTCGAGCCATCGAAGCCAGCAATGCAAATGCTTCGTCGGCAGTGCTCTCAGAAAGAATTCCTGGCGTGTTGCAAACGGCTATTCCCCGTTCGTTGGCGGCGGCGATTTCGATGTTGTCATAGCCAACACCAAACTCAGCGATAACCTTCAAGTTCGGCGCGGCGTCCATGACTTCAGCGTTCACTTGGTTGGTGATGTGAGCATAGAGACCGTCGATATCCGCAACAGCCTTTATCAAGTCAGCCTGAGACGGCGCATCTGAATCTTCCCAGATCACTACTTCTGCACCGCTTGCTCGAAGAGCTGCGGCGGATTCAGGAAATGTACGGCGAGTTACGAGGATTTTAGGCATTGCTTTTCTTTAGCTTGAGCGATTAGCGGTACGTTGCTGCGACTGGAGAGTCGCGCCGTCGACCGGTGATTGTACGGAAATTTAAATGGTGGGGAAGGCGGGAGTCGAACCCGCACGCCGATTAAGGCACATGCTCCTAAGGCATGCGCGTCTGCCATTTCGCCACTCCCCCACAAGGTGAATCGCTCACTGCTGACCTCTATCCATTCTAGCCAGTAGAAAGCGAAATGGGCTAGCCCCGTTGCTCCCAACCGTTGGCGAATTTGTCCCAACGGGCGTGCAGATCAGAAACCGTGGCATCAGTAACGCCCAGCGGCTTGGAAACCATCTCTAAATTCGACTTCATGTGATGCGGACGCTGGGTCCCAACGATGGTGACGTCAACTTCAGGATGAGCAAATGTGAAGCCTAGAGCCAGCCGAATTCGATCGTTCGGATCGTCGGCAAGCGGGCCTTCTTCGCCCATCACGCCAGCGCGCCGTGTGTATTCCATCGTGTATTCGGGAATGTGCTCGTAAGGTCGAGGGTCGGCAGCAGCGCCCCAAACGGCGTTGCCGATCGGTCGCTTTACGATCAGACCCATATCGTTTGCTTCGACATCTGCGAACAGATTCGTTCGTGCCGACTGGTCGACAAGACTGAAGCTTGTTTGTAGTGTGTCGAAGAGTCCACTAGTAACCGCCCATTTGGCCGATTCGTTGTCGCCGCTGTAGCCGACGTGCCGAGTCTTGCCAGCGGCCTTGGCGTCTTGCAACGCACGGATCACATCGCCCCGTTCGAGAATTTCAACCGAACAGGAGTGAAGTTGGACGAGATCAACGTAGTCGGTCTTCATTCTTTCAAGCGAGCGATCTATCGATGAAATAATCAGATCGTATGTCCAGTCTTCGCCATCGCCCCGCGGGAGATAGTGCCCAGCTTTTGTAGCTAGCACGAATTCAGTACGACGTTTCGAAACGACCATTCCTATCAATTCTTCGCTAATCCCGTAGCAAGCCGCGGTGTCTAGGAAGTTCACGCCGTTGTCGAGTGCCTGATTGATGACGTCTCGCGCCTGATCGACATCGGCTAACTCAAGATTGAACCCGACTTCGGATAGACCAATCCCGAGCCTTCCGACTTCCAGATCCGTTTTACCTAGTCGTTTGGTTTCCATTGCCATATTTCAGCAGCCTTCTTAACTATCAGATTCAGAACGATATTTGCCGATAAACAATACCGTCTTCAGGTCGAATCCGACACCCGAAACTACTTGTGGCATCTAGGATGTTGCTGCATCTCACAGACCAGATTGGGATGCCAGATACTAAAACAACCAGCCAGTTAGTCAGTCAAAAAGCGAGCGAAACATTGACCGGTACAAGTATTGTCCTAATGGTCGCCGATGATATGGGCTATGGCGATTTCGGGTTGTACTCGGAAGGTCGACTACACAGCCCAGCCCTCGATGAACTAGCTTCACAAGGCATTCGTCTTACGCAGCACTACGCAGGTTCGGCTGTTTGTTCTCCCTCTCGGGCTGCATTGCTCACGGGTCGATATCCGATCCGCACAGGAGCTGTTACTCCCCAGGAAGTGCTCGGTAACGACCGAATAGCCCTTGGAGAAACGACTATAGCCGTTTCGTTCAAGTCGGCCGGATATGCGACTGGGTTGGTCGGCAAATGGCACAACGGTGCGCTTGATCCTCGATTTCATCCGAACGCCCGAGGTTTTGACGAATTCGCTGGATTCAGGGGTGGATGGGCTGACTACTACCGCTGGAATTTAGATCGAAACGGCACGCTCGAAAAGTCGGATGGTCGTCACCTAACTGACGTTCTTGCCGATGAATCTGCGGATTTCATCCGTCGCCACCAAGATAAACCGTTCTTCTTGATGATCACGTGAAACGCGCCGCACTCGACTTTGCAGGCTCCTGAGGAAGTTACGCAGAAGTACATTGATGCCGGATTCGGACGCGGAATTGCACTGATTTACGCAATGATCGAAGTGATGGATCGAGGAATCGCCAAGGTACGTGAAGCGCTTCGAACTTCTGGAATCGAAGACGACACATTGTTGATGTTCACCAGCGATAACGGTCCAGCGTTCAGCCATCGATATGATCAGGTTCCAGACGGCGTCTCCCTCGATGGTTCCCGATACAACAATGGTTTCGCAGGTTCCAAGGGATCGGTTTACGAAGGTGGCATTCGAATGCCAATGATCGCTCGATGTGCGAACGGGCTACCGCAAGATATCGAGATCAATGATCAGATTTGTTTCACTGATTGGCTACCAACACTGCTGTCGTTGACTGGTTCGACGAGAGTTGGCGAGAAGCCAATCGACGGTCATGACGTAACCGCTGTCCTAAAGGGCGATTCACCGCAGGAACAGGCACGACGATTCTGGCAATGGAACGGAGATTCTCCTATCGGAGTCACGAACGCTGCGATGCGTCAAGGCGACTGGAAGCTAGTCCGCCCTGCCCTCGATATCGCTTACGCCTCAGATGCCGACAAGCAAATTGCCGACGATTACATCGAAAAAGATATCGAATACAAGTACTACCCCGAAAACTTCAGTGAGAACTTCGATTGGCCTGAACCAAAGAAAATCATTCCTGAGCCTCCAGCGCCTGAGTTCTACGATCTCTCGATTGACCCCGGCGAAACGAACGACATTGCAGCGAGTAATCCAGAGATCGCCAGCCGAATGCTTGCCGAACTCGAGACGTGGTTCGAAGAAGTTGAATCTGAGCGGCAAGCTATTGTCGAGTAGCGGTATTCGCTTAAAATCCAAGTACGGTTCGTCTTGGACCTGCACGAAATCGGTCGGCGGATATTTCGCCAGAGCTTCCAGATCGATATCCGCATCTCAACCGGGTCCGTCAGGCACGGTGGCGATCCCATCCGTAATGTCGATTGGGCTAGTCAGCACTTCCTGATACCGATCGAAGAACGATACGAAAATCTCCTGTATGAACGAGTTTGGGATACTCATCCAGAGATGCAAACTCGCCATCGTTGAAAGAGGGCAGTTCGAGTTGTGCGGCGCGACCGGCACGCAGTAAGCCTCTGCCATGCTCGCTGTCTTCAGAATTTCGGTAAAACCACCACAATGGCAGATGTCGGGCTGGATCATCCGAACGGTGTTGGTTTAGAGCAGAGGGCGGAATTCCCAGCGGTTGTACGGCTGTTCGCCCGTCGATATCGGCACATTTACTGAATGAGGCAACTCAGCCATCGCGTCGACATTGTCGTACAAAATCGGCTCTTCCATCCAGACGATGTTGAACTTCTCTAACTGTTGCGCAGCCCGACCAGCACTCCATGGATTTAACCGCGCTCGCACATCGATGGCAATCTCCATATCTGGCCCGACCGCTTGTCGAACCGCACGCACCAATTCAATGCCGTAACTGATCTGGGCCGAGGATGGTTGTCTGAGGACCTCCAAACGGATAGAACTTCAGCGCAGTCCAGCCCTTGTCTTTGAGCCGAAGAGCTGCTTCAGCATGTAACTTTGGCGATGCCTATCGCGCTACCAATACGGCGGGAACTCCAGGCACCGGCTCGGTCAGCTCTTCGAACCAGCCGTTCGCATAGACGCGGACGTTGTCACGATGCCTGCCACCGGCGAGTTCCCAAACAGGAATACCAAGCGACTTGGCCTTCAAGTCCCACAATGCGGTTTCGATAGCGGCGATTGCCGACATCGAAACCTGACCACCCGCCCACGTAACGCGCCGATACAGCGAGGTCCATATCCAATCGATTCGTCGTGGGTCTTTGCCTTCTAGAAATTTTGCAAAATCGAGGATTTCAGCCTCAAGGTCGGCGTCCCTGTACTGGAGCGAGCCTTCACCCCAACCCGAAATTCCCTCGTCAGTGTCGATTCGCACGAACAATCAATTGGTTCCTGCCGTTTTGTGAACCGGTGTAGCCATACGAAACACTTTTGCATCGGTGATTTTCAATTTGGTATTCCTAGAATTACCCTGCACCGAGCAGGGCGGTCAAAGTTGACTGCTAGTCGATCGCCAGAAATTGGAGACAGACAGGCGCCGGCACGT
This sequence comes from Chloroflexota bacterium, assembly GCA_027618835.1. Lineage (GTDB taxonomy): Bacteria > Chloroflexota > Dehalococcoidia > Lucifugimonadales > Lucifugimonadaceae > Lucifugimonas. Next base: position 9,922 of record JAQCHZ010000015.1, on the reverse strand, counting down.
TTATGACCGATCCCGTAGGAGTCAATGTGCCATCATCTTCTCGTTTGAACGAAACGATGCTGTCGGAGTCCTGATTTTCAACCAGCAAGAATTTGCCGTCAGGAGTGATAGCGAAGTTCCGCGGAGTTTTGCCCTGAGACGATTCATGGCCAACGAAAGTCATCTTCCCGGTCGACTTATCGATCGAGTAGATGACTATCGAATCGTGTCCACGGTTCGATGCGTAAATAAATTCGCCATCAGGAGATGTGTGAATGTCGGCGGTCGTGTTTTCGCCGTCCCAGCCTTCAGGAAGCGTTGGAACCGTCTCTACTGGAGACAAGGTACCGTCGTCGCCAAGGTTGTACAAAGTGATCGTGCAACCCAGCTCGTTCAGCACATAAACCTGCTGATTAGTTGGGTGGAACGTGAAATGACGTGGACCTTCGCCCGCAACCTCATCCACGGTCGATGAAAGCGACAGCTTGGCGTTCTCAATGTCCATTGCGTAGGTAAGAACCTGGTCTTTACCTAAGTCACAAACGAATGCAAACCGATTCGTCTTGTCGATATTTACCGAATGAGCGTGAGCCTGTTCCTGTCGACGTTTGTTGATCGACGAGCCTTCATGCTGAATGAAGGTGGTGTGCTCGCCGACCGATCCGTCAGCACTGATCGGATGTGCAGAAACACTACCGCCAGAGTAGTTCGTTACGATCACCATTGAATCGGTCGAATCGACCATCAAATGACACGGACCCGGTCCGCCAGTCGATTGCTGGTTAATCTGGGTCAGTTCACCTGTCGATTTATTGACGTTAAACGCAGTGATACCACCCGAGCCGTTGAAACCGCTGCTTTCAGAGACGGCGTAAAGATGATCGCCTGAAGGATCGAGTGCTACGAAAGAAGGATTCTCTAGGCCACCAGCTATCGAAACTTGAGTCAGTTCGCCGGTATCTCCGTTCAGACGCAGAGTGTAGACACCCTCGCTACCGAGTCGTGTGTAGGTTCCTACAAATGCAAATTGATCGTTGGACATTGAATGTCGCTCCTAAAATTACGTTTCTGAATTTTTTGTTCGAAAACTAGTCGTTGATGATTAGATCTGGGTCGATTTCGATTCCGATACCCGGTCCTGTTGGCAGAGGCATGAAACCTTCAGAATCGACCTCTGGCGCGTTCGCCATGATCGAGAACTTGTTCTTGTAGTGACCGATCGGCGGGTCGTGCAGCAACTCCATAAACGGAGCGTGTCGCCACGATGCCACCAGGTGCTGATGAGCAATTACGCCGATGTTTCCGCCACCATGATGTGGCACGATTTCCTTGCCATGTAGTTCGGCGAGATTTCCAATCTTTCGTAGATTGGTCATACCGTTCATGACCATGCTTTCAGGTTGGAGCAGCTTGTAGGTGTCCATATCGCACATCTGAACGAACTCGTGCAATCCCGGGTTGTTCTCACCACCTGCGATTCGCATTTCGACTTTGGCGTTAAGCTCTGCGAGTCCTTCGAAGTCGTAACGCTTCAATGGTTCTTCAAGCCAGTACACATCCAAATCTTGCAGCTCAACAGCAGTCTCGTACGCTCGCTTGAAGTTCCACATCACTCCCGGCTGCCACATTCCGCTGCTCTGCGCCTGGTTAGCGTCGACCATGATCGTGAAATCTTGGCCTACAGCATCTCGAACCGCCTCAACAATCTTGATATCGTCGGCAATCGATTCGTTGTGTATACGAATTTTCATCGCCTGCCAGCCCTGTTCCTTCAGCGAGGATGCCTGTTCAGCTCGCTCTTCAGGGGTCGAAAGCGCAACCATGCTGGCGTACGGGATGATCTTTTCTTTTTCGCCGCCCCAGAGTTTGTACAGCGGAAGATTCGCAGCCTTGCCGATGATGTCCCACAGTGCCATGTCGACACCAGCAGTTCCCTGATAGTGGAGATTCGGGACGTAGTAATTAAGAGCGACAGCGTGATCTTCTACTGCGAAAGCACTTCGACCTACTAGGTACTCCTTCACCGCATCGACAAACATCAGGTGCATTCCAGGTCCGATTCCAGTAATGCCAGCGTCGGTGTGAACCTCGGTGAACGAACCGCCACCAATGTCGAACGACATGTCACGTCCGGGACTCCACGCTGGTTCGATCTTTCCAACGTGTTTTACGGTGCGAAGATTGACGATCTTGACGTCGGTAACTTTAATATTGCCGCTCAACTGATTCTCCTGTTAGTTCATCTAAAGCCGGCAAATCATACATCCATCGTCAGTGGTTTAGTGGGGAACTAGGGCTTTTTACATCACTCGAAACATGCGTACACTGCAACCCGTAGACCAATCTCAATAGTCGACCTATGCCAGTCAAACTCAGAAAGTTCACATGACCACTAGTAACGAGGCTTCTCAGCAAACCGTAGACATTTTGGTAATCGGTGCCGGCGCTTCTGGCGGGGCCGCCACTGCTTGGTTAGCCGAAGCGGGCTTCAATGTGAAATGCCTTGAACAGGGCTACTGGCAAGATCCCGCCAAGTACGCTTCAGCTTCTGATGACTACGAGTTCGAAATGCTGACAAACTGGGCGCCCGATCCGAACGTTCGACAGCGTGACGAGGACTACCCAGTGAATGATTCAAACTCGCCGGTTACCCCGGTCATGTTCAATGGCGTTGGCGGGAGCACGATTCTTTGGACCGCACACACGCCGAGGTTTCACCCTTCCGATTTCAGGGTGAAGACACTCGACGGTGTGGCTGACGACTGGCCTATTTCCTACGAAGAACTTGAAGAGTTCTATGATCTGAACGATGAAGTGATGGGTTGCTCAGGTATTAACGGCGACCCTGCCAATCCACCTCGAAGTCCACGCCAAATGCCACCGCTCCCAATCGGCAAAGACGGTAAGAAACTAATTAGTGGATTCGAGAAGCTTGGATGGCATTGGTGGCCATCCGACAGCTACATCAATTCCCAGCGATACGGCGAAGGTCGAGACGCCTGTAACTTTTGCGGTCACAACCACATGGGTTGCTTCCAACGAGCCAAATCAAGCACAGATATCACTTACTGGCCGCGTGCACTCCGAAGCGGTGCCACGATCGAAACAGGCGCAAGGGTTAGGCGAATCACCACTGATAATTCTGGGCGAGCAACTGGCGCTGACTATATCGATTCCAAAGGAAACGAAAAGCATCAAAGCGCAAGAGCAGTCATCATGGCAGCCAATGGCATCGGAACTCCCCGACTACTGTTGAATTCGGCTTCTGACTCGCACCCCGCTGGTCTATCGAACTCAACGGGGCTAGTGGGCAAAAATCTAATGTTCCACCCGTTCGCCATGATCTCTGGAACCTTCCCCGAAAAGATGGATACGTGGCAAGGTCCACTTGGCAACATCGGTCTAAGTCAGGAGTTTTACGAAACTGACAAGAGCCGTGGATTTGTTCGAGGCTACACCTATCAGTTCCAGAGGAGCTTAGGACCCGCTTGGATAGCTAATGGCGGATTCCGAGACCCTGTGCCTTGGGGCGAAGGGCATCACGTAGAGCTTGAGAAGCGGCTCGGAAGCGTGATGGCGATGGCGGTTATCGGAGAAGACCTTCCTGAAGAACACAACACGGTTGACCTCGATCCCGAGTTGACCGATTCTGACGGCATTCCTGCCCCTCGACTCAACTACACATTAAGCAAAAATTCGCGTGATCAACTTGACCATGCGATCGGAAACGCCAAGAAAGCCCTTGAAGCTGCCGGTGCTGAAGATATCTTCGTCGACCCGATGATGCGCCAGTCAGGCTGGCATCTCATGGGAACAGCTCGCATGGGCAATGATCCTGATAAGTCCGTGGTCGACAAATGGGGACAGTCACACGATGTCGATAACTTGTTCATCGTTGACGGCAGTGTGTTTGTAACCGGTGCAGCCGTAAATCCAACTCCAACGATTCAGGCTCTTGCTCTCAGAACCGCCGATTACATTGTTGAACATCGACAGGATTTGAAGGGATAACGTCATGATCAACGAAACTTCAAGGATGAACATCAACGAAGATCTATTGGCAGCAATTCTTGACCGCCTAATTCCAGCAGTCGACGATGTGCCGTCGGCGGGGAAAATGGGTATAACTGCTGAAATCGTTCGATTATCAGGTCAGCAGGCAAGGTTTCAAGGCATCTTCACGAAGGCGATGCAAACGTTCGAATCAGCTAATTCTGAATTCGTTTTGCTTGACGTTGAATCGCAAGATGACGCAATAAGAAACTTTGAATCGAAAGAACCTGGCCTATTCAATTCGTTGCTCACAATCAGCTATATCGTCTACTACAAGGACACCCGAGTTCATAAGAGAATCGGTTGGAGCGGTCGCACTCCTCAGCCTGAAGGAAACACGATGGAGCCGTGGGACGATTCGATACTCGAAACCCAACGCAAAAGAGAGCCGTTCTGGCGAAAAATCTAATTTTTTATCTAACGATACCGATCTACTTATAGACCGATATAGACCAAAGAAAGAATCAATATGGAACCAGTAATACGCAACGAACAGGGCGCTTCGAATCCGCTACTCGGCCCCGGAGACGGCGTGTCGTCGTATGTGATGCTGTATGTGAAGCATGGACCGGGAGAATCGAGTCCGGATCACATTCACGAATGGGAACACCAGGCGTTCATTACCGAAGGCGCTGGAATTTTGGTGTGCGGCGGCAAAGAGTATGCGGTTAAAACAGGCGATGCCGTGTTGGTTCCGGGCGGCGTTCGTCACCAGTTCATCAACACAGGCGACGTACCGCTTCACCGGGTCACTGTGAATCCAGTCGAATCAGTTCAGCACTCATAACGCCTGCACCAACTGCAATCGGAGTCAGTCGTTTAGCCGTGGACGGTGCTTAGAGCAAGTTCGCCGTGTTCGACTGTGTAGACGTGGGTAGCGATCTCTTCGACGATTGCGGGGTCGTGACTTGCGCAGATTATCGTTCCGTCGTAATCGCCAAGCGCGCTCAATAGCTCTTCACGAGTTGCGGCATCTAAGTGGTTCGTAGGCTCGTCGAGCAGTAATACATTGTTCGGCTGCACTAGGAATTTCGCCAGAGCGACTCGACTCTTTTCGCCACCCGACAACATTCGAATCATCTTGTAAACGTCATCTGAAGAAAATAGGAAGCGACCCAAGATGCCACGAAGCGCGCCATCCGGCTGATCCTGAGCAGACTCTCGCACAGCTTCGAGAACTGTCACATTTGGATTCAACGACTCGTCCTGATGCTGAGCGTAGTAGCCACGATTGGCTCGCTGAGCCCAGTTGATATCGCCCTCAGACGGAATAACTTCTCCTGCGAGGATACGTAACAACGTGCTCTTGCCGCCACCGTTGTGACCTATCAAAGCTATTTTCTGGCCGCGCTCAACTTCTAGCGAAACATCGAGCAAAGCTGGAGAATCGTCCCAGTCATGTGAAATGGCATTTGCCTTCAGGACCGTAAGTTCGACTCTGCCAGACGATTTGATCTGAAACTTTGTCGCCTTTGATTTGACCATACGGTCAACTCGATCCATTTTGTCCAATGCTTTGATTCTGCTTTGAACCTGCTTTGCCTTTGTGGCTTTCGAGCGGAATCGGTCGATGAACTGCTCTTGCCTAGCGACTTCTCGTTCCTGCCGACTTGCCTGGACATCTAGCTGCGCCTGGCGAGTTTCTTTACCGCGTTGATACTCGAAAAAGGTACCCGGGTACGACTGAACGCTGCCATGTTCAACATCGAGAATACGGGTTACAACCTTCTGAAGAAAATCTTGGTCGTGGGTGACCATCAGAATGGCGCCGGGATATCCCGCAAGCTCCCCAGCCAGCCAGTCTTTCGCCACAGAGTCTAGGTGGTTCGTTGGTTCATCAAGCAGCAGGTGAGCTTCACGCCTGATCAATATTTTTGCCAGCGATATACGCATACGCCAGCCACCAGAAAAGTCACCACATAACTTTTCGATGTCAGTGGCGGTAAAGCCCAGCCCTGTAGTGACTCGGGCGATAGTGGAATCGACACCGTTTCCACCGAGCAAACGGAACTGATCTTGAGCGTCGCCAAGTTCGATGACTAAGGCTTGGCTGTCGCCCTCTTCGAGGGCAAGCAAAGTATCGATCTCATACATACGCTTACGTAGAGAATTCACTATAGGAAGCGCAGTCCACATCTCTTCGCTGAGAGACCGGTCGAGTTCCACATCCGACTCCTGATGGAGATATGCCATCTCGCCTTCAGAAATGTTGACCTGCCCACCGCTGGACGGTTCGTCTCCGGCGATCATCTTCAAAAGCGTCGTCTTCCCTGCCCCATTAGCGCCAACAACGCCAACTTTTTCGTGTGAAGACACACTGAATGAGACCGCCGAGAGTAGATCTCGGCCGCCAAAGGACTTAGTTAGGTTTTCGACAACGATCATTTAGGAAGAATGTTCCAGTACAAAAAATACAAGTTTTGAGTCTTGCATTAAGTGTCTCAAATCAAATCGTATGTTTGTTAACGAAATTTAGTAAAGAATTGAACTAAATTCCGGATTAAATAGAACGACCGAGCGAGATGCTCGGTCGTTCCAACCCAAATTCTTCAGCTAACCGGTGAGAACTAGTAGCTGTTCTTCGCACCGCGACGTGCAGATTCTGCCCATGCTTCAGCCAATGACTCGACAGTCACATTCCCCGATCGTGCAACGCTAATAACAGCGTCTTCCTGATCGGCGAGGGCCGCAGCGGCGTCGGGAAGTCGCGGAGCCGCATCCAGCGGAATGTGGATAGCACCGTGCAGGTCGGCAGCAATCAAATCGCTAGGTTGAATGTAAACACCGCCTACGTCTACTGGCACGTTGTATGCAACGCCATGAACGTAGCCGTGCGAAACGAGCACTTCTTTCGCCCAGAACGGGAAGCCCATTTCTTCGGCTTCTTTTAGATCACGTACACCGCCGTCGGTGACGACTCCTACGCAGTCCAATCCCAGTGCGATGTTGCCCTGGATTTCGCCCCAGTACGAACCAATCGTGTCTGGATAATCCAAATCGTGGAACACGATCATTCGAGGGGAAGGAATATCTAATATTGCCTGGTAGTAATCACTACGCTCCAGGGCATTTGGAGATTTTTGTCGTGCGGAGATAACTCCGGTAACCGCGTAGCCAACAAACGTTTCTGTTACTGGCGATTGCGACTTGATTTCGGGTCGTAGAAATCCTTCAGTACGCGGTCGGATGTCCATCAGCTCAAGTGCATTGGCGATGGTTGGAGTGTCGATCTTCCTAAGCTGGGCAAGCAGCTCTTCAGACAGTGGGCCAGTCGTGGCACCCATAGTCAGGCTCCCTTGGAGAATGTGAATATAAGGAACAAGCGGTTTTGTTTCGGAAAGCATACTACCTGCGAAACTCGTATCTAAAGCTGCCGATGAACAATTTTGTAGCAACAAAAAAGACCAGATAAATAAGCTGGTCTTTTTCTAATTCGATTACCGTTTGTTCTAATAGGTATCGGGTAAATTCCAGTAAACCCTGCGGCAGCTCTTTGCCAATGCTCGTGCGGCTTTCTCACCTCGCTGAATACGTTGAGAGTTCTGCAGCATCTGCATCCCTTTTCGTTGAGCAGACCGGGCACGATCTCGTTCGATACCGTTTTCCGCCAAGTTCACTGCCTGGACAGCCTGAAAATATTGCATTCGAGTTCGATCTACAGATAGCGGTTTTTGATGAAGCATTTGTCGTCCTTTTCGAGCTGATTGAATTTGTCGGTCACGTACTACTACTTATGATCGCTCGTGCCGCGCTCCGAACCTTGGGTATCGTCACCCCTGCCCGACCGCTCCATCCCGTTATACCGAGTAGGTAGATTCCGTATTATTCAGTGTGTAAAAAACCTCAATGGTTTCAGGCCACTTATCTCATCGCCGTTCAACATGGTGGTTTCAAGGCAATTTACACCCACATTCCGTATCCTATCTTCATCGAAAATTCATACACAGAGTTTTGTAGTAACTCGCCGATAGGATTAGAATAGCCACGCCTCGGACAACGATGATTCGTGGTCAAGCCGGGTCCCAACGTGGATTTTCCGGGGTATACACGGAGATTTTGAATGAACGGAACAGAGTTCATCGCCCAGATCCTTAAACAAGAGGGCGTAACGGAAATGACTTGCTTCCCGAGCAATGCATTAATCGAGGAAGCTTCCAAAGTTGGAATCCGACCTGTGATGTTCAGGCATGAGCGCGGTGCCATCATGGCTGCCGACGGCTACAGCCGAATGCACAATGGCAATAAATTCGGCGTAGTTGCGATGCAGCACGCAGCAGGAGCCGAAAACTCGATGGGTGGCCTGTCGCAGGCATTTGGCGACAATGTTCCGATCCTAGTACTGCCAGGTGGATACCCGCTCGAACAACGGCACGTGCGCCCAAACTTCTCTGCAAGAGACAATTGGTCTGGTGTGACTAAGTCGGTTCAAACTATCGACACGCCATCACAGATCAAAGATGTGATGCGACGAGCTTTCCAAGCGCTTCGTAACGGCAACGGTGGCCCGGTCGTTGTTGAAATGACTCTCGACATTTGTGCAATGGAAGTTCCTGCCGACGCTCTCGACTACAAGTCACCGATCGCCAGCAAGTCAGTCCCGTCGAAGACCGATATTCAAGATGCCGTCAAGATGTTGCTCGCTGCAGATCGTCCTATGATCTGGGCAGGCAGTGGTGTACTGATGGCGCAGGCTTCTCCAGAGTTGACTGAGTTCGCTGCACTTACCGACATTCCAGTGTTCACCACTATGGAAGGTAAGTCGGGGTACGACGAGCGACTCCCTCTAGCACTCGGTGCAGGTAGTGGAGCGACAACTGGCCCGGCGTACGAATGGATAAATGAAAGCGATGTAATACTCGGCATCGGTACGAGTCTTTCTAATAACAGCTACACGCGTAAAGTACCGGCTGGAAAGAAGATCATCCACAACACCATCAACAATGAAGATGTGAATAAAGGAACCCCGTCAGATATCGGTCTGATCGGCGACGCAAAGCTGACTCTTCAGGCACTAATCGAAGAGGTAAAGGCTCAGATCGGCGACGGTGGCCGCGACACCGGCGTTGCATCACGCATCGCTGCTGTTAAAGAGAAGTGGATGGCTGAATGGTCGCCTATCCTCAATTCCGATGAAGCTCCTTTGAACCCATACCGGGTAATCAACGAGATCAATAAGAATCTCGATCATGATAATAGCGTTGTGACCCACGATGCCGGTGGACCTCGGGACTGTATGGTTCCGTTCTACACTGCTACTACGCCGAACAGCTACATCGGCTGGGGTAAAACAACTCACCTCGGTTTCGGTATCCCTCTAATGATTGGTGCGAAGCTCGCCGACCCTAGCAAGTTCTGCCTGAACTACATGGGTGACGGCGCGTGGGGCATGTCGGGTACCGACACAGCTGCTGCCGCTCGAATGGGCCTTCCTATCACCACGGTTCTCTTGAACAACGGTGGCATGGCTACTTACCCAGGCGGTTTTCCCACAGCTCGGGAGCAGCATGACGTTTCCTTCATGGATGGCGACTACGCCAAGATCACTGAAGGCATGGGCGGCGTTGGACTTCCTGTATCGAAGCCAGAAGAACTTGGGCCTGCAATATTGAAGGCACGCCAGTTGAATGATGAAGGTAAGACTGTGTTGATCGACGTGAAGTCGAACTACGAGTCACGCAAGTCCTTCTTCGGCAAGTAACCAGCGTTGGCCGCGCTCGTGACTTGCCACTCGGCTCTGCGTCGCATTCCACTTTCCCTCTAACTCCCTTTCGTCAAGGAAGGGAGAACCTCTAGGGTAGTTCGGATTGGTCACATACGCGGTTTCGTAAGCAACCTAATCCCGATTACGTAAGTAGACAACACCGCCTGAGTGCATTTACTCAGGCGGTGT
>JAQCHZ010000002.1:40000-175393 GCA_027618835.1 Chloroflexota bacterium | reverse complement strand
TGGGGCAGACCGAAACATACCTCCATCCAGCTGCTTGAACTCCCCCCGTTTTACTATTAATCAGGCTTGCAGAGTGTTAAGGTGCAAAGACAACATGGTCTTGTAATCATTCTTGGCTGCAACTGACCCGAAATACACACAAAAGTGTTTATAGATCGAGTTCATAGTCCCGGCAGTTTATGCCGGGACTACTTCAAATCGAATTCCAGATGGCACTACCCATAATCAGGCAACGATCAATCGCCAAAACCGCCGACTACGACCAGGGCAGGTTTACCCGCATTCCCGATTGCCACGACTCCTGAATAGCGTCGGTGAACTCCATGTACTTCAACGAATCGGTGAAGTTTGAGCGAGTCACAGGCTCAACGCCCTTGATGGCGTTGATGAACTCTTCCTCTACCCGCCAGCTGCCGCGCTTCTCGTCAGGAACGTCCATGACGCTCATGCTGTCGTCGCCCTTGCGACCACCGCTAACGACAGGGTCGTTGCCGAGTCCGCTCGTTGCGATGTGAATGGTGCCTTCTGTTCCGTAAATCCAGATTTCCGTTGGTGGAACAAACGGACCTGAAACAGTAGTGACCGAAAGGTTCACATTAACCCCAGCGCCCGTTGAGTAGATGATGTCGATCTGGTCAGGAATCGTCATTGCCATCCGCGATCCGTCCCAACCCTTGCGGGAAGGAACTCGAACCTGAGAATTCGCCGAAACCGATGCCGCAGGACCAATCAATCGCATCAGGTTTTCGTACCAAATTCCGGTCGTCATCACGTTGTTGCCCGAAAGCTCACGAATGTGGCGCCAGTGAGCGTCCTGATCTGAATTAGGGAACGAACTTCCGTCAGTAACCCGAGCATTCACATTGACGATATCGCCAACGTAGCCATCGGCAATAATGTCGATCAAATGCTGCTCGCATGCCATCAAATGAGGCGGAGGAACGACCTGAGTAATCAGATCGGGGTTGGCGAGAGAAGCAGCGTGCATGTCACGTGCTTCTGAGCCATTCATCGCCATTCGAGCTTCAACCAGAACGTGCTTACCGTTATCGAGCGCGGTCAGCGTTGCGGTGGAGTGCATGTATGGCCATGTGCCAATACATACTGCGTCGATATTGGGATCTTCAAGGAGGTCGAGCCAAGTTGGGTACGCCTCACCAATTTCATACTTGTCGGATGCAATTTGGCTCGATTCGATCGACCTGTTCGCAACTCCAACGAGCTCCACACCTTGTTGGGCGCGTAGACCAGGAATGTGGCGTAACGCCGTATTGGCACCTGCTCCGATGAAACCGACTTTTATCGTTTCGTTTGCCATCTGGCGATAATCCTCTACTGTGAATTTATATAGGTACGCTAAGCAGACATAAATCTCTGAGCGCACAGAACTGAGGCTGGAAGTTTACGTCAATCAGCCGATGACACAATCTAAAATCCTCGTTAAACACAACAATCCTGAACGAAAGCTTTAAAAATAATGCCGATGACCCCAGAATACTCAGGTACCACGGCCGCTGTTCCGACTGATGTCGCCATGACTGGCACCGGTGTTCAAATCGCCTGGGACAACGGTCAAACCTGTACCTATCCGTACCGATATCTTCGACTACAGTGCGCCTGTGCTGCTTGCGTTGAGGAGATGACTGGTCGACCGATTCTGAATGTCTCTCAGGTGCCTGAGGACATAATTGCTGCCGATCACTTGGTGGTCGGTAAGTACGCACTACAGTTCCTGTGGACAGATGGCCACGATTCAGGAATTTATCCTTACCAAATGCTTCTTCGACTCGCGTCGAACGACGATGCTGTCGTTTGCGAGAGCTAGCCATGACCGGCAAACCTCGTTCAATGGATCATCGAGACGTGACCCTGCAGGCGGTTGGTGACTACGATCGTCAGTTAGAACGAGCGCTCGAAGGTTTAGAAATCGAAGAGGCTCGTTGGATGCCTACGCCCGTTTCGGGCCACATCCTTTGGACCCTGTGGCACATGGGCCGAATGGAAGATATGTGGGCTGGTACCTGCGAGGAAAAGGCGACAGCGCATGGATCGAAGGTGGTTGGGCTGAACGCCTTGGAATCGAGCCAGAACGCAATGGCAGCGGCGATACGTCTGAACAAGTTCGAGATTTTCCAGACTTATCGGTTGAGGAAGTTATCGGTTATTGGAAAGCGTCATGAGAGCTGCTGATTCCGAGTATCGAGGGGGTTTCCGTCGATCAGCTCGAAGATAAACGACCCGAAATATGGGAACACGCGCCCGATCGCGCACCAACACTCCTCTGGGTGCTAGGAAGAATTCCCGTCGAAAACAGCCAACACACAGGCCAAATAGCCTATATCCGAGGGCTATACGCGTGGGGGTTCGGGCATGACGATTAGTTGCTAGGCGATATTCTGGGCAGCTTCTATGTGAACCTTCCGGTGATGAATTTCGTCGTTGTACCTGAAAGGTTATTTGCACCACAGAATTCTTATATTCGCCGCTATCGTGGGTTTCACGTTCACTCTTGGCTGTAATCAAATATCGTCTTCCGATGAATCCATTCGAGAAAACCGCGCGGCAACCATCACTGCAAACGTTGCAGCGACGCTCTCTTCGACGACCCTAAACCCAACATTGATCTCCGAATCGGTGGATGTTCAGGCTTCAATGATTCTCTGGATGGCTGAATCCGGTGAATGGCCCGAGGCGCTAGACGAGCCGACCGATGATCTCACCAGCACCGATCCAGCACTATCGCCGACATACCTAACGGAGACCAAATTGGCGTGTTCGTATTCATGGGATTCTCAAGGTCACGTCGAACAATACTGCTAACGAATTAAAACGTTGGCTTGCTAGCTCCATACGCCTGTGTAGCGTTCGCTAGGAACGATGAGCGGAACTGAACGCCCCATCGACCGTCGATATTCGTGAAAATCCACAGCGTGTCGAAGCCGTTGTACTCCGATCCGTCTTTACGTTGGCGTGACTGACGAATCACCAGATGCACTTTCTCTGGGCCAGCTTGAGCTGCTGTCACCGATTTCGTGACCGTCGTGTGCCAGCCTTCGGAAATCAGCGCTTTGGTCATATCGTCCTGAGGAGCCCGGAAATCTTCAGACGTTGGCCACATCTGAAACTCAGTTCCGGCAAGCCGCATGTAAGGGAAGTGCATCTCGGCGATCATCGCGTCGGCGTCACGATCGTTAAACGATTGCGCCCAACGTGTAAAAGTCTCGATCGCGTCCTGTGCTGGATTGCTCGATTTCGATTTCCTGTCTTCGGTTTTCACGCTTAAAAACGGTCGCATATACGGCGATGCTTGCGCACGACACGCAAAGCAGGAATAAGATACCCGCCGGAGCGAACTTGTGACCACACGAATTCGTTGACCGAGAAGAAAATCGGCATCCGAAACTGATCTTACGAACAGCTATCAGGGATAAAAATGGCAAAACGAATCAACCGAGTTATTGAACTCATCGAAGCCGGCGAGCCGGTTTACTACACCGGAACTGGCGATCTCACTTATAAAAACGGACTGAAGCAGGCAAGCACTTGGGCCGACTTCCTCATTACCGACTTTGAGCACCACGCCTTCGATATTGCAGGTCTGACGGAATTCATGAGGGGTCTCGTCGACGGCGGCCCTACCAAAGCAGGTCACCGAACGCCTGCTGTGATCTCAACTCTGCCGTCCAACTGCCGAACCATCGAAGAAGTTCGAGCTAACGCATGGCAAATCAGACAGGTTCTCTCTGCCGGCGTTCATGGAATTCTTCACACTCATGCTCGACAGGCCGACGCCGTTCGTGCGTTCATCGAAGAGTGCCGATACCCATTCCACAAGGAAGGCCGTGAAGGCTTAGGCGAAGGTCAACGTGGAGCCGGTGGTCAGAAACAGCCATCTGAAATTTGGGGCGTAACTCCTCAGCGATACACCGAGATTGCCGACCCTTGGCCTTTGAATCCAGAAGGCGAACTCTTCTTGGGATTGAAGCTAGAAAACCAGGAATCAGCTGCCAACTCAGACGCTATCTGCCGAGTACCGGGTCTAGCGTTCGTTGAATGGGGCCCTGGAGACATGGGAATGTCGTTCGGGAAATCAGATGCTCACGACCCTCCTTACCCGCCAGAGATGGACCGGGTACGCAACGAGATCAAGGGCGCTGCCGATCGCAATGGCTTGAAGTTCTTAAGCTCTTGGAGCGACCCAAGCAAGACGGATGGCGAAAACATTCAGGTATTGATCGATATGGGTGCTCACATCTTCTCCGGTGGCGGCGAAGAGAAGGCAACGGTCGGTCGCAAGATGACCAACCGTCAGATGCCAGTGGGCTGAGCGAAGCGAAAGCTTGCCAAGCAAATAAAAAAAGCGGGTAGCCCTTACGAGCTACCCGCTTTTCAATTAATTCGTAGAAGCCTAACTTACTCTCGAGCGAGCAAGTTCTTCACTGTTCCAACTACGTCTGCCGGTTGAGGCATGAACGCTTGCTCAAGTTCACGGTTGTACGGAACCGGAGAGTGAGGCGCAGTGACTCGCTTGACCGGAGCATCCAAGTAGTCGAACGCCTTGTCAGCGATAACAGCCGCAAACTCTGAAGACATCGAAGCCCGAGGAGTGTCCTCGTCGACGATCACGACATTATTGGTTTTCTTCACCGACTCAATCAAGATGTCTTCGTCGAACGGCGAAAGCGACATCATGTCGATCACTTCAGCGTCGATTCCGATTTCAGCAAGTTGCTCAGCGGCCTTCTGGCAAACGACCGATGTGTACGACATCCCAACGAGTGTTACGTCGGCACCACGTCGCAGGTAGCGACCCTTGCCTAGCTCGATAACGTAGTCCTCGTCAGGCACAAAGCCATCAAGGTTGATTAGCTTCTTGTCGTTGATAAGGAATACTGGGTCATCGTCACGAATCGCAGCGGCCAATAGACCCTTTACGGAGTAAGGATCGGAAGGTACAACAACCTTTAGACCCGGAATGTGCGCCAGCATCGAGTAAAAACTCTCGGAGTGCTGAGCAGCGTGGCCGGTGCCTGCGCCTGATCGTGCAAACAGGGTCAGTGGTACGCGAGTCTGACCGCCGAACATGTATCGACTCTTCGCTGCGTTAGAAAGCAGCTGGTCGAATGCAACGGTTACAAAGTCGAAGTACATGAGGTCGACGACAGGGCGCATACCCGTAAGTGCAGAACCTATCGCCGCACCAACGAATCCGGCTTCGGAAATCGGTGCGTCTCGAACTCGTTCTGGACCAAATTCCTGAACCAATCCCTTGGTGGCGGCGAATGGACCGCCCCAAGCATCGAGTGGCTCTTTGGTGTCCCGGTCGAATCCGCCGGAGATGTCCTCACCCATGAGGAATACATCGTCGTCCCGAAGCATTTCTGCTTTGAGGGTGTCGCGGAAAATATCTCGGAACCGTTTTACTGATCCGGGTACATTGTCGTAACCGGGTCCAAGCGGGTTATTTGCTTGTGAAGTAGTCATATCTAATTTCTATTTCTCGAATTGTTTGACGATAGTGGAGATTTATCGAAGACCAGCGATTGGGTTCGAGTAGTTGACGTAAACATCGTCATACAGAGCTGAAGCGTCGGGCATCGGGCTGCTTAGGCCGAACTCAACAGCGTCGAGCATTTCTTGCTCGATCATGTCGCGAATGCTCTTGAGCTGCTTTGCACTCATCAACTTCTGCTTCGTGACAGTTTTCTCGAAATGTTTCAGAGTGTCTTTATCTTTGTAGTACGCTTCTTCATCAGGCTTTCGGTACTTGCTCGTATCGTCAGCGTGGAAGTGACCGTGGTAGCGGTACGTCTTCAACTCCAAGAAGGTAGGACCTTCGCCAGCACGTGCTCGTGCAATGGCTTCGCCAGCCGCGTCGTAAACGGCAAATACGTCCATGCCATCGACTACAACTCCGGGCATTCCGTAACCTTCAGCTCGTGAAGCGATATCTTCAGCAGATACTGCGTACCAAGAAGGCGTTGCCTCTGCATAGCCGTTGTTTTCGCAAGCAAAAATTACTGGAAGCTTCCAGACAGATGCCAGGTTCATCGATTCGTGAAGCACACCCTGTGAGGAGGCACCATCACCAAAGAATGAAACACCGACCGACTGGCTTTCGATGCCTTTGAGCTTTGCGGTTAGTGCAGCACCAACTGCCAATGGAATCGAAGCACCAACGATAGCGTTGGCTCCTAGCATTCCCTTTGAGAAGTCGGCAATGTGCATCGAGCCACCCTTGCCGCCGCACTGGCCCGTCGCTTTACCCATGATCTCGGCCATCATCGCCTTGGTGTCGAGACCCTTGGCAATACAGTGTCCGTGACCACGATGAGTCGAACCGATCCAGTCTTTATCAGTAAGGTGTGCACAGATTCCGGTAGGAGGCGCTTCCTGACCGTCCGAAGGGTGAGTAACACCCATCGCGTTACCTTTAAAGGTCTGTTCGAGCATCGTCTCCTCGAAGCGGCGGATCCGATACATCGTCGTGTATATCCACTCCAGCTTCTCTTTGGAGATATCCATCTTTAAGTGCCTCCGGGTGCATTCGGCTGCACCGAGAAATTACCTCTAGTGCGCGCAAAGTTCAGATCGAAAGTGTGTCGAAATCGACCGACATATCGCTGGTCATCAAAACGACAGTGGAACTTTAGCATCGAGAAGCGACGAGCGGAGCGGAAGTAACTAAGAGATTTAGCTTCGACCTATAAATCGACCAAGCGATTTCTTCAGAGATGTTTCCTCAGGCTTTTCGTCGTGCATCACGCCGTCAAGAAGTGAGTCGTATGGTGATGATTCAGCGTTGATCGCTGGAGTCACTGTGAACAAAATCGTGTCGTCGGTACCAGCTTCCTTCGATCGCAAAGCCTGCTCGATAACTTCTTTCACGGTGTACATAGCGTGCGGAGATAATACAATGCCTTCCGCGCGAGTGAACATCAAACCCGCGCTGTACGACTCAATTTGACCGTGAGTCACGGCCTCGATGTACTTCTCTCGATAGAGAGATGAAACGATTGGCGCAACACCGTGATATCGCATTGCTCCTGCCAAAACTCCGGGCGGTGAGTATTCCCGACCTAGCGTGTACATCGGGACTTGCGGCATAAGACCGGCAGCGTCAGCAGATTCCTCGGTGTAGACACCACGAGTGAGACTCGGTGATGAAGATTCTTCAACGGCTACGAATCTCGTGTTGCGGCCTTGGATTCGAGCCGGAATAAACGGAGCGATAAGACCACCAAAATGCGATCCGGCTCCAATAGATCCGATCACATGATCCGGTGCTTCATTTACTGCAGCTAGTTGTCGTTGAGCTTCGAGCCCGACGATCGTCTGGTGAATAAGCGTGTTGCCCATCAAAGTAGGAATCGCGAACTTCACGTTGGGGTTGAGGGTCGCCTCTTCGTAGGCTTCTGCCAGTGCAGTTGCGATCGAGCCAGAATAGGCGCCTTCCTTCTTGTACTGGTGCCTGCCAACTCGCGTGTTCTGCGACGGACTTGCCTGGACATCGACACCCCAAACGCGACCGTACGCATCACCCCACGCCCGATCTGAACCGGGCTTTCGCACGCTGTAAACGCGACTCTCAAGGCCAAAAAGTGATGAAGCATGACCGATAGCGCTGATCCAAACACCACCAGCTCCGCCTGTGACAATTCCGTCGGCACCAGACTGCTTCGTGTAGTACGCCTGCGGTATGGCGGTGTTCGATTCATATGACCCGCTCGGGCTTCCGCCTTCGACTTTGTAGAACAACTTGGCGGTAGTCCCGAGTTCCTTTTCTAGAGCCGCAGCTCGGAACATCGGAGTCGGGCGCCACTGTTGATACGCCTGCTTCACTTCCTTAGGGATGTTGAAAGTACGACTTTTTGCGTTTAGTTCTTGCTCAATAATCTGTTTAGGAAACAGCGGTGCGAGTTCGCGAGCGGTAATCGGATATCCAGAAGGCGACATCATCGGCGGAACTCTGAACGGCAGATCAGCTTCGACGTTGTACCAGCGGGAAGGCATCTCGCGTGGGCTCAGCGTAATTCGGTTGCCTGTAACAGTTGCCATTCTTATGAGAATCCTTTTTATGTTGAACGCACAGAATAAGCCAAATCATCAGCCACAAGCGTCGAACAAGGAGAAGGTTATAGCGAACAGCTTCTTTCGTACCTTTGCCGAACTGCGCTTTTCGAAATTCAGACAATTTCCCAGAACAGGTTACATCTTCCCGAGTTCTGGCGTTGGGTTTGAACTGAACCAAAATTCTGGGCGACAGTACAATCCGAGCGACCGCGCCGTGTAGGCACGAGCACATGTTCAATCGCGGCACCAACCCAGATATTCAGTTTGGAATTACATGAATCATCGAGTTACTCAATCCTCGAAATTCGGAATCACAATTCTTGCAACCGCGTTAGCACTAATGGTTGTCATTGCGTGTGGCGGAAGCGAAGGCGAGATTGGCCCGCAAGGCCCTGCCGGGACACAAGGCAAAATAGGCGATCCGGGACGTGCAGGCTCGACTGGTCTTAGAGGCTTCCCTGGAGCAGCCGGCCCGGAAGGCGAACGAGGTGCTAAAGGCACAACTGGGGCGACAGGAAACGATGGTAAATCTGGTGTCCTCGCGATAGGACCCGGACTCACCACAGCTGGCGCAATCGAAGGCGATGTAGCTTCAGTAGATTTTGACGGGACTGGCGAGGCGAATTCAGTTGCTCGGAGCGACCACGATCATGACGCCGACTACTACACAGCACTTGAACTTGCCGCTGGTACAGCCGATGTTGCATGGGCATCGATTACCGGCGTCCCCGGCGATCTTAGTTCGGGTGGTGTGGCGTCATCAGTCGAATGGGACGCCATCTTGAATAGACCTGCGGGACTAGACGACGGCGATGATAGTTTGAAAGCCGTCGACTGGAACGAAATTCTCAATCGTCCGGCAGCCCTCAACACAACGCTCGGTGGAATGAACTGTGGTTCATCCGAAATAGCCATCTTCAACGGTTCGACGTGGGTATGTGGCGATGCCGGGCCATCTATCGGCGACTACGCAATATCGAGTCAGTCGTGCGGTCCTGGTTTGGTAGCAATTGGGATAGACGCTACCGGAAATATCCTATGCACCACTCTATCGTCCAACGAAACTGTTCCGTTTCAACGTACCAAACACGTAAATACCACGCTCGTGATCGGCCCCGGCGATGCAGGATTATGGAACTCCGTAACTATTGGCGACGATGGCCTTCCAGTGGTCGCCTACGAAGCGAACAACGCTCTATATCTCGCCCAGTGCGACGACGTTTTGTGTACTTCATCCACCCCATCGATCGTCGAATCTACCGGTGTTGGCGACTTGCATGCGTCGGTGATAATTGGGACTGATGGACTGCCGCTCATCGCCTATAAAGACTCAGTAAATTCCAATTTCAAGATCGCTCATTGCCAGACCGTCGGCTGCGACAACAGCACCAAGACGACTATTGAGGGAACGGGCAACGTCGGAGCGTACACATCTATTGCCATCGGTACCGATGGACTCGGTGTCGCCAGCTACTACGACACGACAAACGGAAACCTAAAAGTTGCACATTGCAACAACACAGCCTGTACTGCAGCCGACATTACGCTCGTCGATGAACCCGGTGACGTTGGGCAATATAGCTCGCTCGCTATTGGTGCAGATGGCTTCCCGATTATCAGCTACTACGACGTGACCAACACAGCGCTGAAAATTGCTCACTGTTTGAACTTGACTTGCACAAGCACCACAATCGAAACACTTGATTCTGCAGGCGATGTTGGAAAGGCCAGCACGATTGTCGTGGGCATCGATGGTCGTGCACTCGTCAGTTACTTCGATGCGACGAGCAACGATCTAAAAACGGCTCACTGTTCGAGCACATCTTGTTCAACGTCAACGACGGCTTCTGCAGTTACAAACGGTGGTGTTGGCGATTGGAATTCGATGACAATCGGAACCGACGGACGAGCAATCATCAGCTACTACGATTCGTTCAATGGGAATCTTGAAATAGCTCACTGCGATGACATCGCCTGCACGAGTGCCACGTTCGTAGATGTCGACACATCACAGAACGTCGGGCAGCACACATCGATCACGATCGGCTCGGACGGTCTTGCTTTGGTGATGTACCACGACGTTGTCTCAAGGAACTTAAAAGCTGTTCATTGTTCGAACAGTTACTGCCTACCTAACGTACGCAACCGTTAGGGATTATCTGTGACGTTTCGTATCCGGTCGTACCAACCGGCAGATCTAGAATCGATTCTCGATATCGCCGTCGCAGCTTGGCAACCAATCGTCACCTCGTCAAAAGAAATTGTTGGCGAAGAACTATTCGAAATCATTTCCCCCGACCCCGACGCCAGAAAACGTGAGCGAGTCACCGGAGCTTGCCAGGAGGACGAGCCAAGACAGGTATGTATAGCCGAGATCGATTCTGAGATCGTTGACTTTATCACCGTCCACATGTACCACGATAGAAAAGTAGCCGAAATCGTAAACAACGCCGTTTCCACTACGCACCATCACAAGGGCGTTGGCACAAAAATGTACGAGTTCGTGCTTGAGAAAATGAAGCAGGCGGGCATGGAGGCTGCGATCGTTACTACTGGAGGCGACGAAGCACACGCTCCGGCTCGACGTGCGTACGAGAAGGTCGGTTTCTCAGGTCCGGCTCCCTCCGTCGAGTACCACATCAAACTTTAGACCTTACGTAGGCATGAATTCGTGATTAACTGAACACACAATAATCATCTTGGGGCGTGCACCGGAATATCGGAGGACTGTTGTGGATCTATCGTTTGATCAATTAATGATCGATATTGAAGAGAACGACAATTGTGGATACTTTCCGATTCAAGTTTTTGAAACGCAAAGCAAGCCGAAAACTGTCACCTTAATAACCATCCCCAACATCCCGGGAAAAGACGAACCCTACGAGGTCGTTGGCTGGTGCTCAGATAACGGCGGAATGCCTTGCGAAGCAACCGCCGTGTTGGTTGGAGATTCAGGCTCGGGACAGGCGCTGTTGATCCACGGAGGAGACGAAGGAATCAGGCTCCGCCCTACATCTTCTAACTCACCTTGGGTGCTTGGGACCGACGACCAAATAGGTGAGCCATACCTACTGTTACAGACCTCCGTAAAACTTGTTTATTCATAATCACACGCACGCTTAATTCCGAGGTCACTGTATTTGCTTCCTCGAAGTGTTGACACTGAAAAATCAATCGTGATAGTTTTCACTTGCGCTATTTTGAAGGGCAAGCGCTGTTAGTTAGCGTTCGCTTTCGGTCCTTCTAGTATTTATTGAACCGGGAGCTGCTAAAAAGAGTATGGATCCGAAACCGTTAACCACAGCCGAATGGGCTGAAGTCGGTACAGCACTCAAGTTTCTGTGGCTTGCCCTGGGATTTGCGTTTGTCGCTGGCCCTTCGCTGCTTACGGCACACGCGATTATTCCTTCTGTTGTCGACACTAAAACCGTCGCTGCTAAGTGGACAAAATTCCGAGCTCCTCTATATGTGATCGGCATCATTTGCGTGGTTGGCATTTTCGCATCCCTGTTTATGGCATCTGAAAACATCGATTTCTTAAACCGCATTTACTCACGGTGGTGGCAGTAACTACTGCCTCCATCCTTACGCTAGTAGCTAGCTTAGGCTTGCTCAGACTGGAAAGAACGCTTGGCGTCGGAAAACGATAATTCGAACACCAAATCGTCATCTTTACCCAAGATGCTCGTGCCGGTATTGGCTATTGGTGGTCTCGGTGTAGTTGCCGTGATGGGTGTAGTTGCAGCATTTATCATTACCGGTTGGCTGGGCCAGCCGATTCCTGTGCTTGGATTCGAACAGACTTTCGATCAGCCAATCGATTTCCCGCACACGATTCACGCGTCGCTTAAAGAGCTTGATCATGTTGCTGCGGATGGCCAAACCATGGAAGGTCTTGGACAGGACTGTACTTTCTGTCACCGCACTGTCACCACTCAGGCAAACGCCGGCATTCCGCCAGTAGCTTTCTGTGCAAGTTGTCACCAAGTGATTGGTGCTGAAGACAACGATCAGCTGATGATATTGCGAGACGCAGCTGACATCGTTGGTGATGACGGGCCTTCCCCAGTCAACTGGCGGCGTGTTCACCGCCTCCCAGACCATGTACGTTTCGTTCACGAACCGCACATTCGATATCTCACCGCTAACCCATCGGAAGTCACAAACTCTACCGATGGTGTTACTGAAGGACCTTCCGGCGTCTGCTCAACCTGTCACGGAAACGTCGCAGCTATGCAGCAAGTCGAGCAGGTTGAATCTCTCAAAATGGGCCAGTGTGTTGACTGCCACCGTGACAACGGTGCACCGACAGACTGTGCCGCTTGTCACTACTAGGCCACTTAGGACCAATAAAGCATCCATAACGGGTTTCGGCCCGGTCGCTATATTCAAACTGCGACAACAGGAACAGCACTGACCAGATGAAGCTAAATCGACGAGAATTCCTAGCGCTTACCGGTAAAACGGCAGCCGGAGCTGTGATATTCGCAGCTTGCGGACTACCTGAGCGCGAATTAATTGTTCAGAGTCCTGTAGACCTACCAGAAGACTTGGTACGCGGTGAGGACGCTTGGTACGCAACTTCTATGGGAGGTTTCTCCAACGGAGATGGCGTGCTTGTTCGTGTGATGCAAGGTCGGGCAAAGAAGATCGAGGGAAACCCCGACCACCCTGTAACTCGTGGTAAAGCAACGGCTCGGTTCGACGCGGTTCTCCAGCTTCTTTACCACCCCGACCGTATTAGCAATCCACAACTTCGATATTCCAAAACCGGAAATCTTAGCAACATCTCTTGGGATCAGGCAGAAGAACGATTCGCCAATGCTCTTAAGAACGCCGATGGGGCGCTAACAGTTGTAACCAACCCTCTCCGAGGTCACTTGGGCAGCGTTGCTAGCAAGTTTGCCGCTCAGTACAACGGCAAGCACATGGCGTTCGATCCTGTCGAGCAGGGCGTACTTCACGGAGCAGTCAAATCGGTTCTCGGCCAAGACCAGCTCCCTACATTTGATATTTCTAACGCACAGACCGTTTTGTCGTTCGGTGCCGACTGGCTCGGTACTTGGGGATCACCAACTCAGTTTGGTGTGAAGTACGGTGAATTCCGTGAGCAGCACGACCGTGGATACATGATTCACGCTGAGCCACGTATGTCTTTGACAGCAGCGGCTGCCGACTTATGGCTTGCTCCAGTACCAGGCACAGAGGGTCACCTCGCACTTGGTATCGCATCGGTCATCATCGATGAAGGTCTCGTAAGTGCATCGAACGTTGCAGCTTTTGAAGCAGCGATTCCAGGCGGCGTAAGCAATGTGACTCTCGATGACGTTGCAGCCCTAACGGGTGTCGACGCTGACCGAATCAAGAAAGCTGCTGAACGTTTTGCAGAACACACACCTTCAGTCGCCTTCGGTGGCGGCTCGGCCGGTGCTCACACTAACGGAAGCTTCAACCTCGGAGCAATCTACGCACTGAACATCTTGGTCGGTGCAATCGAATCTAAGGGCGGAATTATCTCGAACCCCGGATCGGCAATAGACGATGTTCCAGCATCTGCAACCGGCGCTTCGTTCGAAGCATGGGAACAAGAGATCGCCAACTGGCGAGCGGGCAACGTCGAAACGGTCATCATCCGTGGTGCCGACATCGTTCACGGAATGCCAAATTCGGTTGCTATCCGTGAAGCTCTTGAGCACGTTCCGAACGTCATCGCTTTCGGAGCGATTCATGACGACACGATGGACTTCGCAGACCTCGTACTTCCTGAAGAAACTTTCTTGGAGTCGTGGGGAACCGAAATTCCAGAACCGGGTCCTGGGTATCAAGTTGTTGGAACACAGCAGCCGGTCGTAGGCCCAACTATTTCACAGGACGAATCCGGGCTCGTCAGTGACGCTCGCGGATTCGGCGACACACTGCTCGCCATGTCAGACGGTTCTTACGGTCGAGACATGGAAAGCCTTGTACGAGGTGCACTTTCCGATCTTCACTCGACAGGACGTGGATCGGTATCAGCAGCATCGGCATCTCTCTTCACCAACGGTGCCCTGCAGCGTGGCGGTTGGTGGGACACCGACAACAATGGTTCAAGCAGCGTAGGCAGGGTAGCCACGTCGGCGCAAGGTGCCAACTACTCAGATACCGATACGCTTGGTGAAGGCAACGACTTCCACCTCGTTCCGTTCGTATCGAACTCAATATTCGACGGCCGACTCGCTGCTGCTCCCTGGGCACAGCAGACGCCCGACCCTATTTCATCGGCTTCATGGTCGACCTGGGCAGAGATCAACAGCATTCAGGCTGATCAGCTCGGAATCAAAGAAGGCGATGTCCTTTTGATTCGTTCAACCTCAGGTGAGATCGAAGTCCTCGCTTACCCGCACCCAGGCGTTCGCCCCGGTGTGATCGGAATCCCCATGGGACAAGGTCACCGCAAGAGCGGTCGATACGCTGAGGATCGTGGATCAAACGTATTTTCTATTCTTGTAGATGAGAAAGATTCAGAGACCGGCGCACTTGCATGGGCTGCTACTCGAGTAAGAGTTCAGCGCGCAGGCAAGCGGGTCAAGGTTCCGAAGTTCGAAGGTAACGTGGAAGCACGACCTATCGAGCCGGGTGTACCAGTTCTGGTTGTTGGTGTTGGCGAGACTGCCGTCGATGCGCAGGAAGCCAACCACCACCTGTACCAGAAACAGTTCCTCGGTGAACGCAAGGAGTCTGGCGACGATGAGTAATATGCAGGACCAGTGCCTAAAGGCAGTAGCCCAATGACAACAGCAGAATTCGGAACCCACAAGTGGGGCATGGTTGTCGATGTTGACAAGTGCATCGGTTGCAACGCATGCGTAATCGCATGTCAGGCAGAAAACAATATTCCGATCAACACACAGGACCGTGTCGAGCGAGCTCGATCGATCTCTTGGATTCGTGTTGAACGATACTGGGAAGGCGACTTCCCTGACGCTAAGGCTCGGTTCATCCCGATCATGTGTCAACACTGTGAGAATGCACCGTGTGAGCCCGTTTGCCCGGTTTATGCCACCTACCACAACTCGGAAGGCATGAACGTTCAGGTATACAACCGATGTGTTGGTACCCGATACTGCGCAAACGGTTGCCCTTACATTGTTCGATTCTTCAACTACTGGGAGCCTGTGTGGCCGGAATCTCTCCGCAACCACCTCAACCCTGATGTAACAGTCCGAAGCCGTGGAATCATGGAGAAGTGCAGCTTCTGCGTGCACCGTATCCGTCGAGAATCACGCAACGCCCGTAGTGCCGGTGTCGAAATTGCTGATGGCGCAGTTCAAACTGCTTGCTCATCTGCTTGCCCGACAAGTGCACTAAACTTTGGAAACTTCAACGACCCTGATAGCAAGGTATCGAAGATGAAGGAAGACAAGCGTCACTACACGCTTCTCGACCAATTCGGAACCGACCCTAACGTTATCTACCTAGCAAAGATCGATGCTGACAAGAAGGTCGGCGCGGGAGAAGCTGCAACGCATGGCTAGTCAAGCTGTGGCACACGAAGCCGAACATCACGCACCGCCGCCTAACGTCGACGCTGACGTGGTTACACGGGAATTGATCGCCACCACTACAGGTGCAAGCGGTCGTTTCAAGGCGTGGACTTGGGGACTCGGAATTCTTTCGGTCGTCGGTATCGTTGCGCTTATTTTGAAGTTCATCGATCAGGGCGACGACAGCACCAAATGGGGCTATGTAGCCGCACTGGTTTCTTTCCTGCTTTCCGTAACAGGTGGCGCACCGATGGTCGCAATGGCTCCAGTAATGGCAAAGGCCAACTGGGTTCGACCAATCACTCGGATCGCCGCTTTGTTCTCGTTCGCCGGTGTAGCAACCATCATCATGCTTATACCGCTGGTGGCTATCTTGCCTCCTTTGGTAACAGAGGGTGCTCGACGCCGAACCGTTTGGTACATGGCTCCTGATTATTCGCCGCACTTCTGGACGACGTTGTCACTCGTGCTCTTGCTGATTACCGGTATCGCACTGTTCTACTCAGCTGCACTGCCTGACTTCGCTTCAATGCGTGACCACTCGACTGGCTGGCGCCAGCGTTTAGGCAAGCGTCTTGCTCGTGGTTGGGTTGGTACAGACGTTCAGTGGCGAACACTCCGCATGCGTATCGGCATGTTCGGATCTTTCTACTTCCTGATTCTCGTATTCGTGAACTTCCTAGTTTCGACCGACTTCGGTCAGAGCATGGTTCCCGGATGGCGTGACGCTATCTTCCCGATGTACCACACAGTTTCTGGCTTCCAGGCTGGTGTAGCTGGTGTGGTTATCGCTCTCTACTTCTCACGTAAGTACATGAAGTTAGAGAAGTACATTCACTTGGATGCCTTCTGGTCGCTAGGTCGATTACTGTTTGCATTGACTCTGCTATGGATCTACTTCTTCTATTCCTCGTTCATCGTGTTCTGGTACGGCAGGTCGGAAAACGACATTGCCACACTGGATCTGTTGATCAAGGGACCGATGATCTACGCCTTCTTCGCAGGCATGATTCTTCTGTGGTTCGTTCCATGGTGGATTCTGATCTGGAACAAAGTACGCCGCGGAACCGCCATGATGGTCGTTGGATCATTCGTCATTCTTATCGGACTGCTTATCGACCGTATCCGAACGTTCGTTCCAGCTTGGTCTGTACCGGGTGATCAAATTCACCAGAAGTGGCTCAAAGTTATTCCAGAAACAGTTTGGCCAGATATCTTCGATATCCTGATCATGGCTGGAGGAATTTCCCTAGTAGCATTCATCGTGATGATGATGACTCGTGTGATCCCAGTTCTTTCGGTATGGCAGGTTCAGGAATTCAACCTCCTTGCGAAGCCAATCAGATACATGAAAGGCCATGCAACGTTGGTTGCGAAGCCAGACTAAAAAATTTCAGTAACGAATTTGCTCACGTCTGCCAGACTTTTGACGGACAACTACAGGTAACGAACTAACAGATGCAACAGCGACGAGAACTAGATCAGGTCTATACAAACCGTAAACTTCTAAACGGTCAGTTAGACACGCCCAAATGGTGGCTGCCAACAGTCAGCATTCTCGGAGTCGTGGTTCTAATTGGTGTGGTCGTGATCGCTACGATGATCAACAAGGGCCTTGGCGTAACGGGTCTCGCACGACCTGTTTACTGGGGATTGTTCATCACGACCTTCGTTTTCTGGGTTGGTATTTCTCACGCAGGAATTATGATTTCGGCCATTCTTCGCCTTACTCAGGCTGAATGGCGCAGGCCGGTTACGAGAGCAGCAGAACTACTAACGGTGTTCTCGCTGCTTACGGCTCTTGTGTTCCCGCTTATTCACGCTGGACGACCTTGGCGAATCGCTTACTGGATCATGCCTTACGACATTTCTCGTGGGATTTATCCAAACATCCGGTCGCCACTGATCATGGACCCGGTCGCAATTAGCACGTACCTCACAGGTTCAACCCTGTTCTTGTACATCGCTTTACTGCCTGACCTCGGTAACCTTCGTGATCGCACCACCGGTTGGAAGAACGCTATGTACACCGTTCTGTCGCTTGGCTGGAGAGGTAATCCTCGACAGTGGAAGATGCAGACTGTTGGTGGAATTCTTCTTTCAGCGTTGATGCTTCCGATTTTCGTATCGGTTCACTCAATCGTTTCGTGGGACTTCGCTGTCGCTGCGGCAGTTGAAGGTTGGCACTCAACTATCTTTGCGCCTTACTTCGTTATTGGTGCTGTGCACTCCGGTGTATCGGCTGTGGTGACGATGATGGCATTGATGCGATGGCTGTGGAAGTGGGACGACTTCATTCGGCCAGAACACTTCGACGCTCTCGCACGACTACTTATTGTTGTAGCAACAGGTTGGCTCGCATTCACTTTCTTGGAACTCACCTTCGCCCTATACGGTCAAGATGCTCCAGAAATTGCACTGCGTGAGATGCAGATGTTCCAGTGGCCCTGGAATGCACTCTTCATCATTTTCTTCCTCACTGCATATGCAATTCCCGTGCCCATGTGGCTGTTCAAGAGGGTTAGGACGAACATCGCATTGATGTTCTGGACTTCTATCCTCGTGAACATTGGCATGTGGCTTGAACGATTCCTGATTATCGTGCCTGGTTTGGCACGCAGGACTCCGTTCGTATACACATGGGAGGCGTACCGCCCAAGCGCTGTTGAATGGACAATCTTCATTTGGTCATTCGCATGGGTTACGTTCCTAATGCTGTTATTTTCGAAGTTCTTCCCGCTTGTACCGTTGTTCGAGCAAAAGGAGAGCCAGGTATTTACTGAAGATGTAATGATTGGTCGGGCGAAGATTCCGGCCATCATTAGGGAAGCTGACTAGAGGATCGTTTGATGAGAAAAAGTATTCTTGGACTGTTTCAGCAGCCCGAACCCGCCGCAGATGCGATGGACGGACTGAAGGAAGCTGGATTTGAACTCGGCACATTCGATGTGCTGACGGGTACTCCATACCCAGAAGGTGCCTTCGGGGAACATGTTCCTCAGCATCGCCTGTTCCGCTACCCCGCGTTCGGAGCAATTATCGGTTTCACATTGGCAGTATTCCTGACATCGGTAACCCAGCTCGCCTACCCGTTGGTAACCGGTGGTAAGCCGATCCTGTCGATCTTCGCAATGTTGATCATCATGTACGAAATGACGATGCTCGCCGGCGTTATCGCAACGGTCATAGGAATAGTTATTGAGTCACGGCTCCCAAATATGCAGCCTGGGATCTATGACACACGTATCACTGAAGGCTGGATTGGCGTAGTTATTACATTCGACGACGAATCTAAAGTCGCCGATGCAGAGAGCGTGCTCAATAAGGCAGGCGCTCTGGAGATCAAGCACGCGTAATGACTTCGTTCTCAACGAATATCAAATCAATGCTTACACGTCGACTAGTTTTTGTTGTCGGGCTAATCATGCTCGTCACACTGGCTTCATCTGCTTGTGCAGTTCAGGAATCGAACACCTACCCGGTTGAAATATTCTCTGAAATGCACTATTCGCAGTCGTTCAGGATGCAAGAGCCGCCTCGTTTAGCACCGCCAGCCGATTCGGTTGTCTTCAAGTCTGCAGGCGACTCTAGCCAGACCTACAACGTTCCAGACAAGCAAGAACGAGCTTATGACCCAGCGGTCGCAGGCAACCTCTACAGAGTCAACTGCTCGGTTTGCCACGGAGTTTCAGGACTTGGTGACGGTAAGGCTGTTCGACACATAACTTCAAGTTTCAGCTTTTATGCCACAAACGAAGGAACACCGTACAAGGCTCCACCAAACCTCATAGATTCGGCAGCTAACCGACTAAACCAACGTGAGGTCATGTTTAGTTTCATTTCAGGATGGAACGGTCCAGTAATGCCTGAATTTGGCAAACTCCTGGCTGAAGAAGACATTAGGGACATAGTGAACTACATCTTTGACGATACGACTGGTCTCAGTAAGTAAGTGGTCAAAGCTGAGTGAAGGTGCGGCACGTAGTCGCACCGTTATTTAACCCCGGTCACTCATAGAGGGTATCCTTGCACGGGGAAAGTAAAGTTATGGCATCCCGGCTTTCGTTCGTAATTATCGGAGCGTTGCTGTTCACCCTCTTATTAGCCCTTTCTGGCTGTATCAGAGAATCTGACATTACCGCCGAGCAGCGTGCACACCAGCTTTCCGGTGAACTAATGTGCCCCGTTTGCGACGGCCAAACGATCGATGGTTCAAACGCCCAGATCGCCGTCGACATGCGACTCAAAGTTCGTGATTTGCTCGACGAAGGTTTAACCAACGCAGAAGTAAGAGATTATTTTGTAATTCGATACGGTCAAGAAATTCTTGCGGCACCTGAGCGCAGCGGATTCAATCTACTGGCATGGATAGTTCCCGTTCTCATTGTTTTGGGTGCCATTGGAATCGCGTTATTGAGCATCAAAAATATGCGTAAATCAGGACTCGAAGCTCAGTCTATTGGCGGTACTTCAGTTGCTATCGAACGAAAGCAGGATGATCTATCCGATTATCTGGTGCAGGTAGATCGTGACCTCGGCATGTCTTCTGACTCCAACCTAAGCCTGAACGCTGACAGCAATTCAGATGTACTCAAAGACTCCAAGGAAACCGGAATCTCAGAAAAGGCGAACTCCTAATGGCTGATCTGGGTGTGATGGCATTAATGCTCGGGCTTGTCCTGAGTGCGTACTCCGCCATCGGAGCCGTCGTTGGCGAAAGGATAGGCATGGCAGAGCTTGTCGTAAGCGCAAGGCGAGCGCTGTACATGACGACCGTTGCCGCAGCTGTCGCATCAGCCGCGCTGATAAACGCCTTTGTACAAAACGACTTCTCGATCGCGTACGTCGCCGATCACTCAAACACACTCATGGACAGAGCTTTTGTTTGGGTGGCGTTCTACGCCGGTAACGAAGGCTCACTGCTCTACATACTTCTTGCGCTTTCGGTTATTTCCGCGATTTCTGTCTGGTTCGCTCCGAAGCGACTCGCACGAAGCATGCCATGGACGATAGCTATTCTTGCGATTATCCAGTTGTTCTACTTCGGAGTGCTCACATTCGCTGCTAGTCCCTTCGAATTGCTCGACACAATACCCCTCGAAGGACGCGGCATTAACCCGCTGCTAACTCACCCAGGCATGTTCAGCCACCCTCCCCTGCTCATGGGCGGGCTCATTGCAATCACGATTCCGTTCGCATTCGCCTCCGGCGCCCTAATCGCTGGTAACTACGGCGACGATTGGATCGATGTTGCCAGAGTCTCAGCACTCATCGGCTGGGGCGTACTCGGCACCGGAATGCTGCTTGGCGCATGGTGGGCATATACGATCCTTGGCTGGGGTGGATACTGGGCATGGGATCCGATCGAAAACGTGGCGCTCATGCCTTGGCTAGTAATGACGGCGTTCATCCATTCGATCATGGTGCAAAAACGTCGAGGCATGTTCCGAATGTGGAATGTCGCATTATTAAACATCGCCTTCGTGCTCGCTCAATTGGGAATGTTCATAAACCGAGGCGGTCCCGTAGTTAGCGTCCACTCGTTCGCAGCTTCTACATTGGGCGTGATCTTCTTGGTCTTCATGCTGGCGAGTCTAGTATTCGCGTTCGCCCTCTTCCTATGGCGAATGCCACAGTTAAAATCCGACCGAGCGATGGAATCGTTCGTGTCACGCGAAGCGTCATTCCTTATCAACAATTTCTTGTTTCTTTCTGTAATGGCAGTGACACTCTGGGGCGTTCTGTATCCGCTATTCTCAGACTTGGCGAGGGACGTATCAGTCAGCGTTTCAGCTCCTTACTTCGATCGTGCAAACGGCCCAGTGTTATTGGGAATCGTCATCATGATGGGCATCGGTCCCCTCCTGCCGTGGCGAAAAGCTTCGGCCCGATCAATGAAGCAGTGGTTCGTTTGGCCGACATTAGTTGGGCTGGTAGCGATCGGCGTCCTTGTAGCACTTGGCGTTCAACGCCCAGTGGCGATCTTCTCATTTGGCGTCTTAGCATTCGTTGCAACGTCGATTGCTGAGGAGTGGTGGCGTGGAACAGCGGCTCGACACCGTTCTGGCGATAACTGGGCACTCGCCTGGTGGCGACTCGTCAACGGAAACCGCCCAAGGCACGGCGGCTACATCGCCCATCTCTCTATTCTGATGCTCGCCTTAGGCATCATCGGCACTAACTTCTATCAGCAACGTACCGACGGAGCGCTCGCCCTTGGCGAAAGTTTGGTGCTCGACAATTACCGAATCGAATATGTCGACAACGGTGATTCCAGCCGACCCGACCGTATCGCTCAATGGGCCGAAATGTCGGTGTATGAAATAGATCCCGAGGACTACAAACAAGAGATTTCGTTTGCCAGAGCGCAAGGCT
Source organism: Chloroflexota bacterium (assembly GCA_027618835.1). GTDB lineage: Bacteria > Chloroflexota > Dehalococcoidia > Lucifugimonadales > Lucifugimonadaceae > Lucifugimonas. The sequence goes on along the minus strand of JAQCHZ010000002.1, from coordinate 153,422 downwards.
CGTCAGGATTCACTCTGAAGGACAGCACGCTCAGGCCGAACGATGAGCTGATCGACACGATCGAACCCTGGCACGGTTTTTATATCGATTTCAATATGGCGTCGGTGCGTTCGGGCATCAGATCGACTGTGGTCGAAGACCTCTATGTGATCCCGCGAGACTTCCTTGCCGATGGCAGAGTGTCTCTCGCTGTGAGTATTAACCCGCTCGCATGGTGGTTGTGGGCATCAGGGCCATTTTTCATTCTTGGCACTATGGTTGCTCTATGGCCCCAGGCAGCAGTTGAAAGACGACCCGCTCGCAAACGGCTCCAGGATGAATCGGAAGGCGAAATCTAATGCCGATTCTCCTTGGAACTTTGCTGGCTTTGGTATCGGTAGCAGTTATTGCTTACCCGTTTTTAGGCTCGAAAAGATACCGACTAGTTTCAGAAACCTTCGTAACACGCGAAAAACTGCGAGCCGAGCGATTGCGAATTTATCGCAAAATAAGTGATGTAGAGGCCGACTTCACGTCGGGCGATCTTACTGAAGCTGACTATCAACAGCAGCGAGATCAGTTGAGAATTGCAGCAGCGGAAATATTAAAACAAGAATCCGGTGGATCGATTACGGATGCTAAACGTGACGAAGAGCTAGAAAAAGAAATCTCCCGATTAAGGGAACAGTCCACCTCTTCAACCGAAGCACCCGAGGGCGGCGACTCACTGTGATGAACAAGCAAATTCGAAATCTCATGAACGTTCAAATCCAAACACTGCCAATCCGACTATTCCTATTCGTCGGAATAACGGCGTTAGCACTGGTCGCAGTTGTCCCATCGTCGGACACACGAGTCGTTTCAGCTCAGGATCAACCTGACAGCATTTTAGGAAAAGTTACCAACGGCACCGACGGCAGCGAACTGCCTGCAGATCTAGAAGTTCTGCTGATGTCGATCGATCTCGCAACTAACCAGATCATCGAGCAGGAATCTACTGGCGTCGATGAAGACGGCATTTTCGGGTTCAGCAACTTGATTTCTGGACCAGGGCTGTCTTACCGAGTTGTGGTGAATCACGGTTCGTACACACCTTCTGTCGACATGGCGCACATCGAAAACTGGCAGAACGTCAGGATGAGCATCTACGACGAAACGAAGTCGCTAGAAGACATCACTATCGGTTCGTACGTGCTGATGATTCCGACCATTGATGCCCGAAGCCGACAAGTTGGCGTACTAACAGTTATCAACGTGGATAACCGCGGCGACCACGTCTGGGTGCCAGATTTGACTGATCCCAACCTAACGGGGTTTGATCTACTTCGATTTAATATTCCTGAAGGTTTCGCGGATCTTTCGATCGAATCTGAACTGCCAACTGGAAATATTCTCGAGATACCTACAGGATTCGCACTTACCAACCCGATTCCACCGGGCGAGTTCGCTATCTTGGTTAGCTACATTCTGGAATATGAAGGCGATTCGTTCGACTTCAATCTGAAGCTTCCATACGGGGCAGATCAGGTACGAATGCTGCTGCCAGAGGATGGCGGATCGATCGAAGCTGAGGGCTTCGGTGCTCCAGAGTCGGTTGTTGTAGCCGATAGCGTGTTCAATCAGTACCAGGGCAAAGATTACGCTGCCGGGATTGAACTTGGAGCGACCTTCTCAGGATTGCCTCAGCCTACTCCCGTGCAAACTATCAACTACTACATTCAAGATAACGACTATGTTATTTACACCGTTTGGCCCGTCGGAATCGCCATCCTAGCCATCCTCGGTTACGCATTGTTTGTAAATCGCAAACGAAAAGAAGAAGACGATGACGAACTGGCGAGTCGGGACGACATCATCGCTGAGATCCTAGTCCTCGACGAAGAGTACGAAGCTGGCAACATCGATGAAGATAAATACAACGACCGCCGTGACGAGCTAAAACAAGTAGCGCTTGAATACAACGACGTTGCTGACGAACCTTCCGATGAGTCAGAGCAGCTCGATAGATCTGAAAGTGACTCTGACGGCGATGAAAATGACGCACCGGATACTTCAGACACAGACTCAGATTCGGACGAAACCAAGCCAGAAGATTCGGACAAGTAACTGTGGGTCAGAGACGACAGGTACTATTCGGGGTGGGAATCCCTGTCTTATTGGTGCTGTCGCTCTTCGCGTGGGGCGTGATCCAGAACGATGGTGAAGCTGGTCGCCCAGGCATCAACGATAATTTTGGTGAAGTCGGTCTTTCAGTAGAGCCGTTCGCAGATTTCCAACTGACGACTCTCGATGGCGAAGTGATTTCTATCGCCGACTATCGAGGCAAGATCGTTGTGGTCGACTTCTGGTCGTCTTGGTGCGCACCGTGCCGGGCTGAAGGTCCTGTCCTAGCTGAAACCTACGACAAATGGAGAGACCGTGGAGTTGAGTTCATTGGTGTTGCTATTTGGGACACAAAAGTCCCCGTTGAGGAATTCATCGAACGCAACGGAATCAACTACGTGAACGGCATCGACCCCTCTGGAAAAATTTCTATCGACTTCGGTGTAAGTGGGATTCCAGAAAAATTCTTCATCAACCCAGAAGGCGAAATCGTTAAGAAGATTGTTGGACCAAACACCAGCCGAACTCTCGATAGCATTCTGACCGACATGACCGACGCAGCTCTGGGAATCACACCCGCCAGTTAGATCGTTAGAGACGGGATAGACCGCCCTACCCGTCCCGAGCGCAGCCGAGGGGACCTGGCGGGGCGGGTGTGTCATCGTTCTTTGGAGGAATCTACGACCAAAGGTATCCTCCGTCGAATGTCTACCAACATGATCGCCGTGTACATGGTCGCAAGTATCAAGGGTGTTTTGTACACAGGCTTTACCACCGACTTGTTAACCCCCATCGAACAGCATAAAGCCGGTGCCGGAGGAGAGTTTAGCTCAAAGTACAGAACTAACGAACTTGTCTGGTGCGAACTCCATGAGTTGATAGAATCCGGCCGGGCAAGAGAATCGCAGATCAAGAAATGGCGACGATCAAAAAAGGCATTCTTAATCGAAATACAGAACCCTTATTGGGAAGATATTTCACACACGGTTGGATGATCGTTCCAGCAAAGGCGATGACACACCCGCCCCACCAGATCCCTCGGCTGCGCTCGGGACGCAGTAGTGGCAGCCAAGTGAGAAACCCTAATTCTGGCGTATACCGCCATCGACGTTTAGAGCTTGCCCCGTGATTGCTCGAGCCCGATCAGAGGCGAGGAATGCGACAGCTTTCCCAACGTCGTCGACGGTCTGCTCACGACCGAGCGGAACCAGCTCCGTAACCGTCTGCAGAAATATTTGGCGAGGAGTCAGTCCAGCATTTTGAGAGTGCATAGATTGTCTCCACTCGGCAATATTCTCCCATAGTGGAGTCCATATCAATCCGTGGCAGACTGTGTTGACGTTTATGCCATGCGGAGCCAACTTGAACGCCCACGGCTGGGACACATTTGATGGCAGCCGCCTTAGACGCCGCGTATGAGGCGAATCCGGGTCGGCCAGCTCCGGCCGGCGATCGATGAAATATTCACGATTTTCCGTAACCACGATCGACCATGTAGCTCTCTACCGACTGCGTCCCGTTCACAATGCCGAAAACATTCACGTCGAAGGTCGACTGCCAGTCATCGACACTTGGGTTTTTTAAAGTCTTGAAGTCTTCTGCTCTGCCGACTCCCGCGTTGTTCACAAGAACGTCAAGCTGCCCAAATTCTTCCAGAGCTGTCTCGACCATATCGTCGGTCGACCACTGCTGGGTGACATCGGTCTCGCAGAAGTACGACTGAGTTCCGCCCGCCTTGATTTCGGTGACGACACCTTTCGCTGATTCTTCATCCATGTCAGCGATGATCACATTTGAGCCGAGCCGAGCAAGCTCGAGCGCTATCCCGCGCCCGATGCCTCTAGCGTCGCCCGTAACTATCGTTGTTTTGGCTTCAAAATCCATAAAAATCAATGGCGCTCATGAGCGCATAAAAAAGCCGCCATCAACGTTCAATGATTGCCCAGTAATGTTCTTAACGTCTTCCGAAACAAGGAAAGCAACCGCATCCGCTACGTCTTCTGGTGTCTGTTCTTTTTTCATTGGAATATTGACGGCAACCATCGTGTCGAACACCTGACGAGGTTTCATCCCTTTGAAGGCAGGGATTGTCATTGGCGTAACGATCGCCCACCTGCTCCCACATAGGAGTCCAGAGAAGGCCGGGACAAATAGCGTTGACGGTAATGTTGAAGCGAGCCAATTAGAGTGCGGTCGATTGCGTGAGACTGATCACCGCGGCCTTTGAAGCCGAATAGTGTGGCAGAGATGGTCGCCCTACCTGCGATCGATGCGAGATTTACGATTCGTCCACTGCGACGTTTGGTCATCTGTGTACGAAAGGCCAAAGTAACATTCGTCATTCCGATTACGTTCACCTGATAGGTGCGCTTCCAATCATCTTCAGTCGAGTCTGAACGTGTTTGTCACCCTGCTGAACCAGCGATGCCGGCGTTATTTATCAGGAAATCAGCAGATCCTAACTCATCTACCGTAGCGTTCACCAGACCATCACAAGCTTCTAGATCAGTGACATCCGTGACGAACGAGCTGGAGTTCCCCGAAATCTCTCGGGCTTCATCGGCGGTCTGAGCAGCTGCATCTTCGTTGATATCGGCAGTCATCACAGATGCGCCTTTTTCGGCGAGCTTCAGAGCGATCGCACGTCCGATGCCTGTAGCAGCACCTGTCACCACTGCAACTTGCCCCTTGAAATTCACACGTTGCTACTTACCCTCTTTCGCTCTTCTCACTCTGATCCGGCTCGGGATTATACTTGGATGGGATCGATTTCAATGCCACCACGTCGTGTGGAATATACAAAATTGGTGTGCGAATGGATGTTCGAATTGACCGTTTCTAGGAAGCAAGCACTCAAATATGGCTACGAGCTGGTTGAAAAACCACGTTCTCATCTGAGAGTTGAACTCAAGCAAGACAAGAGCGGTGTCAGCGTCACTCACAAGGGTCGAGTAATTACTCGGGTGTTTTTGAACAGGAGCGGCATGAACGCTGCCGTGGCAATATCTGAGGCAATGGCGATCAAGTTACCGGCACTCGGTCAGAGCAACGGCGGGCTGGTATCGACAGGATTGTTGTATCGAGTATTCGCGCTTTCACAGCTCGATTTCCGCAACCCCGCGTCCTTCGAGTTAGCAACTGAGCTTGTCGACGAGGCGATTTCTATGCAGCGCGGAGGCAGTTCGACATCAGGTGTTTAGCCTGATTTAGCATGTCGCTTTTTGCCCCGGACACAGGGCAAATTTACAATATATGTTTTACGTTCGAGTTCTACTGCGCCTAAGCAGGCAGAACCATACGAGGATTTTATTGGCAGTTCCCCTGATTTCGACCGCGGCGGTAGGACACGAATTTGGTCCTTACGACGTATCAATCCCCACTGAACGTGCAAATGCGTACGCAAAGGCTGTAGGAGGCGCCGAATCACCCGATTATGGCGACTCGTTAGCACCGATCATGGTGGTAGCCGCGGCTCTTACAGAGCTGATCGAAGATTTGGGGCTATTCTCCGGCGGATTGCAGACTATTCATGCAGGTCAGGAAGTCAGCTGGGCGAGACCCGTGAAGATCGGCGAGAAGGTCGATGCCATCGGGAGGCTTACGGCCAACTCGGTAAGACGAGGGAATCATTTCGCCACGGTATCGGTTTCATACAAAGATTCAACCGGATCTGAGATTGGTACGTCCTCAACCACCATTATCGTCAGTGGGGAGGAGTCGTAATGACGACTAACAACTCACATCGAAGTGCGGGTGATGTTCTCGCCGGATTCGAACGACAAATCACTCAGGATCGAGTTGATGCATACGGCGAGGCATCAGGTGATCACAATCCAATTCATCTCAACGAGGAATACGCCTCAACGACGCAGTTCGGCACTCGCATAGCGCACGGCATGCTCAGCCTCGCACTCGTAACGGAAATGCTGGCATCAGAGTTCCCAGATACTTGGCACGATGGCGGCAAATTGAAGGTTAGATTTAGTGCTCCCGTGTTCCCGGGAGAGATCGTAACAACATACGGCGAGATCACCGGAATCAGCGAAGAAGACGGCAAAATCATCGCAACCTGCACGATTGGGTGCAAAAAAACCGATGGTACGGACGCAGTATCCGGGCGAGCGACCGTGGCGTTGGAATAAAATGAATCACGCTTCCACATTTATTAGTGTGGATTAGAAATACGGATCAGACAATGACGGGTATTCCCGAAGGTATAGTCACAATAGCTCTCGATGCGATGGGTGGCGATCACGGCCCATCGATTACGGTGCCGGCCGCTCTTCAGGCTATCGGCAACGGCGGCATCGCTGTGGCACTCGTCGGCGATCCCGTAGCGATCCAAGCTGAGCTCGACAGATACGACACCCCTGCCAAGCAGTTGGTACAGGTCGTTCCGGCAGATGGTGTAGTCGAAGAGGGCGAAAGCCCTGCACGAGCATTCCGGTCGAAACCTAACGCCTCGATATTTGTTTCTGCTGGTGTTGTGAAAATGGGCAAAGCCGCCGGATTCGTGAGCATGGGCTCAACTGGCGCCTCCATAGCAGCAGCTACGGTCGTTTACGGAACTCTCGATGGCATCGATCGTGGTGCGCTCGGTGGGCCAGTTGTCGGTTACGCACCGAATACGGTGATCATCGACCTTGGCACGAACGTCGATACCAAGCCCAGCCTACTCGTCGACTTTGCAGCGCTAGGCAACGCAATGTCGAAGCTTATTTACAAGAACGAAAATCCTCGGATTGCTTTGTTGAGTGTCGGTTCCGAAGAAGGCAAAGGCAATGCGCTGGTCAAAGAGACCACCGACCTGTTGAACTCGACTGATTTGAATTTCATAGGAAACATCGAACCTAACGATCTACCACACGGCAAAGCCGAAGTGGTTCTCTGCGATGGATTCGTTGGTAACGTTGTTCTCAAACTTACCGAAGGACTCGGCGACGCAATTGTCAGCCATGTAAAGAGTGTTCTCGGCGAGACCAAAGAGAGTGAAAAGCTTTCAAAAGAAATATTCGAACGAATGAATATTCTTGAGGCGTTTGGCGGAGGTCCACTCTTAGGAGTGAACGGTCTTGCCATCGTAGGACACGGAGCATCGGGCGTGAACGCAGTGGCAAATGCCATCGGTACAGCCAAGTTCGTCGTCGAAACCGGATTGATCGGAGCCCAGCAGGCTGAGCTCGACCGAATTAGAGCTGAAGTTAGTTAGTGATTAGCTGTCCCGAGCAATTCGCTCGGTGCAATGCACGACGTAAATTGAGGGTCATATATTGAGCGACAATGAGCCAAGAAGTGCGCTGGTAACGGGAGGTTCTCGCGGTATCGGACGAGCAACAGCGCTTCGACTTGCCGCGAATGGACACCGCGTCGCCGTCAATTACAACACTCACCCTGAAGAGGCAGAAGCTGTAGTCGAAGAAATTCGATCTGCCGGTGGAATCGCTGTAGCGGTCGGTGGAAACGTCGCTGAAAAAGAGAGCGCTGTCGAGATGATAAACAAGGCTGTCGAAGCGCATGGTCCTATCGAAATTCTCATTAACAATGCCGGCGTCATCAATGACTCGCTTTTAATGCGCATGAAGGACGAGCAGTTCGAGTACACCATGCAGGTGAACATGTTTGGCACCTACTTCTGTACTCACAAAGTAATTCCCGGAATGGTCAAAGGCCGCTGGGGGCGAATCGTGAATATTTCTTCAGTTGTCGGCATGCGAGGCAACATCGGGCAATCGAACTATTCGGCTTCCAAAGCTGCCGTTTTCGGATTTACTCAATCGATTGCCAAGGAAGTCGCCACTCGAGGCATCACCGCGAACGTCGTGGCTCCTGGCTACATTACCACTGCTACATCCGCTGACATTACAGACAAGCAACGCGACACAGTGATGACATGGATTCCGCAGGGTCGATTTGGCGAACCTGATGAAGTCGCACCGACGATCGTTTTCCTCACCACCGACGAAGCCCAGTACATCACCGGCGACATAATTCGTGTCGACGGCGGAATGGCCATTTAGCACTGCCTGCCTGGTTTTGAACGAGTCAAATATGTCTAACAACGAGTCAACCGGTTCGAGCATCGACCTTTCGGGAAAGATTGCGCTTGTTACTGGCGGTTCACGCGGTATCGGCAAGGCAATCGCTTTCGAGTTGGGTCGACGCGGCGCCACGATCGTCATCAACTACCTCAAGAACCATAAAGCCGCACAGACAACGGTCGATGAGCTAGAAGCAGGTGGTATATCCGCCACTAGAATCAAGGCGCACGTCGGCGACGAAACAGCTGTCGAGTCTCTTGTCGAAAAAATCGATGAGAAGTTCGGTCGCCTCGATATTCTCGTAAACAACGCCGCTTCTGGAGTCATGCGCCCTGCCGCCGAGCTAACTGCAAAGCACTGGGATTGGACACTCGATATCAACGCACGTGGCCCGTGGTTGCTCGCAAAAGCGGCCGCACGACTAATGCCTGAGGGAAGCCGCATCATCAACCTATCTAGCCCCGGTTCTACACGGGTACTGCCAGCTTATTTCGCAGTTGGCGTGTCGAAAGCGGCTATCGAAGCTGTAACTCGATACCTAGCGGTGGAACTTGGACCAAAAGGCATCGCGGTGAACACCGTTTCGGCTGGGTTCGTGATGACCCATGCGATCGACGCGTTCCCGGATGAGCTTGGCGTAAAAGACATCGCTTCAAGGCCCACGCCAGCAGGACGAGTCATTTTTCCTGAGGATGTAGCGAAGGTAGTGGCGATGATGTGCGGCACTGACGCTGAAATGATTCGTGGGCAGGTCATAATGGTCGATGGCGGCGAAACGCTGCGCCACGAATAGTCCTTTGACTACTCTCCGAACCGGCTGTTAACGAACTCGAGCGCCGACTTCGCCAGCCATCAACTCCGTGCCCGAATCTAAATGTGCCATTCGGACGAGTGCCAGACTCAAGTAGTGGCCATCCGTCGTTGTTAGGTGTGACGAACTAGTCACAACTCCAGCCGGTTTTGAGTTAGCGGTAAGCTTCACGCCTTCGATCAAAGGCGTATCCGAAGTAAGAACCCGTACGTTCCGTTGGACCTTGTCGTAGGCGTCGAGCCTCGCAATGACTTCCTGTCCAACGTAGCAGCCCTTGTCGAAGTCGATTAGGGGCAGCAATCCCGCTTCGATCGGATTGGCATGCTCGCCGTATTCACGATCTGATCCCGGAATTAGCTTGTCGATACGGAAGTGCTCGAAATTCCTTTCATCAACCACTGTTGCGCCAATTGCCGCAAGAGATTCCGAAATTTGAGCAGCGCTCGCCTTTTTGCAAATAACGTCGACCCACTCGACCCCACGTGACGAGTCGGAAATGACCTCCACTAGGTCACCGTCTACAGAAACCTGCATGACGTCATCAAGATCGATATATGAACCGAATGCCGTCTTAGCCACAGCCCTGGCGGTAGGGCCGACAAGCGAAATTCGCTTGCAACGATCAGTGCGATCGTTGAGTTCAGCATCCTCGATAATAGTGAAATAGTCGATCGCCGAGACGAGTCGGTCGGAATTTGAGGAGTCTGAGATCAGTAACAACTCGTTCTCGGAAGTGTGAGCGACTAAGAAAACGTCGATGACTCGGCCTTTGGCAGACGTAAGTACAGTCCTGCGCGATCGTCCGATCTCGACGCTAAGCAGGTCTTTCGTAGCCAGCCGATGGAGCAGATCTAGAGCGTCGGGACCGGTATGCGAAACAACGGTCGCATCGTCCCACACGAACATCCCGCACCCGTCGGCGAGCGCGCCGTGTTGAGAAGAATCTGTCGTTAGAGAAGTAGTTGGTTGCACGAGCTAAATCAAAACCCATCTCGGGTTCAAGAAAAAGTGGCTAGTCACCCTAAACTGAAAACGAAGTGCCGCACCCACAGGTCTTAGCAGCGCTCGGGTTCGAGAATTCAAAGCCTTTGCCGTTCAGGCCGTCGGAGAAATCGAGTACGGTTCCGGCGAGGAACACGAACGCCTTCTTCGGAACAAAGACCTCGACACCATGTTGAATGATGACCTTGTCGTCAGATTCAGCGCCTTCAACGATATCAAGAACGTAAGTTAGGCCTGAACAACCTCCACCTTTCACTGCGACTTTCAGGCCGAATTTCTCCATGCCTTTGTCAGCCGCGAACTGGATTACCTTGCTCGCTGCTTTTTCAGTGATTTTTATCGTGTTCATTGGAACTGTGCGTTCCGGAGCCATCGTCATCGATCTTCACCCTTGTCGTAGGTTCGAGTACTACTCACGCATTACGTTGTCTATTCTCGCGTGAAAGTTACTTTCGCGCAAAAAAGTCGCGTTAAGTCGTTTTCTACGGTGATTTGATGATTTTCGAACTACAATTGATGCTTCGTGCAAAAACGAACGCTCTTTCGACTCATTTCAGGCACAAATTAGCTCATTCAAATGACTGAAAACTCCAGCAAACCTCGGATCGTCGTACTCAACACTCGTGCAGCAAACGTGCACAGCGTTGAAAAGGCGCTTCGCAAAGTTGGAGCCGATCCTATCGTAACGAGCGATCCAGCCGAGCTTGCATCCGCCGATGCAGCTGTTCTACCGGGTGTTGGAGCCAGTGATGCAGTCATGACAGCCCTAAACACGCTGGGAATGACTGAGCCGGTGAAAGAATTTGCCGCTTCGGGGAAACCGCTTCTTTGCGTATGTGTTGGCTTACAAGTGCTGTTCGATAGCTCTGAAGAAGGCGAACTGCCCGGTCTTGGACTAGTCGATGGCAAAGTTGAACTCATCCCAACTGGTATGACCGATGAACTCGGTGCAGCGATGAAAGTTCCGCACATGGGTTGGAACGAAGTTCAATTCACCGGTGATGACGCTAGTCGAAACCCTATGTTCAAAGACATCCCGCAAGGCTCGCACTTCTACTTCGTTCACTCCTATCGATGTGTTCCCGACCAGCAGGCGGAAGTCGCTGCAACCAGTAATTACGGCATCGAAATCTGTGCAGCGGTGGCTCACGGAAACGTTGTAGGAACTCAATTTCACCCTGAAAAAAGCGGCGATGTCGGTCTTCAGATTTACAAGAACTTTCTCGACCTCGCTTCGAATTCAACAAACTAACAACGCAACTCCCTAGCTCGACCAAAAGAACTACGAACCCGACCAAATGGAAATTCTGCCAGCAATCGATTTGAGAAACGGACACTGCGTCCGATTAACTCAAGGCGACTACGATCGTGAGACGGTGTTCGACGACAACCCCGCGTCGGTAGCCAAGCGGTGGGTAGATCAGGGCGCTCGCCGAATGCATGTCGTTGATCTTGACGGTGCGCGGGATGGCGTTCGAGCAAATGCCGATGCTGTTGCAGCTATCGTCGAAGCTATCGACATTCCAGTGCAGCTTGGCGGGGGTGTTCGAGACGCCGCTGAAGCACGACGCTTGATCGACCTCGGAATCGACCGTGTAATCATGGGCACAGCTGCTATAGAAGCACCCGGCGAAGTTCAAAAAGCCGTCGAAGACGTCGGTGCAGAGCACGTGATCGTCGGTGTCGATGCCAAAGACGGCATGGTTCAGACTCACGGTTGGATCGAAGAATCGACTGTCACCGCTATAGATCTTGCACAGCAGATGGTCAAGCTCGGAGTTCGACGATTTATCTACACGGATACCAGTCGAGATGGCACTTTGACCCACCCAAACTTCGAAGCTGTTGCCGAACTAGGTGAAAACCTGCGATACCCTATTATTGTGGCTGGTGGAATTGCATCGATTGACGACCTCGTCGGACTGGCTAAGTTGGGTGTGGAAGGTGCAATATCAGGCATGGCGATTTACTCGGGTGCGCTCGATCTAAAGAGCGCTATCGAAACGATTGACGAAATGACAACTGCTGGCAACTAGCCGGCCAACAATTGGTGAACGGAAAAGACACTAATGCCATCGAAAACTTCAGTAGATAAAGTTGAAGCTCTACTGCACCCAACGCTTGAGGAAACTTACGACCCTCAATCGATGATCGCGTTGGTCCCGATTCACAATGACCACAAGGTTGCCGACATCGGCTCCGGACCTGGTTGGTTGTCGATCCCGCTCGCCAAATACGTTTATTCAGGCACCTGCTACGCGATTGATGTTCAAGAAGAAATGCTGAAGCATGTCGCTAAGCAAGCGACTGCTGCAAAGCTTAAAAACGTCAAAACTCTCGTCTCTCAGGAAAACAAAATTCCGCTCGACGATGAGTCGCTTGATGGCGTAGCTCTTTCCAACGTACTAAACGAAGCCACCAAACCAAAGTTACTCATCAAGGAAGCTGCTCGACTTCTGAAGAAGTCTGGTTGGATGGCGATTGTCGAGTGGTTGCCTGTCGAAGGCAAAGCTGAAGTTGGGCCTTCTAGTTCGAAGCGATTAGTTCAGCAGGAACTGCGAGAGGCTGTCGAAGCATTAGGCTTCACGACTCTAACTTCACGCCAGCTAACTCCTCACCGCTACATCATCGTCGCCCGCAAGTAGACCGGAGACCCCACGATGTTGACGCGACGCGTCATACCATGTCTGGACGTAGACAACGGTCGCGTGGTCAAGGGTGTCAGCTTTGTCGACATTCGTGATGCAGGCGATCCCGCTGAACTCGCGGCGTTTTACAACGCCGAAGGTGCCGACGAGCTCGTCTTCCTCGATATCACTGCATCGTCCGACGCCCGTAACACGATGATCGATGTTGTTGAGAAGGTCTCGTCGGAAGTATTTATTCCATTGACGGTCGGCGGTGGCATCCGCTCTGTCGATAACATGCGACAGATGCTCGAAGCTGGAGCCGACAAAGTGGCGGTCAACTCTGCAGCTGTTGCTAACCCTCAGTTGATCGAAGACTGCGCCAAAGAGTTCGGTGCGCAATGTGTCGTACTGGCGATGGACGTAAAACGAGTCGACAATCCTGTTATTTCCGAGCTAGAAGGCTATGGCAGCGTTCCTGCCGAATGGATGTGGCAGGTTTACACCCACGGCGGTCGGCGCTCCACTGCTCTCGATGCAGTGAAGTGGGCACGTCTTGTGACCGAATTGGGAGCGGGCGAGCTTTTGGTGACCAGCATGGATGCCGATGGCCAAAAGACCGGATACGATAACGAACTATTGTCGGTAATTTCAGATTCAGTGACAGTTCCGGTCATCGCCAGTGGTGGTGCGGGTGAACTCGATCATTTTTACGATGCGCTCGTCGAAGGTAAATCCGATGCCGTTCTAGCTGCATCTCTTTTCCACTTCGGCGAACTACGAGTTTCCGAGGTCAAGTCGTATCTTGCCGAACGCGGCATTCCGATGCGGGAGGTCTAGCAGTTGCCAGTAACTCTGAGATCAGGTGAGCCAGTATTGCCTGAGGCGATAGCGTTCGACTGTTACGACACCCTGTTCCTCAACAATCACGACGGTTGGAAAGTTACCTTCGCTGAGATTATCGAAGATCAGAACATTCCACTCACGCCTGATGAGTTTTGGACTCACTGGCGCAAGTACGAAGTAAACTTTCGCAAGATACGAACCGACCTTGGACGCCCTTACAATAGTCCACCGTTCAAGTCGTATCGACAGGCATGGACCGAGTGCTTCCAGCAGGTATTCGACGATCTAAAGCTTGAAGATGCCGATGCGACTGCAGCCGGTGACCGCGCAGCGTTACACATGACCGATCGTCCGGTGTTTCCAGAAACGGTCGAGACTCTCAATCTCCTCAAAGGCCGAGTGAAGCTCGGGGTGTTTTCTAACGCAGATAACGAAGGCCTAATACCTTTACTTGCGAGTGAAGGGCTTGAGTTCGACTTCGTAGCAAGCTCGCAATCGGCTCAGGTGTACAAACCCGCGCTGGCCGCCTTTGAGTATCTCTACGCCGGCCTGAAGACCGATCCAAGCAAGATTTGGTATGTTGGCGACAAGCTGTTCGACGATGTTCTTGGCGGATATCGATCGGGGGCAACGACAGTGTGGATCAACCGCAATGCCGAAGAAGTCGATCGAGAGCCAGAACCCGACATCGAGATAACAGATTTACGAGAGATATCAGCGATACTCGAACATCTCGGCGGGTGATTGTTCACGTTTTCTATAGTCGATAATGACAGTTCGATTGATCTTGCAAGATTTGCAGTTCGACAAAGCTTCTCTTCATCCCCAGGGGGAATTTATAAATGATTCAGTTCGATGATCGCGGATTGCTAGCAGTAATTGTTCAAGACGCCGACTCAGGTCGAGTCTTGATGCACGCGTACATGAACAAAGAAGCTCTAAAGCGAACCCTCGAAGGTCCTGACGCATGGTTCTACTCACGCAGTCGTCAAGAGCTTTGGCACAAAGGCGAAACCTCAGGCAATTTTTTTAAAGTGATCGAGGTTCAGCAGGACTGTGATGGCGACGCCATCGTGGTTCAAGTGAACCCAGTAGGACCTGCATGCCACACTGAAGCGGAGTCATGCTTTGACACTACTGTATTAGATTCGGCATTGCTCGAAGCCGACGGTTCGACAGAGAAGCTCGGACCTGGCGTGATACAGGAACTCCTCGACGTGATTAACCAGCGTGTAGCTGAGAAGCCCGAAGGCTCGTACACGGTTTCACTAATCGAAGAAGGTCCCGGTCGAGTTGCACAGAAGGTTGTCGAAGAGGCCGGTGAAACGGCTATCGCTTCGGTGAGCCAGACCCACGACGATGTCGCCGCAGAGATGGGCGATCTGCTGTACCACTGCATGGTTCTACTGGCATCGCTGAAGATGCCGGTCGACATGGTGTGGGAAGTTCTCGCTAAACGCCGAAGTTAAACACCACAAGCGCTGAGAAGTTAGCTGGTCGGCGGCGGATCTGGCTCGTCGACGGTCACAGCCGACACAGCGTTCACCGGTTCGAACGGAGTAGACGACAGCTGTGAACTATCGTCGCTCGGAGTGGCTCGTTCTTCGTCCATCGCCATTGCGTACTCAATGGCCGTGATCGCAACTTCCATCATTCCTTCGTCAGGCTGACGAGTAGTCAGATTCTGAAGCAAGATGTTCGGTGCATTGAACATTCGAATCCAGAGGTTGCCCTGATGCGTTCCAGCAAAACGAATAAATTCGTAACTGATTCCCGCAATGATCGGTACCAACACGATTCGTGAAATTACGAGGAACCAGAACGGATCGCGTGGGAAGAACATGAACATGATGATCGAAACTAGAACAACAGTCATCAGGAACGACGTACCGCAGCGTGGGTGAGCTGGGGGGAATCGTCGTACTGACTCAACCGTAAGCGGCTCTCCGGCTTCGTGGGCGTGCACAACCATGTGCTCAGCGCCGTGATAACCGAACACTCGCTTGATGTCGTTCATCTTGCCAATGAGCCACACGTAGCCAATGAACAATCCCAGCCGAATTGCGCCCTCTACCAAATTGGCAGTGAAGTCGTTGGCACCACCATTCTCTATTACCCGAGAAACGAGTACCGGGATAAGGAAAAATATTCCGATCCCGAGAACAAGTGAGACCGTAAGCAGGCTTGCCATCGCTAAAGATGAAAGCTGTTGATCTTTCTCGGGATTTTCGTCGGCCGCCGCTTCGTTAGCCGAAATCGTAAGCGACTTCATGCCGACCAGAAGAGTTTCTAGCAGGACGAGCACGCCACGTAGAAAAGGAACGCTACGAAGGGCAGAATTGGCCCAGGTTTCGAGCGGAATAGATCTACGCACGATTATGCCGTCTGGGCGTCGCACTGCGAGAGCGGCTCGGCTTTGACCCCGGATCATCACGCCCTCGATGACAGCTTGACCACCATAGAGAACAGGCCGTTTTTTTGAGGGTTGTGGTGAGGACAATTTGTAGGATAAGAAAAGTGGCGCCGGATTGGCGCCCCTAATCAGTTAGCTCTTGTCGGTTGACCCGAGGCTGTAACGGCGCATCATGCGCTCGACACGACCCTCGGTGTCAACGATTCGCTGTTCGCCGGTCCAGAAAGGATGGCATTTACTGCAGATTTCAGTCCGCAGGCTTTCTTTGGTTGACCCGACTTCCCAGGAGTTGCCACAGGCACATTCAACTGTTGCCTTGGCGTGGTAGGTAGGGTGAATATTGGCTTTCATATCTCTCGTTTACCTGACTAGGAAACTACAGGATCGATGTTTACGCGCTTGGTGTTCTTGCGAGCGTAGTCGAACCTGACTTGACCATCGACGAGTGCGTAGATGGTGTGGTCTCGGCCGATGCCTACATTGCTGCCGGTGTGAAATTTCGTTCCGCGTTGTCGAACAATAATCGACCCAGCTGAAACCGCTTCACCTGCGAATGCCTTGACGCCCAAGCGTTTGGCTGCACTATCACGACCGTTGCGGGACGTCCCGCCACCTTTTTTATGTGCCATTTAGATGCTCCAGTACTCTGCAAAGATGCAGGAGTGAACTATTTAGCTGAGATCGACTTGATCTTCACCGACGTAAACTGCTGTCGGTGACCGCGTTTTACACGCTGACGAGTCTTGTTCTTGTACCGGAGTGAAATCACCTTGTCGGCTTTGCCGTGCTCGGAGATCTCGCCGATAACCGTTGCTCCCTTAACCGCCGGTGCTCCAATAGAGAGCTTGCCGTCGACCGAAGTCATAAGCACACGGTCAAAGGTGAAGTCGGATCCGACTTCACCTGGGATGGTTTCAACAGATACCGTATCGCCTTCGCGAACTCGGTATTGCTTTCCACCTGTATTAATAATTGCGTAATCTGTTGTCATTCGTATTTATCCGTTCGCTGCCCAACCTAACTATTCTAAGTACGATTGTTCCACAGGGTCAATTTCATTTTTGGTGGATTTCCGCCAACATTCATACTGATATAGGCTTCACGGGCTTAAGAATCAAATTTTCGGTGCTTCCGATAGGAGTCTCGCAATGGTCCAAGATAGCTCGATGCTCGATGGCACGATTGCCAGTCTCGACACCGCTGTGCGTAGTCTGGGGCTCGAAGACGACATGCGAGAAACGCTCGTAACACCGTGGCGTGAGATTCAAGTTGGCCTGCCCGTTCAGATGGACGATGGCAAAGTTCGAGTGTTCCACGGTTATCGCTCGCAACACAACGCGTCACGTGGTCCTTACAAAGGCGGAATCCGCTACCACCCGAACGTCGATCTTGCCCATACCCGTGCATTGGGCATGCTGATGACATGGAAGACTGCGCTTGCCGATGTGCCGTTCGGTGGTGCCAAAGGCGGAGTTTCTGTAGACCCACGCGAGCTTTCGACTGGAGAGCTTAATAGACTCACTCGTCGCTACACGATGAGCATTCACCATGTAATTGGCGTCAATCGGGATATCCCAGCTCCAGATCTTGGCACATCGGCTCAGACCATGGCTTGGATAATGGATGCCTACGGATCGATTCATGGTCACACCCCCGGCATCGTGACTGGAAAACCTATCGAGCTTGGTGGATCGCTAGGCAGAGCGGAAGCACCGGGTAGAGGAGCTGCGGTTGTAGGTTGCCGCGCAATAGTCGATTCTGGGTCAACACCCGATCAATGCACTGTTGCTGTTCAGGGTTTCGGAGCGGTAGGTTCATCCGCTGCACAAACGATGTTCGACAATGGGGCGAAGGTGATCGCCGTATCGGACGCCGACGGTGCGATCATCAATACTTCGGGTCTCGATATACCTGCGCTACTGCGAATCGTGCTCAATGGCGGTTCGGTTTCGGATTACGCCGATGCCGACCCGCTCGACAACGCCGATCTGTTGACTCTCGATTGCGATGTGCTGATTCCCGCGGCGATAGAAGACGTTATCACCGCTGTGAACGCACCCGACGTTCGGGCAGGAATAATTGTCGAGGGGGCGAATCGTCCGGTGACATCAGTCGCTGACGAAATTCTGGCTGACGCGGGCAAGAACGTGATTCCAGACATTCTCGCTAATGCTGGCGGGGTTATCGCTTCCTATTTCGAGTGGGCACAAAACATTCAAGTGTTCAATTGGGAACTCGAACGGGTGAACCGAGAGCTAGATAAGAAGATGAACAAAGCCTACGACATAACGAAGGCACAGGCAGATCGAAACGGCGGATCGATGCGAAAAGCGGCGTTCGATGTAGCAGTTAACCGCGTTGCGGAAACGATCAAGATCCGAGGGTACGTCGGGTAGGCAATCGCTAACCGATCACGTATTTCGGAATCAGTATTCCGCGTTCTTTGGCGTGTCTGACCTCGGCATCGAGACTTGCAGAAAGCAGCAGAGGATCTGACCAGGCTAGCCCTACGTTCACTTTCAATGCGCTCACGAGATGCGGGTATTGCAGGCGGGTCGCTGTGTAGTCGTCGTAAATTTCCTGACCTTGTATGTCGCACCAAGGTGCTAACAACAACTGATCGTCGGCCGCTAGTTCGATCTTTCGCGCTTCAGACAAGGTTCGTGAAATTACCGATTCATAGCCTTCAACCATCGATTCTGGAGAGTAGGTGTGACTGATCTGGGAACGACCGGATTCGATCAAGTCTACTGATCCGCCTGCGGCCGAAAGTACTGCCTGGGTCGACGCCTCTATCTGGCCATATGGCACTGGAATAATTCCGTCAATATCGGCGAATTGCCTGAATGCGCCAACGCTGGCGCAGACTGCCGGCGTACCGTTCGCAACTGACTCGACTGGAACGAGTCCAAAGGACTCAACAAACGATCCGATGCACAGAGTCACGTCCCCGGACGCGTAATATCCGGACATTTCGGTTGGACTCAGCCAACTATGGAACTCCACAATATCGACGCCACCCAGGTCACTTACCAGTTCCATGAGTTCGTCAGTTGAGCCAGCCAGATCATCGAAATTCATATTAGTGGGATACGCCGGTATCAGCAATCTAACGTTTCTAGTAGGTTCGATTTTCTGAACCTCAACTGCAGTTCTTATTGCTTCATCCAAACCCTTCGTCAGTATGGGTCGATGTGGAAATAGCAAAATCAGGTCTTTTTCACCACGAGGTAATATTCCATCCGGAAGTGTCGGGATCGGAGTAGTTTCGGGGACATGCACTCCGTTCGATATCACTTCAACTTGTTCTATAGTTTTTTTTCCTGAAAATGCGACGGTCGCCTCTATACAGTGTTTGAGATAGTTGCTCGGAACAATCGTCACGTCGGCTGGAAGGCTGAGCGTCGATAGAAGTGCTTCTTCGTAGACATAGTCGTGAATGGACCTAATGATCTCGGCGCCCTCTAAGGCGTGCCGCAAATAAACTGTATCGGCATGGAGATAGACTCGATCCGCCCACTCTGCGGCGTTACGCAGGGTTTCGGCTGATCGAGCGAGAGCGACCGGAGAAACCTGATGTGTTGACGGAAATGAGCCCCGAAACTGAAGCTCGGGGTGAACAGCTACTCCATCAACATCGAAATCACCATTGTGTGATTCCGTGGCAGTACACCAAATCTGAACGTCGTGACCTGAATTTTTAAGGCCAGCAGTCACATCAGCGAGAATCTTTTGTGATCCGCCGATGACGTAGTTCGGAAATATAGGAGCGACTGAAATTGCGGCGATTCGCACGATATTGCCTATTCAGAATCGCTACTGGAGTTTTGATCGGACGCACTATCTGTGAAGCCGCCGAACTGTCGTTGGAACCACACCAGCGGATCGCCCTCGCCAACTTGAATTGATTCCACTTCGCCAATAAACACCGTGTGATCCCCGGCTTTGTGAGCAGCGATAACTTTGCAGTCCATTGCGGCTATGGCGTTGGCAATAACGGGAGTTCCTGAAAGCTGAGTGAGATTCTCGGTAGCCAACTCTCCACGCGATTCGTGTGGAGTTGCGAAGTGCTTTGCGATTTCGGTTTGACCTACATCAAGAATGCTCATCCCGAACCGACCCGTAGCCTTGATCAAAGCGTGTGTTTGTCGAGATTCGCCAATTACTACGATAACCAATGGGGGATCAAGCGAAACCGATGTCACGCTGCTGGCTGTCATCCCATGGACTGCCCCGCTCGATTCGACCGTAGTGATTACTGTGACCCCGGTCGCGAATCTCGACCAAGCGTCGCGGTACATCTCTGCAATTGATTCGGCCGTCTGCAATCCTATTACCCTTCGAAAGTTCGAAACCAGTGGCGGAAGTATAAACGTGAAGTCGCATTAAGCAGCGATACTAGCGGCGTTGCATCCACTCGACAGGTTCGGAATCGGCGTAACCGGAGAGCTCAACATAGGCATCACCGGCTAACTGCACACCGTTCTGTCGACCGCTAACCGAGGCCTTGCCTTCCCAATATGTAGATGCAGCGGGTAGCCCCATCTGGACTTCTTGATCTTTCGCCACTGGATCTATTGTCAACTCCATCGAAAGTGAATCTATGGATAGTGACCACCCAGACGGATACGTGGCGCCACTATCGAGACTCGTCCATTCACCAAGCACAGAAAGCTCGATCCCATCGGTATATTCTCGAAGATCACGGACGTTTCCGTCAGGCGACATGTAAGTGCCGTACGTTTCGACAATTTCGCCGTCAATACCTCGTGCCTGAGTGATCATCAGCGAACCACCATCGTGAAGCTGAACGGCGAACCACTGCCACCCGGCAGGTTTGCCGAGCACGAAAAAATCGCCCCACTGATGATCGAACCAGCCTGTACCTGTGACCTGAAATGTTTCGCCGTTGAGGATCAGCTCGCCGACCGCTTTCTGCCTCGGCCAAGAATAGTAGTAGGTGGAACCAAGTTCAGTCGGCAGCCAGCCGATCTTGTTGTGAAGCATCACGGGAGCAACGGCTTCAAGATTGAGGCTAAGACCTGTGTCACCGCTTTTTGAAATAAATGTATGGGCGCCCTCTATTGGATTCAGACCGTAGACCCAATCAGCAATACCAATGGTCATTAGCCCTCCGCCGATCTGCCGCATACCTGCTTCTGCCCTGGCAAATTCGTAGTGTTCTCCTGTTTCGACATCAAGAATTCCGAGCTGTGAGACGAGGTTCGGCTCGTTGAGTCCGTCGTCGGCCTTGAATACGACGAAGTGGAATCCAAACTCTCTTCCGGATTCCGACTGAAGGTGACCGCTGTGGTACCACCACTCAAGTCGAGTCTCATGGCCCCCTTCGTCACGAGGAAATGTGACTGGTAAAGGAGTGACGGTGGGATCGGGAACTGCATCGACCGGTACTACACGTGGCTCAGCGGATTTCACACAAGTCGTGACTGTCATCAGCAAGCCGACCGTAAACAGCATCAGAAGTAATAGGCGTCTAATCGACACGTTTAACCTCCGGCAATATTCTGTCGAGCCAGCCTGGTATCCACCAGTTCCAAGGGCCAGCGATTCGCATGATGGCGGGAGCAATAAGAGCTCTAACTAATGTCACATCCACGAACACCGCGATAGCCAGACCAAGCCCGATGGCTTTCACGACCACGACGTCAGCGAGCACAAAACTTGAAGCGACGATGATGAGGATCGATGCAGCTCCGGTAATGATTAGTCCACTCCGTTGAAGCCCTTCGGCGACCGCTAATGTGTTATCGCCTGTGCGCTCGTACGCCTCGGCGACTCGCGATAGCAAGAATATTTCGTAGTCCATGCTCAGGCCAAAAATAATCGCAAATAGCAGTATCGGGAGGGTCGCTTCGATAACCCCCATCGCTTCGAAGTTCAATACACCGCTGAAGTTCCCTTCTTGAAATACGAATACCAAAGCTCCGTAGCTTGCAAGAATCGACAGTGCATTCAGTAGGACCGCCTTTAAAGGGAGCAATACCGAACGGAACAGCAGCATCAGGGATATGTACGTCACGCCCAATACAGCGGCGATGACGTACGGGAACTTGCCATAGAGTGCGGCGATTATGTCGGTGATCTCGCTCGCACCGCCACTGACATGAAGTTCGCCGCCCGGCGGAATCAACGCTCGAATATCAGCCACCAGTTGACGAGTCTCTGGCCAGAACGGGTGCATTTCGCTGTGAACCAAGAACAGAATCGCACCGTTACGAACCGATTCTTCAACTATCCGAGCGGCGGCAACATCGGTGATCGATTCTGGATGAGTGTAGAGAAGCTCATACTCATCCGTGCCAAACGTCGGCTCGAGATTAACGATGCTCGTCACCCCGTAAACGCCTTCTAGCCGTTCGAACTCGCGTCCAATGTCGAATGCACGCCTTAGGTTCTCAGCGGAGAACGGATCGGCGGCAACCGACAAGTCATCCTTTTCGGCGAAGGTGTAGACCACAGGGATAACGGTTTGTAAGGCGAATCCGAATTCTTCCCTGAGCACATCGAATCCCTGCCTAGACTCCAGCGAGTCGGGCAATATCGTCGCGTCAACGGTTCCGAGTCTGAGCGATAGCGCCGGCACTGCGAGCAGAATCAGCACAGCCGACGTTGGCACTAGCACGAGCCACGGCCGTTTCATCACCCAGTTCGATAGCGGTACCCAGAAGCTGGGTCGATTGCTCCAATTTGGAACAATCCTGAATCTGTTAACTCGTTCACCCAGCACAGCCAGTATCGCCGGCATCAACGTGAGCGCTGCGATCAACGCTGCAAAAATAACTGCAACTGCACCTATGCCGACCGAACGAAGCATCATCACATCGAATAAGACGAGACTAAGTAGTCCGATCAGACTCGTAATAGCCGAAAATAGAATTGCCTGACCAGCGTGAATATGTGCGCCTAAAACGGCGTCATCGACAGATTTACCTTTGCGCAATTCTTCTTGGAATCTCGAGGTGTAGAACAGCGAGTAGTCGATTCCGATTCCGATTCCCAACAGACTCACGATGTTTAGGGCGAACACCGACATGTCGATGCCTTGCGACATGAAGAAAACGATCGCAATGCCGACGAGCACTCCCCCACCGCCAACTGCTGCTGGCAGGATCGCGGCCACCAACGTTCCGAACACCAGCAAAAGAGCGAGTGTTGCCACAGGGAATGCGACGGTTTCTCCTCGTCGTAAATCTCGTTCACTTGCCAATGATATATCGCGATATAACGCTGGACCTCCAGTGACAAACAGATCAAGCGGACCTGGGTCGACTGCTTCTATCACCGTATCGAGATAATCGAGCGATTCGTCCAACTCCATCGTCAGTCCAGCTGAAACGTGAACTGTATTGCTGGAGGCGGAAGCTCGCTTAGGATCATCGAGGTGAGTTACGACGTCGGAGATATCTTCCAGATCGGCGAGTCCTGAAACAGCAGTCTCTACTGCTCCAGAAAACCGGGGATCGAACGGCGACCAATCAGGATGACTGAACACGAAATCGACGGTCAAAGTCGTTAGCTCAAGTCGCTCCTGAAGCACTTTGCTAGCTTGGACTGAGGGGAACGATTCGTTCGAAAACCCACCCGGCTTCAGGTATTCGTCAGCACGAGGAAAGAATGGCAACGCAGCCAAAATGACAATCGCCCAGATAGACAGGACGTAGTATTTCCGACGGATGATGAGCTTGCCGCTAGCATTGAGCATTTAGTAATTCTGGCCTATTACAGTAGCAATTGGTGGCGGACTCGCTACGTAGTTCGTGAGATATCTAGAGATTCAGATCCAGTTCCACATAAACGATGGTACGAACCGATTAATCAGACCGGGCTGCCTCGATATTCTTCAAGTCAGCCCGGTCGTAAGCTCTATTTGAAAGAACTGGATTTAGTCTTCAGTCGCAACTTCGAGTTCGTCGGTTGATTCATCGGGGGCTTCATTCTCACCGTCAGACTCGTCATACTCGCTATCGTTCTCCAGTTCAGTCGGGTCCAATACAGCACCCGTTTCACGCCGCTCATTGATGACTCGAATAGCAGAGATCTTGTCACCAGCGTCCGGCACCTGAATCTTCACACCTTGAGCGATTCGACCTGTTGATCGAATTTCACCAAGGTTCGTACGGATGACCTGAGCCTTCTCACTAACAAGAACCAGCATGCCGGTCGAGTCGGTCCTGATGTCTTCACTCACCACGGCCGAGTCGGCAACATTACCGGTCTTTGGTGTGACTTTCAGCGTAATGAGACCTTTACCACCACGACGCTGTTGGGTGTAGTGACGTAGAAGGGAAAGCTTTCCATAACCCTTCTGGCTAACGATGAGCAGGTAGCCCTCGTCATCGACAACGTTCATTGAAACGATTTCGTCCTTGCCCTGAACTGTCATCCCTTTCATTCCACCGGAAGCACGTTGACGTGCCCGCACCTCGGAAGATTTGAAGCGTATCGACATGCCTTCCTTTGAAACGAGGATCACATCCTCGGTATCGTCGGCAAGCACTGCACCGATCAGCCCGTCATCGCCCTTCAAATTGAAGCAACGTAGTCCACTGCGGTTCATATTTCGTAACAATGGCAGGTGCATGCGTTTCACTTGCCCATGTTTCGTTGCCATCACCAAATACGTGTCTTCGAGGTAGCTCGAAACGGCAACTACCGCCTGAACTTCCTCTCTCGGTTCCATGTTGAAACCAAGGTTTTGCACAGGCGTACCACGGGAGTTTCTTGATTGGTCGGCAGGTAGTTCAAATACGCGCGATGCGAACACCCGACCTTGATCTGTGAAGAACAGTAAATAGTCGTGCGTGTCCGCAATCTGCAAGTGCGGCGTTACATCATCCTCCTTGGTCATTCTCTGACCTCGGACACCTCTGCCACCCCGGTGCTGATTCTTGTACGTGTCCAGCTTGACCCGTTTTACGTAGCCGTTACGGCTAAGCGTAATAACAACATCTTCGTGAGGCTCGGTGTCTTCACGACGCCAATCGCCGAGTTCTTCCTGATGCACTTCTGTGCGGCGTTCGTCGCCGTACTTTCGCTTAAGTTCTCGTGTTTCACTACGAACAACGCCAAGAACTTGAACACTGTCAGATAGGAGCGCTGCGAGTTCTGCCACGAGTGCAAGAAGTTCTGTGAATTCGTTCTCGATCTTCTCGCGTTCAAGCGCAGCTAAGCGACGCAGTTGCATATCGAGAATGGCTTGCGCCTGAATCTCGGAAAAACTGAACTCCGCCATCAAGCTTGAACGGGCTTCTTCAACATCGGCTGAAGCTCGGATTAGCGCAATCACTCGATCAAGATTGTCGATCGCTATACGCAGACCTTCGAGTACATGTAAACGTGCTTTAGCCTTTTTCAGATCAAATTCAGCACGCCTTCGAACTACTTCGACCCGGAAGTCAATGTAGTGACGAAGCGCCTGCTTAAGCGTGAGCATCTTCGGAGTGCCATCAACCAACGCTATCATGTTGACTGAGAACGAATTACGAAGGTTTGTGTGCTTGTACAAGTTGTTGAGCACAACCGGCACATGCGCACCACGACGAAGCTCTAAGACGACTCGCATACCTTTACGGTCGGATTCGTCTCGAACTTCACTAATGCCTTCGATTTTGCGTTGCTTGATCAGATCGGCGATCTTCGCTACAAGATTCGCTTTGTTTACCTGGAAAGGAATCTCGTTGAAGACGATGCGTTTACGTTCCTGTCGCTCAATATCTTCGATTTTGTGATCGGCTTGAACCATCACGCGACCACGACCAGTAACGTAGGCATTTCGTATGCCTTCCTGGCCCCAAATATGTGCACCAGTTGGGAAATCAGGCCCCTGCACAAACTGCATCAAGTCATCGACTGAAGCGTCGGGTTTTCCAATCATATGCACGATTGCGTCACATATTTCAGCGACGTTGTGCGGTGGAATGTTCGTCGCCATTCCCACAGCAATACCAGATGCACCGTTTACCAATAGGGCTGGCAATCGAGCAGGAAGAACGGTTGGTTCTTTTAATGACTGGTCGAAGTTCTCGCCCCAGTTGACTGTGTCGCGATCGATATCGCCGAGCATCATCTCGGTGATCGGTGATAAGCGACACTCGGTGTATCGCATTGCTGCTGGTGGATCGCCGTCTACAGATCCGTAGTTACCCTGGCCGTCTACCAACGGGTACCGAAGCGAGAACGACTGCGCCATACGCACTTGGGCATCGTAAACCGATTGGTCACCGTGCGGGTGGTACTTACCTAGCACTTCACCTACAAGACGCGCGCTCTTCTTGTACGAAGAAGTTGGGCGCATGCCCTGATCATGCATTGCGTAAAGAATACGACGCTGCACCGGCTTCAAGCCGTCACGAACGTCGGGAAGCGCCCTGGACACAATTACGCTCATGGCGTAGTCCAAGTAAGACGTCTTCATTTCGTCTTCGATGCTAGTTGGCCTAATGCTGCCGAGGTCGCTATTGACCATAAAAATCTCCGGCTAAGTGGTTGGTGTCAGCCCGTACCGGGCCAAACTGGCGCGCAATACGAAAGTTAGTGACTCAACAGTACGCTTTCCCATACGTACGCGCAACGCGTGCGCACCCGCCCGCGAGGTCTTTCCAAAACCTTCGGTTATTGCTCGCTGCGTTCAACAAGGGCGAGCAGCAAGCTATCGAACCCTTTCGGAGTACGGTCGTAGAGGTGAGCAGGCCACTGAACGCCGATCAACCATTCACGACCAGGCTTCTCTATCGCTTCAACTACACGATCTTCTGCATACATCGAGGAGAGCAAACCATCGGCAACATGAGCCGGAAGTAAGCCGTGGGTGTGAGCCGAAGGGATGGTCACCCAACCTGACCCAGCGATTGTGTAGCCAACTTTGCCGCCGGGTGCCATAAACGATGTGTGCTTCGTTGGGTCTTCGCTCGGATCGCCATGCCCTTCGACTACGATTGGAGGTTCGCCGCCTAGGGCGATGTTGAGGGCATGCATCCCCCAACCGATACCCAACACGGGGAATCCGGTTTCGATTGCCTGTGCGATGGCAATGGGCAAGCTGTCAGAAGATACGAATCCTGCTTCGCCAGCGACCATCAGTCCGCCGACGTCGTCAGGTAGTTCAACGTTCGATTCAATAACAACAGCCTGACCAGCGCCGTGCGCTATCGCATCGACAAATGGCTGAGGACTCTCTCCGGGACGTACTACTAACGCTACGCGCGCTTGGTCACTCATGAACAGGCCCTCGGGCTAAGACAAGAATCAAACAAAAAGATTTGGTGCGAAGAACGAATTCGAAAGTCGCTACGGCGTTCTAGAACGGTATGCCCCAGAGCCCCATCCACTCGGTAAGCGATTTTTCTACTGTTAGACCGTGCTTGCGTAGATCGTGACACAGTCGCGCTTCCGTGAGACGGTCTCGATCGCCTTCGCTCTCGCCGGTCGGAACAAACGGATAGAAGGCTTTGCGGTCGTACCTGTAGATCCAATATGTGCGCAATCCAGAACGGTAGGTGTTGTCTTCGACCGTACCGGTGAAATACAGCTCGAATACGGCAGCTAGAAGATTGTCAGCGCCATCGTTCATTCCGATGGCATTGCCTACTGTGTAGACCGTCGATACTAGATCGCCGAATTTACCGTCTTCGAGTACGATCCAGCGCATGCCACGGTCATCGTCTTCAATATCGAAAGCGGTTTTGGTTGCGCCATCGCCAACGTACAACACTTCGTTGAGTTCGATCTTGATATCACGTTGGAACGGGTTAGATTCATCGTTCCTGTAGATCACTCCAGCACGTCTCGAAGGAGTGATTTCACCAAGTGCCTGAAGCTTTGCCTCTGCCTTGATAACGGTCGACATCGCAGACCAGTCGTCCTTGGCAGTTTTGTTTCCGCTGAATATTCCCATGCCTATCGCAATCCGTAGCGCATGCGCTGTTCGAGTTCGCGAAGTCGCTTGACTCGTTCCTGCAAAGGTGGATGAGTCGAGAATAGGTTCATAGATCCTTCTCCCTTCAGCGCTGCCGGAATAATCAAGAAAGCATTTGCGGTCTGCAACTTACGTAGATCCTTGTCAGGAATCTTGTTGACAGCGCCGCTGATCTTCTCGAGAGCATCAGCAAGTGCACCAGGATCGCCACAAATCTCGGCGCCAGTATGGTCGGCTCCGTATTCACGATAACGAGTCAGCGCCAATACCAGTAGCTGACCAATGAAATAAACGACGATCGTGACTAGATAGACCATCATCATGCCGCCGCCGTTGTTGTTGCGGCGCCCACCCATGCCACCGAAGAGCATGTTCCAGAAGAGCATGGTCATGAGGAAACTGGTGACAGTGACGAGGAAGTTAGCAATGGCGAGCACCCTCATGTCACGATTAGCAACGTGTGCAAGTTCGTGACCGATAACGGCCTGCAGTTCTCGCTCGTTAAGTCGTTGCTGAATGCCGGTCGTAACAGCCACAAGCGCGTTCTTCGGGTTTCGACCCGTGGCAAATGCGTTCGGGATAGCGGTGTCGATTACGGCTACCTTAGGCATTGGCATTTCGTATCGATCAGCAAGTTGTTTGACCATCTTGTGAAGCGCAGGTTGCTGCTCGGCAGTAACTTCTTTCGCCCCAGTCGACATCAATATGAGCTTGTCGGACATGTAGTACTGCACGACGATCATGACGCCGACTATTCCACCGACGAATATGAGTTGCAAACCGGCGACTTGCATCAGGAATAGAGCAAATACGGCGTAAAGGAAGCCGAGCATGAACATCGTGAAGTACATGCGTGTGACGAGTCCACGATCTTTATGAAATTTTCGGGTAGTGGTCGAAGACATTTCCGTTACCTCAAGGCGCTGCGAAGTATTTCAGCGCATTCACATTCAAAACTTGCACGTAGAATCTTACCGGAGTGTTGGCAGCGACGAGAATAGAATTTCCTTATATTTCGAGCGTCCGCCAATCTATCCTGTTGCTTGTCGCAGCAGATCAGTTACTTTTTATTACGCCATTGGAGTCGCATCAGATTGAACGAATTATCACCGAGCAACGTGTCGAACAACCCTAATGCCGTATTTACTGACTCTGAACTAGAACACATCGAGAATTCGGTTGTTCGTGCCGCCAAAGAAGCCGGTGCCTTTGTGGCGAGCAGGTTCGGCGGCTTCTTGGAGATTTCTCAAAAAGGCGACAAGCCAGGCAAAGATATGGTGACCGACGCCGATAAGGAGAGTCAGCGGATGATCGCCGAGATCATGTCGGAAACTTGTCCCGACCACATGCTGCTCGGTGAAGAGGACCCACCCGACGAGGAACCAGCGGCGACAGATTGGCTCTGGATCGTCGACCCGATCGATGGAACCACCAACTTCGTTAACTCGTCGCCGGTTCACGCTGTTTCAGTAGCCGCACTATTCAGGGGTGAACCGGTTGCAGCTGCTATTTGGATTCCATGGCCGAATTCAGATGGTCACCTATTGATGCATGCAAGAAGAGGTCACGGCACGTGGATTGGAGATGTTCAAGTTCATGTCCACCAATCAAGTGATTCGGGCGAGCCGATGACCGGCGTGCTTTCGGCTCGGCCTGGATGGATTCGCCGAATGTTCAATGTCGAAAAGCCGTTAGAAGGTCACTTCGGCGAGATTCGCGTAGGCGGGAGTGCTTGCTACGAGCAGTTCTTGGTAGCCAACGGAACAATGCAATACGCCATCACCGGTTGGGCAATGACTTGGGATTTTGCTGCAGCAATTCTTCTGGTCAAAGAATCAGGTGGCAAAGTGCTGGCGCTCGATTCAACTCAGCATTTCGCTGAATTCGATGGATGGAGTAACGGGTACGCCAACGATTCGACAACGTACGGTCGAATAAGGAAATGGCGTGGACTGCTGCTGACAGGATCGCCAGCAACAGTCGAGTTCATTTCTTCGAACCTCAAACCAAAGCGCCGAGGACTACTCGGAAAACTTACCTCGCTAGTAGGTTCGTAACGTGCAATTGCGTTTCGATAAGTAGCGTGGTCCAGACGCACCGCGGCATTCGCCTACACACCGAATATGCTGCGGAGTATGCCCAGCCAGCCGGACTTTCAGCCCTCGATTGTCACTTGAGGGTAGAACGCAACGTGATCTTTGATAATGCCCGCAGCAATGGACGGAGTTGGGTAGTACCAAGCAACGTCGTTAGCCTCTTGCCCATCGACGTTCAGCGAGTAGTAGCTGGCTAGTCCCTTCCAAGGACAACTGGTGTGCAACCCGCTATCGGAAAAGAACTCTCGTTTGATGGAACTAGGCGGGAAGTAAACATTCCCATCAACCACTTCGTAATCCTCTGTTTCCGCAACGACTGTGCCGTTGAAGATAGCTTTCACCATCGACATATCTCCGATTCCATGTAAAATGACTGGCCAGTCAGTATTTATTATTTGACGTCTACTTACTGTCTTGAATACTCTGATGCCATCTTGAATTTTTCGATGCCAACGGATTCGACCCTAGTGATCGCACCGTTCCAAAATTACGAGCATCTGAATATTCAAAGGGTTCCGGCTGGCCCGGGATCCAAAGTAATCGACAGCGATTTCGATAAATATTGATTTTTAATGGACATTCAATAATTGACGAATACGGCGACAACTCCAGAGACTGAGGCAGCACTTCATACGATGCTTAGTGACGTTGTCGAAGGACTTTCACAAAATCGTAAGACGCTACCGAGCAAGTATTTTTACGACGAACGAGGCTCGAAGCTGTTCGACGATATTTGTGAGCTGGACGAGTACTACGTCACGCGCACTGAAACTGCATTGATACAGCAACAAGTTGGCGATATCGCTGCTGCTGTTGGCTCGAACGCTTTATTGGTTGAGTACGGCAGCGGGAGTTCGCTGAAAACCCGTTTATTGCTCAGAAATTTGATTGCCCCAGCTGGCTATGTCCCAATTGATATCTCAGGTGATTACCTGTCGCAGGTAGGTCACTCGCTTCAGGCTGAATTCCCTCATATCGAGATAATGCCAGTCGTTGCTGACTTCACGAAATCGTTTGAAGTTCCTTCGCCTACAAGTAAAGAATCTCGCCGGGTGATCTACTTCCCCGGGTCGACCATCGGAAACTTCCGACGAGAAGACGCCATGGCGTTGTTGGTCGGCATGGCTGAAAACGCCGGAGCCTATGGCGGCGTTCTAATCGGAGTAGATCTTGATAAAGACCGTGACGTACTTCGGGCTGCATACAACGACTCACAAGGTGTGACGGCCGAGTTCAATTTAAATGTTCTAAAACGCATTAATGATGAACTTGGCGGTACCTTTGATCTCAGCAAGTTCAAACACGAAGCTGTTTTCAACGACGGTCGATCTTGTATCGAAATGCACTTAATTTCAACGGAACGACAGACAGCAAACGTTTGCAAATACTCGTTTGAGTTCGAAGAGAACGAATCCGTTCTCACTGAGTATTCGCACAAGTACACAATTCATGCGTTCGGCGAAATGGCTAACGAAGCAGGACTCAACGTGAAGAACGTTTGGACCGATGCCAACAACATGTTCGCAGTGATGTATCTGGAACGGGCTTAGTCGAGGGCATCAGGCTATTTTTTTCAGAGCACTCCGAAGTGCTGAGATCAAATTGCCTTTTCGTCCTAGAACAACTCGATCTAGCCCCAACCAGTCGGCCATCAAGCGAAGCTCATTCAGCAAGTTAGCAGCGACGTAGTCGTGGTCCTCCTCGACCTCAACAAAGGCACTTTGCACTTTGAGAACGCCTTTGTGTCGATCTGCTTTCAAGTCGACACGCGCCACTAGATCGTCGCCAAGCACAAACGGGTATACGTAGTAACCGTATTGTCGTTTTTTCTCAGGAACGTAAATCTCGATTCGGTAGAAGAAATCGAAAATTCGGTCAATACGATCGCGGTTCCACACCAGCGGATCGAACGGCGTGAGCAGTGCTCTAGCGTTGGTCGCTTCAGTAGATTCAATGGTCAGCGGAGCGAACGCTGTATCAGCCCATCCCTCGACTTCGACCTGCTGTATCGCTGCAAATTCAAAAAGCTCGGCGAGGCGTTTTTTCGCGTCTCCGGTTTTCACGTGATAGTAGTTGCCGAAATCTTCAGCAATACCAATTCCGTGAGCCGTAACCGCCTTCAGCATCATTTCACGATGTGCTTCTTCAGTCGATGGAGTATCGCTATTTAGATGTTCAGCTGGCACTACCCGTTCGGTTAGATCGTAGTAACGAGCGAAGTTCCGTCGATCTCCAATCGACAGCGCACCAACTGCAAAGTGCCACTCGGCAGCGATCTTCCCGGTCGTATAACCCCACCACGGACCACTTCGCTTCCCAGCGTCATCTAGCTCTGATGCCGTTAGCAGCCCGCGTTCTCGCACCTGATCAAGAACGTCTTCAAGATAGCCGGGCCGTTCCGTCATGATTTCAGCCACGTGGTGACGTGGCTGTTGAGCGGCCATTCGCGGTCGAAACAACCGATGGTCTTCTACCGGTGCAAAACACGCGGCGTGTGCCCATGTTTCAAAGACCGATTTCTTGGTGTATACCAGTTCGTCCAACAAGTTTTGATCGTAGCTGCCAAGTCGAGAAAACAGCGGCATGTAGTGCGATCTAACGCAGACGTTTACCGAGTCGATTTGCAGTAGATTCATTGCCCTGATCGAACGCTGGACATCGTCGATCACAATCGGTTTATCAGGCCGCGCTCCAGCGAGTCCCTGTGCGCGAATCGCTATTCGTTTGGCATCCTGTTTCGAAAGAGATAGTGGCATTTAGAAATCGATTAATAAGAGAGCTTTAGACCATCGGCCAAGGGACGTTAGTATCGGGATCGAGTACAGGATAATGACGATAATCGATCATCTCGCTACCCCGTGTCACTAGATCGTCCATCTCTGGCTCACTAAGTAACTTACGTAGTTCAGTTACGATCTCGGAGTCCGTTTCCAAACCAGCAACCAACGACTTCACATCAGCCAGCAGCTCGGCAGGGTATTCGGTTCCGTTGAACTCGAACATCACGGTGCGCCGGCGCGCCAATTGATTGAACGTTAGACCATGATCAATCGCCCAAACTTGACCGGCTTCATCGAGCATGCACGATCCGCCCTTACGATCGGCGTTATGGACCAGCGCATCGAACATCGCCATGTCCCGGAAATCGTTCAACCGTGTATCTCGCATCGAGAAATAGTTATCCGGCTCTTCATCTTCCGGTACGGAAGCAGCGTCGATGAATAACTGAACGCTGCCCTCACCATGCGGTCCGGTTCGAATTACGGTTGGCGGTATTCTCGGCCACCCAAGTTCTTGAGAAATAAGATATGCCGCTCGTTCACGGTTGTGCAGCGTTCCGCCAGGAAAATCTCGGAGCGGGCGCTCACCTGCCTGCGGTTTGTAGATTCCGTACATCGAATCCGACTCATCAACTTCGATTACTTCATTTTCTGACTCAGGTTCTGTGTACTTTGCTGGATCGGTCAGCCGAACAACGAATACATAGTTCGATCCACCCGGATGCAGTCCGATGCCAGTGATCGGCCAATTAGACAATCGTTGCAGCAGTACATCTTCGGCAATCGCCTCAACAGTGTGATCGCCGTCCGAGCCAACACTCACGAGTGCTCTTCACCCATTGGGTTTTCGTTCGGGTTGTAGCCGTTTACCTTGACACAAAAATGGCTCTCACCGGGAGTCAGCGGTGCTTCGCAAAGCGGACATGGTTTGCGTCCAGCCGCCACGATCGAAACTGATCGCTTGGAAATTTCTTCCGCCTGATAGCGCTGAAAGCTAAAGGTGATTTCTGAGATCGGCCCTGGAGTTTCTTCTCTCGGAATGTCGCTCGCGACAATTGTGAACACATCTGACGCGGGATCGTGCTGAAGCGACATGTCGCCGGTTTTAAACTCGACGTGTACCGGTACTGGGGAGTCGATGGGGGGAGCAGTAAACGGCGCAGGATCAGGTGGCGAGTCTCGAGTCGACAGGAACTGCCTCAGCGATACTCCCACCTGAAATAGTTGTTCTTTTTCCATCCAAACGATCGTTTCACCGCGGTCGCTTCGAGCGGTGATGTTGAATGTACGTTGCCCCGGTTCGCCGATTGTCTCGCAATGGAGGTAGTCGACGAGGCCCAGATCGTTTCGTTCTAACTCGCTCAAATATTGCTCCAGATGTTCATCGGTACTGAATTATTGTGACCCCTTGCGAGCAAATCACTGGCACATTTTAGGCATGCCGAGCGCATCCCGCTAATCGCCCGGGCAAGCACAGCCACGATATGCACCTCTTTATCGATTCTGTGATTGTCTGCCGCAAGTGATAGCATTGATAATTAAGGCGTTGCTGAACTATGGTTCCGCGCTACGGAGACGAGTAAGTCGATACTAACGGTATGAGCGAGCCCGAGATGGTGAGAGCGGGCACCTGAACATCGACAGAAAATCACTCCAGAGTCGTTGCTTGAAAGTCTAATGAATATCATCGACTAGTAGGCGCAACCGGGTTCGTGGCCCGTTATAAGGCACGAGAGCATAAATATTGTGCTCTATTGAGTGGCTAACGCTGATAATTTTGAAGCGCTTGCAACGAGGGTGGTACCACGAGTCATTTCGACCCGTCCCTTACTGGGATGGGTTTTTTTGTGCCTGAAATCGAACTGGCAATCAAAGAAACCCACCCTAAATTGAATATTCAAGCGCATACACCAGGAGTTCGAGCGCGCCATGACAAACAAAGTTGAGCTTTACGACACGACACTTCGTGACGGAACCCAGCAGGAAGGTATTTCACTTTCGGTTGAGGACAAGCTCGCTATTACGGAGCGTCTAGATCAACTCGGTATCGATGTGATCGAGGGCGGATACGCTGGCGCAAACCCTAAGGACGACGAATATTTCCAGAAAGTACAGTCGCTCGATCTGAAGCATGCTCAAATAGCAGCATTCGGAAACACTCGGCGGGCTAACGTCGAAGCAGCAGATGACCCCACGCTGAAGGCTTTGCTCGACACGAAAGCTCCGATTACGACTTTGGTTGGCAAATCGTCCGAATATCAGGTTCGTGACGTACTGCAAACTTCATTAGAAGAAAACCTCGCGATGATCGCCGACTCAGTCACTTACCTAAAGAGCAACGGACGGCGAGTATTTTTCGACGCTGAGCACTTCTTCGATGGTTACAAGATGAACGCCGAGTACGCCGTTCAGGCGTTGCGGCTAGCGATGGATGCCGGTGCTGAGAGATTAATTCTCTGCGACACCAACGGCGGAACGTTGCCAAGTGAAGTAGCTAAAATTGTAAAGCAGATTAAAGAAGATCTCGGCGAAGATGCTGTGATCGGAATCCATTCGCACAATGACACCGAAACGGCAGTGGCCTCGGCGCTCTCGGCAATCGAGGCAGGGGCGTACCAAGTGCAGGGCTGTATCAACGGATACGGCGAGCGTACTGGTAACGCCAACATGATCAGCATTATCGGCAATCTAAAACTAAAGATGGGCGTAGATGTTGTTTCCGATGAACAGCTTGCGTCGCTAACCGAAGTTTCTAATTTTGTTTCGGAACGAGTGAATCGATCACCCGATCAGTTCCAGCCTTTCGTTGGTTCAAGTGCGTTTTCGCACAAGGGCGGACTCCACGCTGCAGCGACTCAGAAGTCGGTTCAGGCGTACCAGCACATCGAACCTTCATTGGTCGGTAACTCAAACGATGTTGTTATTTCCGAGCTATCAGGTCGCGGCAACGTCATCCACCGAATTCGAGAGATGGGTCTCGACGCTGATTTGAACGACGCTGACGCACGACGAATCGTGCAGTACGTGAAGGATCAGGAATCGAAGGGATTCTCCTACG
The DNA here is from genome assembly GCA_027618835.1 of Chloroflexota bacterium. GTDB lineage: Bacteria > Chloroflexota > Dehalococcoidia > Lucifugimonadales > Lucifugimonadaceae > Lucifugimonas. Next base: position 117,734 of record JAQCHZ010000002.1, on the reverse strand, counting down.
AAGGAGCGAACGCTTCATTCGATCTTGTCCTCCGTCGAGCGCTTCCAAACTATGAAGCGCCGTTCGAGATGGTCGACTTCATGGTGGTTATCGAAAACCGCCGACGCTCTTCTTTTGGAACTGGCTGGCGTAAAGATGGCGCAGAGCACCCGATGCTTTCCGAAGCCACAGTGAAAGTACGAGTGGGCGACGTTGTTCAGCACACAGCCGCAGAAGGCGATGGCCCCGTTGGAGCTCTTGACGGTGCTCTACGAAAGGGCTTAGTCGGCGCATATCCCGAGCTTTCAGCAATTCGCCTAACGGATTACAAAGTCCGTGTGGTGAACGAAGGCGTTGGAACCGGTGCAGCTGTACGAGTTGTTATAGAATCGGCCGACGACAAAGATGTTTGGTACACGGTTGGGGCATCGACGAATATTATCGAAGCCAGTTGGCTAGCACTAACCGACAGCTTTGAATGGTGGCTGTTCAAGAACGGTGTGGTCGGTTCGTAACGACTCGGGGTACAGTTTTCGCGTCCCAAGCACTCACGCGTCCCGAGCGGCAGCCGAGGGGACCTGGGCTTGGGTGATGAAAAGTTGCTTAGATGGGATACGATTGCCAATAGCAAGCGCCGAACGTTCCAGCAGAGCGACCTTCGCCCGCGCTGCATGAACGTGCCACGCTGCCCCGCCAAACCAGATCCCTCGGCTGCCGCTCGGGACGCGAAACCCTCGCTCCGACCACCGAGAGTCGCTAATCCGAAGCCTGGTACGGCTCGCCGTCTGTCTCGATTACCAGTTCCGTAACTTCCGACTTAGCGTTTATCGCGAAAGCGCGAACTACTGGGCGAGTTTTTTCCACTAGAGATATGATCACGTGGCGAGTAGAAATGCTCGCTACGGCGACGGCGTTCGAGATATCGGTTTTCGACGGATAGCCCTGTGTGAACGTGTGCGAATGGTAGATCGCCACAAACTCTCGATTCGAGTTCTTCGCCTTCTCCTGGGCTTCGACCAACTCGCCAGGCTGCATCGTGTACCGGCTGATCGGCTTGGCGTTCACGTTCGACATCCGATGCATTTCATCGGCTTCATGCCCATTGCCCAGTAGCAGTCCACAACTCTCGTTCGGGTCGTCTTGGAGCGCGTGAGCAATGAGATCGGCAAGTAACCGCCGCGGTATCTTGATCGACAAATCTTCGTTTCGTGAGGTGTAGCTGGATGACAACCGATCTTCAACCAGTCGCCAACACGTTAGTAACGTGGATGCACGATTATACGTACAGTCATAGAATCAATTGTCGAAATTGAACGATCATTTCGCCAGAAGCCACTTATCCACAATAATTTAGCCTGAACGCAGAATTTTGATGAACCAAGAAGAACTTAAGCAATCGGCTGGCATTCTGGCCCTAGCCCGAGTCCGAAACCAGGCGATCGACGGACTTCCTGACGGATTCCGTCCTGCCGACGTAGTGGAGGCGTACCGAGTTCAAGAGCAGCTACATGAGCTGTTGGATGAAGCCGGCTACGGTAAGCGAGTTGGGTACAAAATTGGTTGCACGACCGACGTAATGCAAAAGTTTTTGGGCATCGACAATCCCTGCGCTGGCGCAATCTACAACACAGCTATCAACTACATTGCCGTGTCGGCACAGTTCGATAACTTTGCGCACCCGGGCGTTGAATGCGAAATAGCGGCGTTCATCGGATCTGATCTAACTCCAGCTACTGATGGATCGCCCTTCACTCGGGAGTCGGTTGCCCCTGCAGTTCAGGCGTTGTTTGGCGCTATCGAGATAGTTGACGACCGTTGGACTGATTACAAATCGGTCGACACACCAACCCTGATCGCCGACGATTTTTTCGCTTCTGGAATTGTTCTCAGCCAACCCAAATCGGCCGCCGAAGCTCCTGATTTGGCAACGGCACACGGGAATATGACCATAAACGGCCAGCAGGTTGGCGAAGGCACAACGGGCGATATCCTCGGCCACCCCTACGAAGCTCTCGCTTGGCTTGCGAATTCATTGGCGGCTCGCGGCAAGCACCTGCGATCTGGTGAAATCGTGATGCTCGGCAGCGTTGTCGAGACCCAGTGGGTCGAACGCGGCGACGAAGTGGCTATCGACATTGAAGGTGTCGGCGGCGCACTCGTGAAGTTCGTCTAGCCCCTCTTCTCCTTACGATATCTTCGACTGGCCTTATCAACTTCTATTCACTACCAACGTGCACGGCGGGTATATGATGCCGCTGCGCGGATAAACGCGCCGAACCCACAACCTTCGCTGGCATCTGGAGCAGTCTCATTGAAAATTACCGATATTGAAGTCATCAAATGGCATCCGGGAGTTGGTAAGAATTTCATCTACATCAAGCTTTCGACCGACGCCGGAATTACGGGTTGGGGCGAGGCTTACTCTCAGGCCGATCGAGATACGCAGATCGAAGCCCATGTCGACCAGCTTGCGCGCTACCTAATCGGTCGCGATCCGTTCCACATTCGTCATTTCATGCATGTCGCCCACGAGGACTTCGCAACAAAACGTTCAGCGATGGACCTCCATTGCGCTCTAAGCGGCATCGAAATCGCTATGTGGGACATTGTTGGCAAAGCAACCGAGCAGCCAATCTACAACCTCATTGGTGGACCTGTTCGACCCACTATCAGGGTCTACGCGAACGGCTGGGCCAGCGGATCGGCAGACGACATAGCCCAAAAGGCGGCAACACTTGTCGAAGAGCGCGGATTCAACGCCCTAAAGTTCGATCCATTCCCAGGTCCTTGGCGTGAGTATGTGAACCGTGACGAACTTGCAGAAGCCGCCGCAACCGTCGGGAAGGTTCGAGAGTCAGTTGGACCAGACGTTGAGTTACTGATCGAAGCACATCGAAGGCTCGCTCCGATGAATGCAATACGGATGGCGAAGTCGATTGAAAAGTACAACCCTTATTGGTTCGAAGAGCCCTGCCCACCCGACAACATTGACGCGATCAAAGAAGTAAAAGAGAACACGACGATTCCTATTGTCACAGGCGAGGCGCACTACACTCGCAACGATTTCCGCGAGATTTTCGACAAGCGTGCCGTCGACATCATTAATCCCGATATCTGCAACACAGGCGGAATTCTGGAGATATCGCAAATCGCCGCAATGGCACAGCCGCACTACATCGGTGTGTCTCCGCACGGATACAACTCAACGTCGATTGGTTTAGCTGCCGGGGTGCACGCTTCGGCGAACATGCCAAACTTCCTGATCTACGAATATTTCGTCAACGTCGAAGAAGTTTGCCGTAGTTTCACAGCGGGGTACTTGGAGCCGCACAACAGCTATATCGAACTGCCTACAGCGCCTGGCCTCGGCGTTGAAATCGATGAAGCAAAACTCGCTCAACACCCATACAAACCGTTCCCACCTCGAAATATCCGTACTGTAGAGGACGAACGCCAGTGGCACTAGATCATCCGAATTTGTCGCTCTAACTCAAGTTAAAACAGAACGCCCCCGACCTTGGTGGTCGGAGGCGTTCTGTTTAGATGCGCACAGTGGTGCAGTATCGAGTTGCTATGCCTCTCTAGCGGGAGGAATGGCAGCTAGCACTATCGAATTCGGTAGTCGCGTAGAGTCTTGATCGTCGTGTAGTGACTGTGTCGTGCAACCTGATCTCCAAGCAAAATGGCTTGGTTTAGCTCTTTCGCCGACACGAGCCTCGTGTCGAACACATGACCAAGCCGCTCAAATGCGAGACGGATGACGTTATTCAATTTTTTCTCTCTTCAAAATAAACTTCTAAACGGATTACGTACCGTTTAGCGTTCTACCAGTGGATTTCGTTACTACCCATCCGATGAACTAAGTTCAATGATACCACCGGCACAACCATTTCCGTAACGAAATTCGTCATGTAAACACTCACTAACAACGACTGACGCACGGCTGTGCGACACCAGCCTCAATGAAGTTACGTATTTCGTAGAAATTAACGGCATTACTGAACATTAGGCGCCATTTTAAGGCATTTTTGTGAATTCGCGGGGAATTTCACCAGTCTTTTTAGTGACCGCGTGAATACTTTCGAGAGTTTTGCTCGATATTTCGCGAACTTATAAGGATTCGACTAAGAAATGACCAAATTCCTCGAGGCAGCTGCGATTATTCAGGCAACAGCCGTTGAGTCGATTCAGCGGTATTAGCGATCTCAGTCCAGTCCCATAGCTGTGGAATCGTGTCGATCTTGGCCCACATGTTCTGCTGATCGGCAAAATGCGGACTCGCAGGATGACCTGACGAACCAAGCGGCACGATCCAGCGACCATTGCTCCAGTTCGATGGATCATGAATGTACCGATTTATCGGACCAGTCTTTATTGCGAACTCTGCCGGAGTAGGGCTTCCGCTTGCAAACGGCACATCCCCATCGCCGGATGCCTCAACTCTCGGCGGGTTCAGCTGTCCGGCTGCTTCAGGATAGGCACCTGCCAACGGGTGGATGTGACCAGTCTTATGCAGATCACCCCATCGCCATTTGCTAACGTCATTGCCGAGTCGAGCAACTAGATAATCGACTCCCGCTCTAAATGCATTTTCAACTAGTGCACTTGTATCAAAGCCATAGGCTGCGTCCGCCAATGAGCCATCGCCAAGTCTTCGAATGAAGTCTGGCTTGAGCTGTCGTCGAAGCTGATCTTCTGCTCCAGCATCAACAGTCTCGCCTGTCACTCCGCCGGCCAACGAGCCGTATGCGACGATCGCGAGTTGCTTATTTAGCTCACGTGTCGATGCGCCATAGACGGCAGCCGCAGCTGAGTCTTCCTTCAAATCGTGATCCCAGCCTGTTAGTAGATCAGCAGCAGAGGTGTAGATACCGTCCAAGTCAGGCAGGCTACCGATTGCGCCAGCCAGTGCGATTGCAGGAATCGACACCGTATCGGCGTGAATCGATGACATGTCGGCAACGGTCGCCTTTCGACCTTCCAGATCTTCGATCCGCCCTCGAATTCTTCGGGCTCGGTAATCGGTGCCATACAGATGGGTTAAGAAGTATTCGTAATCTTCGTCGACAACTCGTTGGTTACAAGTGACAATCCAACCCGAGTCAGGATTCTTGGACCGAGGAAGCTCTGCGTTCTTGATAAAACCGTTCCACTCATTCTCGCCTGTCCAACCGGGAATCGGTCCCCAGCCGTTGGTGCCAGACCGAACTGGAACACGCCCCTTGAATAGATACCCAAAGTTGCCGTGAACATCGGCATACGGATAGTTGTTCACTCGGTCGGTCCACGTATCGAACGCCTTCTCGAGTTCGTCAGCCGATTGCGATTTCATTGCCCCGTACGCAGCGTCGACCCATTTTGTTCCCCCTCGCGAGCCAGGATCAGAAATCGATATACCCCACCCGGAATCGACGCTCCCTGAAATGACCGGACCATGATGAGTCTCGACTATTTCAACTTGCTGCGACTCGCCGTTCTTCACAGGTATTTTCTCAGTTGAAGAAACAGCTTCAAGCCATGCGTCTTTGAACAGATATTCTACCTTACCGCCGGTTCGACGCAGTTGCTCTACGAATAGGTCCTGCGTGTCGGCTCCACCGTGGGTCATGCCCCACGCGACGTGATCGTTGTGTGCGAAGTGCATCGCCATCGGAACGCCAGGTATCGAGTGGCCAAGTACTTGAAACTCAGGTGACTGTAGATGCACCTGATAGTAGACGTTAGGAACTTCTAGCCCTCTGTGCGAATCGCCAGCGACCAACGGTAATCCCGACTCGGTGCGATCTCCTGAGATAGCCCATCCATTCGATCCCCCATCGGTTTCGCGCAGTGATTCTGTCGCGTTCACAACATTCGTCAGCTCTTCGATGGCGTTCAACGCCGCACCAGAATATTCGGCACCCGGAGGAACGGTCATTAGCGCACCGGGTTGGCTACCGGGAGAAATCGCAGCGGTTCGCTCGGGGCCAATCTCAGCCGCCAGCTTTGCGAGCCATAGTTTTGCCTGAAACGAACCTTCAGCCGTGTTACGCACTTTGTAGACGAGAATGCAGTGCCAGTCTTCCCACTTCTCGGGTTTCGTGCCAGTGAGCTTATATTCGACTGGTAGAGGCGCACCGGACTGTATAAAAGCGTTCACTCCGGCCGTGTAAGCGGCGACCATCGCCTTTGCCTCAGGGCTACAAACTTCGAGGTCACGCTTTGAAACGATGTGCAAGGAACGCTGTCGCATGAGTCGATCTTGAGCGAGTCCGCGTTCGCCAAGATGCTCAGATGATCGACCCAAACAACGCAATCGGTCGTAGTCCATTTGGAACAGTCGATCTTGTGCAGTTGCGAATCCCTGAGCGAAGAAGAGATCGGCTTCGTTGTCGGCGGTGATATGAGGGATACCCCATTTATCGCGGTGAATAGTGGCTCCCGAGACTATGGCAGACAGTACTTGATCCGATTCAACATCAGGCAGCGCATTTTGTAGATCGGCGTCGGTTATCTGGTTAGTCATATTTCTTGGGTAAATCCTGTTTGATCTACGAATTTGTGCATCTCAACCCAGCGTACTTTATTCCGCGGCTCGCCAGTGTCAAGGAGATCACGAGTCAAGGTGTCTCGCTTTTGCCCTTGACCACGACGATTTCGAGCGGATAATCAGCCCTGTGATGAGTTGGATAGCCTCGCTCTGCACATCAATTAACCAAACCACCGACAGGAACTGAACGTTGAAGATCACTAGCGCCCGATCTTGGGTAGTCAAAACTCCATGGGACAACAATCCGGGAACCGATGAAGTACGCGATCCCGTGAATCGAACATTCGTATTTATTCAAGTCGACACCGACGAGGGCATTACCGGATGGGGTGAGATCACCACATACCCAGGCCCAGTCGCCAACGGAGCCATAGCGGCGTTCGTCAACCAGATAGGAAAATGGCTGGTTGGAGAAAATCCAGAAGACATCGAACGAATCTGGGCAAAGATTTTTAGAGGGATGACCTACGTAGGAACTCGAGGTGCGACTACTGCCGCTATCAGCGGAATCGACATCGCACTTTGGGACATCCGCGGGAAGGTTCTTAACCAGCCCGTTTACAAGCTGTTAGGCGGAGCAGTCCGAGACAAAATCGCACTTTACTGCCACCCGCCTGAGCCGAAGTCTCCCGAGCACATCACCGAGTCGGTAAAGGAAATTGTTGCTTCAGGTCATCGAGCTTTCAAGATGGACCCGATGATGCACAATCTCCATGTTGGAAATGCCAGCTTCCTCGATGGAGAGATTAGCTCTGAGGCCGAAAATGCAGCAATGGATGTTGTGGCGGCAGCACGAGAAGCTGCGGGACCCGACATCGAAATTCTGATCGATGCGCACGGCATGTACAACGTGCCTACCGCAATTCGCTTGGCGAACAAAATGGCGGAATGGAACATTTTCTGGTTCGAAGAGCCAGTGCCTGTAGAAAGCTGGAAAGCACTGAAACAGGTCAAGGAGCAGATCACTCCGCTTGTTTCGGTTGGAGAGCGACTTCACACCCGATGGGATTTCGTTCCTATCTTCGAAAACGGTCTCGCCGACTACATCATGCCCGATGTCACGTGGACCGGCGGAATTACCGAGTTGAAGAAGATCGCAACGATGGCCGAGGCGTACTACATACCGATCTCGCCACACGATGCATCGGGTCCGATCAACGTAATTTCGGGTGCGCAGGTGATGATGACAGTCCCTAACTTCTACAAGCTCGAAACGAGCCGATACGACCTATCAGGATACAACGTGATGGTCGACTATCCTTTGGAAATTAGCGAAGGCAATCTCAGCGTTTCAGATCGACCTGGTCTAGGTGTAAATCTCGATCCAGAATGGCTCGCTGCCCACGAGATAGACCCCAACGACGAGTTCGCAGGCAAGGATTCGTAAGCAGATTCACTCTACGGTCCCAGCCACTGGTTAAAAGAAACGACCGCATCGCCAAATAGCAGCGATGCGGTCGTTTCAGCAAGAAGAATCTCGGTAAAGACTATCCAGCAACCAAGCCAGCGATCATGTCGCCAACCTGGCTAGTCGTAAGCGGTCGCTCGCCTCGAGTTGCGATATCGCTAGTGCGGTATCCCTCTGAAAGGATCGAATCGACTGCATCTTCGATGGACTGTGCTTCGTCGTTCAGACCAAATGACAATCGGAGCAGCATTGCTGCGCTCAATATCGATGCCATTGGGTTGGCAATCGACTTACCAGCAATATCAGGTGCAGAACCGTGGATTGGTTCGTACAACGCTGGCTTACCACCGCGTCGGCGTCGGCCGTTCTTTGGAGGCAATGAAGATAATGAGGCTGACGGAAGCATCCCGAGCGATCCGCCAATTACGGCAGCTTCATCGGAAATGATGTCGCCAAAGGTATTTTCGGCAACGATAACGTCAAATATCACAGGATTGGTGATGATCTGCATTGCTGCGTTGTCCGCAAGCATGTGAATCAGTTCAACGTCTGGGTACTCAATACCGACTTCCGTTGCGATCTCACGCCAAAGCCGTGACGATTCCAGAACGTTCATTTTGTCGAGGGAGTGAACGCGCTTTTTACGGTCACGAGCGAGCTCGAAGGCTACTCGAACGACTCGCTCGATCTCTTTTTCAGAGTATGCGAGAGTGTCGACTGCTCGGCGACCACGGGAGTTCTCCCAGCGGCGCTTCGGCTTACCGAAATAAAGACCACCGGTAAGTTCACGAACGATGATGAAATCAACATCAACTAACAGTTCAGGTCGTAGAGGAGAAGCGTCGATGAGCTGCTTGTAAACCTTCGCAGGTCGAAGGTTAGCGAATAGGCCAAGACCTTTGCGAAGAGCGAGGATACCGTCTTCAGGACGAACCTTAGCCAGCGGGTCGTCCCACTTGGGGCCACCAACAGCTCCGAACAAAACAGCGTCGGAACCAAGAACAATGTTCATGGTGTCGGCTGGCAGTGCAGACCCGGTTTCGTCAATGGCAGCGCCACCGACAGGACCAGTTACGTATGTGAAATCATGTCGAAAACGACTTCCAATAGCGTCAAGTACTTTTATCGATTCAGCTGTGACCTCTGGGCCAATGCCATCACCACCGAGAACTGCGATCCGTGCATCCATGTAACAAGCTCCGCTTTCGCTACTCGGAACTTAATATTCCGCAATAAAACAACCAAAGAAGTCTACCATCGCGTAAGCGCAGTCACCACCATTAATTGTGAGTAGTATGCAACCGGCAGATGACCGGCTACCAGCGAGCGGTACGTTTTTCCTCGAATGAGTCGATTACTTCGCCAAGTGACATCGTGATTCCAACGTCGTCCAATCCTTCAAGAAGCGAGTTCTTACGGAACGGATCGACTTCGAAGCTTGCGTTCAGGCCTTGATCGTCGGTCACTGTCTGCGTTTCAAGATCGACAGTTACCTTGTATCCAGAGCCGCGAAGCGCTCGCGCCATGATGGTGTCGACTTCTGATTCGCTGAGAATCACGGGCAGAAGCCCGTTCTGCATGCAGTTATTACGGAAAATATCGGCGAAGCTCGTAGCGATAATCGACTTGTAGCCCATTTCCATGAGCGCCCAAGGTGCGTGCTCACGTGACGATCCTGATCCGAAGTTGCGACCACCAACGAGAATGTTCGCGTTACGGTAACGGTCTTCGTTCAAGATGAAATCAGGATTCGGAACACCGTCTTCAAGGTATCGCCAGTCGAAGAACGCGAATTCGCCGAACCCGGTGCGCTCGATCCGCTTGAGGAACTGTTTCGGGATGATCTGGTCCGTGTCGACGTTTGCTCGGTCAAGCGGTGCGACGATACTGGTGAGTCTCGTGAACTTTTCCAATGTAGTTACCTTTTATCTATCTTTGCTTCAGAGATTCGGATAGGAATCTGTATGGATATTTGTAAATTTAGTGACTGATCTGACTTGATCGTTCGATTGCCAGATCATTTCAGCTATTCGTCCGAGTTGTTCCGCTTAGAACGAGCTCTTTGGTTTTCAAGGTCTTTGCGTCGAATCCCCTCTTTAAGGGCTCTTTCGAGAGGATCAACCGGAGGATCAGGCGTAACAGTTATATCGCCAACTTTGGCGTGACGGGCTTCCTGACGTTTGTGAAGCTCAAGCGCAACAAATATTGCGGCGACTCCCAGAACGGCCAACAGCAGATCGGCAATGATTAGTCGCTCATGAGCAATAACTACATCGTCGAGGGTCTCTCGAACCGAATACCAGAAGAATCCGATTGTACGTGGATTGAAGACGAACACAGCGACAAATACTGCTGCCCACACATGGACGATTACAGGGACTTTGCCCTTTGTTTTCCATTCGGATTGGTCACTTGTACTCACATTGGGGTCGCTTCCGCGGAATAGCTCTTGGAACACTTGCCAGGGTTTCACCAAGTTCAGGACCGGAACGAAGAACCACATCACCGATTTCTCTGGCGAGAATCCCTGCCCGTCGCTTTTCAGAGTCAACAGGTTTCGGCTTGATCGATGTGTGAACGCTCCGAACGCGAACATGTTGGCGAGCAGTACGATTATCAATAGTACGAACAGCATCGCACCGGAATCTTTTAGCGATGTGTATTTATCTTGAATACGAATCAGATCATCACAATCTGAATCAACTGAAATAAACTCGAGCTCGGTCGTGCAGTTCAGCCCTTCATTCGCTGCGTAGTTGAACAGCACATCTAGGTCGCGTTGTGGCGTAGGTTCACCATTTGGATCTTCAGCAAATCCGGATATGAAAAGCTCATTCGGATATCGCGCCGTCGACCGTTGTTGCCACGAAAGACCTAAGCCTTCTCTGGCCGCAAACTCGCTGTACTCTTGCAAATACTTTGCAGTCCGCTGCTGAGTAGGCGGTGCGCCAACCATGCCGTCAGCACTCAATTCACCTAGGTAGCTGGCTGTTACGCTATCTTGCCAAGCCAGCATCAGAGCGACCAATACCCAAGCCGTGAGAGCCACCACAACCCACTTAATCTGTGTGCTGTTCGATTCATAGGTGTATGGCTCATATCGCTTGGCCTTGGCGCGATCCATCTCGCTGCGACCGGTGATCCGCCCCATAATCCCGCCACCACCGACAACTGGACTGCTGGTTCTACGCGTGCGACGTCCGGATTTACCTGAATCAGACGCGTCATCACCGGCGGCCCGCCTATCCTTTGGCGGACGAGGGTCAAATTTTCCTTTTGGATCATCCGATTGCAATGCGCTCTGCTCTCAAACTGAATATTCTGCTGAAGCAGAAGACCGAACTATTCGGTCTCCCAATATCGAACATCCACAAAGTGACCTGCAATGGCTGCTGCTGCTGCCATTGCAGGGCTTACAAGGTGTGTACGACCGCCCTTGCCCTGTCGGCCTTCAAAGTTTCGGTTAGATGTTGATGCGCATCGTTCACCCGGTACGAGAATGTCGGGGTTCATTCCCAGACACATCGAACAACCAGATTCACGCCACTCGAAACCGGCGTCCTTGAAGATCTGATCGAGACCTTCTTTTTCAGCCAGAATCTTTGTGAGTGTCGAACCCGGCATGATTTGGGCTCGCACAGTCGAAGCGACCGTGCGCCCCTTTACGATCTGAGAGGCAGAGCGTAAATCTTCGATTCGGGCGTTTGTGCAAGAGCCAATAAACACTCGATCGATTGCGATATCTTCAATCTGCGTGCCCCCGGTGAGACCCATGTACTCAAGAGCGTGCTTTGCTGAAGAAACATCGGCAGGGTTTTCGAAATCGTCTGCCGAAGGAACTCGGTCAGTGACCTTAGCGACCTGACCAGGGTTGGTGCCCCAGCTAACGTACGGCTCAAGAGAGTCGCAATCAATCTCAAGCAGTTCATCGTATTCAGCGTCTTCGTCAGTGGCAAGCTCTCGCCATTCAGCCACAGCCGCATCGAATGCATCGCCTTTGGGAACGAACTTTCGACCCTTCATCCAGTCGAACGTAGTGTCGTCTGGAGCGATCAGGCCAGCTCGTGCGCCACCCTCGATAGTCATATTGCAGACGGTCATTCGTCCAGCCATGTCGAGTTTTTTGATGGCGTCGCCGGTGTACTCAACAACGTATCCAGTCCAGCCGGCAGTTCCGACTGTGCCGATAGCAGCGAGAATCATGTCTTTGGCTGTTACGCCCTTATTCAGCTCGCCGTTGAAGCGAACTTCCATAGTCTTGGGCTTGGCCTGCCGGAGAGTTTGAGTAGCAAGAACGTGCTCTACTTCAGATGTGCCGATACCGAATGCCAACGAGCCGAACGCACCGTGAGTCGAAGTGTGCGAGTCACCACAAACGATCGTCATTCCCGGCTGGGTGTAACCCTGCTCTGGGCCGATTACGTGAACGATGCCCTGCGCTTCAGAATCGATGTCATACAAAACGACGCCAGATTCTTCACAATTCTTCCTTAAAGTGTCGACTTGAATACGAGCGATTGGATCTTTGATCACTTCGTTTCGTGTGCCGTCGGTCGGTAAATTGTGGTCAACCGTGGAGATCGTGAGATCAGGTCGACGAACCTTGCGGTTGGTTAATCGCAGAGCTTCGAACGCCTGCGGGGAGGTGACTTCGTGCACCAGATGAAGGTCGATGTAAATAAGAGCTGGCTGTCCTTCAGGCTCGGCAACGATGTGCTGTTCCCATATCTTCTCGAACATGGTCTTTGCCATGTGCACGTAACTCCCAGAACTAAGTAATTATGTGAGCCATTTGCTCACAAGAATCTAATCAAGCAGAAATATTAGCGCAAAAACGGCACCCCAAAATTAATAGGGGTGCCGCTTCCTTATGTTTCGCTATGTGTGTAGCTAACTACACCGCACCCGTTGATGCAGTTCGATCCTGCACACCAATCGTAATCAGTCGGTTTATAGCGTTTACGTACGCTTTAGCCGACGCTACGACGATGTCAGAGTCAGATCCACGTCCTGAGTAAACCGAACCGTCTTTTGCAACCCTGATAGTCACTTCACCGAGCGAATCGATTCCTTCGGTAACCGCCGATACAGAGAACTCGGTGAGTTCGATATCGAGGTTCACTACTGAGTCGATCGCCTTGCAGACCGCATCGACAGGACCAGTGCCCTTCGCTTCGACTGTACGTGACTCGCCATCTGGGCAATCAAGCGTGATTTTTGCTTCTGGCTCCACGTCATTGCCGCACACAACGTGAACCGACGTAACTTTGTAAGTTCCGTCGGTATCACTATATCGGTGCTGCTCTGACATAAGCGCTTCAAGATCGACGTCGGTAACTTCACGCTTGTTGTCGGCAAGTTCCTTGAACGTGACGAATACGTTGGCAAGATCTTCGTCCGACAGATCGTAGCCGAGTTCGTGCAGACGTGACCTAAGACCCGCCCTACCCGACAGCTTCCCAAGCACAATCGCCTGACCACGCCACCCGACAGTATCGGGTTCCATGATCTCGAAAGTCGTTCGCTCTTTCAGGTAGGCGTCTTGGTGAATACCAGACGAGTGTCTGAATGCATTCTGACCCACGATCGCTTTGTTCGCTTGAACAGGGATTCCAAAAATCGAACTTACCATACGACTGGAGTTGCCAATTTCCTTCGTATTTATGTTTGTACTGACCTGGTAGTGATCGGGCCGAGTTTCGATAGCCATAATCACTTCTTCGAGAGCTGCGTTACCCGCACGCTCGCCGAGTCCGTTGATACAGCCTTCAACTTGCCGAGCACCGTTTTCGATTGCAGCAAGCGAGTTGGCAGACGACATGCCCAGATCGTTGTGACAGTGGACACTGATCACAGCCTGATCGATATTCGGCACGTTGTCTTTGATGCCTTTGATCAAAGCACCAAACTCCTGAGGAGTTGAATACCCGACGGTGTCTGGAATGTTGACGGTGGTGGCACCAGCCTTGATCACAGCTTCGACCATCGCATAGAGATACTCTGGCTCTGTTCGCGAGGCGTCCATCGGCGAAAACTCCACGTCATCAACGTAGGTTTTCGCGTGAGCGACTGCGTTCACAGCCATATCCATGATGGCTTCACGGTCTTTTCGCATCTGGTGCATCAGGTGGATATCGGAAACAGAGAGGAACGTATGAATACGTGCGTTCTCAACACCTTCGAGTGCTTTACCTGCGGCATCAATATCGGCTTTTACCGCTCGCGCCAGAGAAGTAATAATCGGGCCTTTCACCTCGTTGGCGATGCGGCGTACTGCCTCAAAGTCACCGGGTGAACTACCTGCGAAACCTGCTTCGATCACATCAACGCCTAGCTTATTTAGCTGGTGAGCGAGACGTAGTTTTTCCTCGACTGTTAGACCCGCACCGGCAGATTGTTCGCCGTCACGTAGTGTCGTGTCGAAAATTATTACTTTGTCTTGTGTATCGCTCTGCTGCGCCATGTAAATACCTCCAAAGCTAGACATTCCCGGCGGACTAAGCCCACCCAAAAATCAATTTTTAATGCCGACCTTGATCAAGAATACCGGCATTCCCTTCTAAAAAAGAGTGACCAAATTTATGTGGTCGACTCCAACCAAGGCATCATGTCGCGAAGTTCTTTACCGACTTTTTCAATGCCGTGAACTTCGTTGTCGGCCCGCATCTGCTTGAATTTGTGCTGACCTTCGTCGTTCTCAGCGATCCACTCTCGGGCGAATTCACCCGACTGAATCTGGCGGAGAACTTCTTGCATATTCTTCTTCACGTTTGAGTCAATGATGACTGGACCACGTGTGTAGTCGCCGTACTCAGCTGTTTCGCTGATCGAGTAACGCATGTGACCAAGACCACCTTGGTACATCAGGTCGACAATGAGTTTGAGTTCGTGTAGAACCTCGAAGTAAGCAGATTCTGGCTCGTAGCCAGCTTCAACCAGAACTTCAAATCCTGTCTTCACGAGTTCGCTCACGCCACCACAAAGAACAGCCTGTTCACCGAACAAGTCGGTTTCGGTCTCTTCCTTGAAAGTAGTCTCCAGAATGCCGGCTCGTCCACCACCGACGCCCTTGCCGTAAGCAAGTGCGAGGTCGTGAGCAGTTCCCGAAACGTCCTGGTGAACAGCGATGAGACATGGAACCCCAAGTCCTCGCTCGAATACCGCTCGCACTCGGTGACCCGGCGCCTTAGGAGCGATCATGACCACGTCGACGCCTTCAGGTGCGATGATCTGTTCGTACAAAATTGTGAAACCGTGAGCAAAGAGAATCGTTTTACCCTTGCCCAGGTTTGGCAGAACGTCTTCTTCGTAAACCTTCTTCTGAACGGTGTCAGGAAGGCAGAATGAAATCAGGTCGGCACGTTTAGTTGCTTCAGCGTTTGAAACAACTTCGAGTCCTGCTTCTTCAGCAGTCTGCTTGCTGCGGCTGCCTTCGTACAGGCCAACAATAACGTTGAAACCACTGTCCTTAAGGTTCAGCGCATGGGCGTGACCCTGCGATCCATATCCGAGAACTGCGATTGTCTTATCTCGCAGTATTGAATCATCAATATCTTTGTCGTAAGTGAGAGTAGCCATTTCGAATTGTCAGCCTTAGGGCTCGTGATTTTGTTTCCTGCTAGCAGTCCTAGCAGCATAATTCGGAAGCGTTCTCAGACGCTTCCAGATTCGCCAGTCGTAATTGGAAGTACATAGGTCGGGTTGCTTGCATCGGCCTGATAAAGACCATCTGCCTCACCCTCGACAAGAGTTCCTCGCAGAGTTGCAACTCTGCCAGTTCGAATCACTTCCAGTAATCCAAACTTTTTGAGCAGTTCGATCAAAGAATCGATCTTCTGTCGTCCACCCGAAATTTCGAGAGTCAGACTTTCAACACCGATGTCGATGACGTTGGCTCGGTAGACATTCGTCAGTTCAAGCACTTCACCACGTTTTGCAGCTGGTGCCGCAACCTTGATTAGCGCAAGTTCACGCCAGACGATGTTCTGGTCAGTAATATCGTGAACTTCCACAACGTCGATCAATCGATCAAGCTGTGCTGCCACGTGTCGAACAACCGCATCAGGTCCTTCGACCACAAAAGTCATGCGAGACATACCCGGTTGTTCTGATCGCCCAACAGCCAAACTGGCAATGTTGAACCCGCGCCGTCGGAAAAGACCAGATATGCGAGCGAGTACGCCCGGTTTATCTTGAACAAGAGCCGAGATGGTTCGTTGAAATGTACCGTTTCCTGGTGCCATTAGTTCGGGTCCTCAATCAGTTCCTGAACGCTTTGACCTGCAGGAATCATTGGGTAAAGATCGTCGACTTTTTCGATAACGAAATCGACGATAACAGGACCATCGTGTGCGTTCGCTTCTGCGATGGCCGCCTCAAGTTCATCCTGCTTCGTAACACGAATACCCTTCATTCCGTAGGCTTCTGCAAGCTTCACGAAATCGGGGTTAGCCGTGTATGTTTCGGCCTGGAAATCGCCGTCGTAGAAGAAATCCTGCCACTGAGTAATCATTCCCAAGTGGTTGTTATTCAAAATCGCGTACTTCACTGGCAAATTGTTTTCGACAGCAGTCGCCAGTTCCATAAGGGTCATTTGGAAGCCACCGTCACCACAGATCGACCAGACCAGCTTGTCTGGATTACCAACCTGCGCACCGATAGCCGAAGGAACTTCATAGCCCATCGTTCCGGCTCCGCCAGATGACAGCCAAGAATTGGCATTTCTGAACTGATAGTGCTGAGCAGCCCACATTTGGTGCTGACCAACGCCAGTCGTGATAATCGCTTTACCCTTGGTGACATCAGAGAGCGCCTTCACAACGTGCTGCCCCATCAAGCGATCCGTCTCCGGAATTCTCAACGATGGATGTTCCGCTTTCAGATGCTCGACGTGCTGCAACCACTCGACATGAGTCGTTTTCTTCACTTTAGGAATGAGTTGGGCAAACACGTCTTTTATATTGCCGACAACAGGTGCTTCAACTTGAATGGTTTTGTTAATTTCACCGGGGTCGATATCGACGTGGATCTTCTTGGAACCCGTCGAGAATCGCTTGGCGTCACCAACAATACGGTCATCGAACCGGCTACCGAAGTTGATAATCAGGTCAGCCTGATCGACTGCCAGCGAGGCGTAAGCCATGCCGTGCATTCCCGGGAATCCGGTGCTCAGCACGTGGTCTTCAGGGAATGATGAAATTCCGAGCAGCGTTGTAACTACAGGAATCTGAGCCTTCTCGGCAAGTTCCTTCAGTTCATCCCATGATCTCGAGAGTATGACGCCGTGACCAGCGAGGATCACAGGTCGCTCTGATTCGTTGATCAGCTTAGCTGCGGCTTCAACTTGAGATTCTTCAGCCTTTCCGGGTACTTTGTATCCGGGCAGGTCGATCGGTGCGTCTGGGTTGTATTCACCCATCTCCATGAACACGTCTTTAGGAATATCGATAAGCACGGGTCCCGGTCGACCGGTTCGTGCAATATAGAACGCTTCATGAACCGTTGCGCCAAGATCATCGGCACGCATCACGAGGTAATTGTGCTTGGTTACGGGCAGGGTTGCACCCGTGATGTCGGCTTCTTGGAATGCATCGGTGCCGATCGCGGCACGACCTACCTGGCCGGTTATTGCAACCATTGGAACCGAATCCATCATGGCAGTTGCCAGACCCGTAATGAGGTTCGTAGCACCAGGACCAGACGTTGCGAACGCTACACCGACTTTGCCGGTTGAACGTGCGTAGCCATCAGCCGAGTGGGCTGCGCCCTGCTCGTGTCGCGACAGAATGTGTCGCAGATCGGGGTACTGTGAAAGAACGCCGTAGAGCGGAAGAATGGCGCCGCCGGGAATGCCAAAGACCACGTTGACGCCCTCTTTGAGGAGCGCTTCGCAGACTATTTGGCTACCAGTTAGGTGCTTGGACATATCGTTTTCCTGTCACTATTGCCGATGTAACTCGGCAATTTCTTCCTATCAAGATTTCGTAACTATCGATTCACAACTATTGCGAACTTGCGTCATATGCAAATTCACACTTACGTAGGGCAAAAAAAAATCCCGCCCCTTCACAAAGGACGAGACTTGCATCCCGCGGTACCACCTTCGATTGCCGAGTGTTCATTTACCTATAAACACCTGACCACTCAAGAAACCGTAACGTGGTCAATTCCGTTCGATCCTAGCCCTAATTTCAAGGTTCAGACCAACCGCTCTAGGGCGAGTTCTCGAATTAGTACGTACCGGATTCACACCAATACCGGCTCTCTCTTACGTACTGCGTTCGGTACTAATCCCGTTCACAGCGTTTCACACAAGTCAATTATAAGTGTTTCGGTCGCTGAGAAGCAATCTCCGCAATACGGAATGTGATAATCAAAACCAACTATTCGGGTGTTGACGCCGCAACTAAAACCTACGCGCCACCCACAGGAATACACTTCTTCGGTTATTTACTGACTATTCGGCACGAAATCATTGTCCATCCAAGCCAACTTTCAGCTTCGCAATTTCAAATGGTCTGATATCGACGCTCTTCAGCGATTGCTGAACGAGATCGGTCAACACGGGCATAGAGATTGGCCCGCCCTTCCCGACGATCTACGTGCCGAACTAGAATTCCCGCGTGTTCGTCCCAAACGTAACCTCGCACTGGCCGAACAACATGGGCAGATCGTCGGTTACGCAATCATTGAGCCTGAAGTAAATATCGGTCGTTCGGTAATCGGCATTGGCAGCAGATCCATGGGATTGGCAATCCGCAAAGACTTAATCGACTGGGCAACGAATAAGGCTGTGCAAGAAGCACCGATAGCTCACCTATCTACTCGTGATAACGAAACTGAACTCGAAAAATTGGTCGAGCAGCTTGAATGGTCGAAGGTACGCCGATACCTAAAACTCACAACGTCATCAAATATCACCCTCGCTACAGCAGCGGTTCCCGATGGATTCACAGTACGAACCATGTTGGGTCTCGACGAGGTACCGGAACTAACCTATATCCAAAACGAGGCGTTTAAAGCACACTTTGGATATTCGCCGAACACCGAAGATGAAATTAGCGCTCACCTACTTACGGGAAATTCCAGTCTCGACAATATCGTGATGATTCACGACTCCTACGAACAGCTGGTCGCGTATTGCTGGGCACTCATCTATGAACGTGATGGTCTAAAAATCGGGCGAATCGGAATGACTGGTGTGCTACCGACGGCTCGTAAGAAGGGCCTTGGAAGAACAATCGCCGAAGTCGGATTCAATCATTTGGTTCGCCAAAACGTCGATTCGATAGAGCTCGATGTCGATTCGGAAAATGCTATAGCGATCCATGTCTATTCTTCGCTAGGATTTGAAGAAGACAGTGCAGTTAGCTGGTGGGAACGGGATCTTTAGCCGCCGGCAGCAGGCGCTGCTGCAACTGTCGGTGCTGGCACTAGCGTTCGATAGCTATTGAGCAAGGCATCGGTCGAGCGATCCCAGCTTAGCGATTCAGCGTGAACTCTTGCGGCGGCGCCCATTCTAGCTCTCAGCACATCGTCGTTCAGAAGTTCGCAGAGACGCTCTGCCATAACGTCACTCTGCTTGGCGGGGACGAGGAATCCAGTTGAACCGCTTTTGACGATCGTTGGCAATCCTCCGACATCAGATGCAACTACCGGTCGTCCGCAAGCTGCAGCTTCGAGGGCAGCAAGACCGAAGCTTTCATAGTGAGATGGCAGTACGCAAACGTCTGACGCGTTGTAGTGATATGGCAGTTCGTCTTGGCTTACCGCACCAATGAAATTTACAGACTGCGTCAGTTTCATACGGTTCGCCAACGTCTGCAGACGTGCTTTCTCCTGAGAGTTCTCGTCTCCGCCAACAACGTTCAACGTGATCTTCGTTGGGTCTTCGAGGCTCGCAACCGCACGGAATAGATTGTCGAGACCTTTCAATGGCTCAAGACGCCCGACAAATAAAATGTTCTTTTCATCACCGTAGCCGAGGTGATCTCGAGACTGTCGCTGTGACATTGGACGAAATCGAGCGAGGTCGACTCCCGGTGGAATTACATCGATTTTCGAGGGGTCAACGTTGCAATATTCAGCCACCGCCGCTCGTTCGTGTTCGGTCCAGACTACGATCGAATCTGCCGAGCAAGCGATGTCAGTTTCTGAACTATCACGCTGAGCGACTTCCGATTCTTCCGGCCTACCGCGTCGCTTCATCTCGGCCATTGTGTGGAAGCTTGTCGTATGCGGCACGCCCCACTCTGAAGCCAATCGCATACCAACCAGACCCGAAAGCCAGTAGTGACTACTAACGATGTCGTAGCTGAGCCGGTTGGCAACGCAGAACCTACGCATCTGAGAGGTGAACTGTGGAAGCAGTTCGTACACGCCAGATTTATCCAATGAAGTCGGACCAGCTGGCAAGTGAATTAATCGAGCACCCGGGGCGAGCATCACGATCTCAGGGTCGAGAAGGTCGTGATGGCGCGTAAATACGTCAACCTGAACTCCCCGAGCGGCAAGTCGCTTTGCCATCTCAAGAATGTATATGTTCATTCCGCCGGAGTCTTTGCTGCCCGCTTGGCGCATGGGACATCCGTGGACTGTGATGACTGCTACGTTCATATTTGTTGAAAGCTACTTCGCCTGAGCCGTTGATCCACGTCTTGCAGTTAACGTAAATATTTGACGATCTATACCACCGAGATGGTATTTGTATGACTCATTCCCGCGCATGAAATCGAACACTCTGTGACCTGATTCAATAGACGATTTTACCGTGAGTGCGTGATTCAATAGTCCAACTGAATGTTTGTACTGAGCCGGATTGTAACCGCTATTATACAGGTAACGCACATTACCAGACACAAATGACAACGAAGTTGCTTCTCGTACGCCGTCTATTTCCAAGAAGCAGAGTCGGGTAACGCCTTCACGTGCCAGTTCGATGGCGATCTTACAGAAAAATTGCTCACGCTCAGCAGTCATGAACTCGTTCTTGTCGGGTGTGCTCATACGGTGGAGCCGCATGAACTCAGGCATACCAGCCTCGATATCGGCTGGCTCAGAAAGTTCAACGTGCTGAACTTCACCAGCGGCTTCTAATCGACGTAACTTTCGACGGAGCTCGTGTCGATCTTTCTTTCTGAGGGCAGAAACGTATTCATCCCAGCTGGCAGGTAACTCCATACGGGGGGCGACGTCTTCTTGTTCGAGCTCGACTCGCCAGCCTGCGTTTTCTGCTTCTTCACGAAACTGAGTAATCGTGGGCGAATTACCGGGAATAGACTGGAGCAGAATCGTGTCGATCTCTGACATTTCACTCACTGCAGATACTAGTGATTGAATGCAGGTCGAACTATGTCGATCCCTTGAAAGAAAATCATGATAGTCGACCAGATCGGTGCTACCGAGAAAGCTGATCTCGGAACCGTCGATCATTAACGGGGCAATCATGTTCACATCGCCTGATTCAGAACGGACCATCAGGAGTTGGAGTTCGGAATCGTTTCCAAACTCAGACCACCAGGTTTTTTGCCACGTTTGCGAATCAAAGAATGTCGGTTCCACACTATCTTCGAGAATCTGGTGCCAGTGATCTGCGAGACTTTCGAAAGTCCCTTGCTCAATCCCAGCGCTGCAACAAGTCAATTTGTCGGACGTTCCTTAATTAGTACATATTTGCGAATACCCTGAAGCATGTCGACAGTAACTACTTACCGCTGTTCAGGAGTTTCATAACTGAATCGATGTCGGGTTCAACGTACTCAAGCTCGATGAGAGCTCGCTTCTCCGCTGTACCAGGATCTTTTAGTCCGTTACCAGTTAAGATGCAGACTACCGTTTTGCCGGTCAGGTCTACACCCAATTCGGGTAACTTAATCAACCCAGCTACTGATGCGGAAGAGGCTGGCTCACAGAAAATACCCTCTTCTCGCGCCAATCGTAAGTAAGCATCGACAATCTCGTTGTCGTCGACCATGTCGATCATGCCTTCAGATTCGTCTCTCGCTGCTTCCGCTTTTTCCCAACTTGCGGGGTTACCAATTCGGATAGCCGTAGCGATCGTCTCAGGCTTCAACACGGGTTCGCCTCGAACAATCGGTGCAGCTCCCGCAGCTTGGAACCCCATCATTTTGGGCGTGGTTTCGCATCTGCCCAACGACTGATACTCGTTGAAGCCTTTCCAATAGGCAGTGATATTCCCGGCGTTTCCGACAGGGATGCAAAGCAGATCAGGCGCTTCGCCAAGTTCGTCGACAATCTCGAATGCTCCAGTTTTTTGACCTTCGATTCGATACGGGTTCACCGAGTTGACCAACTCGATGTCCATAATTTCAACGATGCTGCGAACGGCATTAAGGGCGTCGTCGAAACTACCGTTAACGGCAAGGATTCGAGCGCCGTACGCCATTGCCTGAGCGAGCTTGCCAAGTGCGATCTCGCCAGCAGGAACCAAGACGAGGGTCTCTAGCTGGTAGCGTGCACCGTAGGCGGCGGCGGCGGCACTAGTGTTACCGGTGGAGGCGCAGATGATTCGCTTTTTGCCAGCTTCAAGGGCTTTCGCAACCGCCATAACCATGCCGCGATCTTTGAACGATCCGGTTGGGTTACAGCCTTCAAGTTTGAAAAACAGCTCTTTGCAACCGAGTGAATCTCCGATGCTCTGCGACCTTACAAGCGGGGTGCTTCCTTCTCCTAATGAGACTGACGGTGTGGCATCCGTAACAGGTAGAAATTCGCGATACCTGTCTATCAATCCAGAGTTCGTCAACGAGAAGAACGCTCCTGATCAAGCCGAGCCAAAGCTCGCCTACTATCGAAAAGACCGGTCGCCGTATGTTTCAACCCGCAGCAAACTGTCCAACTGAAGAACAGTATCGAGTTCTCTAATAGAACGCGCGGCACTCTGCATATTAGCCTCTCGCGCCGGGTGAGTCATTATCACTAGGTCGGCACGGCCATTCTCTGTGTCGGTATCTTTTTGCAGTACCGAGTTGATGCTAATGTCTGCGTCGCCCAGAACTCTTGCAACGTTAGCAAGCACCCCAGGTCGATCAGAAGCCGTCAATCGAATGTAGTACTGACACTCGTGATCGGCCATCGATGCTATTGCGAATGATTCGGGCACCGACGACGATCCGCCATCGTTTACCGCACCCTTGGCAATTCTCAGTACATCCCCCATAACAGCGCTAGCTGTTGGGTTTGGTCCTGCCCCGGGCCCCTGGAACCACAGCGACCCAACCAGGTCGCCTTCGACTTCAACGGCGTTCAACACGCCGTTTACTGAAGCCATCGGGACATCAAGAGGAATCAGCGCAGGATGCACTCGGGCAAGCAGACCTGAATCTGCATTCGCCTGAGCCACTGCAAGAAGCTTGATCGTGTAACCAAGTTCACTGGCGTATCGGAAGTCTTTCGCGTGAATCTCACGAATACCTTCTCGATGAATCACATCAACCGGCACTTCAGTGTGGTACGCAAGACGAGCGAGAATAGAAATCTTGTATAGTGCATCGAATCCGTCTACATCGGCAGTCGGGTCGGATTCGGCGTAACCGAGCTCTTGTGCCTCTGCGAGCACGTCGTTGAATTCTGCACCTTCGTTGGACATCTTCGTCAGAATGAAATTTGTTGTTCCATTGATGATTCCACGGACGCTTTGGATCTTGTTCGCTGTCAGATCGTTCATTAATGGGCCGATGATCGGGATGCCACCTGCAACGCTTGCTTCGTAGTACAGGCAAACGTTATTTTCATCAGCAGTGGCGAGCAGCTTGCGACCTTGCTTCGCCATAACCTCTTTGTTCGCCGTAACCACATGCTGACCAGCATTAAGGGCACTGGTTATGTAGTCGAACGCCGGATCGACCCCACCCATTAGCTCGACGACAATTCCGACTTCGGGGTTGGCGATTACAGTTTCCGGTTTTGTTGAAATCGCACAGGGATCTATAGTCACGTCACGTTTACGAGAGGCATCTCGAACTACAGCCGCAACTACATTGAGCGAAACACTCGGGTCTTCCGAACGGTGTCGTTGGCTGACGGCATTCGCCACTGCCGAACCTACTACGCCAAGGCCTAGGAGGCCGATACCGGTAGATTGATTGTCCGTCTTTACTGAACCTGTCATCGTCTACTGACTAAACTGCGCACCAGAACCGAATGGCACTGGAGTTGGGGTAGGAATAATTGCTGAAAGACGAACCTGAGCGTTCACCCAATCGAAAATAGCGCTATCCAAAACCATGTGAAGATCGAAATTACGCTGCTCTTCGTTGAAGAAAATTGTCATGCCACGAGAAGTGAGTAACTCGAAGTTTTCCGCATCGATTTCTCGAGCATCGTTGACTTCGGCAACAATCAGATAAGACCACCAATTATTCTCTTCGTCGAAACGCGGCGAGCTCGGCGTTCGAATCGGCAATAGCCGTTTTCCATCACCGTCGAGACCAAACATAAGAGCGTCAAGTTCTGGAATAACACCAAAAGGCTTCCAGCCCTGATCACCTAGACCTCGCTTGACGTTCGGATCGGCGGAATGCTGGAGCACTACGTTCTCCATAGGTAATCCCGCAGCTAAATCACGCTCAACCGCCCGACGATCTTCGGAGTCGTTCGAGAGCCTAATGATTTCGTAGATATGAACCTGAGCTTGAACCCGAGGAATAGTGTCGCCTATAACGTCGCGTAGATGCTCTTTAAACATGCTCTTTCGAATGAAATCACGAAAAACCTCTTCATCGATACCAATACGGTGAATGAATTGTCGCTTGGCTTCCTCAACGTTGTTCTGATATTCCTGAGACTCTCGTTCTGCGACGGTAACTGCAACGAAACCAAGAATTGAACTCAGCCGTTCGTCAACTTCCTCAGCAGTTACTGCGATGCCGTACTGAGGTGCGAGTTGGAACGCTAGCTCGTTTTCCTGCAGGGTCTGCAAAGAGTCAAACAGCGAGTTTCCAATTTCAAACGGAACACCCAGATTTTCACTCATCCGCTGATTGAAACGAATGAAGTTGACTACGTCGCCGCGGGTGTACTCAGTGTTTTCAACCCTGAGAGCAAGCTCACGTGGTGGAAATACGTAATTCTGGAAATAAGCGTAAACAGGAATCACCAAAAGACCAATCAAGACCACCAGACCAACGATCATAAATGGTCGGGTCTTAACCTGAAATTGGCGTTTTTCGTTGACCATCTCGCGGCGGGTTTTTCCGCCACGGACAGTAATACTACGGCGACCGGCTTCGTAGTCGGGAATAGGAACCCCGGCTATCGGCTGCTGCTCTTCGTTACGATCTTCAATTGAGTCTTCTGTGGACATTTTCGGCGCTTGCTACTGCTGCGGCCGGGGCGTCACTTCAACAGCGACGCCCCGGCCTTACTAACGTTGAATTGCCTGCGAGAAGAAGTTACTTCTCTTCTTCGTCAGAACTGTCATCTGCGGCTTCTGGAGCCTCTTTAGATGGAACGTCTTCAGTAACCTCTTCGGTTTCCTCTGACGCAGCTTCTTCGGTCGATTCCTCAGCTACTTCAGCGACTGGAGCATCTTCAACTACAACGGCAGCCTCGGTTGCTCCATGAGCATCAGTATTGTCTTCATCTGTAGTCGTCTCATCTTCGTCTGAGATTTTTCCACCAGTGGAAACAGTTCCAGTTACACGAAGGTGATCAGGAGCGTACGGAAGGAGAGCCAAATGACGCGCACGCTTGATAGCGGTTGTCAGATTTCGCTGGCACTTCGCACAGTTGCCAGACTTTTTGCCGGCTTCGATGCGACCAAGATCAGTGATAAATCGCCGGATGCCTGCAACATCTTTGTAGTCAACGGTGCTCTCTTTGCAGTAGCACTGGCGTCGACGTCGGGCTCCGCCGCGGCGGAATGGTGGGCGGCCTGCGTCACCTTGAGTTGTTCGGGGGGTTGTCATTTTTTACCTCGCGGAAAGGACAGCAGAACTATTCGACAACTTGCCAAACTCGTTCCGCATGGGAACTGCTACCAGGGCAGTTCCTCCACGTCTTCAGATGGGTTATTTACAGCAGGAGCCGGTTGAGCCGAAGGCCCAGAAGGCCCTGCTGAATAAGATTGGGCTTCCGATGGTGCATCGGATCCCGTTGATTCACCGCCAGGAGAGTCAAGGAAAACTACCTTGAATGCTCTAACTTCTAGCGATGTGCGGGCCTCACCCGAACTGCTTGTGTACTGACGAGTCGATAAACGACCATCAACAAACACTCGGCGACCCTTTACCAAATACTGGTTTACCGATTCCGCCTGACGCTCCCAAGCTGTAACTCGGAACCATTCGGTATCTTCGGCCCATTCACCTTTTTCGTCACGCCTGTTGTTGTTCACAGCAAGGCTGAAACTTGTAACAGGGGTGCCGCTTGGCGTGTAACGCATCTCGGGATCGTTACCCGCCCGGCCAATTAGAAGTATCTGGTTAAGACTCAATTGAAATTCATCCGTGTATAGCTAAACGCCAGACTCTACTCAGCTGCTTCTGTAACTACAACCGGCTTGATCTCATCGCGAACGAGGAGATGGCGAATGATCGACTGGTCGGCGCCAATTGCTCGGTCGAGCGCAGGAGCCTTGGCACCATCGATTTCGAAGTTCGCCTGAAGGTAGTAACCCTCAGTGTTCTTCAAAATTGGGTAAGCCAACGTGCGCTTGCCCCAAATGTCGGTGCCTGAAACTTCACCGCCGACACCGGCTACAAGTGAAGTGATTTTCTCTGCGGATTCGGTAGCCTGCTCTTCGTCAGCTTCGCTACCGAGAATCCAAACTAATTCGTACTTTCTCAACGATCCACCGTGTTCTTTATAAATTTGCGCGAAACCGGTTCAGTCTATCACGCGATTGCGTCCCGTCAGCCACCATTTTTGCAGTGACTGACGCCAGTTCCAAGTCGAGTGTCACATTTTGGCTGTAAAACCATTAAGAATCGAGACCGGGGACAGGGAATTCCGATGCGAACTTGGCGACTTCGCCACCAAGTTTCGCTAGTGCAGATTCATTGTCATGAGCTTTGACTGCTTCGAGAATGTATCCGGCGACGTGTTCCATATCGGTCACTTTCATGTCACGAGATGTAAGTGCTGGAGTACCGATTCGAATGCCTGATGTGACCATTGGCGATTCAGGATCGAACGGGATTGTGTTCTTGTTTACAACTAATCCAGCAGAAATCAGGGCTGCCTCTGCATCTTTGCCAGTGAGACCAATCGACCGGGTGTCGACGAGCATCATGTGGTTCTCGGAACCACCCGCAACGATTCGCAGTCCACCAGCAGCAAGCCCGCTGGCTAGTGCCTTAGAGTTTTGAACAACCTGATTTGCGTAGTCCTTGAACTCAGGTTGCATGGCTTCCTTGAATGCAACTGCCTTACCGGCAATTGCATGTTCCATCGGGCCACCCTGCATGTTTGGAAATACTGCCGAGTTGTACTTTCGGCTAAGCGACTTTTTCGTGAGAGCCATTGCACCACGAGGACCTCGCAGGGTCTTGTGAGTCGTGCTCGTTACGATATCGGCATATTCAACTGGCGACGGGTGTGCACCACCGGCAATGAGACCGGCGATGTGCGCCATGTCGACCAGCAGGTAAGCACCGACTGAATCGGCGATTTCGCGGAAGCGTTTGAAGTCGATAGTCATCGAATATGCCGTGTAACCAGCAATGATGATCTTCGGCTGAAATTCTTGCGCCTGCTTCGCGACAGCGTCGTAATCGAGTGCTTCGGTGTCAGGATCGACTCCATAATGACCGAATTCGTATAGCTTGCCCGAGAAGTTCACCGGCGATCCATGAGTAAGGTGACCGCCGTGATCGAGCGACATTGCCATCACCTTGTCACCGGGATCAGCGAGCGTGAAGAATGCAGCCATGTTGGCCTGTGATCCTGAATGAGGCTGAACGTTGGCGTGTTCTGCACCAAAAAGCTCTTTTGCACGGTCGATTGCAAGCTGTTCGCTAATGTCGACGTTTTCGCAGCCGGCGTAGTAGCGTCGACCCGGATATCCCTCAGCGTACTTGTTTGTGAGAACAGATCCGCCAGTTTCGAGAACGGCGGCACTGGTGTAGTTCTCAGATGCGATCATCACCAGTTGATCACGCTGGCGTCGCTGTTCGTCTTCAATTACTTTCGCAATTTCAGGATCAAAAGTGGCAATTGCCGACATGGGATCTCCGATACAGCGTTCCACCCCATTTTTTTGAGCGAGGACACTGTTAGCTTGCTATCAAATATTTGTTGAATCTCAAAACCAGATTCAAACACAGCTTTTAAGTCTATAGTCGGTATCAAAAATTCGCCGCTTTTCCTTTAATAATCCCTAAATATTCGCCACCACTCGTTATGATGTGTTGCCTGATATCTACGATTTGATGTGTTCCCCCCAAAATCAGGAGAATCTATGACCTATCCTTTTTCGATGCCTAATCAGGTGACGAAATTCGAAGCTATCGACTACGTTCCGAAACGAGCGATGGTGATTTTCGCCCACCCTGACGACGCTGAAATTGGCGCAGGTGCCACAGCCGCGCTCTGGGCGGCTCAAGGCTGCGAGATTACGTATGTTCAGTGCACAACCGGTAGTAGCGGAAGCAACGATACGGAGATGACTTCGGAGCGGATCGTCGGTATCCGAGCTGCAGAACAGCGCGCCGCCGCCGATGCAATTGGAGCTAGCGATATCGTTGTTTTGGATCACCCAGATGGCGAGCTCGAGGCAGATCGTGTCTTTTTGGGAGAAGTAGTTCACGCTATACGCGAGTACCGGCCTGAAGTCGTGTTCACTCACGACCAACACCGTATTCATGGATTCCAGCATCGCGACCACCGTAACGTCGGAATCACGGTTCAAGACGCGGTGTATCCGTATGCTCGAGATCATCTGCACTTCCCCGAACAGCTCGTCGAAGGCGTCGAGCCGTACAAGGTTAAGCACATCTTCTTCTGGGGTACTGACATCCCCGATGTGATCGTCGACGTGTCCGACTCTGTCGACACAAAGATCAACGCTCTTTCCAAACATGAAAGCCAGTTGCCAGGGTTGTCGTTCGGTTCAGAGATGGATCTGCGAATGCGATCTCGTCACTCCGATGCGGCAAAAGGCTACGGCTTCGAATATGGCGAGTCGTTTCGACGTCTCACCGCCCGTACTTGACTGAGACTGTCACTAAATGCCACGAGTCGACTTACACGCACATATCCTGCCCGGGCTTGATGATGGCCCGGTGACGTTAGAAGAAAGCCTAGCGATGGCTCGCATGGCGGCGCGTGATGGCACTGACATTATCGTGGCCACGCCTCACTACCGAGATATGGAGCTTGAGCATCAGTCGGCAAGTATTGTTCGCGAACTAGCCGATACGCTGAATGCCGCTCTGAGAAGCGACACTCTTCCAATAAGCGCGCCGTCGGTGAGTATACTCACAGGGATGATCCACAGGCTTGATAAGTCTCTACCAGATCTGATTGACTCGGAATCGGTAATCATGCTGAATCAAACTCGGTTTTTGCTGGTCGAACCACCATTCAGCCGCCTTCCGTCATACGTAGATGAAGTAATCGGTCGCCTACTAACGCAGCGTCTTGTGCCGGTGATTGCGCACCCCGAACGAAATGTTGTGTTCCAAAGAAATCCAAGACGTTTACAGCAGTTAGTCGATCAGGGCGTAATCGTTCAGGTAGCTTCAGGCAGCCTGAACGGACAGAACGGCGGCGACGCTCGTCGAGCTGCAGAACGATACATAAGGAGCGGTATCGCACACGTGGTTTCATCTGAAATGCACAGCGAACGTGCTCCACGTTCACCTCAACTGAGTCAGGCGTTTGAAATAGTGACCGATCTCGTCGGCTATCCAGAAGCAATCGATATTTTCGAGACCAATCCCTACATGATCCTTGATGGTCGATCTCCTCAACGCGAACGTGTGTCACAACCTCGCTTGAAACGAAGTTGGATGCGGACGTCAACGATTGAAATCAATAATCCAATATCCGAACGAACACGCCGTTCATGGAAACGAACTTTCGGCCGAGTTATGCGGCGGACAACCCGCGGATAAATCGAACGAAGCTTGTGATTATCGGTTCAAGGAATCGACGCAGGTAAGTTGTGAATACGTAGATCGCAATTCCAACTACCGCCCCGCCAACGATGTCGGTTGGATAGAAAACTCCGGCGTACAGACGTGAGAACCCGAATAAAGCCGCTGCTGCATACAACCACAATCCGAACTTCCGATTGATGGTCCAAGCAGCGGTCGCAGCTGCGAATCCGACGGCCACAGGGTTCGCAGGAAATGACGGGTCGGTTGGCGGATAGAACAACAGCGTCAACTGATCGCCGTACTCTACGAACGGCCGCGGTCGCTCGACGGTGATGTTGAATATCCAGACGACGATGTTAGCGATCGAGAGAGCGCTGATGCCCATAAGCGTTGTTAGTTGGTATCTGATCCGTTGCGCAGGGTTCTTGCCGGAGAACCAAAGACCGAGCATGCCCAACGAGAACGCTAACGGCATCAGATAGTCACTAGCGACGATTCGCATCAAGTTGTCGAAGGCGGCAACATTGCCCGACAAGGCGTTTAGCCAGATTACGATGTTGGCGTCGGTGGAAGTCATTTCGGTGACCTACCCCAGATCGATTTAATCAAACTCCACGATTCGGCCTCACGAATTCCCTTGCGCCAAAACTCACCGAATTCGGCATGGAAATTTCGCCATGATTCAGGCTGGGTTGAAAGATACGAACGGTTGGCGAGTCCTGCCAGTCCGTCAGCCATATCGGGGTCTTGATCATCACCTGATTTCGGTTGAACCGGATTCAGTATTCTTATGCTGAGGGTTCCTGCAATGGCGGAGACTGCGAACGCTGTTACGGCAGCAAGCGAGAACCAACCCGTCTGCTTAACGCCATCGAGTCCGCCGTGAATATCGTTGACGTTGCGGGCTCCTGCAAGCTCGTCCCAACTGGCTTTGCCCCAGTCACGAGTCAGCGAATCTGCTTCAACGCTATCGGCAGCCCAAGGGCCGTCAACCCAGAGGGGCTGCGCTAAGAAAATTGCGATAGCAGTAATTATCAACGCTATGCCAAGCCAGCGAGTCAGCGTGGCGTTAGGCGTTAGCCAAAGACCGCGTGTGCCGGCGTTAGAAACCGCTATTTGGATAGTGCCAAGACTCGTGAGAAACGCGAACAGAAAATAATGGCCCGCAAACAAATCCCGCACCACACCTGGGTCGGTATTCAACCAGCCATCCTCTACTTAATTTGAGTCCTGAAAATCGCGATTACTCTACGATACGAACGTGGTCGACGAATCAACCACTGGCACCAGACGAGATTACGACCAGCCTATTCGCCGGAAGGAGTCACCATCGTGTACCAGTTAGCGTAGTTTGGGTTATCCCCGACTACTGTCGCGAAGTACAAATCTTGGAGCTTCTTGGTGATAGGTCCAGTCTCGCCAGTTCCGATATTGCGATTATCTAACTCCCCAACCGAAGTTAGGTGAGCAGCCGTACCAGTAAGGAATACTTCATCGGCAAGGTATAGCTCGGATCGGTGAATGTGTCGCTGAACGACTTCCAGTCCGAGTTCATTTTTCGCAAGTTGGATAACCGAGTCTCGAGTGATTCCGAGAAGGCAGTTATCAGTCTCAGCAGGAGTGCTGATGATGCCATCACGAATCATGAACAGGTTTTCGCCCGAGCCTTCAGATACCGAACCATCCTGATTCAGCAGAATTGCTTCATCAAATCCAGCTGCGAGTGCTTCTGTCTTAGCGAGGATGCTCGTGGTGTACAGACCCGAAATCTTCACCCCAGTTGGCATTGAAGAGTCCATCGGTCGTCGCCACGATGATGTCTGGCATTTCAACGGTCGACTATTGTCGATGTAGTTTCCAAAGGGCTGGATCACCAGCATGAACTCATCTGCAACAGTGTTCAAGTTTAGGTTGGCAACCAGCTGCTCGCCCTTGAACGCAAGAGGCCTGATGTAAACATCTTCAGCGAACCCGTTCTTCTCAAGAAGATCAGTAGTGATTTTGCATAGATCGGCGACCGAGTAAGGGAGATTGATCCGCAAAATCTTGCAACCGCGTAGAAGCCGTTCGTAGTGCTCTTCTAATCGAAAGATCGCTATTTCGCCGAGTCGTTCGTTCCAGTTTCCTCGAATTCCCTCGAAGACAGCCGTGCCGTAGTGCAGAGCGTGAGTTTTGACACCTACTGTAGCGTCCTCTTCGGGAACTTGTTTCCCACCGAGGAATGCCCAGATCTTTTGCGTCATAATTCTTCTCCTAAATATGCAACAACGCCCGCAACCTCTGCACCCCCCCGTGACAATAACGGAAGACAAATAGCACAAAGCGCGGGCGTGCCAGCTCAAATAAGTAACTGCACTCTAAAGGTGGCTTGCCAAAGCAACCAGCGGTCAATTATACGAACGCTTGGGCAAGCAACAAGACCAATTTGGGCATCAACGCACAAATTCGTCTCGAAGCTGGCCCCTGCGGTCGTTATTTAGTGTGTCGCTGTCGTTCGCTCGGCGATGTAATCAAAATTGATATCTTCGCCCAAACCCGGAAGGCTTGGCATATGGATGTACCCGTCTTTATCCATAGGGTCGACAATGCTGTTCAGATGGCTCGGAATTTCATCGTGATCGATGAACGGGTGGAGCAATCCTCGTTCGTACCAAGTGGTGTTCATGATTCCACCGATCACCGCGAGGTTTCCAGCTCCGCCACCGTGGATTTCGCAATCCATGTTGAACGATTCAGCTAGATGGGCACACTTCATGCTCGGACCGATACCACCAACGTCAGCAACTCCAACTCGAACAATGTCACAAGCCTTGCTGGCAATCCACTCTGCGCGTGTGTGGTGTTTTCCGTATGCGTACTCAGGACCAATCACTGGAATTTCCAGCTGGTCAGCAAGCCAACGATAAGATTCTGTTGAGTGCTCGTCCATTGGCTCTTCGTACCAGTAGTAGCCGAGATCCTGAATTCCTTTACCTAATCGCAAAGCATCCATTCGCGAGTACCAATGGTTCGCATCGAGCATCAACGGGAAATCTGGCCCAACAGCTTCACGAACTGCCGCACATGCCTTGATGTCCATTTCGACACTAGGAGCCCACGTTACAGGAGGCATCCACGTGTGGAGCTTGATGGCTTTGTAACCGCGATTGACCATCCATTCGGCGAAGTTTGCGTAGTCCTCAGGAGTGGCGAGCCCACCCTCCATCTCGTCACCACACATGGTCGATCCGTAAGCGAGAACCTTATCCCGGTATCCACCTAGCATCTTCCAAACAGGCGTGTCAGATGCTCGACCTGCTAGATCCCAAAGCGCCATTTCGGCGACTGCCATCGAACGATCTGTGAGATTTGCGCCGCTTCCGCGCTGCCACTTGGCAAGGTTGATCCACAGCTTTTCACGGTCTCGTGGATCTTCACCCATGAATACCTTTTTGAAGAAGTTTTCAACGATGTACGGGCGAAGTGATTCTGGCGAACCGAACGAATAGCCAGAGTTGCCTTCGTCGTCGGCGATGGTCAACAACGCTTCAGTCGTGTCGTGTTCTGGGCCGGGGTGAGTATGACCATCGGTGTCATTTATTTTCTTAGAAGTAGACTGAAACGTGGTGACTTCGATTTTCTCGATTTTCATTTTTGGGGTGCGCTGCTTTCTGATGGGATGGTTATCCGAAGTTGATTACGTCAACGAAACGGCGGTCGGATAGATCGGCATGTCGGCTCACGAAATTGGCAAACATTCTAGGCTGATCGTCGACGGCATGCTTGGAATTTCGACGTTATTGTCGATTATTTGCCCGACATTACAGTTTGAGAGACGAATTCATATGCCATACTCTCGACTCATGCCAACACCTGCAAATTGGACTTGTGTCTAATGCCAGAACAGCCAAAAGACCTACCTACTGAACAGCAACGTAATGGTTCTGACCGACAATCAACGGTCAGTACAACAACAAGCTATCTGACTCAGAGCGTCGCAATTGTAGGTGTGATCGCAATTACAGTGGTCATCACTTTGTGGCTAAGTCGTGATTCTGAGCGATCGGGTGTCGAAATTCTCATTCCTCCTCCCGCCCCCCTCACCTTCCAAGCATCAGGCGCAGTTGTTCGGCCAAGTGTGTATTGCCTCGATGACGCGCCACGAATCGACGATGCGGTAAATGCCGCGGGTGGGTTCACCGATGACGCCAATTTTGACTTGCACAATCGTGCATTGCGAGTAAGAGACGGCTCCAAGGTCGTCGTACCTTCGGCAGACAACGCAGTCGAAACAACCGGATTGGCTGATTAGACTTCGTCCGGCGTCGAGCCTGATCCAGAAAATAGCGAAACAACGAACACTGGGCCGATCGACCTCAATACCGCAACAAAGGACCAGTTAGTCGCCCTGCCGGGAATCGGCGAAGTTCGCGCTGACTCGATTATCGAGTGGCGTGCGAACAATCTAATCACATCGGCTAGCGATCTGCTGACGATCATTGGAATCGGTCAATCCACAGTCGATTCGATTCGTGAATATGTGACCCAGAAGTGAAATTACTCAAGGCGGCGATTGCGTTTACGCTCGGCATTGCCCTCGGGCGAATGCTGGTTGCCCCGCCGTCGACTACAGAAATGATCGTCGTAGCTGTAGCAGGCGCAATGATCGTTTTCACCGCACTATTCGCAAAGCGATTCGCAGTACCAGCTGTGCTCATGGCGTTGCTATTGCTCGGGCTACTACGAGCCGCTGTCGGTACGGACGACCTGCCGGTTCCTTGGGGTAATATTCCTCGAAACGAAGAGCGCGTTTCGCTCCGAGGCGTGCTGCTAAGCGATCCCGTGCCCGCAGGTGAACGGATCAGGCTTCGTCTCGATGTTCAGCCCGATGAAACTGATACTTCAAACGAGTCGTTGAATTTCGTCGTGGATGTCTACACCGACCGCCTACACGATTCGTCAGACTCCCAACGGCGTTCGGCCGACTTTCGTTATGGAGATGTTTATCGAGTGTCAGGTCGATTCATCCTGACGACCGACCGAGACGACGTCGTGGGGATTGTTTCGACTTCGAGTGTCGAACTGGTCCGATTCGGTGAAGGCAATCCACTTCGGTCGTTCATTGCTGATATTCGAGCAACTATTTCGCACACACTAACCGACTCGCTTGATTCGAAATCAGGTAGCCTGGCAGCCGCGTTGCTGGTCGGCGATAGAACAAAGCTTCAGCCAGAAACAATCGACAATTTACGAGCGTCCGGTTTGTCGCACGTACTAGCGATATCTGGTCTTCACATCGCCATGATCGGCGGAGTCGCAATAGCGGTATCCGTTTGAGTGATGGGACGCCGACGTCAGATTTATCTGTTGGCACCGGCGGTTAGCGTTTGGGTTTACTCCGGGCTAGCAGGTCTCACCCCATCGGTAAAGCGAGCAGCGATCATGTTCACGGTCTACCTACTCGCAAGATTGATCGGTAGGCAACGGAGCGTGATTCCCGCGCTCGCACTTGCAGGGGCAGTGATGCTTGCACTAGATCCAGAGATTATCGGATCGATCTCATTCCAACTAAGCTTCGCAGCGGTCTTGGGCATTGCGCTGTTCAGCGGGCGATTAGCATCGAGAGTCAACGACAGAATTGTCGAGTATTCAAAACTCTCGAAACTCCTTAAACGACCGATAACCGGCGTGATTTACGGGTCGGCAGTTTCACTCGCTGCGACCATAGCCACCGCCCCGCTCGTCGCTTTTCATTTTGGCGAGATACCGATCTGGGGCATACCAAGCACACTATTGATCGTCCCTGCTTTACCATTGTTCATTGGTGGATCGGCGTTGGTTGCGGTCGTCGGATTAGCACCGGTCGATTCAATCGCAATTGCTGGCTTGGCGGCGCACGCCCTAGGCAACTACATGTCGTTCATTTCTCAGATGTTCGCATCGCTGCCAGGCGGACCACTAGAGGCCGAGGGCTCGTCGGCACCTCTGATAGCCGGTTGGTACGGGGTTCTGTTTGCGTTGCTTAATCGAGAACGTGCGAAAGTGATGGCGAATCGTGTGACTAACCTGATGCAAAACTTCAGGCAACAACGTGACATTGCAGTTGGCGCTCATCGTGATCTTCACGTGCCAAATAGACGCCGCATCAATGCCGCCCTGCCGATTATCGCTATTTGGATAGTTGCTGCGATCTCGTTGGTCGGGTTTGTAGCCAGCGCTCCGACATCAACTGATCTAACTGCTACGTTTTTCGAGACCAACCGTGGCGATATGATCTTTATAGAAACGCCGTCCGGAACGAGGTTATTGATCGACGCCGGCGTCGACTCCGATCTAGCAATTCAAAACATCGAGTCGGTCCTACCACCGCTCGATCGTCGGATCGACGTGATTCTTTCGACTCATCCTTACGCCGATCATCTAGGCGGCCTTCAACGAATCGTCGAGCAGTTCGAGGTCGGAACGATTACCGATTCCGGAGTAGCGCACGACTCGAACATATACGAAAGCTGGGTGCAGTCGTTAGCAGGTTACGAGCGCGTCATAACGGCTCAGGCAGGGCTCGTCATCGCTCTCGACACCGAGGTCAGACTTTCGATTTTACAAACTCGCTGCGTGGTTGTCGACTGCTCAAATTTCAATGACGAAGGCGTGGTCGCTCGACTCGATTTTGGCGACGTTTCGTTCTTGTTGACCGGTGACATGACTTCCGGATCCGAAGCCGATGCACTGCAAACTGGTCAACCAGTGAAATCGACCGTGTTGAAGGTAGGACATCACGGCAGTCGAACATCGACCACTCAGTCGTTTCTCGATGCAGTCGATCCGGACCTGGCGATCGTCACAATAGGTATCAAAAACCAATTTGGCCACCCGCACAAAGACGTGATCGCACGGCTAGAAGACCAGTTTTCATCCGAATCGGTATACGTCACCCGAGATAGGGGAACCGTGACAGTCACGACAGATGGCGAACGGCTATGGGTCACTTCCGACCGTTAGCTCCAAGCCTGCGTGACAGGGTCAGGAATGCCGTCCCAGCGACTTGGACCTAGTGCCCGCATCACGGCGATTCGCTTTACGACTTCCGGGTTACCGAGTCCGTGCAACGGCTTACCAGTCAAAATATTCACGGCGTTCTCGCCCCAACGAGTAGCTCCGGCGATTCCGCTAATGTCGGATGTACCCGCTATATGCGGAGTTATAGTCAGGTTATCGAGCTTAAGCAACGGACTCTCGGCGTCGAGTGGTTCGATCTGCGTAACATCGATTCCAGCGGCGTAAATCACACCAGTTTCCAGTGCTTCCTGAAGTCCAGCCTCATCGACAATCGGACCTCGTGCGCAGTTGATGAACACCGCAGTTGGCTTCATCTTATTGAACGCGTCTATATTGAAAATTTCGTTCGTCTCAGCGGTCGCTGGAGAGTGAACAGTTAAGTAGTCCGACTCGGCAAGCAGAGTGTCGAAATCGACCATCTCAACTCCGACCAGATCGGCAGCGGTTTGAGGGACGTACGGATCGTAAGCGATGATCTTCGAAGGTCCGAATCCGCGCACACGATTCGCAAATCCCTTACCAATGCTGCCCAGTCCGAATATACCGACTGTGTTCCCGGCGATTCGTCGTAGCTGACCGCGCAGGGCATCGACTTCGGCCGGTCGATCTGACCACGCACCGGCCTTCAAAGCAGCGTTCTGTTCTGGAACCTTTCGGGTGATCGAGAGCAGCATCGCCATTGCATGATCGGCGACTTCAGACGTGTTGATTCCAGGAGTGTTCGTTGCGCAAATTCCGAGCTCGGTTGCAGCTGAGAGATCGATCGAATCGACTCCAACACCAGAACGCCCGACCATCTTCAGATTCGGCAGTGCTTCCAACACTTTGCGGGTGGTGTGAGGAACTGTCCCAACCAGCACCACGTCGGCATCCTTAGCCGCTGTAATCACCTCGTTCTCGGTTCTAGCTGGAACGTACGCTACTTCGATTCCGGCCTGTTCGATTACGTCGGTTGTCAGCTTGCTCGGCGGACGGTTGTACACGGTGATAACGACCTTGAATGCCATTCTGTTTCTCCGGATTTCTTGGATATTAAACGTTGCTGCGCACTTGGATTTTCGAGCAGCAGCTTACTCTACTTCTGTTCATCGCCGGTATTGATGAACGCCCGAATCAGGCACATAAATCAACATCGCCGATCAATCTATCTATCAGACAGACCCAAACCCGTCACATGTAACACTGCAGGGCATTTCAAGGCGATGTAGTAAACTCCCGGCATGGCAGCTAACTGGTTTCAATCGGACAGCGGATCGATGAACTCGCAGGTGACACCAGCAAAACCTGTGTCGGAGAGCTTGGCTGGCGTGATCGTAGATGCCCCAAGATCGCGACAGTTCAAGATCATCGTCGGAGTAATTGTTGTGCTCACGGTTTTAGTGCTGACGACAGTCGTTGCAGATTATTTAACGACCGGAGATGTAAGGAGAAAATGACAACTCCTCCAAGAAGACCACCCGATCCAAGTTCGCAGGGCGCATCCCGTGGCGACAAAGTTCGCAACGCCAAAAGCGATCAATACGGTGGAGTCGGCAGCGGAATAGGCGAAGCCCCAAACTCACGGCTGAAAATGCTCGGAATCTGGTTCGTAATCGCTATGATCGTACTGTTCATTATCATCGACGTCGCTGACCGAAACAATGCGAAGAAGAAAAAATCGTTCCACTCCGCACCGACGTCGGATCTAGTAATTGAGTGGCGAATTTAGTGACGCGCCGCGCCCAAGCGAATAAACTCGCTCGGCAATGACTTCTTACGACCAAGCTCCATCCCAACCCCTGTATGGCGTGCATGCCATTCGTGACGTGATGATGCCAATGCGAGACGGCATCAAACTCGCCACAGATATTTTTCTTCCTTGCCACGGCGACGGTCGAGTGGTCGATGCCAGCGAGCAAGTGCCAGCGCTCCTCGTTCGTACTTCCTACGACAAGACGGCTCCCGAATGGGACGATGTGATCCCTTTTTACGTACGACGTGGCTACGCATTCGTCGTTCAGGATTTACGATCTCGTTTCCGGTCAGAAGGCGATGGTCACTACTACCACACGGTGAATCCGTGGGAGGGTGACGACGGATACGACACCGTCGAGTGGCTCGCAGAGCAAGACTGGTGCTCAGGAAAGATCGGTACTTTGGGATCTTCTCACCGAGCGATCACACAAACTCAGTTAGCCCTTCGTAAACCGCCTCATCTCGCAGCCATGTGGGTCGAAGCAGGGCCAACCGATATCTACCGACACGAAGCACGCGAAGGCGGAGCAATGTCGCTCCAGATGTTCGGAGCAGCTCATCTACACGCCCTCGATAGTCACGAAGTTGGCCACGATCTTGAGAAAGCCAAGGTCATTTTCGACGCCATGCGCGACATGCCCGAGTGGCTACAAAAATTCCCACTAAAGCCGGGAGAAACCGCACTACGAGTCGCCCCTGATCTCGAAAAGACAGTTTTCGACTACTACTACCGAGGTGAGTACGACGAGTGGTGGTCGCAGGAATCGGCGAATCAGGAACCGCTACTCGAAGCCGGCGAACACGCTGATGTAGCCGTGACCGTTTCCTGCGGTTGGTACGACAATTTCGTCGGCGCCACGGCAAATTACTTCAAAACGTTGAACCACCAGAACGAGTCGTCAACACGACTCGTTCTCGGAGCCTGGTGACACGGCGGCACACGATCCACTGGTCAGTGGCATGGAGATACGGACACAGGCGCAGACAGCGTTTGGGGTGCCGAGATTTACAACCCGGAAAGGCTGATATTTTTCGATCAGCACTTGAAGGGAATGGCAGCACCCGAGAACGATCCGCCGGTTCGGATTTACGTAATGGGAACCGGGGATGGCAAGAAAACGCCTGAAGGTCACCTGAATCACGGTGGTTACTGGCGTGACGAGAACGAATGGCCACTCGAACGGGCTCAATTCCAGACGCTCTATCTGCACGACGACGGATCGCTGGATTCGTTCGAGGCGATGGAAGACGAAAGCTCAATCACGTACACGTACGATCCTGAAAAGCCGGTGCCAACCGTTGGGGGCCAACTGGTCGGCATGTTCAAGATCAAAGCGCCTGAGGACGGCGGACCCGCGCTCGATGATGTCCCAGAATTCCTCGATCAGTGGGCACTCGCTCGCAATAATCTGACCGAAGTTATCGCGGCCGGCGGATTCCATCAGAAGGAAGGCCCGGAATGGATCGGTGCCGAGGAGCCATATCAGCTACTGAAAGACCGTTCCGACGTTCTAGCCTTCGAAACTGATCCGCTGGAAGACGATACGGAAGTCACAGGCGAAGTGATGATCAAGTTATGGGTATCTTCAACTGCGATCGATACCGATTTCACAGTGAAACTGATCGACGTATACCCGATCAATGATGACTATCCGGAGGGCTATCACCTGAACCTGACGGACACGATTCTCCGTGCTCGATATCGCAATTCGTGGACTGATCCTGAAATGATGACTCCGGGCGAGCCGGTCGAAGTTTCAATCACGCTGTGGCCAACGTCGAGCGTGTTTAAAAAGGGACATCGCATTCGATTGGATGTTTCAAGTTCTAACTTCCCTCGATTCGATGTGAACCCGAACACGGGCGAACCGGTCGGACGTCACACCCACATGGTCAAAGCCGACAACACGATTCACACGGGTGCCGATCATCCTTCGAGGATAGTGCTGCCGATTATTCCGACAGCGGAGTAAGTACGCCCTCGCTCCCTTCAAGGGAGGGAGTTAGAGGGCGGGTTCTATCGCTCATTCTCCTACATCCGAATTCTTGAGTGCAGCCGAGGGATCTGGAGTGGTGTCGCGCTCGTTCGGCATTGCGCATCCATCCCATCCGCCGAAGATCCCTCCACAGGGGCCGGGATGTTGTAAGCACAGGTGAAATGATTACAAGTCTGCGAATAACCGATTTTGACCATGCATTTAGAATGTCTCCGGACAAAGAACAGGCGACTGAATCGCTTCAGTCGCCCGCATCAAATCTCTGCCTGACGGCTATTCCTCCACCCAGAGATCAATTCTTACCCAGGTTGCGATCGTCAAATTGGCAATCGGCAACAAAAACCGCCAGTGGCTATTCTTCCTCACCTGATCTGCGTGAAGCAATCACCTTCTGAGCGGCCTGTGGCGGCACAGGCTCGTAGTGACCCATTACCGCCGTGAAGTCGCCCTGAGCGTGTGTAAGCGACCTGAGATCGGCGGCGTATCGTTGGATCGTAGATGCCGGAGCTTCTGCCGTGATCTCGGTAAGGCAGTTGCCCTTCGATTCCTTTCTTTCAATCCGCGCACGCCGTGTATTGAGATCGCCCATCACATCACCAGAGCTCGAATCTGGTGCCAGAATTCTGAGTTTCATGACCGGTTCAAGCAACGTGGGATGAGCGTCACGAACGGCCTGCCGGAATCCCATGCTGCCAGCGATTTCGAACGCCATGCCTGATGAGTCGACCGAGTGTGACGAGCCGTCGGTCAACATCACCGATACGTCGACCACCGGATATCCGGCAACGACTCCGTCCACAGCAGCGTTGCGTATGCCCTTTTCGACGGCTGGAATGAAATCCTTCGGCACGTTACCACCAACGACCTTCGATCCGAACGTAATTCCCTTGCCGGTTTCACCCGGAGAAATCTCGAGTACGACATGGCCGTACTGACCGCGACCTCCGGATTGCTTCCTGTGCTTGTAAGAAACAGAGGTCTGACCACCTACGGTTTCACGGTAGGGAATGATCGGGAGCTTCGATAACCGATTCGGCGAGTTCGCCATGTCGTTACAACAATGAACGCTTCGGCGGTGCCTTCGATGCCTTGAACAGGCACGTATTACCTGCCCCACGATTCTGCCAATTCGGTGCAAACTTTTTCAAAGGAAGAGTTCTCACGATCGAGCTTTTTCACAATGATCGCAGTCGGTATTCCAAGATCCTGAGAATAGTGCCACGCCTGCTGGCCTCCGACTTCAATGCCGGATGCGCCGGAAACTACGATGATTACGGAATCGGCGACACGAACTGCCGAGAGCATGTCGCCGCGGAAATCAGGGTAGCCGGGTGTATCCAGAATATTTATACGGTTGTCATTCCAAGAACATGGAAGAATCGAAAGTTGGATGCTTGATCCACGGCGTTGCTCTTCTGGCTCGTAGTCCGAAAGCTGGTCTTGTCGTCAACCTTGCCCTGCCGGGTAGTTCCACCGGCAGTAAAAAAAGGGCACCGACGAGTGAGGTTTTACCTGCACCGTTATGTCCTACAAGCGCGACGTTTCGTATTTGACTCGTAGTGATTTCAGCCATACCGTGTCTCTCCGTGATACGAGGCAATATGGACGATTTCGGCCCCGTTTGAATAGGGTGAGTTCGCTATAACTGGGATATTAGCATCTAGCGACCGAATTACCTAGAAATCGAACTGAGGGCAGCGTGAGGCAACACGGAATAATGATCAGCTCGACCTCAAATAATCCACAGAGAATGACGGTAGGTACCGACAGGCCCCTTCCAGACGGAAGGAAATAAGGTAGGAGACTGCGACTCTGAGCCAAGTCATCCGATGATGACCGCGATAGTCAGGCTGAGACGCACGACCAAGTCGTTCAACGACGCCCGGAGCTACAACGCCATTGCGACAATCGGCCCCGCTTCCGGATGGAAGGGCTATGGTAGGAGAATTGTGACGAGCGCGACTAACGCCTTAAAAGCTGATGGGATCGGCTATGACAGTGAGATAAAACATGTCACAACCGATCCCATCAACCCGGTGAGGAGACTGTTCGGCCCGAAGACCAACAAATCCAACTCGACGTTGGCTGATCCACACTTACCATCAGGCGCTTTCACCGAGTGAGTGAACTGCCTCGTTTCCGTCTGATATCTATAAGACCATGCCCATGTAAGGCTTAAATAGGACGCTTGTAGGAAGTGTGTATGAAAACCTATTCCAAACATTCGTAACACTAAAAAGCGTAAAACAAGTCGAAATGCTGAGATCAAATGCAACATATAAATTGCGCAACAGAGGCAATCGGAGTTACGCTAAGCGCGAAATGATTAGTCTTCACGCCACACAAACCGACTGCCTCTGTTGCTGTACCACCTTTGAGGAGATGGCACACTAAGGCTGCGCGACGAACCACGCACCTCAGCGCCACCCCTCGCCTTTCGAAAGCGGGGGGTTTTTATTTGGCGATTATTAGTTTCTTACGCATTATTCAATGACATCAGTTCCGCAAAAAAAACCTTCGTTCTTTAGCTTCCCTCACCCCATAAACTCGAGCGTCGCTCGCGTAGTGGCCGGTGGAGTGGTAATCATGGCTGTCGCAACGATTCTTTTCGACCAGCCATGGATCACCCTCGTGCTGGCATTTGGATTCATCGCCCGTGTTACAACCGGGCCACGAGTCAGCCCTCTGGCGATTCTCGCTTCTAAGGTGATCGTTCCCAAACTAGGACTTCCGTACCGACCAGTTGCTGGCCCTCCAAAGCAGTTCGCTGCGGCTATCGGCATCGCATTCAGCGTTTCGG
This sequence comes from Chloroflexota bacterium, assembly GCA_027618835.1. GTDB lineage: Bacteria > Chloroflexota > Dehalococcoidia > Lucifugimonadales > Lucifugimonadaceae > Lucifugimonas. The sequence goes on along the minus strand of JAQCHZ010000002.1, from coordinate 74,188 downwards.
CTGCAGTACTTTCGCTTGGATTTGGCCTAACCGGAATAGCCTACATCGTTCTCGGTGGGCTGATTTTTGCTGCAGGGCTTGAAGCCGTGGTCGGCTTTTGTCTCGGTTGCCAAGTTTTCGGTATACTGATGAAAATTGGTGTGATCCCCGAAAGCGTCTGCGAAGACTGTGCAGATTTTTCCAATCGTGCCAAGCGCATGGCAGCACGTGGCCTTCGACCCGACGGAACACCGCTGCTCGATTAATTTGCCATAGTTCAAATCTGACTACGAAAAAGCCCCGGCACAGTGCCGGGGCTTTTTCTGTTACTGCAATAATCCTGCCGGCGCCAACTACGCCTCGCCGCGAGATTTGTACTCTTCAAAGAGCTTCCAAGTATTGTCGTTGAACGGATAGTACTTGCCAGGCGATCCCGGGTTCTTACGAAGTTCTTTCTTGATTACCTTCTCAACCTCTTCGCGCTCAGCAGCAATCTCCAACACGCGGTCTGCCATCGCAGCAGGAACGACAACTACACCGTCATCATCACCGATGATAGCGTCGCCGGGTCTAACCACTACTCCACCGCACTCGATCACATCGTTTACACCCCAAGGCTGCATCACCGCAGGTCCCTGCTTGGCAGTAGAAGAATGTGCGAATACTGGGAAGCCGTAGTCCTTCAATTCAGCCGTGTCACGCACAGAGCCGTCGGTAACCAATCCGCCGACCTTCAACTGAGCTAATCGGTAGAACTTGATATCGCCACCGACAGACTCCCAAGGACCCACCGACGAAGCAACTAGCACTTCGTTGGGCCCGCATAGCTCGAACGCTACGTACTCAGGCGAATCTTCAGCCTTTGGTTTGTCCTTGAGGACGTCAGGTCGGTGTGGGACGAATCGAAGCGTTACCGCTCTACCGAACATCTTCTGCCCAGGGAATATCGCTCGTGCGCCATGAATCATCGACTGCGGCCAACCGTCGACCCAGAGCCCATCGATAAGGGTCTGGGTTGGTAGCTTGCCTAACTTGGCAAGAATCTCATCTGAAATTGCGGGTGCGGAAGTCACTATCTTCTCCAATATCTATATGTAACTGAGTCAGGATCAAACTCGACTACGAGCCCTGCTTGAATTTATCGAGCACCGTTACCAGTGCTGCGCTGGCGGGCACTGGAATATCTGCTTCACGACCGATTCGAACGACGGCTCCAAGAATCTCATCGAGTTCTAGTGGCTTGCCGTTGTCGAGATCGTACTGAAGTGAAGCTTGCGTTTCTTCAGCTTCACCAATTGCATCATTCATCTTGGTTTCAACGCATCGTGGCGGGAACGTAACGCCTTGCGACTGACCAACGGCGACAATCTCTTCCATAACCGTTCGAACGGTGTGCTCTCCGTACGGACTTGCAAGAATTTCGACGAACGAAGCCCGGGAAGCTGCCATCACAGATCCGATCGAACCGACGCTCACCATCTTGGCCCACAAGGTGTCGACGATATTGCTGCTGACGGCTACCTGCATGCCTTCTCGGTCGAACAACTTACGTACGGCTTCGGTCCGTTCGGTCGCCGAACCGTCGTCTTCACCAAACTCGATCATCGCGGTCGAGCCACTCTGGTTGATATGGCCGGGGCCAGCGATTCCAGTCTCAATATACGTTGCGCCTTGAAGCACGTGCTTAGCGCCGAAAGCTTCGCCGAGTATCTGGCCAGCGGTGGCTCCATTTTGGATCGTAAGAATGATGGTATTTTCGCCGATCATGCTCTTCATCGTAGGGAACGACTCGGCGTTCGAGTACAACTTGATGCAATGAAGAATCAGATCGACTTCGCCAACAGTCGATGGGTCGTTAGTAACCGGAACCTTCACGTTGAAGTTGCCCCAGTGGCTATCGACTTGCAGACCGTTCTTGGCGATTGCATCGCCGTGAGCACCCCGGGCGATCAAAACAACATCTTCGCCCTGATTGGCGAGAAGTCCGCCGAAATATCCACCGACAGCTCCCGCACCCATTACAGCAATCCGCATTGTTAGTACCTAATCCGTTTCATTCGTATCCAAGAATCACAAACTAAATTCGCCGACAACAATATCGGATTATGGCACCGATTGGCTTACGAGCAGGCTGTGGCTTCGCCTTGAATTAATGATCGAACGTCTGTCAGACATGCATTTTTTTGGCGAATTTAAATTTGTTTGAGGAATGGAAACAAACCACTGGTAAAATTGCTGGTCGAGTCAACAAAGGAACCATAAATTTGTCAGAAACTACTCTCGTTCGAACCGGCGGCCGCTCTCTCTCAGAACAGCGTCCGGTAAAGATCACCCCCGGTTACGTTCCAGATGCTGAAGGTTCAGCGCTAATCGAAACCGGAAACACCGTGGTGATGTGCGCAGCGACTGTAGAGACCAGAGTTCCGCCCTGGATGCGTGGCAAAGGCACCGGTTGGGTAACCGCCGAGTATTCGATGCTTCCACGATCGACTCGTGAGCGCGTACGGCGCGAACGTTCGAACGTTGGAGGTCGAACGCAGGAAATCCAGCGTCTTATCGGGCGGGCACTACGATCAATAACTGATCTTTCCACACTTGGCGAAATTTCGATAATGCTCGACTGTGACGTGCTCCGCGCCGACGGCGGAACTCGAACCGCTTCGATCACGGGAGCCTACGTTGCGCTTCATCAGGCATTAAATGGCTTGCTTGAAGCGGGAACTATAGAATCAATTCCTCTGAAAGATCAGATAGCGGCCATCAGCGTCGGCATCGTCGACGGTGCCGCAGTCCTTGACCTCGACTACAACGAAGACTCCTCAGCTGACGTCGATATGAACGTCGTCATGACTGGCGCAGGCGAATTTGTCGAACTTCAGGGTACTGGCGAAGAAGCCACCTTTAGCCGTTCGCAATTAGACGAAATGCTAGTGCTAGGTGAGGCAGGAATCAAGAACCTGCTCGAAGCACAACGCAACGCCCTAGGTCTCTAACAATATTTGAACAACGCTGTCCTTATTGTCGACGGCATGGCCCCAGAAGAAGAAACAAAAAAATCACATGGCAAAAATCACTTCCGTACTCGGGCACGAAATTCTAGATTCTCGTGGCAACCCAACCGTTGGCGCAACAGTCATATTGGATGACGGCACATCGGCATCAGCGGCGGTTCCTTCGGGTGCAAGCACCGGAAGCCGAGAAGCTGTTGAACTTCGAGACGGTGACAAGAACCGCTTTGGCGGCAAAGGCGTTCTCAAAGCTGTTGGCGCCGTTAAAGGCGAGCTTGCACAGGTTGTCATTGGACTAGAAGCAACCGACCAACAAGCTATCGATCACTTGATGATCGAGCTAGACGGCACCGCTAACAAAGGTCGAGTCGGTGCAAACGCCATCCTCGCTGTATCTCTAGCAGCCCTACGAGCTGGCGCCTTCAGTTCCGGTCAGGAAGTGTTCGAGCACATTGCCCAACTCGCAGGCAACGATTCGCCAATCGAACTACCGGTCCCAATGTTCAACGTCCTTAACGGAGGAGCTCACGCAATGGGCTCGACCGATTTTCAGGAATTCATGGTCGTTCCAGCCGGGATCGATACGTTCTCAGAGGCACTTCGCTGCGGAGCCGAGATGTACCAGTGGCTAAACAAAAAGCTCCACGCCGATGGGCACCCAACCACAGTTGGTGATGAAGGCGGATTTGCTCCACAGGGACTAACGAACCGACAGGCGCTGGAATACGCAACCGCCGCTATTGAGGGCGCTGGTTACAAGCCTGGCGAAGAGGTGTTCATCGCACTCGACCCAGCATCGTCAGAGTTCTACGTCGACGGTATCTACGACCTCTCCCGAGAAAGCCGGAAGCTTTCGAGCGAAGAGATGGTCGAAGAGTACGCAACTCTCGCAAACGACTTCCCGATCTACTCGATCGAAGACGGACTCGCCGAAGACGACTGGGCCGGATGGGAAGTCCAAACCGCTAAAACAGGTGATCGCCTACAACTGGTTGGAGACGACTTATACGTCACTCAGGCTCGGTACGTCCAGCAGGGTATCGACACGAAGGCAGGGAACGCAGTTCTCGTGAAGTTGAACCAGGTTGGCAGCGTTTCAGAAACTCTCGATACTGTCGCCCTCGCGCAAAACTCAGACTTCGGCGTTGTAATCAGCCACCGATCAGGCGAGACTGAAGACACATCGATTGCTGATCTTGCAGTTGGGACTTCCGCTGGTCAGATCAAAACCGGGGCTCCAGCCCGAAGCGAACGAATCGCAAAATACAACCGCCTACTCCGAATCGAAGAGCTTCTCGGCGATAAGGCACAATACGCAGGCAAACGAGTCTTGCCTAACTGACCCAGAAACCTTTTATTTCGATCAAAATGGCACGAACTAAGCAAACGAAGTAGGCAAAGACAAATGGCAAAAACGAAAGTTGGAATCAACGGATTCGGAAGAATCGGCAGACAGGTATTCCGAACTATCTCCGAGCGACACGGCGATACTCTCGAAGTAGTAGCGATCAACGATCTCGGTGACGCGGCAACCAACGCGCACCTGTTCAAGTTCGACTCAACATACGGTCGATACGCTGGAACAGTTGAAGCAAAAGACGGCGCACTCATCATCGATGGGCGAAATATCGCTTCGTTCTCCGAGCGAGATCCTTCCCAGATCAAATGGGCCGACGTCGGCGTTGAGATCGTAATCGAGTCAACCGGATTCTTCACTGATGCAACCAAAGCAGCAGGTCACCTCACTGGCGGCGCGAAGAAAGTCATCATCTCGGCTCCTGCCAAGAACGAAGACCTCACGGTAGTTCTCGGCGTAAATGACGACCAATACAACCCTTCGTCCCACAACATCGTTTCCAACGCATCTTGCACCACGAACTGTGTCGCCCCGATGGCGAAAGTTCTTAACGACAGCTTCGGCATCGAAAGCGCCTTGATGTCGACCATCCACGCCTACACAAACGACCAAAACATCCTCGACCAGGTGCATAGTGACCTTCGTCGATCTCGTGCGGCAGCCAGCAGCATCATCCCGACAACTACCGGCGCCGCAAAAGCCGTGACTCTCGTAATTCCTGAACTCAAAGGCAAGATCGATGGCATGGCATACCGAGTGCCAGTTATCACAGGATCAGTAACTGATCTCACCGTCAAGCTGACCAAGAATGCTTCACTCGCTGACGTGAACGAGGCTTACCGCGAAGCGTCAATGAAGGGTTCACTTCACCACATCCTCGGCTACTCCGACGAGCCGTTGGTATCTGTCGACTACATCGGCAACCCCAACTCGTGCACGATCGACTCGCTCGCAACCTCGGCTGTTGGCGATGGTTTCGTGAAGGTAGTCGGCTGGTACGACAACGAATGGGGCTACTCCTCACGAACTGCCGACCTCGTTAACTTCATGGTCGAAAAAGGACTCTAATTCCCGATCCTGAATTACTGGCGAACCAGTTTAAAGAAAATCAGAAAGACCGTGGCAATGAGTGCCACGGTCTTTCTATTTCTGCACTGAATGCATCGATAGTAGATAACATGCGTCTCAACTGCTCGTCGTACTGAGCTACCTTGGACTGACGGTGGTCGACTCAGTAGATAATTTGGCAAATATTCGGCGTGGCTTCTCTTCTAGGAAAATCGGGTGGCAGTGTTGGTGGCGTCGAGGTACGTTCAATCCAGAACGTACCTCGACCAGTGCTCATCGGTCGTGAATCAGAGACTTCCCAACTCTCTAATGCCCTCGAACATGCACTAATCGGAAACGGGCGCGCTATAGCGCTTGTCGGCGAAGTCGGTATCGGAAAAACCCAACTGCTTTCGTACGTCAAAAGTGAAGCAGTATCTCGGAACGCAACGGTGATCAGTGCCACATGCTCAAGTCTTCCTGGCTCTCCGCCGCTATGGCCGTGGCGAGAAGTATTTTCCAATCTAAATTCAGAACACGATCTTGAATCAACAGATACTCCGCTAGACATTTCTTCGATTCAATCTAGCGCTGCGGATGCAGAACAGAATCTCGAACTATTCGCAAATATCGTGTCGTCCCTTCGCGAAGCTTCATCAACGAATCCGCTGCTGATCTGCCTTGATGATTTACATTGGGCCGATAGCTCATCGCTCGACCTAATTTCTTTTGCGGTCTCTCAGCTGTCGTCCGCCGCTGTATCGATAGTCATATCGCTCCGGGCAGCGGAAACGGATTCAGCCTTTGAACGTGCGATGGAAATGGCAGAAAAACACAACGTTGTTCCTCTGCAACTGAGGATATTGCGCATCCGTACACAGTTCAGTCAGCACAACAAGCAGTACGACAAAATACTTTTGATGCGCGATCAGGCGTTGAAACTGAATCGAACCACCGCCAGCGACATGGATCTTTCTCTGCTTCACGTACATGCAGCGATCGCCGAGGCATCGATCGGAGAGACCAAGAAATCAACCATTAGCCTCGACACCGCGAAATTAATCGCCAATGAACTCGGTATCGAATCGAATCTGTACCATCTGACCTGTGCCAATCTGGCGATCGCTCAAGCAAAATTCGACGATGCCATTGAGCATGCTAGCGAACTTGAACGCATCGAAAACGGGCCAGTTGAAGCGATGTTCGATCTGCTGAAACGCGCTTAAACCGGCGATCTGACCGAAGCTCTTAAATTCGGCAAGGCACGTGTTGCAGAACTCCCTGACAACCGAGTTATCCAGTCATTTAGAGTCGTTTACTCTCTAATGATTTTGTGGATCGGGACCGAACTTAAGGACGAAGACACCATCGCCGAATCGACAGCTGTTCTTCGCTCATTTACTGGCGAAACCGCTGTCGATGGGTTCACGGGCGACATGTTGGCGCGAATGAGAATTAAAACGGTGATCGGTTCAGGAAGTGAATTGGAACGACTGCAAGAATATGAAGCTCTTTTACTAGAACAAAATACCTTCGCGATCGGGAGCGGTGCGCCTGCCAACGATCAAATGCTTGCAGAATTATCACTGGCTTTATGCAATCGTGACCAGGCACTCGGGCACTACTAAAAATCCCTCCAACTGTGTAGAAAAGCAGGATTCACCCTGGCCGAGTGTGAAACAGCACTCGCCTATGCCGAAACACTCATCGATCATGGATCACGCTCTGAAATTGCCCTTGCCATCAAGATTCTGAAAGACAGTCTGAAACTCTCTGACGAATTCGAACTAAAAAACCTCTCCGAAAAGATCACTGCATTACTTGCTAAAACTTCTCAAGGATGAATCGTTCACCCCGCCGGATTAACTTCTCGTGAAGTTGATGTTGTTCGATTGATAGCGGCAGGAAAGAGCAATCCACAAATCGGAGAGGAGTTGTTCATCAGCCTGAATACCGTACTGCGTCACGTAAGCAATATTTTCGGCAAACTTGAAGTTTCGAATCGCACTGAAGCCGGTATCCGAGCTGTCGAGTTAGACCTAACTGAAAAAGTCTAGTTCTTCGGTTTCGAGTTCAATATAAATGAATACTGTTAGTTCTTTGTCGCGCCTGATTTTCGAAAGATCACTGTCCCCAGTGATGAGCGTCTGAGCTTATAAATCCATTGTTGATTCTCAAGCGGCAACCCGGCTGCTTACGTTCGCTACCGAGATAATCGGTATCAGATACAGAGGAAATGACAATGAGGATCATCACTGTGAACAAGCACATACAGCAATGCTGATATCGATGCTTGCCGTGCTCGCTTTGGTCGCATGCGGCGGATATTCGGAACCAACAGCTGTCGCTCAAGCTCCGACAACAATTCCACCGACCGCAACGCAAATCGTCGTTGAAGTAACTGTCGCTCCAGTACCTACCGAAATGCCGGTTCCTACGGCAACAGTTCAGCCAACTCCAAAACCTCCAGCCGAGCTGACTAAGAATTTTGGACCAGAAGTTTTGGACGCAAGCAAAGCACAACCAATGGTCGACTTCCCTATTGAGATCACCAAAGGTTCTCCGATTCTTGAAAAAGATTAGGTTCTTGCGCACTGGACGGAATTTCTTGAGGGCACAAGGACTTTCGGATTCAGCAACAGCCTCATCTGGGAATTGTGCCCTGGTGGTGAAGGCACTTGGGTCTACGAGCTTGGCTCCCCCAATTTCACTGGCGCAAAGTTTGACTATGAATTGCAAAACGACCCAGGCGGATCATGGAACTCTGTAGCGTTCGCCTACAAGCTCAGGGACAAAACATTGTTCGACCTGATGGGTGTTGCTGGTAACCGAGTGGGCTTCCAAGGAATAAAAGTCGGAAAGCCTTCTAAAATCCACGAAGCACTCACCTGTAGTTAGAACATGCCGCTCGAAAGCCTGGCCTGTTCGTAGCGATTTGCAGATAGTCATCTGATGACTATCCTCCGGGTAGCCCCCCCCCGATCAAGCGTGCCTGCTTAGTCGGGGTTTTTTCGCGATCTACGCCACCTTCCAATCCACAACTCAATAATCAGCCATTTCACGCAGGCGGGCGTATAATTTCGGGCAATGCATCACAATGGCGCAAAGGTGTGGAGCGGGTTCGGTGTCGCGATCACATATCACTCTGATCTTCCTACCCAACAATAGGCAAAATGGGAACGATCTGTAAAAGCCGGAAGGACCCAAAAAAATGGCTACATCAACCAATGGCGCAAGAGGCGCACAGCGTTGGAAAGAAATGTCAAAGCCGGAAGTCGGCGACTGGCGAGTAAAGGGCGGACTTGCCCAAATGCTCAAGGGCGGCGTCATCATGGACGTCGTAACCCCCGACCAGGCGAAAATTGCTGAAGACGCAGGTGCCGTATCTGTAATGGCGCTCGAACGCGTTCCTTCAGACATCCGCCGTGACGGTGGAGTCGCACGAATGTCCGACCCCGACCTCATCTCAGGCATCATCGACGCCGTTTCCATTCCAGTAATGGCAAAGGCTCGAATCGGTCACTTCGTAGAGGCGCAAATACTCGAAGCTCTCGGTGTCGACTACTGTGACGAATCTGAAGTTCTAACCCCCGCCGACAACGCGTACCACATCGACAAATGGCAGTACAAAATGCCTTACGTCTGTGGCGCACGAAACATCGGTGAGGCACTTCGCCGAATTGGCGAAGGTGCAGCAATGATCCGTACGAAAGGTGAAGCCGGTACAGGCGACATCGTTCACGCAGTAACGCACGCTCGCCAGATTTTGGCTGATATTCGTGCGATCCAGAACGCACCAACAGAAGAACTAATGTCGATGGCACGCGATTTCCAAGCTCCTTACGAGCTAGTAGTTGAAGTTGCTCGCACAGGAAAACTTCCTGTTGTGAACTTCGCTGCCGGTGGAATCGCCACTCCTGCCGATGCCGCACTGCTTATGCAGATCGGTGTTGAGGGTGTGTTCGTTGGCTCAGGAATCTTCAAGAGCTCTAACCCAGCAAAGATGGCCGATGCCATTGTTCGGGCGACGACTCACTTCAACGACCCTGACATGCTTGCCGAAATCTCTCGTGGACTCGGCGACGCTATGCCAGGAATCGAAGCGAGCAAGATTCCAGAAGCCGAGCAGCTTCAGACCCGCGGCTGGTAGGCGTTCAAATTACTAACGCAAATGAAAACGTAGGTACGCCGATGCGACCTCGCATCGGCGTGCTTGCGCTTCAAGGTGATTTCGCCGAGCACATCCAGATGCTCGACATGATCGGAATCGATTCCATCGAAGTTCGCAAGGTTCAACAACTTTCCGAAATCGATGGTCTCATCATTCCGGGCGGTGAGAGCACGACCATCGTCAAGCTGCTTCACATGTTCGATTTCGTCGACGATCTCAAGTCGCACGTTGAATCAGGAATGGCACTTTGGGGTACTTGCGCAGGCATGATCGTGATCGCTCGCGAGCTTGCCGATCCTTACCCAACTCCTCTGAACCTGATCGACATCGGCGTAGCTCGAAACTATTTCGGCCGACAGGTAGATAGCTTTGAAGCTGAACTCAATATTAATGGCATCGAAGGCGATCCGATGCGAGCCGTATTCATCCGTGCACCCATCGTGCAGAACACCGGCGAAAATATCGAAACTCTGGCAACTGTTCCAGCAACCGACGATCATCCCGAGCAGGCCGTGGCCGTCAAATCCGGTCGAGTTCTGGCAACTTCGTTCCACCCGGAACTAACGCAAGACACCCGACTCCACTCACTTTTCGTAGAACTGGCGGAAGACGCACGCTTAGACGAAAATAGAGTCAACGCTAAACGACGTTTGACGGAGGAAACCGCAAGCACAGTATGATCCGCCACCTTCACCCAACAGATTCTCCAGGACTGCTGCAGTTCAGTCAGTCTTCGGGGCGGGGCGAAACGTGCACTTTAGTAGGTGCACTTCAGGGCGGACCGAGCGGGTTCCCAACGGTTAAGTACGCGACCATCGCCCTATCACCACGAGCTTGGCAGAGCTGTTGGGTTGAAGCACGACGCGGTCGAATCGATGGTGTGCTTCGAGCAGGTCCTCGATCAGGACCGCAGGCGTGGGAAGTTGGCGAACTTTATCTTCGTAACACCAAGAGTGAATTAGCTCTCGATCTACTTGAACAGATCGCCGTACCCGCGGGCGGTGCAGGCGCACATCGAATATTCATTCGGATACCGACCAATACCGACTTGTTGGACTACGCCCGTAAAGCCGGATACGTACCTATCTACCGAGAAAGCGTATTCGTCGCTGAAACCGCCACTACGGCGCTAAGCAAACTCGGAATTCCCGATCATCCGTTGCAACTGCGACCAAGAATCGAAGCTGACGATCACGCACTTTTCAAAATGCACAACACCGAGACCCCAATAGAAGTGAGAATGAAGTCGGGCCAAACTTTGAACGACTGGTCGGCGTCGAACGAACGACTGAGCCGAAAAACCGGTGAATGGGTTCTTGACCTGCCGAACGGCGAGATCGGAGCGCTAATCCGGCGAAACTCGACTCGCTCGGGTCACACTTTCACGCTAAATTGGGCAACGCAGGCGGGTTCCGAGCTACCGGGTTTACTTGCAGCATCCCTGGCTGAAAGCAAAGATGCCCAAGTATCGACAATAGTGCCAGAATATCGCCCTGCGCTATCACATTTACTTGTCACACTCGGATTCACCGAACAAACACAATATGAGATTATGGTCAAACCGCTTGCTCATCAAGTTACGGAAGCACAAAAGGCGTTTGCGGCGATAAGCTAGCAACGTCAAAACCAAAGATCACGAACAGGAGAAGTTCGAACTGGTAGATTCCACCGCACAGGTCGTCGACGACCTTCAAGCATTCATTGAAATATTCCCTGACGAAATCGCTACCGCCCTTGCGGCGCACGAAAATATAGGAGACCTCGTTGAGGTCGTCCTAGATCTTGGAAGAACTCCGGAAGCCCGGTTCTCAGTCGGTCAGGTTCCACTCAGCGATGTCGAAGTTTCACGTGAACAGATTGCCCACGTAGTTGAACATGTTGGGCACTTTGGCGATGACAATCGAGCCGGTATAGAACGCACTCTCCACCGCATATCGGTGATGCGAAACCGAGCCGGTGAACCAGTTGGACTCACCTGTCGAGTAGGTCGGGCCGTCTTCGGATCAGTTCGACTCATCGACGATCTCATACGCTCCGGAAAAAGTGTGCTCATCTTGGGCCGACCCGGAGTCGGCAAGACTACGATTCTCCGAGAAACAGCTCGCGTCCTCGCCGACGAAGACGGCAAGAGAGTCGTGGTAGTCGACACCTCAAATGAAATCGCAGGAGACGGTGACGTTCCTCATCCAGCAATCGGTCACGCTCGGCGTATGCAAGTAGCGAACACGAGCTTGCAGCACAAGGTGATGATTGAAGGCGTTGAGAACCATATGCCAGAAGTGATCGTGATCGACGAAATCAGCACCGAACTCGAAGCTCTCGCCGCTCGAACGATCGCCGAACGTGGCGTGCAGCTCGTCGCTACAGCCCACGGAAACACTTTAAGCAACGTGATGTCGAATCCGACTCTCGCCGACCTCGTTGGAGGTCAGCAAACTGTAACTCTCGGTGACATCGAAGCTCGACGACGTAAAACGCAGAAGACCGTACTAGAACGTAAGCACGAACCTACTTTCGACATCGTTGTCGAAATTCGTGAACGCAACGCCGTTGCGATTCATCCTGAAGTCAGCACCGCGGTCGACCGTATGTTGAGGGGAATTTCGATTCCGCAGGAAGCCCGAAGGCTACAGCCCGACGGTCGGGTCGAAACCGAAGTCGAAGAGATACCAGGTTCGGAATCGGAATTTGTTCCAGCGCCATTTGAGATTGCAGACGTCGGACGTCGACGAGGTCCCCGAGAAAGTACCCCCGGGCGAGAACGATCTACACGAATCCTACGCAACAGTAGCGGTCGCACGAACGGCACCTCGGAAGGGAATCTTGATGATCTCGATTCCCTCCCAGAGCAGGCGGCACCAGTTATGACTAAGGTCTTCCCCTTCGGAATTCCAAAAACCGCTATTACCGAGATCATTACTGAAACCGACGCACCTGTAGAGGTGGTCGATTTCGCAGACTCGGCAGAAATATTTGTGACTACAAAATCACATTATGGCCGACGCCCGACTGCAGTCCGAAGAGCAGAGCGTGACGGCGTGATGGTGCACGTTCTAAGGCGAGGAACCAAAGAACAGATCCGTCAGTTCCTGAAACGGTTTAAGCAAGAAACAATCCTTGCGCCAAAATTTGAGAACAGCGATTTCGAAGAACATAACCAAAGCGGTCGATCACGCGAAGCCCTAAAAGAGACGGAAGCCGCCATAAGTCGGGTCGTATCGGGAGAACAGCGCGTTGAACTTATGTCGCAACCGCCGTACGTGCGCCGACTCCAACACGGTTTAGCCGCTCGCAATAATCTTGGTTCAGCGAGTATGGGCAGAGAGCCTTCCCGACGCGTTGTAATCCGGCGTCGCAAGCGGTAGGGTTCAGAGCATATTTCCGAGGTGATCAACGCCTCATCTACTGTCGAACACGAGGTATGGAATTTGGCCGGTAAGCAGCAGGAAGAATTGGATTTCGGCGCAGCGGCCGAGGGCATGAAAAAGCGCACAGTTGAAGGTGGTCTGTTGATCACGTTCGAGGGGGGCGAAGGTGTCGGAAAATCGACCCAAGCCGAACGCCTGTTCCTCAAGCTACAAAGCTTCGGCATCGATGCCATCCACGCGCAAGAGCCTGGAAGTTCCGATCTTGGCAACAACGTGCGACGTTGGATCAAACGAGCCAACTCGTCTTCTCCTCTCGCTGAAACCCTTCTGTTTGAGGCAGCCCGTGCTCAACTTATGTTCGAGACTGTTCGACCAGCGCTCGACCGCGGCAAAGTCGTAATCCTAGACCGGTACACCGATTCGACGCTTGCCTACCAGGGCTATGCACGCGGTGGCGATCTAAAGACGATCAAGAAACTGAACGACATTGCGACTGCCCAACTGGAACCGCATTTAACTGTCTTGCTGGATCTCGACCCTAAAGTGAGCCTCGCCAGAGTTTCCAATGAGCAAGACATGTTCGCTTCGTCGGACGACAAGGGTGCGACGCGCGTTGACGACGAAGGTCAGCGCCGGTTTGAAGAGCAGCCTTTGAAGTTCCACCAGAACATCCGCAAGGGCTATCTCGAAATGTCGAAGACCGACCCACGCTGGGCTGTGATTAAGGCCGATCAAGCAGGACACCGAATCGCCGACGCTATTCTCAAGCGTGTTCGACGATTGCTGATCGATCGCAACATTCCCGATTCGATCTTCAAGAGCTAGTTTCGTCGTGCATTCACTCACGGCAATTCGTTTCGTTCGCCCGATACAGTCTTCAACCAGCATCCGATTTCCGAGTGCTTACGATATATCTGGCTGAGGGTCGCACATCTCCACCCCGGTAGGAGAATCAAATCAGTGCGCGATCAGTTATCTAAAGAATCTGCGACAAGAACAGCTTTGTGCGCTCTTCCTGAGGATTCGTGAAGAAGTGCTCGGGCGTTCCCTCTTCAACCACCTCACCACCGTCCATAAATAGGAAGCGGTCTGCGACTTTTCTGGCGAATCCCATCTCGTGGGTCACGATCGTCATCGTCATTCCCAACTTAGCCAATTCGGTCATAACGTCCAAAACTTCTTTGATCATCTCGGGGTCCAACGCCGAAGTCGGCTCGTCGAACAACATGATCTTCGGCTGCATCGCTAAAGCACGAGCAATCGCAACACGCTGTTGCTGCCCACCCGATAACTGGCTTGGAAACTTGTCTGCCTGTTCCGGAATTCCGACCCGTTCTAACAGCTCCATCCCGAGGGCATCCGTTTCTTTTTGGGGCATCCCCCGAACTTTCTGAGGGGTCAGAGTGATGTTCTTGAGAACGGTCAAATGTGGGAACAAATTGAATTGTTGGAACACCATTCCGACTTCGCCACGTATTTGTTCGAGATTATGAACATCATCGTTTAGTTCAATTCCGTCGACAACAATTCTTACGCCATCGTGTTCTTCAAGTCGATTGATCGTGCGAATGAACGTCGATTTACCCGATCCAGATGGCCCTAAAATAACAACGACTTCGCCTTCTCGAACCTCGGCGGAAATTCCTTTGAGCGCCTTGAAATCTCCAAATGAGACCGTGACATCTTCACAAACGATGATCGGGTCTCCCGCGTTTGTAGTTTCGACAGTTGTCATCATCTCACTCCTATTCCAAGTGCACGTTCAAATCGTTGACTAAGTCTCGACATTCCTAACGAACCGCTCCAGAAGAGCAAAGCGATAAACAGCAACACTTCTTACTGCCGACCGATAAATGCCGGCTGAGCCACGGCCGCCTGTGCTCCACCAAGAGCACCTGTAAAGCTCAATACTGAGAAGAGCGTCGTGTCTTTCCACAAAGAGATCATCTGGCTAATAAGTGCTGGAATAACTGCTTTGATGGCCTGAGGAAGAACTATAAATACGGTGATGTTGAAATTGCTCAGCCCAAGCGCATGAGCTGCTTCAGACTGACCGGGATGCACTGATGGAGCCCACCCCGAACTATTTCGGCTACGTACGCGCGCGTGAACAGGCTAACGATGCCCATCGCAGATACGATCGGGTCGGGTTCCAATGCGTCGGGAATAAATTCAGGCAGCACAAATCGCGAGATAAACAGCCATGCAAAAGGTGCAGATTATGCAACAGACTGCCGATTCGAAAATTAACCGACCGTTTCGTACACAGCCGCCAGCACCCGCTTCAACCTACGATCCTGTTTTGGCTCGCCCGGCATTCCATTGAATATCAACGAGACAGCGAGTCCACGTTCAGGATCAGCAAAGCCGGTCGAGGACTCTTTGCCACCGTGCCCAAATGTGGCAGACGAAGCAGCTGTGCCATACCCATACGGAACCGCCGGGCTGTGTCGTTGACTATCGATAAAGAATCCGAGACCTCGATCCATGAAGACACCAAAAGTTTCGTCCAATAATCCTTCATGTCGAGGCTTCGTGAGTGCTGCGATAGCCGACTCTGAAATTATCTGGTTGCCATCGGTGGTCACGCCGTCGTTCAACAACATTGAGTAGAAGCTGACCATGTCACTGGCCGTTCCGCTGAAGCTGCTGCCGGCCCTGACGAATCGTCCGAGTCGTCCTGGCGAGTAAGCCTGATTTACTGTCATTGGCTCACTACGAGAATCATACATCGAGGCACGTTGATTCCCTAGCTGTTCGGCAAGGTCAGGGCTGACATTCGGAAATGTGCTGTTCATTCCCACAGGGTCGAGAATGAAATCCTGCACAAATGATTCAAAAGTGGTTCCGCTAGCGCGCTCAACCACTTCGCCTAGAATGTGCCATCCGGCGTTCGGTATGTACGCCGACCGTTCACCGGGAACCCAACCATCTATCGTACGAGAATCGCTCAGACGTGAGATCACTTCTTCTCGACTCGTACCCCCATCGGCAAGCGCATCGTCTGCCAATCCTGAAGTGTGATTCAAGATGTGCTTGATCGGGATCGACGACTTCCCATGCGCAGCAAATTCCGGAATATGCGAAGCAACAGGGTCGTCGAAACTCAGACGACCCGAATCTACCAAGATTCCCAACGCAATAGCGGTTATAGGCTTGGCAGAAGAAAACAATGGCATGATCGAATCGTTCGTCAGATCAATACCCGATCCAACGACCGTTTCACCAACACCGAAATCAGCGACCACATCACCGTCGATAGCTACGCACAACTGCGCACCCGGGTGCAGGCCTTCCTGAATCTGCTGTTCAAGAAGATCCTTCACCGGCTGAAACGCAGGATGGATTACTGGATCGGAATGTCTGTCGATGGTGCTCACAAGATCATGGTAGTGATCGTCACCCATCGCAGTCCAACAGAATTCTGCCGAATCTAGCCGTCTCTATCTGTCTGCATCCAAGCCGAACACGGGGTTTCGCGAACGTCCACCGGCGGGTATTCTCGTTTTGCCAATTACCAGCCACACAAGCGGAGCAAGTACCGGTGAACAAAAACACCCTGAAGCAGAAGTTAAACGACGGAAAAACCACGATAGGACCGTTCGTTGGTCTACCTTCACCCGCGATGACCGAAACCATGGGGTGGATGGGCTTCGATTTCGTAGTAATCGACTGCGAACACGGCCCAATGGACTATGAAACCGCTGAACACATGATTCGTGCGGCGGAACTTTCTGGCACGACCGCTATTTTGCGAATTGGACTGAACGAACAGCAGCACATCCAGCGCTACATGGACGCCGGTGCGGCCGGGGTCATGATTCCGCTCATCAACAACGCAGTCGATGGCAAAGCAGTCGTCGACGCAGTGAAGTACCCGCCAATGGGTAAACGTGGTGCCTTTGCAGGTCGAAATGCTCGATTTGGTCTTCAGGACATGGCGGAGTACATCAAGGAGTCGAACGAAGAGACGTTCGTTTCACTTCAAATCGAAACTCCCGAAGGCATCGAGAACGCCGACGAGATTATTGCCACAGAAAACGCCGACGCTATCTTCTTGGGACCTGGCGATCTTTCAGTGAACTTCGGTATTCCGGGTCAGACTATGAGTGACAAGGTTGTAGATTCTATTCAGGATTTGCACGAACGAATCACAGCGTCTGGCAAGCACACAGGAACGCTCGGCGTGACCATCGACCAGACACTCTTTTGGCACGAACGTGGCGTCAAGTGGATCGTTAGTTCTGCACCAAAATTCATGCAAGCCGGTGCCGCCGACTACCTCGCTGGCGTTCGTGGCCCGTTGGGACTTTAGGTAAGCATGTCGAACCCACGTTTTACTCCACGACAGGCGGTTGGCAACCGCCTGAAAGCACGCGGCGAGTCGTTCGGCGACATGCGCATCGGCAAGAAAGTGCTGCTCACTTGGACTGAGAAGTGGGCTGAGGAGCTTTCAGATGCGCTTGGTGCGACTCCTGCGCCACGGACGATGTTCATAGACACGTTCTGGCTGAGGACGGTCGATACGGCCGAGGGCGGCATCACCGTGGCGTTTGCTCCGATTGGTGCGCCCGGCACGATCATGCTTATGGAAGATCTGATCGCCTGCGGTGCAGAATCGTTCGTGGGTGTGGGTGCTTCGGGAGGGCTCGACCCCAATCATCCGGTCGGCGATATTTTGATTCCGAACGCTGTGAAAATTCTCGACGAAGGAACTTCAGCGCACTACCCAGATCAAGGCGATCCGACGGGCGATCAAGAAATGATCAAAACGCTTTCTTCGCTAATACAAAAGCATGGTGGACGAACAGCGAGTGGGGATTGGTGGACGACCGACGGTTTCTATCGTGAGATGACCGACGATATCGCCCTCCATATGGAAAACGGCATTCTAGGAATCGATATGGAGACCTCGGCGATGTACCGGGTCGCCCAGCACCGAGGCGTTTCGTCCTGCAACATCCTCGTCGTCAGCGACGAGCTTTGGACCGAATGGAACTACGGCATCGATTTCTCCGAATTCAAAACCGGTGTAACCGCCATGCAACGAGCAGCTTTGGAGTGGGCGATAACGTAGGCGTTCACGTCCCGAGTGAAGGCATCCGAAACCGAGGGATCTGGGGAGGTGACGAGCTGATCGTCCTGACGGAACTCAACCGTCCAATCCGGCGCATCGTGATTCTGAATCTAGTTCAGAATGACAGTGAATAGCCAGCAATCCCACAACAAACTACTCGCCCAAAATCTTCTTTCGCACTGATTCCAGCACCTCGCCAGCAATTTCGATGGCGTGCCCTGAATCTGTTGCGTCGTATAGCTGCGCTGGAACAGCGCCTCCGACCGCATCAGGATTTCGTGCGCCAAGAGCGTGTTTATCCAGCAACGCCCCAACCGATTTCACAAAATCGAACGATGGATCGAACGCCATTGCGTCTTCGCAAAGATCCGATAGATGATCGCCCCAGACCATCTCAGCACCCTTCTTGTATAGGAAGCCCTTCACGGCTTTCACGGCCGTCTCGTGGGCAAGGAAACACGCCAGCGCATGTCGTTCTTGCTCCGCATTGGCTCGCGCCGCTTCTAGATCGGCATCGGCCTGAGCGAGCCAACTTGTTGAGGGATCTCGTTTAGCCATAACGTCTACCCGTAGACCCTTTCACCGTTGTTCGCCGCGTCGTGCAAAATCGGGTCACCCCCGGGTGAATTAGCGAACTCATCACTGGTGTAGATGTAAAAGTTAATGCCGATACGTGGCCGTAAATGAGTCGTCCAGAAATCGGCGCGCCGATGAACAGGTTCGTCAGTTTCCTGAACAACGACCAAATCCAACGCCGTCCCAGGCCCGACCTCACCGCGCACGAACGGACCGACAAGGAACATAGAGGTCATTCCAAGTTGAGGCATCTCGTCGATGAGACGTTTTAGTTCAGCGTCTAGCATGTGCCGACGTTGTGGGCCGAAGCCGTACATCATCGGCACGGCAAGACTCCCGCCTGCCTAACAACACCAACACAGTCAAAATTCAAAACCATCAAACTGTGTAGAGCGTTGGTGCTTTTGGACGTGCATAGATCTCGGATTCGTTCAGTTCATACGCCTCTTTGCGATACACCTGAATCCGGTGGCAACCAAAATCGGGGATGTACATCAGATCGCCGTAAACTCGAACCGACATCACGCCTCGTAGACGTTTGACGTCGACATGGTCGATGTCTTCCCGCGACCTCAATACCTTCGGGTTCGCCATGATGTAAGTTCGGCCACTCTTCGATAGAACAGCGTCACCGAGGAATACATCGACGAATTCGCCAGCAGGGTTGAACAATTGGACCCGATGATTTCCACGGTCGGCAACATAGATGTCGCTATGCCCATCAATGGTCACACCGGCGGGTCGATTTAGTTGACCCCGTTCAGATCCTGAGGTGCCGAACTGCATCACATACTCGCCTTCAGACGAGAATTTCTGGACACGATCGTTTCGCCAATCTCCAATGACAATAGCGCCATCGTTCGGGTCGATTCCAATGCCCCACGGCATATTGAACTGCCCATCGCCATCCCCGAACGATCCGAACGAAGATATGTACTTGCCATCGACTGTGAACTTCTGAACACGGTGGTTCATAGTGTCGACAACGTACATGTCACCGTTCGCATCAAAAGTAATCCCTGAAGGTCGATTCAGCTCTCCATCATCGGAGCCGTACGTACCCCAAGAATTGAGCTTCGCTCCGTCTTTCGACCAGAAGCTTATCGTGTGATTTCCTTCATCAGACACCACCAGTGAATCATCAGGACCGGAGATCATCTGCACGGGCCAGATAAACCCGCTTCCGATATCGCCTAAATCTTCGTCATCCCAATTTGTGCGCCTGATCTCACCGCCTTCACCATCGGTTCGGTTCAGCGTGTATACGTCGCGCTCGCTCCCAACCACCAAATCGGTTGGATAAGTCGTAACGCGGCGCATCCCGAGTGTGGTGAAGAACGGATAACCCGCTCTGAGCAAAGCATGTGGTTTAGTCATTAAATTCGTCCTTTGGGGCGGTTAAACCATCGTCTTTGTATACGGATTGAACTGTTCGAACTGCCCGCCGACGATGTCGATCGGATCAAGACCCATCCACTGATTTAGGATCGTGCTGTAGACGCTTCGGAAGTCGATAGTGAAGTCCATATCTTCACCAAATTTCCAGTCGGCAACCGCAAGCGAAGGGTACTCAGAATAGAGCCCACCCTTTACGTTTTCGCCGATCATGAACGCACCGCCGCCGGTACCGTGATCGGTTCCAGAGCCGTTGTCCTTGATACGTCGACCAAACTCGGTGAACACGAGAATGTTCACTTCCTCAGCCGCATCGTGATCACGCAGGTCTTGCATGAAATCTTCGATTGCCGTGGTCATTTCGTGAAGCAACCGTGCGTGCGTCGGTACTTCCTGAGCATGGTGGTCATAGCCACCGTGGGTCGTATAGAAAATTCGTGTGCCAAGCCCTGTCGTGTGAACACGTGCAACGTCTCTAAGCGATTTCGCAATCGGGTTGTCGGCGTACTCGACCTTCGACTTGTACTGGCGAGGTGCCTCGGCAAGCATGTCGGCTCCGCTGAGAACGTTGTTACCGGTCTGGCTCAGG
Source organism: Chloroflexota bacterium (assembly GCA_027618835.1). Classification (GTDB taxonomy): domain Bacteria; phylum Chloroflexota; class Dehalococcoidia; order Lucifugimonadales; family Lucifugimonadaceae; genus Lucifugimonas. The sequence continues at coordinate 53,621 of JAQCHZ010000002.1, read as the reverse complement.
TAGTTCATCACCTGACCCGATCCGATAGCCGGGGTGTACATTCGCTGGAATATCTGAAGATCACGATCGCGCTCTTCTTGCAGCTGAATACCCGACATCAGACCATAATTGTCGAGATCGCCTACAGAAGTTGCGGTTACACCCGGAGCCGCCAGTGCCCTAGGCAAACCTCGACCAAAGTTCACAGCCGTAACCGGGTTCTCACTTTCGGGATCGAGCTCTCGAATGACTTTTGCAAGCCAGCCTTCTGTTGCAACAATTTCAGGCTCGCAGGTGTGCCAAATGTCCATCGCTCTAAAGTGAGATCGACTTGCATGCTCGGTTCCGACACCCTGAACAATCGCCATCTTGCCTTGCTCGTAGATGCGCTTGAACGCAGCCGCTGAAGGATGCCATGCAAGCGTGTCGGTGAACGGCAGAGATTTATCGTCGGGAACTCCAACCAGCGGACGATTGTCGTAGTACATACCGTCGGTGAACGGAATCACCGTGTTCATGAAGTCGTTTCCGCCTGAGAGTTGAACAACAACAAGTACAGGGTCTTTTTTCTTTCCGTTCTTTTCAGCTGTAGTCATTTAGTAGTTCTCCGTTGTAGCGATCATGCAGCTAGGTGAGTGAAATTCTGTTGATTGGTTCATGAGAATTGAAACTCCCGTGCTGAAACTACGAGAGTAAGCATTTGAACAACTCTGGCAGCGCTGGATTCAGCAGCGGCGGTCGACGACCAGTCCAACGAGCCCTCTATTTGTGCGTGATCGACGAGGGTATCTCGCGTGCCTGCTTCGACTTCAAGCGGGCCAATCAAATCAAGAACGTTATCGACGAGTTGTTCCGGGCTGGTCAAATTACCTTGCGAACTAATTCGATCGATGATCGCCTTCACGCCGGGCTTGTCAGGGTTGTTCAGTGTGTCGATGGCGTAGTTCACTCGTTCGGTGAGCGTACCTCCATCGATCCATTCCTTACCCGTGTGCCAGCCTTCCACGCTCGGAGGATCCATGAGCTTCTGGCCCATCGCCACGATCGTGCCTTCGAGCTTGTGCAAATCAGGAGCGGGTTCGGCATATTCGCCCGATAGCTTCAGCACGCTGGCAACAAACTCGGTCGGCGATTTCACATGCTTGAATCGTGCGGCTTTGAACCATTCAGAGTTGAACATCGTTCGCATCACTTCTTTCATATCGGCATTCGAGTCGATCCATGCTTTGGCAAGATCATCGATCGCGCCAGGATCAGCAGGAGGTTCGATACTCCACGCTGGAACCTGCGCCTCGTCGGCTACGAAGAAGTTATAGAGATGTCGCCCGATAAATCGAGCGGTCGCTTCCTGTTCGGCGATGATATTGACGATGTCTTCACCATCTAGATTGCCGGTGTGCCCTAAGAACGTTTTCTGACCATCATCGTGGTCATCTGCCCTATAACGGTAATTCACATCAAAATGACCGAACGGATACAACGCTACAGGCGTGTCGTACGTCCAACCGGTAAAAGCTCGGGCCGCACTCTTTATGTCGTCTTCTGTGTAGTTACCGATACCCATCGAGAACAGTTCAAGAATTTCACGACCGTAGTTTTCATTAATGGCCCCGCCGTGATTCTCGTTATTGTCGAGCCAAAAAATCATTGCTGGGTCGCGCGAAATTCCAAGCAGCAATGTCCTGAAATTGGCCATGCAGTTGGTCCGCAACATTTGAATATGATCAACCATCGTCGGAGTGTGTTCGCTCTTGGTCCAACCAGTTGCGAAAACACTGTGCCAGAACAGCGTCATTTTCTCTTCGAGCGGACGATCAGTGTTCACCATTCGGTAGAACCAGCGGCCATTCCAAATTGCGGGATTGTCTTTGTTGGCCTGTAGATGCGGATAGAAGCGACTGAGAATTTCGTCTTCAGGCTCATCGAATCTATCCGGATTTAACAGATCATCGACCACGTCTTCGTAGCTTCGAGCAGCGTAACGCTCTAACTCGGCTCGGTCAGACCCGAATCCAGCACGGCGCAACAGGTGTGCCATTAGTGAAAGGTCGGTAGTAGCGGCAGTTGTCATTGAGAACCTCACGCTTTGGGCGTTTTCACGGATTTTCCACAGATAGGATGCACTTTACCCGATTTCCGCGCAGCATGAGCAATTTAGGCAAATTTCGTTACAACACTCTAAATCCCGTATCGAATACTCCGCCACACGGTTATATTTCGGGCAGACAGACTTGCAATAAAAATGAACTAACGAATCGCAGCTCGGGAATATATTTTGAAGAGCCCAATCGAATACGCCACAAATCTTGCCACCCACTACGGTCATCGGTTGGAACGCCCCGTCGTATACACCCAAGGCGTGGCAATCAGCGGACGGCTTCGGCTGTACGATCTACTTCCTGAATCGTCAGACCCTTCAGGTGATATTGCTCATATCGTTGCCGAATACGCCAACGACCCTGCTGGCATCTTCACCGCTTCAGACGGCACTGCCAATTACGCCGGTGTGTGTTGGGCCGACGAGTTAGCGGCGGCTACCAATGATGGCAACTACACCGAACTGCTGGAACTGGTCGCCGACATGTTCGGTCCGAACGTTGCAACAGGGCCTTTTGATCCCGATGTACGGGTAGAGGATTTCTTCTTCGCAGCGACGATGTTAGGTCGCGCATACCTAACCACTGGCGACTCGAAGCACATCGAATTACTCGCAGAGTTTCTGCTTTCCGCCGATACGCTTCAAGACAACGGACTTTGGTGGCACTGCAAGGCTTCACCATTTTTCTGGGGACGAGGTAACGCTTTCGCCGCGCTCGGGTTCGCCGAAGCTCTTACCTATCTTCCCGAAGATCATCCAGCCCGAGAAGAACTACTACACACGCACCTTCTTCACTTGGAAGGTCTCGTTAAGCGCCAAGACGAATCAGGCATGTGGCATCAGGTCATCGACATGCCCGAAACCTACCTCGAATTCAGCGCAACAGCGATGATCGGATACTCGATTGCCCGAGGTTTACGCGAGGGCTGGCTCGATGAAGAATGGCGGAGCGTAGCCGACAAAGCATGGAGCGGAATTTCGCAACGAATATCAGAGCAAGGCGAGCTTGAGCACGTATGCGTCGGAACAGGACCACTCGCAACCCTCGACGAATACATCAAACGGTCTTACACCGACGGACTCGACGATCGAGGTGGTGCGATGGCACTGTGGTTCGCAGTTGAGATGGCACGACTAGAAGCTGGCGTTTAGCAACACGGAAGAAAACAAGAATTGATTTACGACACGATCATCGTCGGAGCTGGTGCGGCTGGTGCTGTTTTGGCGGCGAGACTTTCTGAAGACCCTTCCCGCAACGTCTTGCTGCTCGAACCCGGCCCTGATTATCCAGACTTCGAAACGCTGCCTAATGATCTCAAGTTTGGCCTAAGCGGTGCGGCTGATCCGGTCGATAATCCACACAACTGGGATTACAAGGCGATTGGTACAGGTATCTCTGAACCTGTTCTGGTTCCAAGAGGTCGAACGACGGGCGGCTCCACAGCTATCAACGCTCAGATTTTCCTACGAGGAGCTCCGGAAGACTACGACTCTTGGGCAGAGTCTGGACTTGATCATTGGTCGTACAAAAACCTTTTGAGTTCCTTCAGGCGCTCAGAAAATGACCTCGATTACGGTGGCGATTTCCATGGCAAGGGCGGGCCAATCAGTTGCGTTCGGGCTAAGCCTGATGAATGGCTTCCTATGCAATCCGCTTTCTACGATGCGTGCAGAGCTACCGGAATCACTGACTGTCCCGACCATAATCTGCCTGACTCGACAGGCGTCGGCCCGCTTCCTTTTAACAACATTGACGGCGTAAGAATCAGCACGGCGCTCGGCTACCTAACAGACGCTCGTCACAGGCTGAATCTCACGATTAGAGCTGGCGCATTAGTACGTCGAATCATCATCGAAAACGGCAGAGCTGTTGGAGTTCTGGTCGAATCTGGCGGCGAAACGTTTGAAATTAGCGCCAATGAAATCATAGTTTCGGCAGGAGCCGTTGCATCTCCACAGTTGTTAATGCTTTCTGGTGTCGGACCTGCCGAGCACCTAAAAGATCACGGCATCGAAGTCGTTGTTGATCTACCCGGAGTCGGACAAAATCTTCAAGACCACCCGATGACTCCGATGATGTGGAATACAAAACCCGACTTCGAATATCACCTCGACCGCAAGCGTATGCAGGTCGGGCTGCGATACACCGCCGATGGATCGAACAATCGCAACGACATGATCGTTTACGTCAGCTCATTTGGGACGGAGCGGCCTGATCGTGGCGGCGATAGAAACAGTCCTATCGGGGTGCTGATGAACGTCACGTTGAACATGGCGAATAGCCGAGGTGAAATTCGACTCGCCTCAGCAAACATAGATGATCACCCGAATATAGATTTCAACTACTTTGACGATCCGTGGGATCTGATTCGAATGCGTGAGGGTGTGCACAAAATGGCATCACTGGTCGAACGCCCCGAGTTTCGAGATATCGTGACCGATCCTGCATACCCAACCGACGATACTCTTGGCGATGACAAATCACTAGACGATTGGATTCGCCGCGATGTCACTACCGGACATCACATTTCAGGTAGCAACAAAATGGGTGTCGATTCCGACCCAATGGCAGTCGTCGATCAATACGGAAAAGTACGGGGAGTCGAAGGTCTAAGAGTGGTCGACGCATCAATCATGCCCACTTGTGTTCGAGCGAACATCAACGCAACGGTTATAGCCATGGCGGAACGCATGGCAGAGTTGATCACCGTCTAAACTGGCGTACGATGTACTTCGCACGGGCAGAACAAATCGAGAACCCGAGAGAAAACTACTATGACAATAAACATATCCGAGGGAACCATAATCCCTGATTTCGAACTGAAATCACTCTCCGGTGACACGGTGAAACCCTCTGACTATCGTGGCAAACGGCTCGTAATATTCTTCTGGGCATCATGGTGAGCATGCCGCGAACAGTTGCCCGTGTGGCAGCAGATGTACTCGGAACTACAGTCGAAGAATGTCGACATTCTCTCCGTTGCGGTCGATCTTCAAGGACCGGATAAACCTCGTCCGTATCACGAAGAATCAGGTGCCGAATTCACCACCGTGGTCGATGAAGAAAATGCTCTCGCCAGAATATTCGGATATCGTGCGATTCCCAACGGAATACTTGTCGATGAAGAAGGTCGACTCCAATTCCAGCAGTACGGCGGATTTGATATTAAAAAGGAAGAGATCAAAGGTTTAGTCTCAGCCTTCGCGTCCGATGGCCAAGTATCCGGCACGGTGGCAGCTGAAACAAACGGACCGGTTTCAGATCACTTTGAACGTGGACTCGCCAAGTATCACGGTGGAGATCTTCAAGAGGCTGCGGCGATCTGGCGCGAAGGAATTACGCTCGACCCCGAAAACTGGAACATGCGCAAGCAGCTTTGGGCTATCGAAAATCCAGATAAGTTCTACGACGGAAAAGTCGACTACACCTGGCAGCGTGAGCAAGTAGAACAGGGCCGATAACCGCCCAGCAGATAATAGGATCACAACAACAACAAAATTCGTTGAGTTCACTCTGAAACAACGATTTTCAGTGCGTGGTTATGGTGACATTAGTTATCGAGTCCCTGCTAGCTTGAAAAACGTTCGAGCCCGAACTCTTCGATTGGCAAATCGGTCTCACCACTGATGATCAAATCGGCGATAGCCCGACCAATAACCGGTCCCATCAAAATTCCTTTGCCGCCTGTTCCGGTCGCGATATACGCTCGTTCTTTACCGGGAATCTTGCCTAAGATCGGATCACCGTCTGGTGTTACGGGTCGCATGCACGCGGTGTGAAGAATCAACTTGTGGGATTCGAGCTCGGGAATCATCCTCATGCCACGCAGCGACAACGCTTCCAACGCCTCGCTCGACGGCGTGACGTCGAACCCTGAGCCATCTTGCACGGTAGCCGCCAACCATGTCGCTCCATCGCCCTTCTGAATAACAGAGCACGAACTACCCATCGGGTTCCCATGAATGTGAATTACCAGCGGTGGGTTGAGGCCTTCAACGCGAATTATCTCGCCCTTCTGTGGAACAATCGGAATGTTGATATCCATCCACAAACTCGCTGTGCCCGACCACGGTCCCAGTGCGAGCACGACCGCATCGCAATCGATTCGGCCGCCAGTAACGTTTACACCGACAGCCCGGTCACCGTCATAAATAACACCAGTCGCCTCACCGAGAACGATCTCAACACCTCGTGACTCAGCTGCCTGAGCAGTAGCCAGCGTTAGGTTGTAGCTGTCGAGCATGATGACGTCTTCAACAAGTGTTCCGCCGAGGTTGTCAGGAGTAATACGAGGTTCCAATGCGTGAATTTCGCTCGGTTCCAACCACCTAGATTTGAACTGATCGAAGCCGTTAATTCGTTCAACCTCAGACTTCAGTTCGGGAATCTCCGATTCATCCAGGGCAAGTTCAAGATGAGGAACGCTTAGAACTTGCGCATCGACTCCCGACTCCTGCTGAATCGTATCGAGCATTTCTTTGTGCATCTTGAACGAAAGGTGGTTCAACGTTTCGATGTTGCCTGTCTCATTCGTTGGATTGAGAAGCCCAAGCGCAAAGCCAGACGCGTGATTACCGATTGAATCTCGCTCGATCACAGAAACGCTCAGCCCTTCGCAGGCCAGCCGATAGGCAATCGAAGATCCAATAATCCCGCCACCGACCACTATTACGTCGCTTCGAGTTCTCATTTGGCAACATCCCGGGTTTTCAGCCAGTCAGCAAGTATTCCTCGATCATGATCGAACGCCAGTTCAGGTAGTTCGTTCACATGAAACACTCGAACATCGAGCGTTTCATGGTCGGCAGATTCGAGTTTGCCGCCAGTTACTCGAACTTGATACACCGCTAGAACTATCGGATTTTCATCTTCCGAGTACAATCCGACGAGATGCTCTACTTCAACATTTAGTCCACATTCTTCAAGCACTTCACGTTCAACTGCGCGTTCCAGCTTCTCCCCGCGATTTACGTATCCTGACGGGAAGCTCCATTTTCCGATAGCTGGCTCTATTGCACGTTGAACCATCACGATTCCGCCGTCGATGGGCACGATTGCTGCTCCAGCGATTTTCGGATCGTTCCAAATTGTCCGACCACAGCTTGAACACTCCGGGTGTCCGTGAGGACCGGCGATTAGATCGGGCAGTTCGTGGTTGTGTTCTATTCCCACTGAAACAATTTACAGTTTCTCATGCCATGTGCCATGTGGAAGTGCGATGACGTTAGTAAATTCGTTAGGCGACTGTAACAGAGCAAGGTACAGTCGGTTGCGCCTTGCTGCGTTCTAGTTCATCGCTAGAATGCAAGTAACAAAATCATATTCCAAGTGAAGATCACATGCTCAAATCTATACTTCGAAATAAGCTCTTCAAATACGTCGCGCTGCCTATAATCGTACTGATCCTAATGGTCGTGGGCGGCGGCGGTTGGTACTTCTCGGGCATCATCGAGGAAGATGGGTTGCGGGTCGATAACGCTACTCCTCAGCCGAGTGTTGTGGTCACTGCGATTGGGCTCGACACGATCACTCTTCAGCAGATTCCCGAAGTGGAGGAAGAAGAAAAACTTTCGCAGTCGTCACTGTGGGGTCTATCTGATGGAGTGAACTACGGTCGACTTGGAACCGTAATATCAGACTCAGACGGACTAGTGACTCGTCAGTTCACTTCTATGGTCGGCAATTTCGAGGTCGGCGACGAGCTCCACCTTGATCGCACGGCATATCCACACGACCCTAAAATTGCACAGGGTGTTGAGTACAGCGAAGTAGTCATCCCATCAGAGCTTGGTGACATCGGTGCTTGGCTGATACCGGTTGTAACAACGAACCAGCCCACAGAAACATGGACCATCGTCGTCCACGGTCGCACCAGCAATCGTGATACTGGAATCAAGTTACTCGGCGAACTAGATTACGGATACTCGCTGCTCATCGACTACCGAAACGACGAAGGCGCGCCCGCTAGTGAATCTGGGTACTACGACTACGGAACCACGGAATGGCGAGACGTTGAATCTGCCGTTGAATATGCACTCGATCACGAGGCGAAAAATATCATCCTAGTCGGCTTCTCAATGGGCGGCGGTGTTGTTGTGAATTACCAGCTGAAGTCCGAACTCGCCGCTCACACCGTCGGCATCATTCTCGAAGCCCCTATGCTTGACTTTGGTAGAACCATCGATAAAGGCGCAGAAGAACGTGGAGTTCCAACTCCAATCACAGCAGCAGCCAAGTTTTTCGCATCGATGCGCTACGGCATTAACTGGTCCGATCTAGACTTTCTCTCCCACGCTAACGAATTCACCGTTCCAGTGCTGCTGATCCACGGCGATGCAGACGATACGGTTCCAATCGAAACTAGTATCGAATTCGCTGCGGCGGCCCCTAACCTAGTCGAACTACACACTTTTGAGAACGTCGGACACGTTGCAGCATGGAACTCAAGCCCTGAAATGTATGAATCGTTGATCGAAGAATTCGTCGACAAAGTACGTTAATTTCAACGATTCGCAAATATCATTAGAAACACGCCTGTAGCGTTCGTCACAATGACGATCCACCGACAGCAATACGGCTCCCTAAAAATTCGGATAAATAAACTTTGGCATCGGCAAATACTCCTAACTACTCCGAAGGCGATTTCTTCGCCGTACCGCTCAAGTCTGGCGGCTACGGAATAGGCATCGCTGTGTGCGTGGGACCACGACGCACTGTCGTCGGTCGATTCTTCGAAGGGGTCTACGACGAATTGCCGACTACCGATGAACTGAATCACCTCACCGAAGACGATTCGGTTCACATCGAACACTTCCGTGACGACGGCCTTCAAGACGGCTCATGGAAGATCATCGGCCAGCATCCATTGTGGGACGCCTACGAGTGGCCAATTCCTAGGTTTGGAGTGTTCCAGCCAAAAGCCAACGATTCACAGGGGCAAGCGTTCGAGATTGAACTCGACGAAGATCTCCGCAGTGCTCGACAAAAGAAAGTCTCTATCGAGCACTTCAGGACACTCCCCTACGAGATCCTCGTTCCCGCAAAAGCAGCGGAGATCACACTGACTCTCGCGCTGACTCGTCCGGGCTGGAAGCGCTCCGTTCCCGGCTTGGACTAAAGCCTCAGGAACGAAAAGTTGCTGATCAGGTTAGTCGGCGGAGCGAGTAAGTTCGTGAAGCGGTCGACGCAAGAAGCTGACGAACGACGCTACAACACCGACAACCCCTGCACCAATAGCTGTTGCCAGAATGATCATCACCGGCAGCCAGTTAGTTTGCAGTATGAACGGTGGTAGCAATGCCCTGCCGGTCTCTGAGTAAGCGATAGCGCCCACGGCCACTCTGCTGGCGACCAGACCCGCAGCCACACCGACAACTATTCCGATGACCGCCACTATGCCATGTTCGATTAGCGAGCTTCGTATAAAGCTGACTTTCGAAAATCCCATCGCCCGTAGATAAGCAGAATCGTGAACCGTTCGCGTCGAGTGAGCGACTAAGTAAGTGACATATCCGAGCACCAGAGCAATACCGCCGATTATCAGCGATACGATTCCCATTCCACGCCAGCCAGCAACCGTCAGCGGATCGATTACAGAATTATTGATTCGTTTTACTCGATCAAGAAGTGTTCCGCCTCTGAATATTTTTCGAACATCTTCAGTGATCCGGGAATGATCGTCTGGGTCGATATCTAAGAACAATTCGTTGGCGCTAATGTTCGAGAGGCCACGTAGTTCAACAAAATCGATCAGTGCGGTTACATCCAGCACCATAAACGGTGATCGATCAGGATCGAGCGTTGGAAAATACTCGCTAGCAACCACCGGAATGACCGGGATGAAACCGCCCGCTATCTGAATCACCAATGGTTCATCCAGCGAACTACCGGTGAGGCCTAGGAATTCTTTAGAGACGATCACAGGTACAGGATCACCGTTCGCACTCCGGTACGCTCCACGCTTGCCCGCAACCGTTCCTCGATCGAGCGTCATCTGCCCAACAGTTGTTCCAGGATCTCCGATTCCCGTCGGTTCCGTCACCACATCGAACGAATCGTCTAGACCGTTGGAAGTTGGAAATGGGGTCCACAGGTTTTCACCTTCAAAGTCGAGAAGCGTCGTTTCAAAACCCGGACCAATCGCCTTAACGTCGTCCATTGACCAAACCGTAGGCGAACCGCCGTCCGCTCCCACCTGCATGAAGGTCTGGATCGAAATAAGCTCAATCGGTTCGACTAAGTGAGTCGGAAGGTCGGTCGACTTCTTTTCCCATTGGTCGCCGATCTGCCCGAAAGTAACTGTTATCCGGCGATCTTCTGCGCCTTTAAGAATCACCCAATAGAAGTGATTAAGCACAAACGGATCCTGTTTGGTCCAGCTCGTAAGCGATGTCGTGCCAGACGGCAGATATATCGGATCAGGCTTCGCCGGAATGTTCACCTTCTCAATAACAACATCGAGCGGTTCATCCGCAAAATCGTCCCTGAACCACGCCATGTCAGGGAATTTATCCGTTTCGACAGCAAGAACCCTGAATTCAATTCCGAGATCCGTGGTTCCAACTTTGCCCCTGTGCCTGTAAGCCATCGATGCTTGATTGACGCCATCTATCGCCATCAACTGATCAATCTCAGTCTGGTGCACGTCGATGTTGACGCCTCCGGGTAGAACACGCAGGCTCGTAGCGTTGTCATAAAGAATCTGTTCACGATCGCTGCGCTCAAGCGTCGACCCTAGCGTTCCGACCATCACTCCAAGTCCTGTTCCAAGAATAATCAACAGCACAGGCCACGAGTACCAGTACGGGCTTCTACTGAGCCTCCAGAACCCGATCGCCGTCGGTGCCGATGTGAATCGAGTTGCGATATAAGCCGAGGTCTTCGTAATTACCGGGAAAGCCCGGAGCATTATCAGTGCAACTGATATGAGCAACATTGCTGGGGCGAAGAGCAAAGTCGGGTCAGTGACAATATTCCCGTCACGGTCGGTCGAGGCGACACCGCGCGTGGTCATCTCCCAAAGAAATAGACCTCCAAGAATGACTATCAACAAGTCGAAGTAAAGCCGCTGGAAAAACGGTGGATTATCCGGTCGTGCCCGACTTCGATCGACATTTGATATGCCAGAACGTGCAATGAGCAACATCGGTAAAAGAACGATCAAGAACGAAAATAGAGCGGCGCTTAAAGCCCAAACCCATGCCATTGGCGATAACTCAACTGGCAGATTTGTGCCCTGCGTCAGTGATTCGAACACCGGCAATCGCCCCGCTAAACCTATCGCTCCGAACGCAAGCAACGGTGCTGTCGCCGCTGGCATAGCAACCGTCACAATCGATTCGATTATCTGAACTCTCATGACCTGATAGGTCGAGAGCCCTCGTGATCGCAACATCACTGTTTCTAGTTCACGTTTTCGTGCGATCAGACCAGCTACGAGGAACAGGTAGTACCCAACAACCGAAATCGCCAACGCCGCCAATAGCAGGGCTGGCAATCTCAAGAACAGCATCTTCTCGTCCATACGACGAACTGCCGTTCTCGCACCAAGCAACGCGACCGATCGAGGTAACACCGAAGTGACCTCGGCTTCAAAAACATTCATTGCAGCAACGAGCGTGCCCGGCTTACTATCCGAAATCTTGTCAGGATCGGTGAACAGAACACGGGTGTAGTTCATCGGTAAACCGGCATTTGACGGACCAACCCCGCGGGCGATCGTATCCTCGTCAGTGAACAAAATAATTGGCAGATCAATACCGCCAAAAACTTCGGGCGGCACCGGTTCCAAAATGGCGTCTGAACTACCAAGCCAGAATTCGTCGGCAAGATTATTAGCCTCGAATATGCCAACAATCTCGGCCTTCACCAGTCCCGAGCGGCGCGATACAGAGGTCGCCTGAACGATATCACCTATGTTGAAGTCGACGAATGTGTTGCCGTGCCTCATCTCTTTCGAACGTTCTATATAGAGTGCAACTTCGACGATCTGGACGCCGTTCTCATCCACCCTGAGCTGCGGACTCGGAGATCGTCCTTCAATGTATGTGACAGCTTCGAAAAGCCCTTCTATTTCGTGGAAGTACGCCTTTGAAATTAATCCGCCACGGCGAATTTCGGTCTCAGTCTCGGGATCGTCGTCCTCAACTCCCCAATAATGCGCACGAGACTTAATACGGGTCGAGCTGTTGCCTATAATCGGCGCAAGATCGGAATTTACTGCCGCATCGATAGTGGCATCGGCATCTTCAATCGCCTGCGCTTCGAGCGCTATCCAATCAGAAACGGCCCCGACGTTCTTGTTGTATCGGCCGATTGTGTCGACGACATCAGCCATGCCGATTTTCTCCAACGAACGGAGATATATCGGGCCGCCTGCCATCACTGTCGCCGCAAGAAACACGGCAACCAATACACCGAGCGCTAAAAAGCGGTCACCACTGGCACGCCGTTGTACAAATCGAGAAAAATTCAAGTTACGAATATGTCGAGAAGGCAACGTACGTTCGTAACGGCCGCCTCAATTTTGTCAATTAACGATCAAATAAATCATGCGCATTTTATACGAACGTACTTGAACGGGAATGCCTGCAGCGGCAAGGCTTCTCGATAACCAACTCAACCGGTTCTGTCATGCCATTCTCGTCGATTCGAGATTAAGTTACTTCGATGTCGGTTACGTGAGGGGCGTGAATACCGATTGAAGCTGTCAAGAACTGAACGACCATTTCAAGAGTTGGTACACATTCAGGACACTCTTCATTTACCCCGGGTGTGTAATTGATTTTCAGCGTGCTACCGTCAAGCGACGGAGTTCCGAGAGTGCCACCTTTTCTTATCTTCACCCGAATACAGGAATGGCTCGCTTCAACGACGAACTCCGCGTGCCCGAATACCCGGGACTGGAGGCGCAGAATTAACGGAGCGTATGGACAGAAAGAGGGGGAGTTTCGGGGTACGAGCGCACCCTTTTTGTGAGAAATGGCACCGAAAATGGCACCGTTTTTCGCGTTCTGAGTGGTGGGCCTGGGATGACTCGAACATCCGACCTCTACTTTATCAGAGTAGCGCTCTAACCAGCTGAGCTACAGGCCCTTTAGATGTGACTCCGATATGTGGAATATCAGAGTCACGATTAAAAATATTACTACTGCTTGCGCCAGATTGTGTAGCGGTTTTTTTCGCAATATCGCCTGTTACGCCAACATCAGCAGTCCTTTCGCCCCAGACCGTCCAATTCCACAACAATCTCGGTCGGTGCGTTGCGGGCCACAATTAGAACGAGATCGTCGGTGTCAGATGTGTTTACCGGCTGGTGATTAGCATCGGGCGGTACGAATATAAAGTCGCCTTTACTGATAGATTCTTCTTTATCGAGCTCGCTGCCAGAAAGAAACGTTCCTGTACCGCTGACAACGTATATCGCCGACTCGCAATTGACGTGATAGTGCGCCGTCGAGCACCGGCCAGGCGGTACCGTGGCGATCGCCATGTGAATCCCCGTCGAACCCGTAAGAAGTTCGGAAACTCCTGCGAAACGAGTC
>JAQCHZ010000002.1:0-37500 GCA_027618835.1 Chloroflexota bacterium | reverse complement strand
GCAAACACACGCACGTAATTTTTAACAACTATTTGGCAAATTCTTATTGCCTAATTATTAAGGACCCAGAATCAATGCCCAGGAATGTTCCCGGCGAGCCGTACACCAGAGTCTCAGCTGAAGAGGCCAACGAAATGGTCAAATCTGGCGAAGCAACCGTCATAGATGTACGCCGAGATGATGAATACGCAGGTGGACACGTCAAGGGCGCACTCTGGATTCCAGTCGATGACGTTATCCCCAGGTTCGCCGAAATCCCAGAAGAAGGAAAACTCCTTTTCATCTGCGAAGTTGGAGCACGATCAGGTCTGGCTGCCGAGTACGCTGCTGCCATGGGTGCAGAATCCGACCGACTCTTCAATGTTGAAGACGGTACCGGTACCTGGATCCAAAAAGGACTCCCCTACTCGACCGGCGACGAGAAGTAACTCAACCCGAACGTAATACAGCAATAGAGTCCTATTTCTTTATTAGAAGATGACGGGGACGGAGATATTCAATTGAAAATTCTGGTTGTTGGTTCCGTCGCGTACGACGCGGTTGAAACCCCTGCAGGCAAGCGTGAATCTCAGCTCGGTGGAGCAGCCACCTACTTCTCTGTCTCTGCGAGTTACTTCACAGAGGTTGGAATGATCGGTGTAGTCGGTGATGATTTCGATCCAGCCGATATTGCAATGCTGCAAAGCCACGATATCGATACTTCCGGTCTAGTGAAAGCTGATGGCAAAACTTTCCGATGGAGCGGCGAGTACATGGAGGACATCAATACTGCGGTGACCCTCGATACTCAGCTAAACGTGTTTGGTGAATTTGAACCCGAACTGAACGATGCACACGCAAATGCTCCTTATCTGTTCCTCGCTAACATCGACCCGAATCTTCAATTGAAAGTTCTCGATTCAATGGCAAAACGACCGAAGATGGTCGCCAACGATACGATGAACCTGTGGATCGATATCGCAAAACCGGTACTTACCGATCTCATCAGCAAGGTCGATACGCTTCTCATTAACGAAGAAGAAGCAAAGCAACTAACCGGCGAAGACCATCTTCCCGACGCAGCAAAAGCGATTATCAAACTCGGCCCCAACTCTACGGTGATCAAACGTGGTGAGTACGGTGCAACGCTGTTTGGCGAGAACTTCTCGTTTGCAGCGCCTGCTTACCCATTAGAAAGGGTCGTTGACCCCACCGGAGCTGGCGATTCGTTTGCCGGAGGATTCATGGGCTATCTCGCATCTGTCGATAAAGTCGATGAAGAATCGCTACGCACCGCCGCCATCGTTGGTAGCACAATGGCTTCGTTCGCTGTCGAAGACTTCGGTCTCGACCGCATAAAAAACCTAACTAAATCCGATATCGATGAACGCTTCAAAGCATTTGTCGATCTCACCCGTTTCAATCCTTTAACTTAATTCCAATAAAATAGATTTTGTCTAAGGGATGGAATCATTTCATCTTGCCCCCCTCTGAGCTGACGGCGACGAAAGCGCCCATCGCCCGGACCAAATACATAACTTCTTAACTAGCAACGTTAAAACACGTTGTACAAGTCCGGAGAAATCATGGATTACGACATTAAAGACATTAGTCTTGCCGAAAAAGGCCGACTACGTGCCGAATGGGCAGAACGTGAAATGCCCGTTCTTCGAACCATCAAAGAGCGTTTCGCAAAAGAAAAGCCTCTTGATGGCATCAAGCTCGCAGGTTGTCTGCACATCACCGCAGAAACTGCGAACCTTGCCCACACCCTGAAGGCTGCCGGTGCCGATCTCACTCTATGTGCATCGAACCCGCTTTCGACTCAAGACGATATCGCAGCTCACCTCGTTGAGTCTGGTATCCCGATCTACGCGATCAAAGGTGAAGACGAAAAGACATACTTCGACCACATGGTCGCAACTGTCGAAACAGGTCCGCAGATCACAATGGATGATGGCGCCGACGTGGTAGCAATGCTCCACAAGGACAAGACTCACCTCCTCGAGGGTGTACTCGGTGGAATGGAAGAAACCACTACCGGTGTAATTCGTTTGAAGGCTCTTCACCGTGAAGGCAAGCTTGCTTACCCGATCGTTGCTGTAAACGATTCGCAAACCAAGCACATGTTCGACAACCGCTACGGCACAGGCCAGAGCTCACTCGACGGAATCATACGAGCAACTAACATGCTCATCACTGGCAAAACTGTTGTCACCGTCGGTTACGGCTGGTGTGGCAAGGGCTTTGCAATGCGAGCCAAAGGCATGGGCGCCCACACCGTTGTGTGTGAAGTCGACCCAGTGAAGGCTCTCGAAGCTGTCATGGATGGCCACTCGGTCATGAGCATGGACGAAGCCTGCAAGATCGGCGACATCTTCCTTACCGTTACTGGTGGTATGAAGGCAATCGACGGCAAGCACTTCGAGAACATGAAAGATGGCGCAGTTGTTGCCAACTCGGGTCACTTCAACATTGAAATCAACGTTGAAGCACTCGAAGCAATGTCTGAAGCAAAACGAAGCGTTCGTGAATTCGTTGAAGAGTACACACTTGAAGACGGACGAAAAGTCTTCTTGCTCGCACAGGGTCGATTGATCAACCTTGGTGCAGCCGAAGGTCACCCGCCTTCAGTAATGGACATGAGCTTTGCTAACCAGGCTCTTGCTGGTGAGTACATCATGCAGAACTACAAGAAGCTCGACCCGGGCGTATACACGTTGCCGACAGAAGTAGATACCCACATCGCCAGCCTCAAGCTTGGCGCAATGGGCATGTCTTACGACACGCTTACTGCTGAGCAAGATGTTTACCTAAACAGCTGGAAAGTCGGAACTTAACCTCCCGCTAGCTAGATAACTGGCTAAAATGACCCCGGCAATTTCGTAAAGAAGTTGCCGGGGCATATCTACCACACAGACTATTCAAAGCTAAATATGGTCAACACAAACTACTTACTAACCTCGGAATCTGTATCCGAAGGTCATCCCGATAAGATGGCCGACCAAATATCCGACGGTATTCTGGATGCACTCCTCGCTCAAGATCCTATGAGCCGAGTTGCATGCGAGACTTCCATAACCACCGGACTTGTTCTGGTGTTCGGAGAAATCACATCTAAAGCCGATGTCGACATACGAGGGATCGTTCGAGAAACCATTCGCAAAATCGGATACGACGATCCATCTTATGGATTCGACTGCGATGCCTGTGCGATTCTCATCGCACTCGACGAACAATCAGTCGATATCTCAGCCGGTGTAACCGAAGCACTTGAAGTGCGGGGCGAAGGCGCCGCCAATGAAGTCGGAGCTGGTGACCAAGGAATGATGATTGGCTACGCTGCCAATGAAACTCCTTCGTTCATGCCGCTTCCGATCGATCTCGCACACCGACTAACAAAACGATTGTCGGATGTTCGACGCGACAACACGATTTCTTACCTCCGACCCGACACCAAGAGTCAGGTAACAATCGAGTACACCGAAGATCACAAACCTGTCCGAGTCGACACCATCGTCATCTCAGCACAGCACGATCCCGACGCGACCAACGAACAGATCGCTGCCGATATTCAGCAGCACGTCATTCGTGAAGTTGTTCCTGCCGACCTGCTCGACGCCAACACCAAGTACTACATCAACCCATCGGGTCGATTCGTAATTGGTGGCCCGGTTGGTGATGCAGGTCTTACTGGACGAAAGATCATCGTCGATACCTACGGTGGAAGTGCTCGCCACGGCGGAGGCGCTTTCTCTGGTAAGGACCCAACGAAGGTCGACCGTTCAGGTGCGTACGCTGCTCGCTGGGTTGCAAAGAACCTCGTAGCCGCTGGTCTTGCTGACCGAGCCGAAGTTCAGTTGTCGTACGCCATCGGCGTATCGACTCCGATTTCGATTCAGGTCGACACCAAAGGCACAGGCAACAAACCCGAGAGCGAACTCGTTGAACTGGTGAAAGCCAACTTCGACCTCCGACCTCAGGCGATCATCGATCACTTCGACCTACGACGTCCGATCTACCAGCAGACTGCTGCGTACGGTCACTTTGGACGAGACGATCTGGATCTCCCTTGGGAGAAACTCGATCGAGTCGAGGCTCTAAAAGCCTAGTACCCGTTCGATAGCTCTAATAAACTCGGGGCAGTCTGTAAGCATGCAGACTGCCCCGAACTATTTAACGAGCAAAGGCAGCTTCCAGAATGAGCGATCGCCCCCAGATAAAATTCGGAACCGATGGCTGGAGAGCGATCATCGCCCAAGAGTTCACCTTCGCCAATGTACGAGCGTGTGGCGAAGCTGTGGCAAGGAATCTTGTAGCGACCGGAAGAGCCGACCAAGGATTAGTAGTCGGATTCGACACTCGGTACGGGTCACCCCGATTCGCCCAAGCAGTAGCCGATGTTGTGAACAGCTACGGCATCGACACACACATGTTCGATGTCTCCGCTCCTACGCCAGCCTGCAGCTTCGCAGTTGTCGATCACAAAGCAGCAAACGGCGTCATGATCACCGCCAGCCACAATCCACCAGAGTGGAACGGCTTCAAAGTGAAATCATCTGCTGGCGGATCGGCAACTCCGACAGAAGTTGGCAAGATCGAAGAACACCTCGCCGACGTCCTCGACGGAAAAGGCTCTGGTGCAACAGGCGAATCAGGCAGTAACACCGTCTTCGATGTCATCGCTCCTTATTTAGAACAGCTCCACCGAGTAATCGATGTCGCCCCGATAAAGAAACAGCCGTTAAAAGTAGTAGTCGATGCAATGCACGGTTCAGGTGCTGGAATCATCCCTCAGATGCTCGCAGGTGGAGCGATCGAAGTCACAGAAATTCGATCTGACCAGAACCCTAACTTTCCGGGCATGGACCAACCGGAACCGATCGAGCACAACTTAATCCCGTTGTCAGAAGCAGTTAAAGAACTCGGAGCCGACATAGGAATAGCGCTCGATGGAGATGCCGACAGAGTCGGAATCGTCGACGAAAACGGTCGTTACCTCACTACTCTCGAAGTGTTTTCGCTTCTTACCGATCACTTCATGGGTCGTCGAAACGAGCGCGGCGGAGTCGCCTGCACCATCACGATGTCGTCGATGGTCGACAAACTATCTGCCCACTACGGCGCACCAATCTACCGGACGCCCGTCGGATTCAAGTTCGTGGGACCAACAATGATCGAAAACGGCTGCTCAATGGGCGGCGAAGAAAGCGGCGGATACGCGTTCAAAGGACACGTGCCCGAGCGTGACGGCTCGCTATCAGGACTACTGTTCCTCGAAGCAATGATGATGAGCGGCAAGAAGCCAACGGAATTATTGGCCGACTTGCACACGCTCGTTGGACCTCATACATTCCGCAGAATCGACGTTTCTTACGACGAATCGCAGCGCGTCGATTTAGCGAATCGAGTCGTAGCAACCTCACCCAAGACACTCGGCGGTATAACCGTTGAGTCAGAAGACCGACGTGACGGAGTACGCTTCAACCTCGTCGGTGGTTCGTGGGCCGTGGTCCGTATGTCAGGCACCGAGCCACTCGTACGAATCTACGCCGAGACCCCCGACAATTCCACACTCGACGCGGTTTTAGCCGATCTACAGTCGATTCTGGGCTTGTAACCAAAAACTCGTCTCGCACTCATAGAATTTCTGAAAACCCTCTAGCTCCTTCCCAGCTGTGCGCTCTCATCCCAGCCAACCACCGATTTCCCGAGCGAAGTGCATCCTGAGCACCGTCGAAGGGTCAGCAAAGGCGGGGGGGGGGCCTAAGTGTCGCTGAATCCCGATCCACACCACTGATCGACCATCCGTAGAAGATTTCCAGTAACTAATCAGGCCATCCAGACCACGAACCACCGCAGTCAAAACAATGTCACCCACACCATTCAGTGCCATTAGCCAACCTCACAACACTAGCTTTCCGCCCACAGTTCGCGACAATAGACTCCGACCCGCAAGGGTCAACACATCTCGTGCCGGGGTGGTGGAATGGTAGACACGGCGGATTTAAAATCCTCTGTCTTAACAGACGTGTGGGTTCGAGTCCCACCCTCGGTACCAGATATTTGCAAGCACGTATGGTCCTCCCCCGGACCGGGGGAGCTTAGAGGGAAAGACTGCGACCAACGCCTCTCCCCTTCCAGACGGAAGGGCTAGGGTAGGAGAATTGCGACGCGTGACTGAGTCGTCCGACGACGATGGAACCTAACGCAACTGCGACGCGGAGCCGAGTCATCAGACGACGACCGCGACTAACGCCAACGCGCGACCAAGTCATCCGACGACGCCCGGAGCTAACACGACCGCGACTAACGCAAACGCACTCGCCCACACCCAACCTCCGCAAGTAAACTAATCCCCTGCTCGAACCACGCGAGTCAGCCCACCATCCCCATTGCCGGAGAAAACATGTCCAAGACATCCATCGGAATCATCGGCGGCACCGGCCTCTACGACCTCGACGGCTTTGAGAACGCCCAATGGGTCAAAATCGAATCCAACTTCGGCGAACCATCCGACGAACTACTCATAGGCGACTTCGAAGGACACCGACTCGTCTTTCTCCCCCGACACGGACGCGGCCACCGCATCCCACCCACCGAAATCAACTACCGAGCCAACATCGAAATCCTCAAAAAAGCAGGCGTCGATCGTATCGTCTCGTTCTCTGCAGTCGGCTCCCTAAAAGAAGAACACAAACCCGGCGACTTCGTACTTGTCGACCAATTCATCGACCGCACATTCGCACGCGAAAAATCGTTCTTCAGCACCGGATTCGTAGCGCACGTCAGCATGGCAGACCCCATCTGTTCCACAACCCAAGCAGTTATTGCCGAAGCGGCCAGTGAGCTGGGTATCGACCACGCTGTCGGAGGTACGTACCTCACGATGGAAGGTCCGCAATTCTCCAGCAGAGCCGAATCCGAGCTATACCGAAGTTGGGGCTGCAGCGTAATTGGCATGACCAACATGCCCGAAGCCAAACTAGCGAGAGAAGCCGAACTCGCCTACGCAACCGTCGCAATGGTCACCGACTACGACTGCTGGCACACCGACCACGACGACGTCTCAACCGCATCCATCCTCGAAGTCCTAAAAACCAACACCATCCACGCCAAACAACTAATCAAGGCTTTGGTCCCCAAACTAGCAGCCCTCCAAGCCCCCTTCCCCTCCGGCACCCACACATCCCTAGAACACGCAATCGCCACATCACCAGAGCATCGTGATCCTGAGTTGGAAGCAAAGCTAGGTGTGGTAGCAGGACGGGTCATCGAAAACGCTGGGTGGTAGTGACCCCAACCGGTTCTGTCAGAACTCAGGGCCGGGGCAGAATAGCATCATTCCTCAATTGCTGAGGAGATCTATTAATGTCTTGACCACGCTGCATTTCCACGTCCGTTTCCAAGAAAAAACATCGAACCTCGCTTGGATATCGAACTTTCTACTGCCGAGACTGCGAGAGGCGTTTCAATGAACGTTCAGGTTCGGCTTTCAACGATCTTCAGTTCCCGAACGACATCGTCTTACTCGCTGTTTTCTGGCGACTGAGATACAAGCTTGGATTCCGTGACGTTTCAGAACTTCTTTTACAACGAGGATTCGAGGTCAGCTATGAAACGATACGGGTTTGGGAGTTCAGGTTTGCACCACTTGTCAGCGAGAATCTTCGTGCAAAACGTCGAGGTGTGGCTGGTCCTTCCTTGTATCTGGACGAGACATACATCAAGGTCAATGGTCGTTGGCGATATCTCTATCGAGCCATAGATCGAGAAGTAAACCTGCTCGATTCGATGCTGAGTGAGCACCGAGACAAACATGCAGATCGACGTTTCTTGCGTCGTCTACTCGATAGTGCAGGCAGAGGCCACTTCGGATGACGACTGATAAACATCCTGCCTATACGCAAGCAATTCGTTGGATCGTAAGTAGCAAAGTATTACATCGACACAATCGGTATCTGAACAACCGAATGGAGCGGAATCAAGCAGCGTTATTATCCAATGCTTGGGTTCAAACAGTTAGAGTCAGCCAGTCGGTTTTGCACGGCATTCGATGAGTTAAATAATTATCTAAGAGTCCAGACCGCGGGTAGCGAGCATGTTCCAGCGGAAGTTCGAAGGCAAATCTTTACCAACAAATGGTTGACTCTAATGACCGAATTGTCAGCTTAAATACAGGGATCGGTCATGTATTTAGGTCGGCGGGGTTTCATGGTGAGCGCTGAGTTCTGACAGAACCCGACTAACGATGACGCCCGGAGCAATAACGCCACAAACCTCTTATATTTCCAAATTCAGCCACTTAACATCATCCACCGAAAGCTCCACATCCAAAGCAGCCAACGAACTTCGAGCCTCCTCGACCGACACCGGACCTATCAGCGGAAACACCGGACTCGGCTGATTCAACAAATACGCCAACGCAACACTCACGCCAGCAACTCCCTGACGATCAGCCATCTCACGAACCCGCGCCAACCGCTCAAAATTATCGTCGCTGTACCAACACCGAACCAACTCCGGATCGTCCAAATTATCCACCTCGGCCCGACCATCAACGAAAAACCCACGAGCCTGTGCCGACCACGGGAACAACGGCATCTGCCGGTCTGCTAACCATTGCCTCGAAGCAGAATCCGATGCCGCCAAGCACCCGTCCCAAGGAGCTTCGACCATTCGAGCCAGACTCATGTGATTACTCAGCACGGTAAATCCAGCAACCCCATTACGAGCCGCATACTCGTTCGCTTCATCGACCCGATCAAGGCTCCAGTTCGATCCACCAAACACCCCTATCCGACCCGCTTCACGATGCTCATTCAAAACATCAACGAACTCGCCAACAGGAATATCCAGATTGTCCCTGTGCAAAAAATAGATATCGATAAAGTCGGTCTGCAACCGCTCCAAACTCTCGGACAGCTGCGAGGTCACCGCCTCAGGATTGCAGTTCGGAGTGTGAGCGCCCTTGGTGATAACTACCGAGTCGTCACGAACTCCCCGATCTTTCATCCACTCGCCAAACACCAACTCGGCATCACCATAGTGCCTTGCAGTGTCGAAACAGTTGCCACCCTGCAAAACAAACTCATCAAGCACCGGCGTGGCTCGATCAATATCCTGCGCAAACAGCGTCCCCATCACAATCTGCGACACCGGCTTCGAAACCCCAGCAACGGATTCATAAATCATTCGGTTAGCGTCTACCAATTACTTTTCTCTCTCAACTACTAATCGGAACAGATCGTTCAGTCATCCAGAATTCGCAAATCATAACGTCACCCCATCACATTAAAACTACTTCTACCGTCCAGCTCGGGAAGAAGTTATTCTTCCCGCATGAAAATCACTACTTTTGAAATTATTAAAGTTCCGCCAAGCTGGGTTTGGATTCGGATTCACACCGACACCGAACACGTTGGACTCGGCGAGCCGTACCTCGAAAACCACCCCGAAACTGTCATCGCCGAAGTAAAACGAATCGAACCGTTCCTCATCGGCAAAGACCCTACCCAAGTCGAGAAGCTCTGGAACGTGATGTACGAATCAGGGTCCGGCTACTTCGGCGGCCCGATCAAGATGTCGGCAATTTCAGGTATCGACATGGCGCTTTGGGATCTTGCAGGAAAAGCCGCAGGCGTTCCGATTTACCAGATGCTCGGCGGTAAAGTTCACGACCGCATAAAGATGTACCGAGCTACAGGTGGTCAGCTTCCGTGGACCAACGAGCCAGGCGATCCTTATAACCCCGGCAATCCTCCGACGACCATCCTAAAAACCAACGAGCCTGAAACGTACAAAGAGGCAGCTCGAATTCTTGTCGAAGAGTGGGGCTTCCGAGCTTTGAAGATGCACCTGTCGCCAGGTGATGGACTCGAAGCCACCTCCGAAGTAAATCGCTTTGCTGAGAAATTCGCAGCAGGAAAAGAAGGCGCACTAGAGGGTGGTCGAAACGTCGGGGTCGATAATATCGATATCGCTGTCGACATCCACAATCCGAATCCCGCAATTGGGCGTCAGCTAATAGAAGCACTCGCTCCGCACCGCCCTCTCTTCATCGAAGAACCAATGCCTGTCGAACGAGTCGATGCACTTGCCCAAACGATCGCTGGCACAAACGCGACTATCGCAGCGGGAGAACGCTGGATGGGCAAGCATGTGTTCTTCGATGCACTGAGTCGTGGACTTCTGTCGGTAGTCCAACCCGACATCGCCCACGCTGGTGGAATAACCGAAACCAAGAAGATAGCGATCATGGCGGAAGCGGCATACGCGAAGCTTGCGATCCACTGCCCACTAAGTCCGTTAGCGCTGGCGGCATCAATTCAGGTCGATGCGTGCACACCGAATTTCTTAGTTCAAGAGCACAACGAAGTGAACGATTCACGTCCATCGGACGGCCAGCATGCTGGAAAGACCGTTATCGGTGGCGGTTTCTTCAAAGACCCGTTCGTGCTCGATTCAGAAGGGTTCGTGGCAACACCCGAAGCTCCCGGACTAGGAATCGAAATCGACCCACAGGGCATGGAGAAAATCATGGCTAAGCCGTGGCAAGGGATTCGAGGTTAACAAAAAACTCCCTACCCAATGAACCCATCGGATAGGGAGTTTTTGGAGGAGGCTAAACGGTTAGTCGACCAGTACGGCGGAGCCGGTTACGAAAACCTGTGCAACGAATGTGGTAATTCCGGGAGCGATTTCCATATAGTTGGTGCATACGTTGATGTCGCCATTTCCAGCGAGGATGCTGTCCTTGGCTTTCGACACCCATGTGCCTCGGCCAAGAATCTGGCACTCATCAGAAGTCGAAACCGAGAGGTGGTAATCACCTCGAACCTGTCCTGCATCGCCGTTCATAACGAACGTACCTGCAGACTCACCGGCTCGTACTCGTGTTTGTGAAAAATCAGGCGATGTGAACAGTTCGTGTGAACCCTGCTCAGCAGAGATGGACATGCCCTGCAGTTCTACTGGCCCTTCGATAACGAATACATCTCCAAGACCCGTCAGAGACTCGCCATCAATCGTGGTTAGTCCAGACGGAACCGAGGTGATGTCTTCGAATCCTGTTACAGCGAGTGCTGCCTGAAGATTGATAGCCTGTCGGTCTTTGCCCTTGGCAGAAGCAGCTACTGTACTGACAGCCGTGATGACGCCCACAAGAGCCAATACCATCAGTAGTGAAAATACCTTTGTCATTGCTCGAATCTTTCGCTTTATCTCGCTATCGCCTCAATATCTACAATAACGATATTTATGGAACGAGTTCTCGAAGATTTGGACAGGTTTGCAAATGGTGTCGGCGGAGATCAATCAACAATCAGATAGCAACTGCGATGATCCGGTTGGCGTTAATTGCCAATCGGTTCTTTTGCAGCATTGGCATCCTGAATTACTGTGAAAATAAGTATCACAATGACGACGATTGCTCCAGCCAACACCAATTTTCCGGTGTTTTCAGACACCCAGCTCGGATCCTGATTTGAGAGTCCTTTTTCATGCCCGGTGATGCCATCGCCATCACGATCCATGTCCTTGAACGAAGGTCGTTTGTTTGCCAAGCGATTTCTCGATTCAATCGATCATTTAATTATTTCAGGCTGCGGTCACCATACACCCGTAGGCGAGTACAATCGCTCGGTCTTACGAACTCCATCTTTACGAAAGTAGCCCGCTACGGAACTCTGGATACTCGCTGCCCTCGCTAATCCGCTTATTTTTTCGATCGTCACCCTCATCGATAAGCGAGTGCTGTCTGGGTTCGGACTCGGACTTCCGAGCTTCAACTTGTTCGTGGGCGGCAGCCAAGGGTTATTCGGTGCAATAGTTCTGCTGGCCAACTTCCCGGCTGGCGTTGAATTCGAGATCATCGCGAAAGCGTGGTCAATCGGAGTCCTCCAAGCTTTCACACTGATCTTCATGTTCTGGATGTTGAAGCGCGAAGATCCTTCAAGGGTTATTCCGGCGATGCAAACCTCGCCAATCTACGTCGCTGTGCTGGCTTGGATTATCTTTGGCGAATCGCTTAACACGCTGCAATGGACTGCAGTACTGCTGGCCGTGGGCGGAAGCGTAATGGCATCCGTCAAGATCGGAACGTCGAGCGGCAAAGGCAGCATCATTTTCCAGCCGCTCTTTTTGCTGCTGGCCGTGGGCGCACTATTGATGGCAAGCTCTCAGTTGATCACAAAGTCTATAGTGGACGACTTATCGACTCTTCATATCGTTTCGTTAAGAGGAATCGGCCTGTTCACGGTAATGTGGCTTGTATTCGCTAGACCTGCTGCCCTTCGTGGACTCGGTAGCTTTTTGAAGCAGCCGAAGCAGGCTCCCTGGCTGATCATCGCCGAGGGTGTCATGCCGTTCAATGGGCACCTATTGATCACCTACGCGATCGGTAAGGGCCCCATCGCTCTCGTATCATCGCTTGGCGGAGCAAGGCCTATCTTCGTATTCAGCATGAGCGCGCTCGGAGCGAAGTTTGCACCAAAGTTGATTTACGAAAAGTTCACTCGTGCCGACTTGATCTTGAAGCTCGTATCAGCAGGCATGGTAGTAGCCGCAGTCGTGATTATTTCAGTCAGTTAGCAGCTAGTCACTCACTATGGTCGAAGCTATCGTCCTCTCCCACGTTGGGAGAGGACGATAGACAAGAACGAAGCTAAACCAGATCGAAACCGAGATCGAGTTCTGCTTTGATCGACTCGAACCACTCGACTACTTCTCGGTGATAAGGAATTCCGTCTCGCTTACGAATTTCGACTTCTTCAGCCTCAGGCAGACCTGCGTAAACAACACGTTCCTGATCAGGCGCCGGCTTAGCATTACGAAGACCACTAAGAAACTTGTCCATATCGTCCTTGAACTGATCAGGATCGATAAATCCGTCAATTTTGATCGCCTGAACGTAGTGACCCATGATTGTTCGAGGTGATGTTGGCATCAAGAATCCAGGTCCCATTCCCGAAAGAATCGGAGCCATGATTTCAGCCATAGCGGCAAATCCATAGCCCTTGTGAGAGCCCTGCTCACGAGTTCCGCCGAACGGAAGGATGTGATAGTCGTCAGGAAGTGGACCTGCTTCCATGATCGGCGTTCCATCGGTATCGCTAATCCATGCCGGGTCCATGGGTGCGCCGATACGTGAAGCAAGTCGAAGTTTGTTGCCAGCTACCTGAGTGGTCGCTACATCAAATACAAATGGAGCTTCGTTGCGAGCCGGAGCCGCCCACGCCCACGGGTTCGTGGCAAACATCTTTTCGCTCGCGTGAGTCGGAACCATCGAAAGCGGATTACCTGCCGACGTTGTTATGCCGATCATGTCGTGCTTCAACGGCATCATCGAGTGATATGCAAGCATTCCAATGTGTCGAGAGTTGTGAACAGTGACAGCGCCCATGCCGTGCTTATCGGCCTTCTCGATAGCCATTTCCATAGCTTTCGGAAGTACGTGCAAACCTAGACCGGTATCACCATCAAGATTGGCAGTGACATCTGTCTCACGTGTGACCCGTACGTTGGGAGCCGGGTTTATCTGCTGATCGCCGTACATCTGTACGTAGACCCGCAACTGATTCGAAACGCCGTGCGACTCGCAACCTCTCATGTCGCTTGTAAGGAGAACTTCAGTGGATGGAGCCGCATTTTCAGGAGACTGACCGCACTTCTCGAAGATTTCGGTGGTCGCAGCGAGCATGCTTTCGGGTCGCACGAAAACACGATCTTTTTCAGGAACCAGGAATCGTTCGAGCATTTTTGTTCATTCCTTCTAACGCATTGATGTAAGGCGATACACGTATCGACAAAAAGGATGAACCTCAGAACAACCACCCGCAGGACTGAATTGCTGATTGTTAGGAATTCTGAACGCAAAAACCGCCCAGACAAAACTAGCCTAGGCGGTTGTGTTGATCGATTTACGAACTTACTTGTTCGGCTGTGGCGTGACCCGGAGGTAAGGCTTGATTGCGTTGATGCCCTTAGGGAACATTGCAACAGCATCTTCATCAGAAACAGCTGGCAGAACGATCACATCGTCGCCATCTCGCCAGTTAGCTGGAGTAGCTACCTTGTATCCATCGGTAAGCTGCAACGAGTCGAGCACCCGCAGAATTTCGGCGAAGTTTCGACCGGTCGAAGCCGGATACGTCAGGGTAAGTCGAAGTTTCTTTGCAGGGTCGATAACGAATACCGATCGTACTGTCATCTTGTTGTCTTCCGACTGAATCATTCCGTAAAGGTCAGCAACCTTCTTATCCGTATCAGCGATAATCGGAAAATTGAGGGTTACGTTCTGAGTCTCTTCAATGTCTTTGACCCAACCCGCATGGGAAGAAAGCTCATCGACACTCAAGCCGACGACTTTTGTATTTCGCTTGTCGAATTGGCCTTTCAGACCTGCGACCGCACCCAGTTCAGTGGTGCAAACAGGTGTGAAGTCAGCTGGGTGTGAGAACAGAATGCCCCACCCGTCTCCAAGAAAGTTATAGAGATCAAGGTCGCCGTAGGTCGACGCCTGAGTGAAATTTGGGACGGTATCGCCAAGTAAAAGTGCCATGGGTCATTTCCTTTTTTAGTCAGCCCGGTAAATGCCCGGATTCGTGCGTGCAGGTCTATGAGATGCATCAGGTTCCACAAAGGATGCGGACATGAACTCAAAATTGATCCGAGATGCGGAAGACTCGGTTTTAGAGAAGTGAATACTAACCTTCAAACTCAAAAAATACTCCTCGCACTAATCCATGCGAGGAGTATTTTCACTTATCTATTTGAACCGACGTTACACCGGTGAACAATCAGTCGAACTAAACAGCAGCAAGCTTCTTTGCACCAGTGGCTCGGCCGCGCTTGTTCTGGTCGAGAACAATCTTGCGAATCCGTACGAAGTTAGGAGTAACTTCTAAGCACTCGCCATCCATCATGAACTCTAGCGCCTGCTCAAGCGTCAGTTCTTTGTGAGTGTCGAGGTGTTCCGCTTTATCGGCACCTGCAGATCGCATGTTGGTCTGCTTCTTAGCCTTGACCATGTTCAAATCCATGTCCTGCGGACGAGGGTTTTCGCCAACGATCATTCCCTCATAAACTTCAGTCGCAACTGGTATGAAGAGCTGACCACGTTCCTGTGCGCTGAGCAGTGAGTAGGTAGTCGTTACACCACGCCGGTCAGCAACGAGGCTGCCAGTTGGTCGAGATCGCATCTCGCCCTGCCAGCGTTCGTAGCCCTCGAACACGTGGTGGGCTAAGCCAGCGCCACGTGTCTCGACAACGAACTCGTTGTGGAATCCGATAAGACCACGAGCTGGGATGACGAAGTCCATTCGGACTCGACCCTGACCGTGGTTGACCATGTTCACCATTTTGCCCTTACGGTGTGCAAGAAGCTGCGTAACGGTACCGAGATGCTCTTCGTTGATGTCGACTGCGAGTCGCTCCATCGGCTCGTGCAGCTTGCCATCGATCATCTTGGTGACAACCTCTGGCTTGCCAACGGTCATTTCAAATCCTTCGCGGCGCATGGTCTCAATCAACACTGCGAGCTGAAGTTCACCACGTCCCTGGAGTATCCAAGAGTCAGGGCGATCCGAAGGCAGGATATTGATAGAAACGTTACCGACCAATTCGCTCTCAAGACGGTCCTTGATCATTCGAGCGGTCAGCTTCTTGCCATCGAGACCGGTCAACGGAGACGTGTTAATACCAATAGTTGCAGACAAACTAGGCTCATCGATTCGAATAGTCGGAAGCGGTCGAGCATCATCCTGATCAGCAACGGTTTCGCCAATGGTGACATCGGGCATCCCAGCAACAGCGATGATTTCGCCAGCGCTTGCTTCGGACGCTGTGATTCGTTCAAGACCCTCTGTGATGTATAGCTCGGTGATTTTCGCCTGAACGATCGATCCGTCCACACGACAATGCGAGATGATCTGGTCTTTCTTGATCGTTCCCTGGTGGATTCGGCAAATCGCTAACCGCCCGAGATACGGTGAAGCATCGAGGTTCGTAACGTGCGCCTGAAGAGGGTGCTCGTCATCGAATGAAGGTGGCGAGATCTTCTCAAGGATCAAATCGAACATAGGAGTCAGGTCAGTCCCTGGCACTTCAAGGTCCATCGTTGCGATGCCGTCTCGTGCAACAGAGTAGATGATCGGAAAGTCGATCTGCTCTTCAGTTGCGTCGAGGTCGATGAACAGTTCGTAAACTTCATCAATGACTTCGGCGATACGTGCGTCAGGTCGGTCGATCTTGTTGATGACCAAAATTACGGAAAGGTTAGCCTCAAGCGCCTTTCGCAGCACAAACCGAGTCTGCGGTAAAGGACCTTCACTAGCGTCTACGAGAAGCAAAACACCGTCGACCATCGCAAGACCACGTTCTACCTCACCGCCGAAGTCGGCGTGACCCGGAGTGTCGATAATGTTGATCTTGGTGTCACCCCACCGAATAGCCGTGTTCTTGGCGAGGATCGTGATGCCCTTTTCCTTCTCAAGATCCGTGTTGTCCATAACTCGTTCTTCGAGATCTTTGTAGGTTGCAACTGAACCGGTCTGCTTGAGCATGGCATCGACCAATGTGGTCTTACCATGGTCTACGTGGGCGATGATCGCGACATTGCGTCGATCGTTGCGGAGGGTCTTTGTCATAGGGCTTTCAGGCTCGTCGCAGCGAGATTCGTCTGCGCGAAACGACCCGGTTCGACCGGATCGGCTGTGGTTCTGTGTTTCAGCCCTTATATAGAGGGCAAACCATAAAAATAGGTATCCATCGAGAATAACACCACAACCCATTAAAGGGCGTTAACCGTTTAGTGCAGGTTTTGACGAGGTTTCGTCGCAATTATCCTGAATTTCATATGCTGGTTTCTCGAACGGGTGCGACCTACCACCGCCGTATTTGATGGAAAGAATCAAGTAAATAATCAACCATGGAACAACGAGCCACCGGATCTGATCAATCCAGTGGTAACGCTCGTGTCTCTGAACGCACTCGTCATCCCACACTTGCGGTTCATAGAACACAAATGGCCGAACTGTGGTTGCATAGACGATGGCCGGGAACGGACGTGGAATTCGAGGGGCTTTAACTTCGATTCGACCACCTGAAATCCCAATCATCGCTCTGTTCCTCGTTTTCACTGAGATTTCGGAAAAGGTTAGTCCTTCTTACTCATCCTTAACAGCAAACGGAGACGCAACACCCGAAAACAGGCGTATGATCTGCCGACTTGCCCTATTGAGGCAAGCGAACTAGCACGAGCAGTCTTTGGAGATCGCAATGGCAGACGCAGTATTTCTTGGTGGCGACCGATATCACAAGGCTGAAGAGGCCCACGCCGGAATCGGCCCAGTTCTCGAAAAAGCTGGACTCAGCGTTCACTACACCGACGATTTCGCATCGATCGATGCCGATCTGCTGGATGGTGCGAAGCTGTTAGTTTTCCTGCGAGATGGTATGGAGTGGCCAAACGGTCACGACGCCGATCCGGTTCGCTGGATGCAACCCCATCAGGAAGAAGCGATCGAGAAGTTCGTTCTAGGCGGTGGATCGTTCCTCGTGATGCACAACTCAGCTTGGAACTATCCATTTGAAGGCGGCTACCGACGAACAGTTGCTGGATACTTCCAGTTCCACCCATCATTCCAGCACTTCAAAGTCGATATCACCGACAGTGCTCACCCGATTACTCAGGGCGTAGAGAGTTACGAAATCGATGACGAGCAGCACTTCATCTGGTTTGACAATGACCGTGTCGACCTATTCGCCGTAAGTCAGGGTAATGACGGCCGACAGTCGGCTTCAGGTTACTCACAT
This sequence comes from Chloroflexota bacterium, assembly GCA_027618835.1. Classification (GTDB taxonomy): domain Bacteria; phylum Chloroflexota; class Dehalococcoidia; order Lucifugimonadales; family Lucifugimonadaceae; genus Lucifugimonas. The sequence continues at coordinate 19,707 of JAQCHZ010000002.1, read as the reverse complement.
GAATACGGTGAAGGTCGAGTTGCCTATCTCGCAAATGGCCATCGACTTATCGTGCTGCAGCAAGAGCCAGTACAAAAACTACTAACGAACGCTGTTAACTGGCTTTTACGTAAGTAATCGCCAGCCGTCGAGGAATTTCAGATGAGCGTAGAAATCAGAGACGAACGATTCAGGCAGGTTGTTGGCAATGACGCTCCGTTGGAGCCGTTGGCGACCGGATTCATCTTCACTGAAGGAGCGATGTGGAACGCCAAGACCAAAGAATTGGTCTTCAGTGACATGCCGGGAGATATTGTTCGCAAATGGTCAGCTGCAGATGGCGTTACGACATTTAGGCAGCCGAGCAACAAGCAGAACGGACATTACTTCGACTTGGAAGGTCGTCTGATTTCATGCGCTCACGCTTCGAGTGATGTGACCCGAGAAGAGCACGACGGTTCGATCACCGTGCTGGCATCTCACTATGGTGGCAAAGAGCTAAACAGCCCTAACGACGTGATCGTAAAGTCAGACGGTGCTATCTACTTCTCAGACCCAACGTACGGCCGGATGGACGGATTTGGTCTGCTTCGTGAGCAGGACATGGATTATCAGGGCGTCTACCGAATCGACCCTGTTTCGGGCGACGTATCGCTGCTTGCATCCGACTTTGGTCAGCCAAATGGCCTGACTTTCTCGTTAGACGAGAAGCAACTGTTCGTCAACGACACCGATCACGGTCACATCCGTGTGTTCGATGTTGCTGATGACGGCAGTATTTGGGGTGGAGATATTTGGGCGGTTCCAGAAGGTTCTGAGGATGGTGGCTGCGATGGAATGAAGCTCGATAGCGAAGGCAATATCTATTGCACTGGTCCGGGCGGAATCCACGTCTACTCTCCCGATGCGACAGCTCTGGGAGTGATTCAGATTCCGGAGGTTGCGGCAAACTTCACTTGGGGCGACGATGATCTTAAAAGTCTGTACATCACTGCCTCGACATCGCTTTATCGCACTCGGGTAAACGTTCCCGGCCCCAGCATTTCTTAGCTATCTTTCGCCTGACACCGGCGAGTTCGATCAACTGCCGCAATTGAGGTTCTCAAAATGATTACTCTGCACGTCTACCTAACGCCTAAAGATGGCAAAGCAGATGCCTTGCGTACAGCGATAAACGATCCGTGGATTTCGACCATGTCGGAACAACCGGGATTTGTTCAGGCAGCGATGCTCACGCCGTTCAACGATGATTCTTCAGAGGCCATCGAAGTGGTGTCGTATTGGGAATCCGAAGAACTTCGACTCGAATGGGTAGCTCGTCCGATTCACGATCAAGTATTCGCCGGAATCATGGAAAACGCCGAGACCGTTTCGCCCACCGTGAAAACAGTAACCAACACGTGGAACGTTTAACGCGCTAGCTGCTGGATTTCGTCTGCCATACTTTGCCGTCCGTCGGAGTAGTTGGGTTACACACCTTGCACGCCCGAAAACCGTTGCGCACGGCTTCGATCACCGTTTGAAAGTGAACTCGATTTTCGGGCTTGGTTCGTCGACCCGGCGGGCAATTTGGACGGCAGAATATCTTGGTCGTTGTACAGGCGTTGAGCGCGATTCCGATGGTCACCTAAACGCCCAATCGTTCGATCATTCCCCGAATGTACCGAGCCTGACCTGCATGCTGCGTGTTGTCCTGAACGACGCTCATCAGGCGAATTTCAGCTTTGACGTGTGGATCGTATTTCGTGTCGACAACCCGATCTAACTCATCGGCATCTGCTGTTGGCAGATAGTCGAGAACTCGCCCCGCCACTCGGTCGTGATATCCAAGCAATACCGCCCGAGGCGGCCTAATTGCCGCAACCTCGTCGGGACCTTCGCCAAAGCCGATTCCAGTCGAATCAGCCATTCCGAATCGTTCCGACCATTCCTCGGTTAGCCACGCCTCTTCGAGCTGAACGACGTTCTTCAAATGGCTGTCTTGAATCCGAGTCAAATGCCACACCAGCCAAGAAATCGAATTCGACCCCGGCTCTGGTCGGTATGCAAGTTGTTCCTGCGTTAGGTCGTCGGTAGCTTGATGAACAATTCGATTAATGTGCGAACACGCTTCAACCAATAAATCGTTCGATTCCATCTTCGACTCCCGAACTTCCAGGTAGGCCACCGGACAAATTTTGCCTACCGCTAGTTAATTACCGAATCTTGCCGGATTCTACAACCTGAATCCAATTGCCGCGTCGTCTATGGTTTTCATTCCACCGGCGCAGATTTTGAACGACGGAATTACTCGCACATCGCTCACTGAAATTCGGTCAACAATACGCCTCGTGGCTTATCATGCCGCTGCGGTTCTCATCGCATTCGTCATCCGACCGAGATGTTTCATGGGCACTGACCTTTCCAGCGATCGTCTCAAACGAACCGACACACACTTTCAAGAAAAGTACATCGACACAGAAAAACTTCCCGGCATTCTAGCGATTGTCGCTAAGAATGGGAGAAAACAATTATGAAAATCACAAACGTAGAAGCATGGGTCGTCGAGCCAGACCTTGGCGGGCTCACCGAATATCAGGGCGAATGGCAATGGACATTCGTGACCATCGAGACCGACGAAGGCATTACCGGCTGGGGCGAGTCTTCCAGTACACCGCGGAACGGTTCATTGCTGACTGGTGCCGGAGTTCGAGCGGTTCGTGAAGCCCTTATCGGTGAAGATCCTGCTGATATCGAGCGACTTTGGCACAAGCTCTTCAGACGCTACACCTACATGGGTTCACGCGGTTTTCCGACCACGATCATCAGCGGAATCGATATCGCCCTATGGGACATTAAAGGCAAGGCAACGGGTCGACCGGTCTACGATCTTCTCGGTGGCAAGATGCGAGATGAAATTCGTATGTATGCCAACGCGTGGTTCGGCGGATGCTCGACTCCTGAAGATTACGCAGCGGCGGCAAAGAAAGTTGTGGCTGAAGGTCACGACGCCATGAAAATGGATCCGTTCCTCGAGATGCAGCCGTTTCACACGATGTATCAAGACGGCCAAATATCGGCAGCCGGTGAAAACCTCGGTTGCGACATTACTGCCGCCGTACGCGAAGCTGTCGGCCCCGACGTAGAAGTGCTTATCGACGCCCACGGACACTACAACGTAGCGACCGCGGTTCGACTCGGTAACCGCCTCTATGACGAATCGAAAATCGATTGGTTCGAAGAGCCGTGCCCTCCCGAAAGTGTCGAAGCACTTCGTTCGGTTCGACAGCAATTGCGAGCACCGATGTGCGTGGGCGAACGACTGTTCACTCGTTGGGACTATGCTCGAATTCTCCATGAAGGGCTCACGGACTTCATCATGCCGGATGTGACGTGGACCGGCGGAATATCGGAGCTGAAGAAAATAGCTACGATGGCTGAGACGTACTACATCCCGATCAGCCCTCACAACGCACAAGGTCCGGGTCAGATCCTGGGAGGAGCGCACGTTTCGATGAGCACTCCGAACTTCTACCGACTCGAACATGCCCTCGACTTCAAGCCCGCTTACGATCGATACATGGTTGAGCCATTCAACTGGCAAGGAAATAAATTAATACTGAACGGAAAGCCCGGACTTGGTACCGACCTCGACATGGACGCGGTACGTGCTGACTTGCATCCAGACTGGTTCGTATAGGAATCCGAGAGGATCATCTTCACTTGGCGATCTAGTGTCAAAACGCGATATGCCGACCGAGGAAAATTGACCGGAAGCATCGAACGAATGACACTAAGTTATCGACTGATAAATAGCGTAGTTGACTGCACGCATTCGAACGCGTGTGCTTCCGCATCATCGGTGATACGAGCGGTGCGGAGGCGAGGCCTACTTCGAGCTAGTATGATCAACGTGAAGTGCGGGAAACTACGAATGTAAGAGGGGTGAAAAACATGAGATCGTCCGAATTCCGGTCGTATCCAGGGTGCGGTCGAGAATCTGAAGCTATATCAGACAGATCGAGCAGATACGTAGTCGCTGAGTGCTCTAAATGTGAATTCTCGGCGACGACACTTGATGTAGCTCAAGCCGACTACATAGCAAATTTCATTCCACTACATGATATTCGAACGGCGGCAGCCAGAATCGCCAATCGTTCGATGCTCAATTATTCAGAACTAAGACGTCGAGCCAGCTGATTCCCCATCTCCTAGCTCAGACACAGAAAAGCCCCGATATAAATTCGGGGCTTTTCTGTGTGACCAATTCACATACTAAGGGCGTACAACTGTTCCATCTGCCCTACGAACGTTGTCGAAATGCCCGCCGCCCTCATTATTGTGAGGGTATTTCGCAGCTAGCTCTTCATCGATATCGATCCCAAGTCCTGGTTCTCCGTTTGACCACATAAAGCCATCTCGTATTTCAGGAGAGCCAGGGAATATCTCCTTGATCTTATCGCTATAAACCGCCTCTTCTTGAACACCGAAATTAGAGATGTTCAAGTCGATGTTCAGGTGGGCGGCCTGCCCCACCGGCGATACGTTGCCAGGGCCTTGAAATGCAGTACGAATCCCCATAAGCTCGGCCATGGCAGCGTACTTTTTAGCAGGCGTTATCCCGCCAATTGGCGAAAGTCTAGTTCGCACGAAGTCGATCAACCGACCCGTTATCAGCGGAACGACTTCCAACGGGTTGTTGAAGATCTCGCCGATCGCCATCGGTGTCGACGTTTGCTCGCGCACACGTTCGTACCAACCAATCTCATGCGGCGGCAGTAAGTCTTCAAGGTAGAAGAGTTTGAACTGCTCTACTTCCTTGGCGAAGTCGACAGCGAGAATAGTTGGCAGTCGTTCGTGAACATCATGGATCAGCTCAACTTTCCAACCAACGCTAGATCGCATACGGTCCATCAACGCAATCGCTGACCGCATGTACGGCTTCGGTTCGTAGATACCCGCTCGTTGGGCATAGGCATATCGATCATCTGCGGGTTCGGCTTTTGTTGTAATCCATTTGGGTCCGTCTTGAGGATCACGATCTCGACCCTCACCGCCCGACGCACCGTAGGTCGCAAACCCTGGCGTCGCTACTTGGATTCGTATGTAGTGATAGCCCTCTTCAATAAATCCGTGTGCCTGATCTTCGACTTCTTCAGGAGACGAAGCCGAGGCGTGAGCATAAACAGCCGCAGCTTCTCGCGCCTTACCGCCCAGAAGGTCGTAAACAGGCATTCCAGCGACCTTGCCTTTGATGTCCCATAGTGCCTCATCAACACCGCTCAACGCGTTGTTGAGGATGGGACCACTACGCCAATAGGACGAAACGTACGCCGATTGCCAAATGTCTTCGATATCTGCGGGATCTTTGCCAATGAGGAACGGGCGCAAGTACTGTTCAATGGCTACTTTCACAGCCTGAGGGCGGGTCCGCAATGAAGCACACCCGATGCCGTATAGACCAGGCTCGGTGGTTTCTATCTTCACAACAGTGAATCGTGAACCTGGTTCTGGCTCAGTAAGAATCACTCTCACATCTCGAATTTTGACGTTGCTCATCTTTGTGCGCTCTCCCGGCGAATGCTTCAGACCCACACATCGATTGCGGGTTCCATTTTGCGCCGATGATACGCCAACCATGGCTCAGTCGAATGTTACGAACGGAAGCGTTGTCATTGAATTTACGAATTTCACACGCATTTGCGACACCGGTCTTATCACCAAACGCGAAAAAGCCCCAGAGGAACGTTCGTTTCTCCGAGGCTTCTTCTAGATCAATTGCAATCAAGAATCATTTGATCTCGATATCGATGAGTTCGAACGAGCTGTCATGGTCCGGTACTTCGAGTGCCAGCCGGACAGGAAGGCTACTGAGCAGGAATTGGAGGATTTGCTTGTGTGGGCGCATTCGAGTCGCACCGACGGTGCGATCCTCGATGGGTTATTGCGAGGGGACTTGGAAATTTACTTCGAGGACGCCCAAATGTCGTGTCGCGCAGTAATCCCCACAACGTCGACCTCAACCGTCCCGGAGACGAGCAACCGGGTTAGGAGGACGCCCAAGTGTGTTCATTCTGGCTGAACGCAGCCGTGCGCCATAAACCAGTTGACCGCAAAAGTACACATTTCACAGCATCCACCTGAATCAGGTCACTGAATGATGCGCGCTCCAGAAGCGAAGCACGATTCACCCCGAAGGCACTCATCGAGAGTTGGCTCTACTTGAAGTGCGGCCGACTACCGGCTCCTAAAAATCATCCCAACTCTCGATGAGTGCCTGTTGCAGTTGGAGAGCAAAATGCGCCAACCGATCGAAATCGTCGATGCCTGGCAAATAACAACTCAATTGCCCGCTCCTGCAAACTTTGGTTGGAATAAAATTTGGCCGAATATCCGCGTTTTGCTTTAATTGGAGGAATTCAGGGTAATTCAGTGACACAAACGCCGGTATTGGCACCGATTGTGGAGATGAGGTGCTTCGCAATTCATCGGACCACCACCACGATCTCGAAACAAGTAAGCGAGTATAAGCATGGGGCGTTGGCGCATTTTCTTAGAGTTCAATTCCGTTCAACCAGATAGAACAGGATCACCGGCGTATCAAGCAGCACTACTATCCGATACTCGGGTTAAAACGGTTCTATGCAGCAAGCCCGGGTCTGTTCGGTATTCGACGAGTTACGAAACTATCTGAGAGTCCCTGCACTGGACGGTCAACAAGTACCAGCATCCAGTCGAAGGAAGATATTCACCAGCAAGTGGTCGACTCTCATGACCGAGTTATCAGCTTAAATGCAGAGGTTGACCATGTATTTAGGTCTGCCGGAATTTATGGGTAGCGCTGAGTTCTGACAGTACCAATACAAAGCACAACCAATCTGTCGGCCGTTTATAAATAACTAGACAAATTACCGCTAAAGAGGTATTCCTACAAGAGTAGACACGCCAAATAATGACCACTGTACTGATGAGAGTACTGAATGAATAGCTACCTATAATGGGGTATCCATAAGGTAGTACGGCCTGAATGAATGTCCTAGTAATACATCGAAGTCCTGTGGTGGCTCAAGCTATCTGTTTGGTGATGAAAACAGCGGCAATAAATTCCCTCTCGGTTGATTGGGATGATCCTCACAACTGAAACTTTAATCAGTGAAAAAGAGGACCAATGCCAGCCATGCCAATGGGCCACGGAATGGATTACTAACCAGCTGAAGTTACGTACCTGGAGGTTTAATCAGTTGTTTCTTTGTGAAGTTTGGGACTGTGAAGAATTGATCAACGGTGAGGAGGGGGTGTGCGAAAAGCACATCCCTCTACTCGATGCAGGACTGCTAGACGACTGCCCCTTGTGTGATCTGTTGAAGCCAACCAAGTTTCAGACTTGTGGCGACTGCAACGTTTGGAGTGTGCACTCCTCGTCAAGATCGTTCAATAGTTTTCGAGATCGATACGAACGAACGGAAGATTATGGATAACCAAGGATTCATGAGGACATTAGTTCATGTTGGTTTTCTGGGTCCGATGGAAAAAAACTGCGTGGTCTGATTGAGAAAATACCTAGATCCTAGTCAATGAATAAAGGTGAACTATAGTGTTCAGACGTGTACTACTTCCACTAGGGGGAGCAACTGACGCTCAACATGTCGTTAGGTGGGGTGCGAGCCTTGCTGAGCCATTTCTTGCTGAATTGATTCTCCTGCGTGTACTCGATTCCACATCTCCGGATGATGCTGCAGCCGAGTCGTTTTTGAGCGGCATCGCTTCAACCATATCTGATCGAAGATTCAATGTTCGAACCATCGTCAGCAGAGGATCTATTTCAGAGGAGATTTTGCGCGTGGCCAAAGAAGAGAATGTTGACCTAATCGTTCTCGCCACGAAATCTCGACTTGGTGTCAAAACGAGCATGCTCAATAGCGTAACGAATAGCGTATTACACACCGCAAAAAATCCGATAGTTGTTCTCCATGTGGACGGCCAAATCAAACCAGAAACTCATTTACCCAAAACTGTTCTCGTTCCGTTGTATGGAGCAAAGAATTCTGAATCGGTTGTTGATTTCGCTGTTGATTTCGCAGAGAAAAGTGGGGCTTTGCTAGTTTTTGTCAAAGCCACCAATCCGGCGTTCCGTGGAATTTCGACCTGGGGGCCAATACCTTCTAAAGGATCAAGATCATCTTTGCACATCCGGGACTTCGCGAAAGAATATCTCGACCGATATGTAGAGAAGGCCAAATCAAAAGGCGTATCGGCAATAGCCCAAACTCCAACAGGTAGCACCTCGGCTTGTATTGCTGCTTTAGCAAACGAGCTTTCCGAAACATTGATCGTCATAAGCTCACGCGACCTTGGAGGGCTGAAACGGACTGTAATCGGCAACACGACGGACAAAGTTGTTTGGGGCACCTCACAATCGGTATTGGTTATCCCTTACGGATATATGGATAATAAATATGACGTGTTGTCACAGCAGGTAAATGCCGTTCAGCAACAGTGATCGACAATATAGGGTTCTTTCAGGACGGTGAGATTGAAGTGAATAGGACCTAAACAGGTGCACGAATCACAGATGGTTCAAATCGAGCGGTCAATTTCGGAATTGCCTACTAAGGAAAATAAATATGCCCCCAGCCCATACAGCTTCAACAGTTTTTGAGCCAGTAATCGGCTGGCCCACAGTTCCCCACGGGATCATTCTGAAAGAGGCGATATCGGAAGTGAACATCAATGAGCAGAGCGCAGGATTCAATCTCAAGACACTCCCAGTTTGGTTCATCCGTGAGCAACGCAAGATTATTGACTTCGATGAGGGTGTCTTAGTATTCATGCTCTCGCTGGCGTTGGTTTCGGACAGTCTGATTCCGATGCTTTGGGTCTTTGCCGTAAGTCAGATTTTCCACGGTATGTTCCGAACGTGGCAACGTGGACACACCATTCAGCGTCGATCATCGATATCCATCAAAAAATGAGCAGCACCAAAGCTGTCATATTGTCGGCCGGAGTCGGCTCGAGAATCCGACCCCTGACAGATAACCGACCGAAGACGCTCTTGTCGCTAGGGGGCATCACCATCCTTGAACGGATGCTCGCCAGCATTCGAGCCTGCGGAATCGACGAAATCGTTGTCGTTGTCGGTTACCTGCACGAGCAGATCGAAAGCTTTGTGCGTGAAAAGTTCCCCGAACTCAACGTGCGGTTCATCGTCAACAATCGGTACAACGAAACCAACACTGGATATTCGTTGATGCTTGCTGAGGATTTCATCGCTGGATCACCCTTCGTAAAATTCGATGGCGATGTTGTGTTCGAAGAAGAAGTACTAAGACGATTAATGGCCAGTTCCGAAGAAAACTGCCTTTGTATCAACCAGAACATCCAACTCGATTCAGAGGAAGTGAAAGTAGTCCTCGACTCCGAAAATCGCATAATTCAAGTAGGCAAAGAGATTGCGCCTACGGATGCGATCGGCGAATCGATTGGTATCGAAAAAATCAGCGGTTACACCGGGACTCTCCTTTTCGCAGAGCTTAGAGCGATGATGGGCAGTGAGAACAATCTCCAAGAATATTACGAGGGAGCCTATGAACGTCTCATTACGAGGGGAATAGCTTTCCACGCAGTCGACATAACCGGGTTGGGATGGACCGAGATCGACACACGAGACGACTTTAAAACGGCTGAGGATATCTTCGGTTAGCGAGCAGACGGATTCTGATCGGTTTTCAAACGGATATTTGACGTGTTTTGGTATCGGCACTAAATGCCCAAAAGGAACAATCGGTGGCCCGAAAACAACTAGCAACCAAGGCCAATGATGTCTCGGCTGCCCTTGGAGATGATTCCTACACCCACGTCTTGAGCCGTTTGGAGGGTTCCGAGGACGAGGCGAACGTGGTGACGGAAAATACTGCCATGATCGCTACACGCTCAGAACTGAATATGTGGGAGGCCGCCCGAGCCTCAGATTCCGCTACTAATCTCAATAACTTAGCGGTTCAACAAGTTCGGGAAACCGAACTCACAGAAGATTCTGTCAGGATGTACCTTCGTGAGATCGGCCGAGTTTCGCTGCTCACCGCTGCTGACGAAGTTGTTCTCGCTCGTGCCGTTGAACTCGTACAACGTTTGGAAGCAATAGAAAAAGAGATTCAGGGCGAGATAGAGATTAGAACTCCTGATCCGTTCACGATCATTACTCACATACTCGCGAAGCTAGGCTTTGTTGGCGACACGGCCTCCGCTGTCGCCAAGTACCTCGGTCTCCCGACTCCGGTTACCCTCGAAGCCGTACTCAGAAACCCGTATCTACGCGCCATTGTCGATAGCAAGCGTGAAGAAGAACTGATCAATTACCTTTCAGATGCTCTTGGTGTTGAACCGGATGAAGCACATAAAATGGTCGTGGAATTGTCAGTTCTTTCCCGACTCCTTACGTCGGAAATGGTCGAGATACTCGGGTTAAACCCAGTACTTAACGATCTACCTGACGAAGTCGTCAAGCCAGCGTTCATCACCGCTCTTCGGCCATTAACTTCAGTCCTGAACGCCCACCTGTTGCGAGTGCACGAAGAGGGCAAAAAGGCTCGTCTTCACCTTGGGGAAGCAAACCTTCGGCTTGTGGTCAGTGTCGCCAAGAAGCATCTGAACCGGGGTCTTACGATGTTGGATCTAATTCAAGAAGGCAACATCGGACTGATACGCGCCATTGAGAAATTCGACTTCCGTAAGGGCTTCAAGTTCAGCACATATTCAACCTGGTGGATTCGACAGGGTCTCACAAGGGCTATAGCGGACCAAGCTAGGACGATTCGTATACCTGTTCATATCGTAGAGTCGTTGAATAAGATCATGCTTTCGCGTCGCGAACTCGGTCAGCAATTGAACCGTGAGCCAACTGCGGAAGAACTCGCCGAGCGTGTCGAATTGTCAGTTGAGCGGGTATCCGAAATTCTCCAGATGTCGCAGGAACCGGTTTCTTTAGAGACACCGATCGGCGAGGATGGAGTGAGTGAATTGCGAGACTTGATAGAAGACAAATCTGCTCCTTTCACTGAAGATGTGGTCACCCATAATTCAATGCGCGAGCAGCTCGACCAGGCTCTTGGCTGCTTGAAAACCAGTGAACGCCAAGTTATCGAGCTCCGATTTGGCCTTATCGACGGCCAATCGCGAACTCTTGAAGAAATTGGCGGTGTACTAAATCTCACGCGTGAACGAATTCGTCAAATCGAACGAAATGCTCTCACGAAACTGAGGAGCGACGCCTGTAAGCGTGGGCTCCACGAGTTTTTGATCTGACGTTCATCTCAATATGATGCAAGCTAAAACATGAGGTTTTGTCGATGTGGATGTTGTCTATGGCTCTGTCAGAACTCAGCGCTCACCATGAAACCCAGCCGACCTAAATACATGATTGTCCCCTGTATTTAAGCCGACAATTCGGTCATTAGAGTCGACCACTTGCTGGTGAATATTTGCCGTCGAACGCCCGCTGGAACATGCTCGCTACCCGCGGACCGAACTCTCAGATAGTTTCGTAATTCATCGAAAGCCGTGCAGAAACGACTGGCGGACTCGAACTGTTTGAATCCAAGCATCGAATAGTAACGCTGCTTGATTCCTCGATGATTCTGCTCCATACGATTGTTCAAATACGGTTCTGTCAGAACTCAGCGTCGGGGCAGAATAGCATCATTCCTCATTTGCTGAAGAGATCTATTCATGGCCTGTCCACATTGCCTATCTACGTCCATATCCAAGATGAAACTTTGAACCTCGCTGGGCTATCGGACTTTCTACTGCGGAGACTGCGATAAGCGTTTCAACGAACGTTCACCTCGGTTCTGTCAGAACTCAGCGAGCAGAACCCATGCGACTCATTTACTATCACCTCCATTCACATTCGATAATCCTTATCCATAAAAAGCAGTACGATGTCCCTCAAACTATTACTAGTAAATCTATCGGCCTTGGTGCTTGCCATCGTTCTCTCTGCTTGCGGGAATAACAGCGGTGACAATTCATCTGATATGGATCTGATTCCGAAAATCACAGCATCTGACCGAATATTCACTCAAGAAGAGTTCTTATCGACTGGGTTGAAAAAATCGAAAGAGTACGACGTCACAGACCTACCGTATGCCGAGTTTGCTATGTACGGATTTTGGAAACCTGACGGAACTGAATCAGTCGACTATGAGATCCGCTTCTACCCATCCCATGCAGCTGCCATCAATGAAGGCAAAAAGTTTGCCGATGAAGTAACAGGGCCAGATGGGGCAGTTTCGGATAATGACGTCACTTGGAAAGAAGGGACTCGCGACCGGCGAACCTCAGGATTCACATCTGGAGGTGGGGGAGGAAGTCTCGCAGTGAAATACGCTGATTACGTTATACATTCAAACGTAATTTTGCTGTGCCAGGGACGCGAATCTGTTCAATCTTTACAACGCTGCTGGGCGCTGATCAACGCGATTGACGTAACGAACTAGATTCCTCGGACTCGGTTCTGTCAGAACTCAGCGTCGAGGCAGAACCTTTCAGGACAGGTGTTTTGCTGCTTTAACCGACCGAGCAATGGCACTCATGGCTTCGGTAAATGCTTCGATTACCAACTGACCTTTTGGGGTTAGATTTGCGCCTTTCGCACGTCGGACGAAGATTTCAAAACCGTATACCTTTTCGACACGTTGAACTTGTCTACTTAGTCCGGGTTGGCTGACACCAAGTTCAATCGCTGTATTAGTGAAACTCCCAAGTATCGCTACACCTAATACCGCAACCATCTCTGTGACTCCGACATCAGGAACTTTCGACAGTTCTTCTACCGTGGGTGTCTCATTAATGAACGATGCAAGCTCATTGATCTGTTGTTCTGGGATCTGTCAGAACACAGTGCCGGGTCAGAACCAATTCATCATGGAATGAGAGTTATTCGCGATTATTACTCTCGATGTACTCGATTATTAGTCCCGCGACGTCGATGCCAGTCGCGGCCTCGACTCCTTCCAAACTTGGTAGCGAATTAACGTCGATCACCAAAGGCCCTCTGTCTGAACGTATTAAATCTACGCCGGCTACATTCAACCCCAGAGCCTGAACAGCAGTGAGTGCCATCTTTCTTTCTTCGGTCGAAAGTTTAACAGGAATCGCTTGTTCACCTTCGTATAGGTTATCTGTCGGTTTTCCATCAAGGCCTCGCCGTTCTTGGGCCGCTATGACTCGATCACCGACTACCAAACATCTAATGTCGGTGCCCTTTGCTTCTCTGATAAATTCTTGTATCAAAATATGGGCGTCTTGTTGTCTGAACGCAGCGATTACAGATTTTGCAGCCGTTTTAGATTCCACTAGGACGATGCCGGTTCGCTGGTTGCCTTCAAGCAGTTTGATGACTAGCGGTGCACCACCAACTGCTTCTATCAGTCCATCAAGATCACGAGTTGAATCGGCGAAGCTGGTGATTGGCATGCCGACATCTGTCCTTGACAGGATCTGCAATGAACGCATCTTGTCCCTGGACCTGGTGATCGCCTGAGATTCGTTGAGCGAATAGATTCCCATGACTTCGAATTGACGTACGACAGCTGTGCCGTAGAAAATGTTCCGAGTCGCAATTCTTGGAATAACGGCGTCAAATATTAGTGAATCTCCGTCCAAAACCACTTCAGGATTACGTGTCGCGATGTTCATGTGACAACGCAAGTAATCTACGACACTAACGTCGTGAGAGCGATTCTCGGCGGCCTCCACCAATCTTTTGGTGCTGTACTGGTTCGGTGCTCGAGAAAGAATGCCGATCTTCATATAATTCCTCTAGATGAGTGGATTAACCGATTACTTGTGTCAGCCACCTGATGGCAGAGCCTGCAAGGATGAGGCGACCTGTTCGATATCACACAGGTTTAGGACGCTGATAACTGGATATTTCCGACTTTTGCGCAGCACCGTGCATCTGTGATTTCGGCTCGCAGGGCGGCTCTGTATCCATGCCAAATATTATATGCGTTTGAGGTGTTTGGTTCGCCGGTCGAACGACACTTTCAGTAGCTTTTATGAGTCATAATCTCGACCTGTGTGAGCCGGTTCTGTCAGAACTCAGGGCTCTAGGGCAATTTGATGCCCAAAGGAGTCCGTCTGATATTCGGTTTCGTTCTCAATAGGCCAACATTTTGTTCAGACTTAATGGCAAAAAACGAGGTTGAGCGCTGAGTTCTGACAGAACGGCCTAAAAATAAAGCCCACAACACTTATCTGTGTTGTGGGCTCCGTATGCGGGTCTTAGCGAAGACTGACGCAAGCTAGCAAATTACTTCTTAACGGGCTTTTTAGTGCCCTTACCTTTATCTGGCATTTTTGTGCCTCCCTTGTCAGCACATCTGAGCTGATGACTATCAGCGCCATATCGAAATGAAGCTTTACCAAATCAAGAGGGATCAGTTGGTCTCTCTCGGGGAAGTCATGCTGTAGTGCTGTCGAACGTAATTATGAGCATGTAAAAAAGTATGTAAATAGGTAGTTTCACGACCTATTTGTGTAGTTATGTATCCGGCATTACTTCGCCCAAGATCAAAACGAGGATTTGCCCGCCGCGTTGACATCTTCCGCTCCGAAATCGCCGGGTTATTTCATCATTTTTATGGGTGCGGTCCCCTGTCAATTGTTCTAAATCGCCCCCGGTTTTATGGAGACTCTATTCGTTGAGAGGATGGAGTGATGACAAGACCAGTCAAGTAGCCCCCAGATGTTCTGTCAGAACTCAGTGTCGGGGTGGAATAACATCATTCCTCATTTGCTGAGGGGATCTGTTCAAGAGGAGGAAGCTGTCTTTCCGTTTCCATGAGAAAATATCGGGATTTACCGGGTCATCTTGTTTGACTCAGAGTAATTGTCCAGAATTTTCGAGGAGAAAAAATCTCAATCGATCACAACCTCGGTCGAGCCGAGGTCTCCAGTGTCGCCGTTTTCGTCTTCCTCGTTCGAGAGGAAGCTCCCTGCGCGCGCCGTGCGATGTGTGGCAGTCGGCGAATCCGGCTCGAACTGCCTCTCTGGGAGCGCCTAAACGTCTGAAACCTGCCCGAGATGACGCACTCCAGCCCGTAATTGTTCGGTCGTGAGTGTGGGCAGCTCAGCGTTCGCTAGGAGTCTCGACCCTTCGACAGACGCCGACTTGGCCATGTAGCCAACGTCCCGAGCAGCTCGCGATGTGTTGTCCGTCATGTACTCTCTGGCGAACGCAGCTCGTCTTGGAGGTATGGATTTGATCGGCTCGGTGGCGGTGGAAGTCATCTGAAAAGAATACCCGGGTCGCGTGAAATGACCTGGAGCCTTTGACGCTTCACCTGTGGAGCATGCAGGTAGCGTCGATTCAGGCCAGTTGCAGTTCATCCGATGGCCTCGAACAGGTAGTTCGTTGCCGATCCTTGGTAGACCTGACGATCCCGGTTGCTGTCAAATCTGCTGTCAAACGCGAAAAAGCCCCAGATTTCTCTGGAGCTTTCTCAGTTTGAGTTGAGATGGAGGCGACGGGCGGATTCGAACCGCCGAATAGAGGATTTGCAGTCCTCCGCCTTAACCACTTGGCCACGTCGCCGTAGAAATAATCGATTCTCTCAATGACCTTGATCGCACTTTAGCAAGTGTCGAATCATCGGTCGAGAAAGCCAACTCTCTACCAACCGAGCGTTCATCGAGTAGTCCAAATATGACTGTATCCAACAAACGACGGCAAGATCAG
Source organism: Chloroflexota bacterium (assembly GCA_027618835.1). GTDB lineage: Bacteria > Chloroflexota > Dehalococcoidia > Lucifugimonadales > Lucifugimonadaceae > Lucifugimonas. The sequence continues at coordinate 4,010 of JAQCHZ010000002.1, read as the reverse complement.
CTTCATTATTGTGTTCAACTCTTAAGAAAAACCGAACAACGAAACCGAACTAAAATATATGGTGCCGAGGGCGGGACTCGAACCCGCACGTCCTTACGAACACTACGCCCTCAACGTAGCCTGTCTACCAATTTCAGCACCCCGGCACGGGGTTCGCAGCAAAAACGCTGCTCAAAATAAGAGCCATATATTGGCAGGAGCGGAGGGATTCGAACCCCCGGCCGCTGGTTTTGGAGACCAGTGCTCTAGCCAGACTGAGCTACGCTCCTGCGCGGATCAAACAACAGCCAAATAAATAGACTGTAGTTTGATCACAGCGTTCAATCATACCTAGAAGAATGCTTACCCGACAGTCGAGGTGAAGTTTTTTTTCTAGGAATTTGTCCAAGGTAATGTTCAGCTAGAACCTTCGCTGCGATTCTTGATTCAACCGAGGGTAGAACACCCGATGGAGATACGATTGCATTGATCCTTCGATGTGAGGCTGGTCTAACCGAGATATATATTGTGTGGGATGTATACGTAGGCATAGGTACAACGGCAGTAACTCACCGAGTGGGGAGTACACCCGCAGTCACCCTCGACTGGGACATCGACACCTCCCGAGAGATGACATTCTTCCCCTCCATCAATGAATTAGGGATCCAAGTGATGGCTCAACAAATTGGGACATCATCAAGTTTTAGCGCACAGACAGCCCCGTATCTTGAAACACCGATTACCGCCACTTGGGATCTCACTGGCTCAGATCTGGTCGTCCAGCAATTGAGAGACACTTGCGGTTGGTAACCATACCCATGATTTCTCCGATGATTCCTACTTATATGTAGATAAAGGAATCTTGGGTGTTTTCATACATGCATCTGTTCAAGGAGGAGCGACCTTCAATTCTCGGGAACATGTCGTTTATTGACGACAGGTTAGTTCGGTAAATTGACATTTTAAAGTGATGCTCAAATAAGAAGGACTACTCAGAAGCCTTTGCGTGAATTTCTGCAATTTCATTGTCCCCTCGCTCAAAGTAGATTTGAGCGAGCACACCATGTGCAAGTTTTGCAGGAGTACTTCCGGGCTCTTTGACAGTTGCCGTCAACAGAGAATTGACTCCTTGCTCTTGACTACCGCTCAAATATTCCGATAGACCCTTCGCATACCATGCCTTTGCCCATGGTTTGGTCATAGATTCCGTCATTATCGCTTGGTCAGCTGCATCTATTGCCAAACGGTGTTCACCAATATTTGCTAAGGCTGTGGCGGCGGTGCCAACTAACGTCGGGAATGCTGGGTAGTTGGTGGCTATTCGTCTATATCTATCTGACATCTCCTCTCTAAAAGTGCTGTCACCTCGCTCAACTTGAGTAGCCGCCACCTTTGCTAGGGCAAGCTGCGTGCTGAGATCGTGTGGGTTGATTTTCTCGATGCGCAGCAGTAATTCCCAAGCTTCGATTGCCTCAGCATGCGAACCGTTTAGGTCCCCTTCCTCATACATTCGCAGTGAGGCGTCGAAGTGCACCTCAGATAAATCGAATATAAAGCTTCCAAAATCACCCGCCTTTGACTCTAAGACCACTTGTTGCTTGCTCGTCAATACCGCTTGACCGTTCCCGAGAATTCGAACAACTGAAACGCGACGCATATCGAATCCCACAATCGAACTCAGGAGAGTGATGACAGCGAGAGAAACCAGCACTACAGGAATTACTCGAGAGGATTCGGTGGTCCTTGGCGCATGATGTGAACCGTCAACTCTGCCGGCAAGCTCGGAAGATCTCGAAACAGATACGAACATTCCTAACACCACAAATGCTGGTACAAGATCTGAAACTCGTGGTACTCCAGTCTGCATTTCGACGCCCTTAGCGACAACGGCAGAAAGAATAAATACCGCCAATAATGTCCGCACCATATTGTTGGGATTACGGGCTGCCAGTTGACGTAAAATCGAACTTCCGACTCTCAGCACACTGAATCCAAATATTCCAAGGGCAATCAATCCAACAATTCCTGTTGTGACCAAAACTTGGAGGGCAATGTTGTGGGTGTCATACTGCTGCCGAATGTCTATTGAGGGTTGGGCAGCAAGCGGGTATGGGATTAAGAACATTTCGGGACCTACCCCAACTAGATACCTCATGGTCTTTGGAACACCTGAACTTGAAGCAGGCAAAGCAGGATTCCCAAAGACTCGAAGGGCAGCTTCCCAGATTGGACGACGAGCTTGCAATCCTCCTGAAGAGGTCACTGAGGGTTCATCTATGAGTGTACGAATCTCCGTTACGATCGAACCTGCTCGATTCAACGTGGCAGCGGACGGAGATGCCGGGAGAACCACGATAACCATGGCAACGATAGCGCCCACCGCCAGTGTTCCGAGCGATTTCCCAATCCAAACTCTCGTCCAGAATCTGAATACGAGTAACGAAGAAGACGCTACGGATATTACGAGCGCCAAATACGCACCACGCCCGCCTGTCAGCCACAAGGCAGCGATCTGTAAACCCAGTGCGCCAACCATCACCATTGTGAGCACTATCGAAGTGCGAGGCAAAACACATAGCCCCAATGTGAGAGGGATGGTGATTACGAGAAACCCAGCGAGATTCAGCGTGTTACCAAAACTCGAAACAACTCGAGTTGCATGTTGCCGTCCGCCGATCTCATCCCAGCCAAAATGCTGTGCCAAGGCATATATTGCGACCAACGACGCCGTTACGGCAAATGTGGATGCCAAAACCTGCAGTCTTTTTGTTGATCGAACGTGGGTCGATACCGCTATGAACAAGATGAAAAGAGATACTAGATCATACCCGTTGCGACCAGAAAAATTTTCATTTGCGCCATAAAAACTAAGCCGAGGTGCAGGTGACATGACGGACGAAATTAGATGCGATGTGACCACAAGTAGTAGACCACCGACCAACATCTTAGTAGAAGACGTCCACCATCCACTCAGCGTTGTGGGACAGGAAATATATTCAATTTCGGGACCCCTAAATCGAGCAACGTAATTTACAAGCAACGCAACTGATATCGCTCCCGCACCAAAGTGCAAAAGCATAGATTTGTACTCGCCAAAAGGTACATTTGGTCGATTTAGAGGGAACACTAGCGGTACTGCGAAGACCAGCATCAAAATAGTGCCAAAAATGAAGACATCAGTAATGTGGGATGTGTTTTTGTAGTTTATTTTCATACTTAAATGGCAAGCTTACCCTATGTAGTTTGTACAGTATTCGTCATTGTGTTTCATTGATGCTTCGAACTATGATTTCACCCATGATTCTTTTATATATCTAATAACAAATCATGGCAGTTATCTTGGGTAACCACCCCGTGAATAAGTAATAAATCAAACGTGAGCATGGCGCACAAAGTAGCCAATAAGCGGCTATTTCACCCCTAAACAGGCTCTATTAGCCTCAAAAGTGCGCCTACTACCCCTGAAACACTTTTTTGTATTCAAAAAGTTCCGGCTATGGGTACCCTCATCACTACACGGAAGGGTAAAAGGGGAACTGATCGACAGGTGAGCCAGAAGCTGGAATTAGTCCACAATTGGCAAGTAGATACGATTTCTGAGGGTAACTACCCCCCCCTGTGTCGATGCTTTGCAGTAGAGAAGGAACAAGTACAAAGATGTTAAGCAAGTTATTCCGTCGCAAGAATTCTGTCTTGGAATTACCGCAACAACCTTCACCTATTAGTCGCCGATCTCCATCCACAACGGCAGTGTTCGCTGGTGAAGAGTGCGAGAGATGCGGCACGACTGGCACAAGGATTGTGTATGGTCTGCCAACCGTTGATACAGAGTCAGTAGCCCAGCGTGGCGAGATTGTGCTCGGTGGATGCAGAGTTGAAGTTAACCAACCGACTCACTCGTGCTCAAACTGCAAAGCTCGCTGGCGTATCGAGAGTCAGCAGGGCTATTAATCAGTGGGCACAGATGTTAAAATCTGTGTACAACTCGGGGTGATTCAACCCCGTAAACAGCGAAAAGTGTTTACAAGTCC
>JAQCHZ010000001.1 GCA_027618835.1 Chloroflexota bacterium | reverse complement strand
AATAATTGCGTAGTTCGTCAAATGCCGTGCAAAACCGACTTGTTGACTCGAACTGTTTGAGCCCAAGCAGCGTTACTATCCAATGCTCGGGTTCGCCAAGTTCGAGTCAGCGAGTCGGTTTTGCACAGCATTCGACGAACTACGAAATTATTTGAGAGTCCCGAGCGTTAGTAACCAACGGATATCAGCATCGAACCGAAGAGAGATATTCACCGAGAAATGGTCGACTCTAATGACTGAGCTGTCAGCTTAAATACTGGGGGGCGAAGTTGTGTTTAGGTCGATCATATTTCGACTGGAGCACTGAGTTCTGACAGAACCGGAAGAGTTTGGCGCTGCGAACGTCCAACGTCGTGACGAGCGAGCCAAGACACAGATTCGTTTAGCTGAACTGCGGGAGGCTTTGGCCAAGGCAGAAGCAGCGAAGGAAAGTACTTCTGCCCTGCCGAAGCAAATCGGTTCGTTCCTACAGTCTTTCGAGTCGCTTGATGTTCGGAAGGCAAAGGCGATACTTCAGACGATTCTGGAGAGTGCACATATCTGGCGAGACGGCAAGATCGAACTGAAGTTTAGGTAGATCTAATAGCCACGATTTGACAGTGTCGGCCGGACATGTACAGAGCTACTCAGCAAATGAGAAATGATGCTTTTATGCCATCAACACTTAGTCCTGACAGAACCGAATTGGTGAAATATCTCACGAATAAATCACGTCGAAATGAGCCCAACGGAGCGCGAATCTCATAGGATCGAAATCGAAGATAACCCCTCTCTTTCAAGAACGGCGATGATAACGAGTCAAAGGAGGGATGGATAACATACGCCAACATAATTTAGCCGCAATGGTGCATAACCTCATGCGGCGGCAGGGATCACCGAGTCAGTAGCCGATAGCACCAATGCCGGAAATCGTTGCTAGAAACGACGGCCTCGCAAAGCGGTAACTAAAAATATATTGGCTCTTTTGACCCGATTACTGAGAGTGACCGAAGCGGCAACCCATGGTGGTTGTCGCTTCTTTTTTTGTACAGCGTGCGGAGAAACCCGGTTCTGACAGAACCCTGTGAAAGTGTTTTCAGGACGAAACTTAATTTGCTACATCTCATTGAGTAACTTTCGAGCTCTTTCAACAACTGGCACGTCTACCATCTCGCCGTCCATATCGAACGATCCACGTCCGGCCGCTGATGCTTCATCCCATGCTTCGATAATTCGTTTGGCGTGGGCGATCTCTTCCGGTGACGGGCCGAATCCGCTGACGATGACTTCCACCTGTGCAGGATGGATCGCAAATTTCCCTTTGAATCCAAGTTGTAAAACGACTTCTATATCGTCACGCAGACCGTCCATATCTCGGAAGTTGACGTACGGCGTATCGAGCGGTGTTACCCCTGCGGCACTTGCCGCTAATGCGATCACGGACCTCGGGAATCGAAGCTCTTCCGACCCGGAGGTACGGCGAATACCGATATCTTTGGTGTAGTCCTCGGCTCCAAACGTGACCGCCGCTATGCGAGAGGAACTGGTCGCTATTTCATATGCGTTTTGTACGGCTGGAGCACTCTCTATCCACAAAACCAGCTTGAGAGATTCAGCCGTGAGGCCAGCACTTTTCTCAGCGCGTGCGAGTAGACGGTCATATTCCTTAACATCGTTGACTGTATTAATCTTCCCGACGCTAATCATTTCGATACTGTCAGAAACGACGGCTTCGAGATCTTCCGCCGTAAGACCTGTGTCCAGTGCGTTGATACGAACCATCACATGCTGCCCGCTATCCCTCAACAACGGCGCCATTTCGGCGACCATGTTTCGGGCCGTCGTTTTCTCTGCTGGAGGCACGGAATCTTCGAGATCGGCAACTACGAAGTCGACTTCGAAGTTGAGCGCTTTCTCAAGCATGTTTTTCCGGTTTCCTGGAACAAATATTGGGGATTTAATCGTTTGCACGTTGGCGCTCTTCTGATTACTTCGCTTGTGAACCGCTTCTTATAGTTTTCGGCTCAGTTTTGGTTTAGTCGTCTGGCGATAAGTTTAGGCATCACCAGAGTCGATTCGATGTATCTCATCCAGCCACGGGCTAACCGCTTGCAGGAAGCCTAATGGATTGTCTCTCGGCACCAAGTGACCGGCGTTCTCAACGGTAACAAGAGTGCAATTTTGCATAACTTTTTGCATTTCAGCAGCCGTTTCCGCCATGAACAAATCTGAATTAGCACCTCTTATGAGCAACGATGCACAACTAATTGATTTCAGGTACGCCCAGGCCTGTTGTTGCGGCATTCGTTTACGCGGTCGACTCGGATCGCGCAACGCCTTGTCATACTTCCATGTCCACTTGCCAGCTTTGTTCTGCATCACGTTGTTCATTACAGACGAACGCACTTGTTCGAGAGTTCTAGCTGATGAATAGGAGTGAATACGCACAACAAATTCTTCGAGCGTGTCGAGTTCATCATCCATAGTTACGAAGTCATTTATTCGGCTTCGTCCTTTAGGATTTCCTACAGGGCCGGTATCGGTAATGACCAACGCTCGAATGTCTTCAGCATGTTCCGCCGCATACGAGTATGACGTTCCGCCACCCATTGAAAGTCCGATCAAGGTGACAGGTGTTGAACCTAAATGTTTGATCAGCGTCTTCACATCTCGTCGATGATCTTCTGGTGAGTAGGCGGCGTTTGCAGACCATTCGCTGTCACCATGCCCTCGAGCATCGACACTAATTACGTGATATCTATCAGCCAATGACAGCGCAATTAGATCCCATGAACGGGCAGTCTGAGCGAAGCCGTGAAGCAACAATATTCTCGGTGAATCAGGTGATCCCCATTCGAAGTAATTTAACGCCAAATCCGAAGTTTGTAGGATTCGCCGGTTCGGCTTATGTTCGACCGTAAACGGCACTCCTAATACCTGAGCAGTGTCATATAAATTCGCCATATTTCGAATTGCCAACCCTTCTGTCGCTACGCATCATTGGCGCTGTTCTAATTTCTCATATCGATCAGTAAAAACCAGCCCCACAACTTTCTAAGCGTGGGGCTGGAGATTCGGAGGACGTTATTTGGATGAAAGGACCTATGCTGTAGCTGGTACGAGCATGGGATTCGTCGTTTTAGGATTCCATAGGAAGTTCGAGTCCTAGACCCTTTTCTTTAGCTCGTTGATAAACATAGTTCGCTGCCGCAATATCGCTGAGAGCAATCCCCTGTGATTCAAGGAGCGTGATTTCTTCGTTCGATTGGCGACCTTTTACGTTCCCGACAACCAAATCTGCCAACTCATGAATACCGCTCCACATCACACGTCCTCGTTCGATCGGGAACAGTAAATCACCTGCCTCAATCTGGGCGTCTTCTTTGCTGTCTACAACGATGCGATCTGCCATTTTGATTACATTGTCATCGACTTCCTGCCGGATCCAGTGGTTGCTACCTGCGGCATTGATGTGTTGTCCCGGTTGTAACCATTCACCAAGCAGGACTGGCGTTCGGGAAGTGGTCATGGTAATTATGATGTCGACGTCTGATACCGCTTCTTGTGCCGTCTCAACAACATTCATTTCGACCCCGAGTTCTTCGCTCATTTCTCGGGTCATTTTTTCTGCGAATTCTTGTGCACTGTCAAAGACCTTCACCGATTTGATATCGCGGACCGCGCAAATTCCTTCGATCTGTCCACGCGCTTGAAATCCAGCTCCTATCATGCCAACTGTTACCGAATCTTCTCGAGACATGTGCTTGGTTCCGATTCCGCTAACAGCTCCAGTCCGCATTTGACCAATTCGCCCACCTTGCAGTGTTGCAAGTAAATCACCATTGTTAGCGTCGTATAGCATCGTGATGAAGCGAGTTCCTGCCCGGAAGCTGGTGTAGGTCTTAACCCCAAATACCTCGCTATCAGCAAGGTATCCAGCCATCAGATGGTGAAACCCTCGTGGCATTCGAATACGGGATCGAGGCCTATTCCATGCCTTGCCCTCACCCGCTTGCCTAAATGCGTCTTCGACAGCGTCGACACATTGCGACATCGACATTAGTTCGTTTACTTCTTTGTCAGTGAGCAACAGCGGCATTAGTAATCTCCGTGCTAGATAGTTCGGTCCACAAGCACGTTAGGTTGTTTGGTTGGTATCGGTGGCAGATCATTTAGCAAGTGAATCTTAGTCACATCAATCACGCCATCGCTGTGCGTCTGGTCACACAGTGACGCTCCAGTAGTCACTTGTGCAGTGAAATCTGTTCGTTTTCTCATCTTAATATGCGAAACTACTCAACTCGGTACACTCATCCAAATGGAACTCGGTACGTGTTGAAAGTACATACGAACTTCAATGAACGTGAAAATTGGCGATATCGAGGTGATACCCGTCAGTGACGGCGAAGCACCCCCAGTTGATCCTTCGTGGCCATTTCCGAAAGTCGCTGCCGAAGGCTGGGAGCGTCACCCCTATGCACTCGATAGCAAAGGCCTCCACAGAAGCAATTTCGGTGGCATTGTTGTACGCATTGGCAATTCGACCGTTTTGGTTGACACCGGGCTCGGACATCATCCTCCGAAACGTTACGGTGCACCACCAGCCGAACTGCCTGCAAGCCTGAAATCGGTTGGTCTTGCACCAAGCGATATCACGATGGTCGTATTTACTCACCTCCACTACGATCACATTGGATGGTCGCTTTCCGAAGATTACAAAATGCCGTTCTTCCCAAACGCAAAGTATGTGGCTAGCCAGATTGATTGGGATTATTAGGAGTCGAACAAGGATCCCGCTCGATCCGAACATTCAGATGCATTCAAATCTGGATTCGCTCCATTAATGGACCACGGGGTGGTTGAACTTGTCGACGGTGAGAAGCAACTGATTCCCGGCATGAAAACCTTGGCAACTCCAGGCCATATGTCGCTACTACTCGAATCGAATGGTGTAAGCGGAATAGTTACCGGTGATGTTTTTCACTCAGCAGCGCAGTTCGCCGAACCCGAATGGAGTCACAGAGCCGATGTCGACCCCACAATGGGTATCGAAACACGTAAACGATTACTCGAACGCCTGTTGCCGGGAATGACCATCGCCTCCGGGCATCTAGAACACGGACGCAATATCGGCACCGTGGAAATCATCGAAGGTCGCCGATATTGGCGAGGGTTCGACATCACCTAGATTTGTCTCCACCGAATCACCATCGTCATACAAGTTCGGCAAGTTTCACACAAGTAGAAAACGCGGTTCGACGCCAGTTCAGTTACTACAGTCATGCAGGTAATGCCTCGTGGCACGTCGGATTAGCCTCATTTTCTACATAAACTGTCGGCGTTCGAGAGGGTGCGCGTTCGAAATAATCCATGTTGCGGATTAAACGAATTGCACCCCTCCCATGAGATCAACCACGGAGGTGCCATATGCCGATCAAGTTCGAAAAAAAAGACAACATTGCATACATAACCATTAACAACCCCAAAAAAGCCAACATCATGGACAAGGAAACGTCCAACCAACTCGATGCGGCGTGGAGGGAGATTTGGGACGATCACGACATGCGCGTGACCATCCTCACTGGTGAAGGCGATAAATATTTCTGTGCTGGTCATAATCTGGCGCCAAATCCAGATGTCACGGAAGAAGAACGTGAATTTTTGATGGCTGAAAGAATATTTTGGCCGCAGTCTGGGACCAATAATGGCCAGAAATTGGGCGTGCATGGACTGATGGGAGACCACTTCCCACGCGTCTATAAACCCGTCGTTGCGGCAGTCAACGGTTGGGCTGCAGGCGCAGGATTTTATACCCTGCTATCAACCGCCGACATCCGAGTGGCATCAGCGGAAAACGCGCGGTTCAAGTTCGCATTGCTATCGAACGGATGGGTCGGAGGTGGTCCCGGTGCGACACTACTGACTAGGCAAATCAACTACGCTGACGCCATGAAAATCCTGCTAACTGACGAGCCGTTTGGTGCTGAAGAAGCACTGCGTATCGGTCTGATCAACGAAGTGGTTCCACATGCCGACCTGATGTCACGATCAGTTGAAATTGCGGAATCGATCGCCTTGCAGCCACCAAATGCCACTCGCATGATGAAAGAACTTGTCATACGGTTCGGCAACTTACCGACGGACGAGGCATGGCGTGTCCAGACTCTGATGAACCAACTGCTAACCAGCCTGACTACCGATGGTGAAGAAGGTCGTGCAGCATTCTTGGAAAAGCGAAAGCCAAACTTCACTGGAGGACTGCGAAAAAAGGGCGAACCATTCGAAGAACTCACTCCAGAGCAGCGTGAACGAATCGACGAACTCAAACGAACTGGCGGGGCATAATCAGAAATCCCTTGCCACGAAATAGTCAGCCCTCGGTGCATATCTGTCCGAGGGCTGAAATCGGGGATAAACAATGGCCGTCGTTGACCTGAAGCTTATCCGTCGTCACTCATACGCCGAAGGGCGTCAGTTCGGTGACGTCGGTGCATACGAGCAGGTAGATGCATTGCTCACCTTCGCTGTCGACCCGTCGGACGAAGCCAACAAAGACATCGTCGACCTTCGGCTCCTCGTGACGATGAGGGTCGAGTTCGTTTCACTGCCGATTTCTCGTTGGTAAAACCCGTCGATCCCGACAAAGGTTCTCACCGACTGGTCATTGAATTGCCCAACCGTGGTCGGCGTCGAGTCATTGACACGTTCAATCGTACTGATGCCGACGCAGCAGCCAGTCCTCCGCCGGGAGATGGTTTCCTCTTTGAACGAGGATTCACCGTCGCATCCATCGGATGGCAATGGGATGTGTTCGGCGACGACGTCCTGATGGGTCTAAACCCTCCCCTCGCCGATCTTACTGGCGAGGCATATCCCGGAAAAAATGTTGTAGAAATACGACCTAATCAACGAGAGTCCACCTGGTTGCTAGCCGATCGCATTCACCGCCCACTAAGGGCGATCGGCGGAAATGAATCAGAAGATGCTCTATATATAAAAGATTTCGAAGACGATGAAGAGTCCCTGATCCCCCGCTCGAATTGGAAATTTGCTCGGGAAACTTCGACGGGAATCGAATCCAGTGACGAACATATCTATCTTGAGGGCGGGTTCGAACCGGGCAAGTACTACCAACTCGTCTATTCAACCAAAGAAGCACCTGTCGCTGGAACCGGTCTCCTCGCCCTGAGAGACGCAACATCATTCCTGAAGTACGACTCGACAGAGTTGATACCGGATTTCGGAACGCTCGACCACGCAATCGGCTACGGCGTATCTCAAACCGGTCGAATGCTGCGACATTTCATGTACCTAGGTCTGAATGTGGATGAGCAAGACCGAAAGGTGTTCGATGGACTGTTACCGCACGTAGCCGGTGGACGAAGAGGTTCATTCAATCATCGATACGCTCAACCATCTAACCAGTCTTATCCGAGTTACGGGCATCTTTATCCCTTTGCCGATGTTGAACTCGAAGACCCATTGACGTTGCGCTCTGACGGCCTTCTGAAGCGACTCAACGCCATGAACGCAGTTCCCAAAATCATCTACACAAACAGCTCCTCCGAGTACTGGAGGGGCGACTGTTCACTAATGCACACCGATCCTCTAGGCAAGCAGGATGTCGATTTGGATGTCAACGCACGCATGTACCACTTTGCAGGTACTCAGCACGGTGCAGGCACCATCCCGCAGACTCGTGATCAAGGACCCGAAGGTGCCCTTGGGTTCTATGACTACAACGTAGTCGACTACTCTCCTCTTTTACGAGCTGCTCTCGTAAATCTCGAACAATGGATTACCGAGGGAGCAGAGCCACCGCAAAGCACCCATGCCCGAATCGACCAAGAAACCGCCGTTACAAGAGATAGCGTGCTTGATCGATTCGACCAGCTGCCTGAGCAGATCACACCTGGTCGCTCAAAGCTATGGGTGATCAGAACGATTGATCTCGGAGCACGAGGAGATCAGGGGATTGCTGAGTATCCGACAGTGGAGGGTGAAACATACCCATGCCTAGTTTCCGCAGTCGATTCAGACGGCAACGAAGTCGCAGGAATTCGACTGCCTGACATCACTCAACCGGTTGCGTCGCACGCGGGTTGGAATCCCCGTGATCCTAAAACGGGCGCCCCCGATCAACAGGTTCCTATGATTGGTTTCTCTCGCTGGTTTGCCGCAACTCAATCCGAACGTCAAGCAACTAACGACGTACGCTACTCAATCGAGGAACGCTATGAAAGTCGAGCCAAATATATTGAGCTCGTGAAACTCGATACCGACAATCTGGTGGAGAACGGGTTCGTACTGGAACAGAATGCCGTCGATCGGTACGACGTAGCGGTAGCTCGTAAATCGTTGAACTAGGTCAGGGCATCGTTTCTAGTTCAACGCACCCATGTCTTCCATGATCTTGATCTCGGGATCCGAGTACCCAAGTATCGATTTCAACACGAATTTGGTGTCGCCGCCGAGAGTTGGCGGTTGTCCGTAAGCCGGCGGATGATCATCCTGCCACTGCCATGGCAATGCTGGCATCAACCGCAGCTCGCCTTTCCTGTCTTTGAGCATTTCGAAGAATCTTCGCGCCTTCAAATGCACATCTTCTGCTAATTCAGCACTTGTACGCGATGCACTGGCGGGAACTCCCGCGTTCTGCAATTTTTCCATCGCAGAATCAGGCGATAGCCCACTCGTCCATGCCTCGATTATTTGGGCAATGTCGGTAGATCGTTCACGCCGCTCATTCTGGTCCAATTGACGAAACGCGTCAGGGGCATCGACCAGATCCACGAGCGAATTCCATTCAGATTGACAAGTTACAGCAATAGCTATCCATGAATCATCACCGTCGGATTTGAACACGCCGTGAGGTGAATATTCGCTGTCATCGTTGCCGATTGGTTCAGATATTTTTCCATTCATCTGGTATTCAAGTAAAGGTTCTGGCATTGTCGCCAATACCGCCTCAACCATCGAGAAATCAATATGCCGCCCCTTGCCGGTGTTACGGCTCGAACGCAGCGCTGCGACAGCAACATAAGCAAGTAACATTCCGCACAAAGGGTCTGCCCATGCCATACCGATACTGGTGGGCAGGTTAGGGTATCCATTTAGCCCGGCGAATCCGGTGTATATTTGCAGCAATGTTCCGTAGGCTGCGTACTGCCGTGTTGGTCCCGTCTGACCAGTACCTGATGCCGAAACCATTACCAGTTTTGAGTTGATTTTATTTAGAACATCCCAACCCAAGCCGAGTCTTTCCATGACACCTGGTGCAAAGTTTTCGATGAGAATATCGCTACTAGCAATCAGTTTTTTGATCGCGGCGAGCCCATCCTCGGATTTCAGATTGAGGGTGATGCCAAGCTTTCCCTGTCCGAGTACGTCATGGAGTTGACCAGCCCGGCCAGGATCGGGACGGCTTGATGTCTCGACTTTTACTACCTCAGCTCCCATCGATGCGAGGTAACGGGTGCTTGTAGGGCCTGCGATCACCCAGCTCAGATCAGCAACCCGAACTCTCTTAAGCGGCAATTCTTTAAGTCCACTCGATTTTGAAGAACTGCTGAATCCGGCACTGGTTTTTGATTTCCATCCGATTTCTTCTGGGGTTATTTCGGTTACTTCTCTGAAGGTCGAACTCTCATTGGATGTCATATCACTGATCCGATACGGCATCCCGGGGAGCTTTAAGCCCGACTTGGATCCAATGTTCACCTGGTCAAAATAATTCCTAGCACTCAACTGTTCTGATTCAAGATGATCTGAAGGGGTGAGTAGTGGATAGCATGGGATATGGTTTTCCTGCAAAAAATGGAACATTTCCATCTTCTTCTGGGTGCGACTCCAGTCCGATAGGCGAGCGATAACCGCTTCGGCATTTTCCTGCCGCAAAACCCGATCTGCGAAACGTGGATCGTCTCCCCAATCGGGATCGCCCAGCAATCGCAGGAAATTTTTCCACTGGCGTTCTTCTCGCGGTGAGATGGCAATGAAGCCGTCGGCGGCCGGCAATATCGTGAGGTTAGGACCCGAAATCGCCTCTTTCTTTCGCGCCCTACCAGGCTTTCCGAATGAGGCCGCTGACAAACTGATAATGTCCATAAATGCCAGCGACTCTTGCATCGAAATATCGATGACAGCGCCAACATTTGATGATTCCTTGCGCAGCAACCCGATCATCCCCGCACAGGCGGCTGCTACACCCGAAATGAACTCTGATTGTTGACCATGAGCACGAACTGGCGGCGTTTCGACAGGATCATCGACTGGGCCGATTAAGCTCTTTGCCAAACCACTAGCATGGAATATGACCAAATCGGATCCCTGATAATTGCTATTGGGGCCGGTAAGACCGAACGGTGTCGTATAGACAATCACTGCTGATGGGTTCAGTTCCTGCAACGATGCTGGTTCGATCGAAAATTTCTTTGAGTCCGCAGGATGCCAGCTGCTGACGATCAAGTCAGCATCACACGCTAGTGTCTTGAAAGATTCAGCTCCTTGATCGTCCTCAAGGTCTAACTCAACAACGCGTTTACCAGCGTTTTGCGAAACGAAAAGTCCACCATAAGCCCTTGAATCCCCGTTATTAACTGGTCCGCGACTTCGTGTCAAATCTCCACCAGGTGGCTCAATTTTGATTACATCCGCACCCAGCTCTGCAAACAGACGCCCTGTGACGGCACTAGTTAAGCGCGGTCCAATCTCTAGGATATTGAATCCGCTGAGCAGTCCGGTGTTAGTAGCTTTCGAAATATTCATTGATCAACACCAGCTAATTTGAGTTGAAGCAACTCGCCTAAATAGCACTCATAGGTAATTTCGCCAACAAGGTATTAGTTCACACCTTCAAGCAAGCGACATGTTGCCCCGGCGTTACTTCCCGAAGTTCGGGAATCGACTCGGCACATGCTTCATCGGCAATCGGACAACGAGTTCTAAACACACAACCAGATGGCGGATTAGTTGGGCTCGGGATATCGCCGGTTAATATCGTTCGTTCCCGCTTTTTCTCAATCTCAGGATCTGGAACCGGAACGGCCGAGAGCAACGCTTTCGTATACGGATGAAGCGGGTTGTCGTACACAGCATCCCGAGGGGCAACTTCCATCAACTTACCCAGATACATAACCGCTACTCGATCACTCGCGTGACGAACCACAGATAGGTCGTGTGCAATAAACAAATATGCGATCTGTAGACGATCTTGCAGTTCATCAAGCAAGTTGATGATTTGTGCTTGAATCGATACATCCAGCGCTGAAACTGGTTCATCCAGAATGATCAGAGTTGGGTCCGATGCGATGGCTCGAGCGATTCCAATGCGTTGGCGCTGCCCACCACTAAACTCGTGTGGGTAACGGCTTGCCATTCCGGCGTTCAAACCGACAATTTCCAGCAGTTCCTGTACGCGAGCGCGGCGTTCTTGTTTGCTGTTGAACAGATGATGAGCGACCAGGGGTTCCGAGATGATTCGCTCAGCAGTCATCCGCGGATTCAGCGATCCGTACGGATCCTGAAAAACAACTCCAACCTGTCGACGGAACTGTCGCAAGGCTGCGGAGTTCATTTCAAGAACATTGTTGCCCTCGAATTCAATCACCCCACCAGTCGGTTTTACCAACCCGATAATTGCACGCCCAACAGTTGTCTTGCCTGAGCCACTCTCACCCACAAGTCCAACGGTCTCACCGGGAGCGATCGATAGATTCACTCCATCAACAGCCTTTACGGCCCCTTTATTTTTGATGAACAAAACACCACGATTTACCGGAAAATGAACCTGTAAATCTCTGATATCTAGGACTGACCGTGTGCTAGTCGTCATGCTCATGTAGTTCCCCTAAACTGTGCCGATTCCCAGCAGGCGGAAATATGATCATCCCCAACATTTTCCAATGGTGGATCCTCTAAGCGACAACGGTCTTGTACATATGGACACCTTGGCCCAAATGCGCAACCAGAAGGCAAATCGGTGAGGTCGGGTATTTCGCCTTCGATCGACTGCAGTTTTCCGCTTGTCGATTGCATCAGGCTGGGGACTGAACTCAGCAGACCAGCCGTATAAGGATGGCCAGGGTTTTTATATACGTCCGCTGCCGTCCCACTTTCACGAATCTTTCCGGCGTACATAACGTTCACCCGATGAGCGTAACGAGCGACGATTCCTAAATTATGAGTGATGATAATGAGTGCAGTACCGAATTCCTCGGCAACCCGAATCAATAGTTCAAGCACCTGAGCTTGAACTGTCACATCGAGCGCGGTAGTCGCCTCGTCTGCGATCAACAGCTTCGGCTCACAACTCATCGCCATTGCGATCATTACTCGCTGACGCTGTCCGCCACTCATCTGGTGCGGATAGTCGTCCAGCTTCTCGAGCGGGTCGGGCAAACCTACAAGCGAAAGTAATTCGCCAGCACGCACCCTCGCAGCTGCTTTACTGAGACCTAGGTGAATACGAAGCGGTTCAGCAACTTGCTTGCCAATTGTCATCACAGGATTCAGCGAAGTCATCGGCTCCTGGAAAATCATTCCCATTTGCCCGCCACGAATTTCCTGCATCTCATCATCAGAAGCCTGGAGCAGATCCTTTCCACCGAACATGATCTCACCGCCAACGATCTCACCTGGAGGCGTTGGAATCAGGCCCATAACTGACAGAGCAGTCACACTCTTACCGCACCCACTTTCGCCAACGATTGCGAGAACTTCGCGTTCTTTTACCGAAAACGAAACATCATCGACGGCTTTAACCAATCCGGCCCTAGTTCTAAACTGGGTCGACAGATTTTTGACCTCAAGAATCGTCGAAGCACTATCAGCACTCGCGGCAGCATCATTTTCTGTATTTGTCTGAGTGGTCAAATTATTGTCTCGAAATCATCACTGATTGGCGCACTGATTTGCAGCAACTCATGTTCAAATCTTTCCCTTGAGCCTCGGATCTAGAACATCTCGCAATCCATCACCGACGAAGCTGAACGACATAACGAGCAGAAGAATCGCTACACCTGGGGCAAACAGCAGATAGGGGGCACTACGCATGTACTGGAACGCCAGAGAAAGCATGTTCCCCCACGTCGGAGTCGGTGGAGTTACTCCCAATCCCAGGAAGCTCAACGAGGCTTCGCCTAGAATCGCAAATCCAACACCCAAACTCGCTTGCACAATCACAGGCTGAATCGAATTGGGCATCATGTGTAAAAGAATTAATCTCCAGTTCGATGTGCCCATAGCACGCGCTGCATGGAAGTACTCTCGCTCTTTAACCGACAGTGCCTGACTTCGAATCAAACGAGCTTGAGCGCTCGATAAATTAATACCAAGCGCAATGCTCACAGTCAGGACGCCGCCACCAAGCATTAACAGCAGCATCATCGCCAGAATCAAACCCGGGATTGACAATTTTGCGTCGATGAATCGCATGATCGCCGAATCGGTCCATCCACCAAAATGCGCGGCGGTCAGGCCCAGCGGCACACCGATAAACGATGCGATCACAACGGAAAATATGCCAACCACCATCGAAATGCGCGCACCATATATCAGCCGCGTAAATTGGTCACGCCCTAAGTAATCGGTGCCTAGCAAATGTTCGAACGACGGCCTAAGGAATCGATTTGGCGGGTCTACTTCGGTTGGCTCGAATCCAGTTAGCAATGGGGCAAAGACGGCCAGAAAGGCTACGAACAAGATGAATGAGCCACCAATAACCGACAACCTGTGACGCAGCAAACCAGCAAGCCAGTACGGCAACTGAATTCGCGCAGTATCAACTGAACTGGGCTCTACTGAATCCGACGTTTTTACCATCTAGAATTTCCTGAACTAAGCGTAACGAATACGCGGATCAATGTACGAGTAAGCAATGTCAGTGACAAAATTGGCGATGATCACAGCTGCAGATGAAAACATCACGATCGCCATGATGACTGGGTAGTCCGCTTTTTGAAGCGATGACACCGCAAGTTGACCCAGGCCCGGCCAACTAAACATCGTTTCAATCACCACCGCTCCACCGAGTACCCGGCCGATGCGAAGTCCAAGAATCGTCACGACTGGGAGAAGCGAGTTACGTAGGGCGTGCACGATAATGACGGTCTTTTCTTTTACACCTTTTGATCGCGCGGTTCTGATGTAGTCCTCACCCATGGTTTCAAGCATCGATGACCTGCTCTGACGCATCAGCGTCGCCGCACCACCAATGCCCAGGGCGAACGCAGGCATGATCAGTAGGCGGAATCCTTCAATAGGATCATCCCATATCAAAACTGCCCCATAAACGGGCAATATTCCTAAAGTCACCCCGAAGAATAAGATCATCATGAGGGCTAACCAAAACTCTGGCACGGCGACGGCAAACATAGCGCTGCCGGTGGCCATCATGTCCCATTTCGAGTTTCGTGTGAGTGCCGCAATAACTCCGGTCGATATGCCAAACACGATCGATATCGCCATCGCACCGACGGCTAAAGTCAGAGTAAAAGGAATCCGTTTCTTGATCAGATCTATCACAGGTAGCTTGTTCTGAAACGACAATCCCCAGTCACCTTTTAGGGCATCCCCCACCCAGGACATATATTGAACAGGGAGCGGGCGATTCAAGCCGAATTCTTCGCGAATTGTCTCGATTTGTGCTGGTGTGTAACCTTCGGCGTCTTCCCCAACCAGCGCATATATCGGATCCTGCGGAACAGTTCTAACCGCAAAGAAAACAACCACACTGACTATTAAAAACACAACAATCGATTGGCCGAGTCGACTTAACAAATACCGAGTCAAAAACTTTTCACTCCCAGTTGGTCAGGGCTTCACAGCCTAGTCAAAAGTACAGTGGTGCGACCGGCGACACCATAACTGATCGCCAGTCGCACCACAAATTGCTTTTAGTTCGAGCAATTGGACAGATTTAGTTGTCCAACCACATGTTGTAAACCTTCATGCTCGAGTCGGAAGGGAACATGACTGCCTTGTCATTAGGCCAGCCTTCCCACTTCACGTTCGAGTTCGAGAACCAGAACGTTGGGTTGTTCGCCGACTTCACTCCGCCGAGAGCCTCAAGCATGTAAAGCTCCTGCGCATCCTTATACAACTGCACCTGCTCGGAGTAGTCGTAAGTTGCTGCGGCAGCTTCAAGAATTGCTTGCAACTCCAGCTGCTTAGGTGCCGTGCTCCAGCCACCGTTGTTCCAGTAGCCACCCACACCCATGTAGGAGTCAAAACTTCCTGATGGATGAGGTCGTACGCCGAAACCACGGAGTGAGAACGAAGCGTCCTTGCTGACGAATGTCCTTGGAGCCTCGTTACCTGAACCGAGATCCATTGTTACTTCGAATCCAACTGCGTTGAAGTAAGCAGCTTCAAACTCTGCTCGTTTCACGTTCTCAGCTGACGAGGTTGTCACGATTGAAATCGGTTGTTCAACCAGATCGACACAACCCGCTTCTGCCTGTGCGGCTGAGCAAGTAAATGCGCTCATCGTTGTCAACGGAAGAGTCAATCCTTTTTCAGCGGCGTACTCCTCAAGAAGCTCGCGAGCCTTCTCAGGGTTGTACTCGTACGGGTATTCGTCTACCTCAAACGCAAAACCAGATGTCGGGGGAAGAACCGAGCCCATGTATGTGTGACCTTCGCCACCGAGAAGCACGTCATTCCATGCCTGCCGGTCCAAGGCCATTTGTGCAGCGATACGAACACGCTTATCGTCGAACGGGGCTCGAGCAGCATTGTGATGCGATATTCTCACACCAGCAAAGTTGACGAATGGGTGAGCATCGCCCGCGCGAAGCGCAGCAACGGTGTCAGTGTCAGAAGGTGGGATTTGGGCTAGGTCAATCGCACCCGTAGTTAGTGCAGCACCTCGCACCTGACTATCACCAATCTCTTCCCAAATCCATCCGTCAAGGTATGGCTTTCCTTCGTTCCAATAGTCAGGGTGAGCTTCGAAAGTCGTGCGAGTTCCCTGAATCCACTCTTTCACTCTGAACGGACCGTTGGAAGGCGCACCGTTCTGCTTGAAACCATCAGCTCCCTGCTCTTCCCACGCAGTTGGTGAGAAAGGCATTCCACCCATCATTCCAAGGGCACTGAGAATAGGGGTATAAACCCTGGAGATGTGGAGTTCGATCGTGAATTCATCGATCACAGTGACTTTATCGATCGTTGCGATTTGCGGGCGGGTCACTGCTGTGTTGTCCGGGTCAAGTACCCAGTCAAGCGAGAACTTCTGCACAGCGGCGTTGTAATCGGTACCGTCATGCATCTTTACGCCTTCTCTCAATTTGAAAGTAAGCGTCTGCGCATCGGAAGATACGTCGAATGACACAGCCATCGACTTCTCTTTCAACCACTCTGAGTCAGCACCGTAGGCCATCAAAGGGTCACCAACTGTCATTGCCCAGAAAGCACCCGCACCCGGGGTGTACTGCTGGAAGAAAACGTGGTTATTGTTAGGGTCAGCTCCATATTTCAGGACGCCACCCCGTTTCAATAATTCTGGTTCAGCAACATCGGCTTTGGTAGCTACCGGAGCGGCCGTTGCAGTTGCCGAAATCGGGTTCGTCCCCGGCTTCAACGTTGCCTCAGGTTTAGCCGTTGCCTCAGGTTTAGCCGTTGCCGCCGGGGCAGAGGTAGATGTCGCAGCAGCTGCGGAATCATCGTCTCCGTCCGACCCACCACAACTAATTGCGGCGATTAACAGCACTCCGGCTAGTAACAACACCAGCTGACTAGAGTACTTCCGAATACTAAGTATTAGCATGACCGTACCTTTCAATATCAGTCAGAGCACCTCACATAGGTACTCTTTAATTCGAACCCTTGCGAAAAAAGTTTCGATTCGATTGAGGAGGAACTCGAAAAGATGCACTTTTTGACCGCAAACTGTCCATTACGCATATCCGTCGGAACGCCGAGCCGATAACAGGCAAGGTACGTTCGCAACTTGGTGGAAAGGCTATCCGTACGCCATTCACTGGTACGGTGCCTTGCGTAACTGTTCAGCGATGACCAGAGTCACTCGTTGATTTTTTAACACGATTTTCGGTCGATGGATTTCGCATCACTGGAAAATCGGACGGTAATGAAGTACAGCGGTACAAAACGGATATACAGGCGGCCCCCGCCCCTAAAAGTAGACGTGCAGAGGCTTCGGTAAGTAGCTTGGGCGGTATTAATCGTCGTCCGGTTCTAGTGACCGGGAACTACAGTCGCTTCTGCAACTCCAACCATGCGACCGCTCTGGTCAATTCCCTTGATGGCAAAATCAACATAATTTTTGCCCGATTCCACCCGTTTTGCCGTTACTTCGCCAGTAAACACCACCACGTCACCATCCCTAAACGGATTGATCCCTTTGTAGGTGAGACTGCCTCCGTTGTAAAAAGATTCGGCGGAAAACACAGCTTCAAGCATCTGGTTGACGTACGCCATTGTCATCACACCAGCATTTGCGGTAGCGCCGAACAGTCCAGCTTTGGCAAAATCGGGGTCGTTATGGATGTTTTTTCGGGGTTTGGCATCTTCAGCCTTTGGAACTCTGCTGTTTGTGGCCGGCTGGTCCATTGTTGCCTGCGTCTCGCCAATTTCAAACGGAGGCAGTTCATCACCGACACTAATTGAATCGAAACTGGCATTTAGCTTTAGTTGAGTCATATTATTTACACCATTTGAATTTTATTGCGGATGAAAATGCTTCTACCGATTAAGACAAATTCTGCCCTTTGGCATACTCAAAAATGCACGTGTAGTCGTATTCAGCCACTCTTTCTTGATCCTGATTAGTGATTTCAACCCGAAACGTGACAAATTTACTCCCGCGCCGTTCGTATTTTTCAAGAACTTGAGCCGAGCTTGTAAGAGTGTCTCCAACTCGTATAGGAGCGAACCATCTGGCTGTGCATTTTGCAAAAGGCGTTTGTCGAGGATTATCTTCAACCATTTCCAGTGATGTGTAGCCAGCTGCCTGAGCAACGGAATGTCGTCTCAACTGGCAATCACGGAAAATACCTGTTGGCATTGCTAGATCACCGGAGCCTGCATCAATGTAAGCATGGTCGAAATTTCTGGCGTCCTTTGCATATGTTGCTACCGATTCGGAAGTCACATCAAGAGTTAATTCATCACCCTTAGTTCCGATCTCAACGGCTTCCCATTCCCATCTTTTGTCATTGATTATGATGTCTAGCACTACGGGATCCTCTCTACGACCATCAAACAGCTTTACCTGCTCACGGCGATTATTTTGTTGTCTGCCATGGAATTAATTTGTTCTTCCGAGTAATTCAACTCTTTAAGAATCTCTCTGGTGTGTTGACCGAGCGTAGGTGCTGCCATAGTTATCTCACCTGGTGTCTCTGAAAGTTTGACTGGAATTCCAAGAGTCTTCATCTTTCCGATAACTTGATGATCCACCTCGACCACCATCTCTCTTGCCACCACATGCGGATCGTCATCGAGAATGTCGGCAATGTTGTTAATCGGCCCTACAGGAACTGCAGTGCGTTGAAATAATTCGATCCACTCTGACGACGGTTTTGTTAGAAATGCCGTTTGAAATTCAGCAGTTATTTCTTTGGCGTTCTTTGTACGTAGATTGGCGCTGGAGAACCTGTCGTCGGTCACGAGATCGGGGCGGCCGATAACATCACAACCGATTTCAAAAAGCTTTTGACTACTGGCAGAGATATTCACCCAGCGGTCATCTGAACATCTGAATGAGCGATATGTCCCGTTACCGCTGCCTTGAGGTTCAGGAATTTCTCCAGATTCCCAATACTCTGCAGCTCTCCATGTAAGCCAGGATATTGGAGTGTCTAGAAGAGTCGCTTCTACATGTTGCCCTCTCCCACTTCTATCCAGCTCTCTAAGTGCCGCCAGAATACCAATCACACCGTACATTCCAGTACCCATGTCGGTGATTGGTGTACCAGCCTTTATGGGTTCACTGCTGTCCGGTAGCCCTGTAAGTGTCATCAACCCGCTCATGCCCTGCGCAATAAGGTCCAATCCACCGAGGGCAGCATATGGACTACCCTCTCCAAATCCTGAAATCGAACAGTAAATCAATCTCGGGTTGATCTTTTTCAGATCTTCCCATCCGAAACCTAGTCGGTCCATGACACCCGGTCGGAAGTTTTGAACCAGTATGTCGGCCGTATCAAGGAGTTTGAAAAATATCTCTTTTCCTTCAGCAGATTTCAGGTCGATAGCCATGCCACGTTTATTACGATTGGTGATAAGAAATTTTCCGTTCTCACCTTTGTAAGGCCCGAGGTCTTCGTTTTCTACTCGAGAAGATTTCGCCCCTCCCGGTTTTTCGGTTGCCGCATCCGAACCTACTGTTCGCATGTTTGGTTGTACAGGGTTCTCAATCTTAATCACATCAGCACCAAGATCAGCAAGGATCAACGACGCGTAGGGACCCGCAAGCGCTATGGTGCAGTCCAACACTCGAAGGCTATGAAGCGGTGGCGTCAACTGATATTCCTCTCGGCTAGAACTACAGGATTCTGCCTGGCCGTACTCTAGATAAATCGCTGAATTCGTATTGATCACCGTGGTCGATAGGCTGTGCGGATGCCCACGGTGCAACCAATGGGAGTCTAGGACTGAGATATAAGGGAAGCACGTGCCACCAGTCACACTTGATAATGTCGTTGGTAACCCAGTCGTGATCACTACAACTAATTCACCGATTCTTACGAGACGTTTAAACCGATAGATCGAACTTAGGCGTATCTCAGATGACCACATCCGTGCGAATCGCAAACGCCATCGCCCCGGCTCGATTAGCTACGCCGAGAATCTTGTATATCCTCGCTAAGCGATTCTTGATGGTACCCACAGCAAAACTCAATTCGGTCGCGATCTCAGCGTTACTCTGGCCGTTAGCCACTGCCTGTAATATCGCAATATCGCGATCGTTCAATTGCTCAAGAATCGCTGAATATTCTTCACCCCATCTGAACGACGAGGTCGAGTTATCGTTGAAGTAATTGTCCAGAACGCTCCGATCGATACTCACTCCGGTATCGATCACGTTCACGAGCGCTGTTTTGAGCGACTCACTCGAAGAATCACGCTCTAAATACCCGACCACTCCCGCACGCATGGCTTCGCCCAGCAATTCGCTACCGCACCCGTGGTCAACCAGCACGACCTTCGGATTTTGTCGTCTGCCTAATAACTGACGAATCAAGGTAAAGTCAGCTTCTCCGGGATCGTGCAACTCCCATATCAATATCGTCGAACCCTCGTAACTAATCTGCTCAAACGCCTCGAAAAACGACTCTAGCGTAGACGTTTCAGCAAAAACGTCGAAACCCAAATCGCCGATTGTTGCACTCAACGTTCGCTGGCAATGGGGTTTGCTGTCCACGATACCGATTCGGGGCATCTCAACATTGGGAAGAAGAACTGCCAGTGCATCCGAGGTTGATACAGCGTATCCGCTGCGCTCAAGCGCACTGAGAAACACCGTACAAGCCAGTGCGGCTGTTCGGCTGTGGTGGCTAGAAAACGCATTTCGAGCATTCGAATAGAAGAGTAGAGCACCAATTTGTGAACCTGCTGAAATCAGTGGCACTGACAATGACGATTCGGGACCACATTCGATCAACTGTTTATACAGCTCGGGTGCTCTTGTAGAATCGACGTGATTTGCGTCCCAGAGAATCGCCTTACCTTGCTCTAAAGTCACTCGAGTCAATTCTTCAACAAGTGATACCGGAATCGGCTTGCGACTCTCGAAACCATTGACAACCTCATCAAACTCGATGGCAAGCGAATCATATTTCAGCGAATCAGACGAGAAGCTCGCATGGTCGAACGGAATCGCATTCCGGAGCGACTCCAAAAATATAGTCAGCATCTCTCGATGACTCGTCGAGCGACTAATGCTCGTAATCAAATCATCAAGTGCAATCCGATTCGATGTCTCTTGCGCGGCACTGCTGTGGAACCGAATATTATCGATTGC
This sequence comes from Chloroflexota bacterium, assembly GCA_027618835.1. GTDB lineage: Bacteria > Chloroflexota > Dehalococcoidia > Lucifugimonadales > Lucifugimonadaceae > Lucifugimonas. The sequence continues at coordinate 154,676 of JAQCHZ010000001.1, read as the reverse complement.
ATACGCTATCTGCGTACTGATTTTCTCCATCAAATCAAGGTGCTCATGTGAATACGCATTTGCAGTCAGCGCCCCAAGATAAATGATCCCAACAGGCCTATCTCGTGAGTACAGAGGGAACTGAATATAGCTGTTCAATCCTGCCTGTATTCGAGCCGAATCCAACGGGCCACCTGAAGGGTCATCCAGAATCTGACCATAACGAGCCGAAACATATTCAGGAAGTTTTGCAATACTCGAAACCGGTAACACCCCGCCATCGTCAATACCGGACACACGTACACCCCGTACGTACTCGTAACGAACGATCGAGTACTCGGGTTGCTCGATGCAAATTGCAATGTGGTCGAAATCAATGCACTGGCCAAGTGCGGAATTCACGTTTTCTAAAAATGTCGTCAAAACCCTCGCATTACCTGCTGAATTAGCTAGATCGGCGAGCATCGCAAATTCTTTTACGGATCGTTCAAGCTTCTCGTTGATCTGAGAATTCCGCACGACTCCGCTGATTTGGAGTCCGATTTGCTCAGCAATATGAATATCACGTAGTGAGTAGGCATCTGCTTCCGTGCTCCTCACCATAAACGCTCCGAATGCACGCCCCTGATATATCAATGGAACCGCCATAGTCGACTTCAGACCCGCGTCGAGGCCTACTTTAAGTCCGTTAAATCGCTCAGGTTGACCAATAATCATCTCTGGTGTGACGATCAGACCCATCCGAGTACGGATTACCGCCTCTGTACCAGTGCCTGCCAACGGACGTCCTGATTGCCGACTCACAAAATCGTCAGCATTTTTCCCCCAGGTGTAGCGCAAAAATGCCCGAGTCTGCTGCTCATCTATCGTGTTTATTACGACACGATCAAACTTCAGTAATCGTTTTGCAGCCTCTGCAAATCTCGGATATATCTCATCAAGTCGGACCGACGACACGATGATCCTGCTAATTTCAGCAAGCGCTGACTGCTCCTCTGCATACAACTTTTCTGCTGCATGCAGACTGTCGTTCGCAATGGCACCGGCTATCTGAGCAACGATACGACCAGCAATCTCAAGGTCTTTTTCCGTGTAGGTGTTTACGCCTTTGCTACGAATAGCAAGACCTGCAATTATTTCGCCCTTCCAGTACACCGGTGCACACAAAAGCGAGTGAAAACCACGATGATCTGAAAGTGCGCCGGGATACTCGGCCTGAACTTTATGCTTGTTGTCCTGCTGAACAATAATTCCTTGACCGGATTGCAATACAGCGTCGATCGCTTTTCCTTTGATCGGGTGTGCACCCTTTTCGGGCCAAGCTGAATTTTCCGCTCCGGCGACGTAAGCAAATGTGAACGATTGATTCACGCGATCAATTACGTTGATTGTAATGCGATCGAACTCAAGCAATTTTTTGGCCTGATTCGCCAGTAACGAATAGACCTCATGCATATCAAGAGACGCTCCTACAATCCGTCCGATTTCAGATATATAACCTCTGTCACGGGTCACTTTCTCAACTTGCAGAGAAGCATTTTGTTGTTCGATTTTAGCGGCAAGGATCGATGCCACGGATTTCATAAATGTCAGATCATGAGATGAGAACGAATGTGCATCTTTAACGTATATTCCAAGTACTCCGATCGGATGGTCAGACCGCCCGATAGGGACAGATTGAGCACCATTTATCCCGCTTGCTCCCACTGGTACAAGTCCGTGTATGAATGGAACACCGGAACTCGCATCGACTACAGGACCGCGTAACGTCGCCGGATATTCAGCATCGGATTCCGTACCCCACCGTGCGAGAACTGATCCTAGCTGTGACTCGTCCCAACCAACTCCGGCTGAAAGCACTAGCTGCTGGCCATTCTCAACCATCATGATCGATACACACTCGGCGGGCATTATTTGAGCGAGCCTTGAACCTACGACCTTAAACAGCGACTCGACTGAAATATCACCAATCGAAATTTGACTCAGGTCAGCCAAAGCGTCGTGGAAATTAGATAGACGATGGTAATCAGTTTGCGAAGAAGTCGACGCGTTTTTGTTCATCTCTAGTATTTAGAGTTCTCAATATTGCTTTAAATTTCGCTGCGCCGAGCGCTAACGTAGCACAATTCTTCAGCAGCATGGTGCAATTACAAACAATTCGTTGGCATTGACTAATTCTTAACGAAATATGAACATCATTAACGTTAAGCGTATGTGGCAATCACCTCGATCTGCACTCAGGTAAAGAATTGGGGATCGGGCAGTGAACGCTTATCTCACGTCACGACGTTTCGCCTGACCCTAGAGAGACAAAAGAATCTGAACAGTCCTTCGCACCCTAGCCACCAACTGCCCAGCGAGCCATCACAGCTTCGTTCAGTTCGACACCTAACCCTGGCTTTTCAGGAGCAGTACCGTATCCTGCAGCAATCTCTATCGATTCAACTGCCACATCGTCAACGTGAAGCCGAGGCCCCAACAGATCACACGGGAAAATCCGATTCGGCATCGCAGTACCGAGATGCAGAGCAGCCGATATCTTGATTGACGAATCGTGGCTCGTGCCAAGCGTCCAACCAATCCCAGCGGCCTCCAGGGCTCCAACAATCTGAGCAGATCGATATAAACCCCAGTACGTGGTCATGATGTTGACGCAGCCAATACGAGATTTGTTGGCACCAATAATCTTCGACAGATCAGCAAAAGACGACCAGCCACCATGAATCGATATCGGAACATCCAGCAGATCGCCTATTTCCTGATAATCGTCAAAATCAGTCGGGCAAGGGTCTTCTACCAGTTCGAACGTCACGCCCTCTGCCCTCAACTCGGTTAATTGAGCAATAGCTTCGGCTTTGGAATGTCCCATGTTGCTATCGGGCCGAATCGGAATTCCTCCGATCTCTCGAGCAACCGCAAGAAGATGTTCCGTATCTCCTGGGACACCAACCTTCATCTTTATTGCGTGCGTAAATCCTTCGTCAACGCGCTCCCGGGCTTGGAGTACCTGTTCCTCAATCGAAAGATAAGGAAGGGTCCAAACCAATGGCACCCTCTCCCGGCTCATTCCTCCGAGCAGTTGATATACAGGAACCCCGAGTGCCCTTCCTTTCAGGTCGTGCAGCGCAAAATCGAGCCCTGCAACTAGAGCACCCCGGCCGAGTCTCTCCTCAAGCATGGGCACCAATCTCGAAATCGCTGTGGGGTCTTCGCCAATTAGCAGCTCATTGAGGCTTTGCATCGCCCCATTCGGTAGGCCACTTCCATCCTTCTCAAGCGCATCGCCGGGCAGACCGTCAGTTCGAAATTCACCAAGCCCTACGACGTCATCATCCGTGCGAAGTTCAATAATGGACGTTTTGAGGTGACTCATTGGCTTACCGGCCTCCTCGGTGTGACGATTCCGCCATGGAGTCTTGTACGGAATTGCGATTGGTCGTACCGAAATATTTTCGATTCTCATAATTGCAGGTCTTCCAATTAACAGTTCAAAGCGGCAAGCGCACATTGAATCGTTCCGACCCTAGCAGCAGATTCCTTTTGGGAATTAGCCATCAGTCACAGTACGCATGGTCGCGAAGTCATTTAATCTGGTTCTGTCAGAACTCAGCGCTCACTTGGTGATTTGATCGACCTGAATACATGATCGATCCCTGTATTTAATCTGACGCTCGGTCATCAGAGTCGACCACTTGCTAGTGAAGGTCTTCCTTCGAGCATCCGCTGGAACATGCTCATTACCCGCGGATCGGACTCTCAAATAATTACGTAGTTCGTCGAACGCTGTGCAAAACCGACTCGCTGATTCGAACTGTTTGAACCCGAGGACCGGATAGTAACGCTGCTTGATTCCTCGATGATTCTGCTCCATTCGATTGTTCAGATATTGATTGTGTCGATGTAAGACTTTACGACCGGTGATCCAACGAATTGCCTTCGTGTAGGCAGGATGTTTATCAGTCGTCATCCGCAGCGGTTTCTGCCCTGGGCTATCTATTGGACCCTCAAGAAACGTCGAGCTGCATGTTTGTCTCGGTGCTCACTCAGCGTCGAATCCAACAGGTCTCCTTCTCGATCTATCGCCCTGTAGAGATATCGCCAGCGGCCACTGACCTTGATATACGTCTCGTCCAGATACCATGAACGACCTGCAATTCCACGCTGTTTCGAACGAAGGTTTTCGCTAACTAACGGTGCAAACCTGAACTCCCACACCCGTATCGTCTCGTAGCTGACTTCGAAACCTCGCTGCAACAGAAGTTCAGCGACGTCACGGAATCCGAGCTTGTATCTCAGTCGCCAGAAAACAGCGAGTAAGACGATGTCGTTCGGGAATGGAGATCATTGAACGGTGTGCCTGAACGTTCGTTGAAACGTCGATCACAGTCTCTGCAGTAGAAAGTCCGATAGCCAAGTGAGGTTCGAAATTTCCTCTTGGATAGGGACGTAGATTGGCACAGTGGACAGGCTGAACAGATCTCCTCAGCAAATGAGGATTGATGTTATTCTGCCCCGACGCTGAGTTCTGACAGAACCAACGATAGACGTCAAGTTCGAGATATTCCGTGAGTTTCTCGGTTCACATTTTGTTCTGGGACTCCGCAAGTCGTTGGTCGATGGTTTGTACAAACCTTTGAGCCATGTCTACTAACAACCGCTTGAGATTAGGCCATTTGATTTACCACTGAGTTTGATTCGTCACTTGTTCAGTCCCGACGACGAAAAGGACGAGACGGCAAACCAGTAATTTAGGCTGAGTTAAAGCAGAAGACCCAGCACTTGGCTGGGTCTTCATTGGGATCTTACTGGTCGGGGCGACAGGACTCGAACCTGCGCCCCCCCCCCGCTCCCAAATCGGGTGCGCTACCACTGCGCCACGCCCCGACTCATTTCGACAGTTCCTAAAAACTTTCGTGCGGTATTGACTAGTTCAGCCTCACGAAGGAGGGAGGGCCATTTGGTGCAAAGCTCTCTGGTCGACTAGTCGTTTAGTTTGTTGGCAGTTATGTAGTCCATGTTCATTTCGATGCCGAGGCCGGGGGCTATTGGATCGAGGTGGAGAGCACCGTTGGTGTTGTCGAGTGGCGACTGGATGAACTCATTGTATTTGCTGAGATCGGCGTTGGCAGTTTCGAGCTTGTAGAAGTTCGGAACGGTCATCATCACGTGCGCTCCGGCGAGAACGTTTATCGGTCCCGATGCATCATGTGGTGATATGGGAATGTAGTACGTTTCGGCCTGAGTCGATATTTTCTTTAGCTCGGTGATGCCGCCGGTCCATGTGACGTCGGGCATCACAAAATCGGCGAGTTGGTTTTCGAAGATTTGCACGAATTCCCAGCGGGTGTGGAGTCGTTCGCCGACTGAGATTGGGACGTTCACTTTGTCGCGAACCTGGCTTAGGGCGTGGTAGCTTTCGACTGGCACTGGCTCTTCGAACCAATCGATGTCACCAGCATCTTCGAGCGAGTTGCAAAGTCGGATGGCGGTTGGGACGTTGAAGCGTCCGTGGGCGTCTATGAGAACTTCCATATCTTCGCCAGCGATTTCACGAATTCTGGCGGTTAGCTCTGAGGCTACTCGTTCGCCCGCTTTATCGAGATTTCCGCTGAGATATCCGGCGTTTTGTTTTGATTGCTCACCAGTGAACGGAAATGGGTCGAACTTGAAGGCTTTGTGTCCTGAATCGACGATTTTCCTGATTTCTTGCTCGACACCTTCGGGGGTTCCGAAGTTCTTTTGATCAGGGTGCGTGTAGAGCAGGATTTCGTCACGGACTTTGCCGCCGAGTAGTTCGTATATGGGGAGGTTGAGGACTTTTCCTCGGATGTCCCAGAGCGCTATATCAATACCGCTGACGACGTGTGTGGTTGCGCCTCGGGAGCCCATGTATGTGAAGGCTCGGAAGATTTTGTTCCAGATTCGTTCGATCTGTGAGGGGTCTTCGCCAATGAGGAGATCGTTAAGTTTTTCGACGATGCCGGCAACGGCTCGGTTGGCTGTGAGGGTGGTTGTAGTGATTTCGCCCCAGCCAGTGACGCCTTCATCGGTTTGCACTTCGATGAAGAAGTATTCGCCCCAGAAGGTGCCTTCTACTTTTACGAGCCAGGGTTTGATTGATGTGATTTTGATTTTAGTTAGCTCCGGGCGCCATAGGATGGCTTGGTCGCCGCTGCAATTTTCGTTAGGTAGCGCTCGTCATCGGATGACTTGGTTCGCGTCGCACTTCTCTTACCCTAGCCCTTCCGCCTGGAAGTGGATAGCTCCGGCGGTGGTTGGGGTCTGGGTTTGTTTACTTTAGGCAGGTGGTCGATTGACCCTGAAAATGAATTCAGGGTGACAGTTTGATTGTTGTTGGCTGTTTTATTATTGCGTTTGGTTGTCGATTGGAGCCACATCCTAACCCTCTCCCTTGGATGGTGAGGGTTAGGATGTGGCTAGACGGTATCGGTGATGTGGATCCACATGGGTTGGTCGCCGATGGGTTGGGTTTTTAAGTGGGCGAGTGTGCCTGTGGGTTCGATTTTGTAGGTTGCAAGATCGCCGTTATCGAGTCCGCTGACGAGCAGGAATTTTCCTTTGGGGTCGATGCCGAAGGCACGCGGCGTTCCGAGTGATGGCTGCTGGCCAAGGGAGGTTAGTTCCCCCGTTGAAGCATCTACTTCGTACATTGCGATGGAGTTGTGTCCGCGGTTGGCGGCATAAAGGTATTTGCCGTCGGGGCTCATGTGAATTTGGGCGTTTGAGTTTTCGCCAGTGAAATCATGGGGGAGCGTTGACAGAGTTTGGAACGCTTCGAGAGTGCCTGTTGAGGAATCGAACTTGTAGGCGGTAACGCTGGAGTCTTGCTCGTTGTCGAAGTAGAGGAATTTGCCGTTGGGGTGATAGACGTAGTGACGAGGCCCGTGACCGGCTGGTGGTTCAATTACAGCGGGTGTGTTCGGGGTGAGTTTGCCGGTTTGATCATTGAATTTGTACTGGTAGATAGCGTTTGAATCGTCGACATGCGGCAGGAATGTGTACGAGTTTGTTGAGTCGGTCTGAGCACAGTGGGCACGGTGTCGAGTAGCGATCCACTCGGTTGCATCGCCGCCGAGAGCGCCTTGTTCGTCGATTGGGTGGACTGCGATGTGACCAGCCCCGTAGTAGGCGGAGAGCAGGTGGCGACCGGTGTTGTCGACTGATACGTAGCAGGGGTCGGATTCGAGATCGACCGTGCCTATCGGCTTAAGAGTCCCAGACGTTACATCGATATTGAAGCTTGCCATTTTGTTGGCGTCACGAAGCCCGGTGTAGGCGCGTGTGTTGTCGGGTGAAACGGCGAATGGTGCGGGCCCGCCGGGAGTTAAGATATCTTCCTGATGAGTCAGTTCACCGGTTTCTGAGTTGAGCTTGTGGATGGCGATTTTGTTGTCGCCTTTGAGGGTTATGTATACGCGTTGCATGGTTTTCGTTTGGTTGGTCTGGTGGATTCTGTCGGGAGGACTTTAGCAGGGATTTGCGGGTATTTCGTACTGCTTCGGTCTCGCTCATCCTAATCTGTGCAACAATGCGCCGCAGATTAACCACTTCTGAATCAGTGTCGCGCTATTTTTTAGTAATGATTGCTTATCACCGGAGAATTTACTCGTATGAACGTCGTTAGAGATCTTTTGAAATCCGGCAAGACCGTTATAGGAACTGCCGGGGCGGCAGCTGGTGACATGACTGTGCTAGCCGATTCCGGTTTCGACTTCCTGTTGTTCGATACTCAACACACGCCGGTCGAGGTCAAACAGCTAATCCCTAATATCCAGTCGATAAAAGGCAAAAAGGCTAAGCCGATCATTCGAGTTAGCGGTAATCAGCCCGATCTCATCTGCTTTGCGCTCGATGCTGGTGCGATGGGCGTTATCGTTCCGATGGTCAACACCAAAGCGGAAGCCGAAGCGATGGTGAGAGCTTGCAAGTACTCACCAGACGGTGATCGTAGTCATTCGGGTCCCCGAGGTGAGTTTGGTGAAGCGGCCGACTACCGCAGTTATCTGGATATGGTGAACGAAGAGCTACTCATAATTCCGATGATCGAAACGCAACAGGCGATCGACAACCTTGATGAAATTCTCAGTGTGCCCGGAATCGATGTTCTCTTGATTGGTCCGTCTGACCTTTCGATTGAACTGAAGACTCCGCTCGATTACACGAGCGATGAGTACACGAAGGGTCTGGACATTATCGCCACTGCTTGTAAGAGGCACGGGGTTGTTCCTGGCATGTACTTCATTCCTCCCACTCTTGAGGCGAACGATCTTATCGCTAAGGGATACAAGTTCTTTACGCAGCCGTGGGCAACTTGGGCCACAGAAGGCATCAAAAACGGGTTGGCGGCTATCGATAGGTAGGTTCGGAGAAAGCTTCAGGGCATAACTGGGGGATGAAACGATTGGTGCTGGCGTGTCGTCGTTCGACTGGCTCAGGATGACAATTGGCCAGTCGAGGGGGCAGTTAGTGGTCTATCTGCTTGTGCCTAGGGATTCGACCCCTTTGGCATTTTCTTGTTTCCATTCCTCGGGGACTGGTCCCGCGTAGGGTGGGTGTTCGAATCGGGGCGGGTTTTCGGTGACTCGGGGATCGTTTTGTTCGACGAGGATTTTCATGAGCCGATCGTGCAGGTGTTTGCGCGTGTTTTTATGCGCGGGTTCTGCTGCGATGTTGGTCATGTAGTGAGGGTCGGATCGTAGATCGTATAGCTCTTCTTGAGGTCGTTTACCGAATCCTAGTTCGAACATCGGGGCTACTTCGGTGTCGGCGCGGTTATAGACCATTCATGACTTGGTTGGGCTTTTGTCGAGATCGGGATAGACACCTGTGTAGCTGTTTAGGAGTTCATCGGGTGGAGGCGGTTCGGCCGTTGGGTCGTCGAGTCCCATTGGGTCGCCAGCGGGCCATCGATCTGGCTCGAAGTTGTGGATGTAGAGGAAATCTTTAGTGCGGATTGCACTGGTTGGATAGGGCAAGCCTTCGTCGGGTCGAGGGTTGTCGACTAGGTTTTGTCGTTCGCGTCCTGTAACGACGAAATCTCGCTGTGGTTCGATTTGACCGCTGCCTTCCGATTTGAGAAGTGGCAAAAGGCTATGACCGGTCATTCCTTCGGGTAGGTCGACTCCGGCAGCGTCGAGGAAGGTCGGGGCAATGTCCATGAGGTTCACGAAATCGTCAACCGTACGACCTGCTGTGATCGCTTTAGGCCAGCGAACAGCCATCGATACCTCGGTGCCGAATTGATAGAGACTGCATTTAGCGCGCGGGAACCCGGGGATGCCGTGGTCGCCACTGACGGCGATTATTGTGTTGTCGAGCTCGCCGATTTCTTCGAGCTTGGCGATGAGTACGCCGAGTCCAGCATCTACAGCTTGGCACTCTCCTAGATAATCGGCGAAATCTTCTCGGATTTCATGGACGTCGGGGAGGAATTCGGGCATTCGACCTTTCAGATCATCGGGTTCGATGCTCCACAGTTCTTTTCCAGAACCCTGTTGCCATACGCGGTGCGTGTTGGTCGCCCCCCCCCCCGTAACTTTCACGGCCAGAGACTGTCCGAGCTTCACGGCCTCGTCGTGGGAGTTGTAAAAGCGTAGTTCGCAGCTGAGCGGATCTGCTCCGACGTTCTTTTGGAAGCCGTGCATCGCTGCTGTCGCACCGGTTAGGCCTTCGATGTCGTATTTCTTTACAACTTTGAAGCCGGCATTTTCGAAATCAGATATTTCGAAAATTCTTGATGTTGAATCGACTCGTGCGTAGGGGATAGCTTCATCTGATTCCGAGCTTCCGCAGACGGCGAATATGGCTGCGAGCAGGAATGCGGCTATAAGTGCTGATGTGGATTTGGCGAATTTATTGTGGGTAATCATGTCGTTCCTCCGGGTGGAGTTCAGACTATGGCGACTTGCTTGGGTTGGCATCACTGTATGCAGTGATTTGTTGGATGTGCGTGATCTAACGAGCGTGGGGCTAGATTTCGTAGATTTTAAGGAGGTTTTTGGCGATTATTAGGCGTTGGATTTCATTTGTACCTTCGCCGATTATCATGAGCGGGGCGTCTCGATAGTAGCGTTCGATTGGGAAGTCTTTGACGTAGCCCGCACCGCCATGAATTCGCATGGCGTCGAGGGTGACTTCTGCGCAGATTTCGGATGCGTAGAGCTTTGCCATACCGGCTTCTTGATCGACTCTTTCCCCTTGATCCTTTTTGGCGGCTGCATCACGGGTCATGAGGCGGGCGGCGTGGATTTTGGTTGCCATGTCGGCGAGCATGTTTTGGATCGATTGACGGGTTGAGATTGGTCGGCCAAAGGTTTCGCGTTGCTGGGCGTATCTGATAGCTGCCTCAAAGGCGGCTTGTGCGACTCCGATGGCTCGTGAAGCGACGTTGATTCGACCTGTTTCAAGTGAGTCCATCACCTGATAAAAGCCTCTGCCTTCTTCGTTTCCGAGAACGTTTTCGGCGTCGATTCGGTAATCATCGAAGATGAGTTCTGTTGTGTCGACACCGCGGTATCCGAGTTTGTTGAAGTCTTTACCAGAAGTGAATCCCGGGCCTTTTTCGGCTATGAAACCTGTGATGCCTTTATGGGGCGGGTTGGTGTTCATATCGGTTTTGGCGAGGAGCAGAAATACGTCGCCCTTACGGCCGTTGGTGATGAACTGCTTGGTTCCGTTGATTACGTATTCTTCGCCGTCTTTAACAGCCCTTGTTTCCATTCCGGCGACGTCGGTTCCGCCACCGGGTTCAGTGAGGGCGAGTCCACCGCGCTTTTTGCCTGAGGCGAGATCGGGAAGCCATTTTTTCTTTTGGTCTTCAGTTCCGTATTTGGTGATGCCCCATGTGAGCATCGAGTGCGAGCCGATGGGTCCGGTTAGCGACATCCATCCTTTTGCGAGTTCTTCGAACACCATGGCGAAAGTCGTGACATCGACACCGAGTCCTCCGTACTCCTCAGGCACGGTCATTCCGAACAGGCCCATTTCTGCCATCTGTTCGATGAGTTCCGCCGGGTAAGTGTCGTTTTCGTCGTGCTCGGCGGCCTGTGGAATGGCCTCGTGTTTAACGAAATCTCGGACTGTGGAGAGTAGGTGGGAGCGGACTTCGAGTTGTTGTTCGGTGGGCATTTTGGGGAGGATTGGTGTCGGTGGTGGGATGGTGTGAGTGGACACTATATTGCAGGTGTTGGGGTGTTCGGGCGATTCGGCAATTCGTGGCCCTTCGACGGGGCTCAGGGTGATGCCGTTCTGTGGTTGGTCGTTTGACCACGATTTTCATCGGGGTGGCAGCGTGGCGTTTTAGCTCCAGGCGTTGTCCGACTCCTCGCAGTGACATGTGTCAGTCGTTAGCTTCGAGTCTCTTCGCTAGAGCCGATCCGGCGGGGCAGCAGGTGCCGTCGTGGGAGTGGGCGAACGAGCTGGATGTGGCGTTGACGAATCCGACTAGGAGCAGCATTACCGGAACTTCGACAAGAACTCCGACTACGGTTGCTAGGGCGGCTCCGGAATTTAGTCCGAATAGCGATACGGCTGCAGCTACGGCTAGCTCGAAGAAGTTAGAGGCTCCGATTAGCGCAGCGGGGGCTGCGATGTCGTGGCTTAGTTTCCACATTTTTGCCACTGCGTAGGCGATTCCGAAAACGATGAACGTTTGAATTATTAGCGGTATGGCGATTAGGCCGATGTGAGTTGGGTTATCGAGGATTTTTTCGCCTTGAAATGAGAACAACAACACGAGCGTTAGGAGTAATCCGACGATAGTGATTGAGCCGAGCCTAGGCAGAAACGACCCTTCGAACCAGTCGGTGCCTTTGGCATTGATGAGCCATTTTCGGGAGAGGTGTCCGGCGGCGAGTGGTATTACGACGTAGAGGGCGACCGATAGTAGGACGGTGTCGTACGGAACGGTGATATCTCCGATGCCGAGTAGGAAAATCACGATTGGTGCGTAGGCGAACAACATGATGAGGTCGTTCACCGTTACTTGAACTAGCGTGTAGGCGGCGTTTCCTTTGGTGAGGTAGCTCCAGACGAAGACCATGGCTGTGCATGGGGCGGCTCCGAGAAGGATGGCGCCTGCGAGGTATTCGTTGCCGAGGTCGCCATCGATCCAAGGGGCGAAGACGATTTTCAGGAAGAACCATGCCACGGTGAACATGGTGAACGGTTTTACGAGCCAGTTTATAACGAGTGTGAGGGCGAGGCCGCGAGGGCGTTTACGGACGTCGGCGATGCTGGAGAAATCGATTCTCGCCATCATCGGATAGATCATGAACCAGACGAGGATTGCGACTGGAATCGACACTTGGCTGACGGTGAATCGGCTGAGTGTGTCGGGGAAGCTAGGCCAAAGTTCGCCGAGGGCTACGCCTACGACGATGCAGAGTGCTACCCAGAGGCTGAGATATTTTCCGAAGATTCCGAGTTGCAATGTCGCGTACAACTTTTTCTTGAGGACAGTAAGAGTTGAGTTGAAACGATATCAGTATAACGATAACGCGTAACCGGCAGTATAGATGCAGCGATTTTTACAAAGCCGTCGACAAACCCGATGTGGTCAGCCGTTGGCTGTATCACGCTCCAGGGAATCGGGCTTGCTCATTGCTGGGTAAATGACGAAGGCGATGAACATGCAGATGATGCCGATACTGGCGGTAATTAGGACTGCAGTTGCGGGATTTAGGATGCTGGCGAGAGCGCCGATGCCCAGCTGTCCGAGGGGTCCGAGTCCGATGAATACGGCGACTGATCCGAGGACGCGCCCGCGCATTTGAGGTGAGGCGGCGTAGATCATGATGGCACTTTGCATCGTGGCGAATCCCGACATTCCAATTCCGCCAATGAAGAGAATGATGAGGGTGACCCAGTAGATTTCGGATTGCGAGAACAGGACGATGGCGATGAGGTAGAGCAGCGATCCCCACATGTAGATTCGGGTGTAGTGGTGCGGCTTGGCGAAGATGACTATTAGGGCGGCTCCCAATAATGCGCCTGCTCCTTCAACCGATTGAAGAAGTCCGATGAGGACGTCGCTTACCTGAAGTACTTGCTTGGCGACGACGGGTTGTTGGCTCATGTACGAGAAGCCGAAGACGTTTAGCACGAGGGTTACGCCGAGCGTGCCGATCATCACTTGGCTTTTTCGGATGTACCGGATGCCTTCGATGATTTGGGTTTTGGGTCCGGTTGGCGCTTCTGTGGAGGTTGGTCGTTGGTACTTCATCGATAGGGCGATGATGATGCCGATCGAGTAGAGGACGACTCCGAGCAGGAATCCGCCTTGGCCGCCGATGGTGGCGAGGAATACTCCGCCTACGAATGGGCCGATGATGCGGAAGAGCGAGTTGGTTGTTTGTTCGAGTGAGACGGCGCGTCCGACGTTCATTCGGCTAACGACTTCGCCGATCATGGTTCGCCGAACTGGAAATTCACTCGCCATCACTGCTCCTATGAAGAAGCTGCCGAGTGCTAGATGCCAGTATTCTATAGCGTCAGCGATTATGAGTGCGGCAAGAGCGGCTGACACGGTTACCTGAACAGCGAGTCCGCCGATCATCAGGTATTTACGATTGAGTCGCTCGGCGACTATTCCGATACCGAAGCCAAAGAGCATCGGGAGGAATCGTAGGAAGAACGTGACTGAAACGAGAAACGGTGAATCCGTTAGTTCGAGCGCGAGCAGGGCGATGACGAGCATTTCGAGCCACATCATGGTGCCCGTCATCCATCCGACCGACCAGAGTCGGAGGAATTGTCCGTTACGGAGTAGTTTTTTTTGTGGGATTGAGGTGGTCAACAGAGAGGGCGGGCTGTTATCGCTTGAAGGGAGCTAAGTGGGTGAGAGGGATCGATCCGTACACGTGCGGATATTCGTCGCCGTCGCTGCTGGTTTCGATTTTCAGTTCTGATAGGTCGTTGTTCGACGTTAGTTCTAAGATTACGTAGTCAGAGCGGTCGGCGTAATAGGTTTCGAGAATCTTGGTTAGTTGTTCTGCGAAGCAGCAGTGGGTGAAGCCATCAGTGTCGAAGTTTAATGGTTTGTAGTTGCCTGATAGTTGAGCTTGATCCCAATCGGCAAGTTCGGCGACGTGGAGAATACGAGTTCGGCGTGTTGTGGTGTCTGACACTTTTGATTAGTTGACCTGGATCCAGAGCGGCTGGCGTTTTTTCGTTAGGTTCCATCGTCGTCTGACGACTCAGTCACGCGTCGCAATTCCCCTACCCTAGCCCTTCCGTCTGGAAGGGGATAGTGGTGGCGTTGGTTGCGGTTAACGATCCTCCCCCAGAGTGGGGGAGTTAGAGGGGGAGATTGCGACGCTGAGCCGAGTTACAGAGTAACGAGCGCGAATAACCCCTAACGCCAGAGGGCTTGTACGGCGTCGGTGCAGACGTCGATTGTTTCCTCGGCGGCTCCGGCTGCCATTGGTGTGGTGACTACTTCGTAGCCGCCTTCTTCGAAGTTGTCGGCCATCGGCATGTAGCCCATGTAGCCGTTCGTGTATCCGCTGAACAGGGTCTGTTCGGCAGGCGATGCGCCCTTAACGGCGATTCCGATTTCACAGAACGCTTCGACTGGAATTGCGACTAAAGCGGCGGGACCGATTCGCATTGCTTGCACGGGCATGGCCATGGGGCCGTCGGCAGTGCGAGTGGCGTTTCCGAGCACGAATCCTGCTCGCTTTGCGTTGGATACGGCGAGTTTGACTTCGTCTTCTGGCTTGTTCTTTCTGGCTTCATTGAGCGTTTCCACTGCTTTGTCGAAATCGGCCTGAGCTTCTTCGATAGTTGGGAAGTCGCCAACGGGCAGTGTGGCAGTTGTGTTGATGATTCTGAGTGTGTCGTCGGGCTCACCGGCAGGGTCGTCTTCGTACATGCCGAGATCGGCGCCAGATTGGACGACTTCGACGAGTCGTTCTTTTCGAGGGATGGGGTCGATTTCAAGTCGGATTCGTGCGGACTCGAGACCGAGTCGTTCGCCAAGCCACTGAGCAACCGCTACTTCACCGATGAAGCCGTGGGTTGGACCACAGTTACCGGCTGCTCCTTGCAAGAACAGACACAGCCCGCCGCCGTACTGTTCGACAACTTTTCGGGCGTATCCTGGGTAGTCGGGCGAGAGAAGTTTGTTTGCAGGGCCGAGAATCGTCGGGTGGCAGGCGAAGTTTAGGAGGGTGGCGATTGGCTCGCCTTCGGTGTCGTTGATTGCAACGATGCCGATTTCTTGATCTACCACGCCGTCCCACTTTCGACCTGTAAATAACGTGCCGTCGGCAAGAGCAGGTCGGCGGTTTACATTGATCGTGCTTGTGCCTTTGCCGACTCCAACATGAGCGGGTTTGGCGTTGTGGCGCGCCGTGTTTACGGCGGTGGCTACTCGTTCGGGAAGAGAATCCCAGTAGGGTCCGACTAGCTCCATACCTTCGTTTAACCAAGATTGTCGGTTCACAGGTCCGGAGTGGGTGTGGGTTGCCGAAATTCGGAGGTTTTCTTTTTTGATGCCGGATATCTTGGCGACTTCAGCCCGAATGGCTGCATCGTCGTCGTTCATGAGCACACCGATGTCGAGATCGACGATTGCGATTTCGAGGTCGCCGTCGGTTACGTATAGCGCCGTTGCGTAGAACGGCATGTCGACGCCTTCGGCACGTTGGTGGGTTGCTGCACCCCAGCCTGCGTGGGCGATTCCTACTGGAGGGGTTATGTCAGTTCGGCCGGCGCCTGCTGTGAGCATTGTTTGTTGAATTCCGCTTGTTGAAGTTGGGATTGGTTGAGGGAATTTATCACCGGAGATACGGTTTTGGGTGGGAGTTGATGGCTGATTTGATTGTTCAGTGGGGCTGGGCGTTTGATCTTGAACCCATTCGGCGCTGCTCAGGACAAGAATGATTTAAGAAGACATGAAGAGGGTGTTTGACGGGGTTGGTAATTGGGTAAGCTGTCTTTTCCCTTACCTAGGGATTTAGTAAAGCGACTTTACGAGAACTGGCGAAGCGATTCTTATGGCACTAAAACAGCGACTTCTTTATTTGAGTGCGCAATCGACTGATCCTCGTTCGCCTGCGATTTCGCAGGCGTTGCACGAGCCGGTTCTAGATTCGATTGTCGAGATTGATCCGACCAAAACGGGTTTGGATTATGAATCGGTCCACGACGCAATTTGCGATGGCTGGCGGGTGGTTCATTTCCCTGATCAGCGCGGGTCGTTAGAGGGTTCCGAAGTCGAGGTTTTTGGTTACCAGTTCGTGCTGGAAAAAATGGAGCAACATGATGACTAGCGCTATTACTACTTCCGGTGCTTCAGGGGTTTCGACGAAGAATTTGCTGAGCGACGACCAGGTCGCTGACTTTGTAATCAATGGGTACCACATTGTTGAGCCACAGTTTCCTGCTGAGTTTCACTCGCAGATTTACAGTGAGCTTGAAGCGTTGCCGACGAATCCTGGCGACGAAATCAACAAGGCGGTCCCGGCGATCGACGAGGTTTATGAACATCCCGCGGTTCAGGGAGCATTGTCGAGTCTGCTGGGCGGAGACTACACGAGGGCTGCTCATCGGCATTGTCATAGGAATTACCCGGGTACGAGAAGTCAGGCGTGGCATCAGGACAGTCTAAATATTCCGACGCTGGACGATGGGCATGGACGTGTATCGGATCATGTTCAGAGTGTGTTGGTGATGTACTACCCGCAAGACGTTGCTTCGAATATGGGGCCGACAGCATTGATTCCGGGTTCACATTTGTTTACGGCGGCTGGTGATCGAAATGCGTCGCATGGGAATTTCAGAGATCAGATTGTGGCTGTTGTTCCGGCAGGATCGGTGTTGATTCTTCACTACGATATTTGGCATGCGGGTACTGCGAATACGAGCGATCAGATTCGTTACATGGTGAAGTATTTATTCGAGCGCACCAGCGAGTCGACTGAGCCGAGTTGGAACCATGAACCAGCTAATGACGTTCGGATTCTTGAGCGGCTTGAGCGAGATGAGGCGGCGCTGATGCAGCGTTCGTTGGTGAGCAAACGAAACTACCGTCGAACGACGATGTGGAACAATCTTGCCGGTAGTGCTGGGCTGAACTACGAGTACCGCGACAAGTGGTCGGGCGAGTGGCCGAAGCCTAACGTTTAAGGCGTTCCACGAATCGCTCTGGGAGACTCTGAAATCAGGTTGTTCCGTGCTCGAAAATGATTGCACGAAAAACGACGTCGGGAAGCGGTGAGTGATGCAGGGTGTGTTCAGAGTGATGAATGATGATTTGAGAACGATAATATTTGCACTTGCAATGGTGTTCGCTGTGGGCTGCACTTCGACTGATCAGGTCGATGCTGTTGCGCCACATGTAAATCCTGAAACTGGCATCGAGTTCGTCTCGGTGGACCGGTTCTCAGAGGTCGCCGGGACGGTGATGCGCAGATCACAAAACAGTGATTTGCCTGAACCGAACGAGCCGATTGACTAAGACGCTGATTTTCTTAATCACGTGCTGGCACCTGATGGTAATGACGTTAGTTATTACGCGTTCGACGTCAATTCGTTGCTATCAGCTCCGGTGTATTCGTTTGTGTTTGCGTCTGATCCATCGACTCGTGCGGATGGGCAGGCTGCGATTTTCGATGTGATACCAGGTGATGAGGGCTACAACGACTACTGGCAGGTTGTGCAGGTGTTGGTGCCTGATAACTACGATCCAGATTCGATTCGTAGTTATCAGGGGATTGAGGACGCCGGATTCGAGCTAAAGCGAACAGCGACGATTATCAATTGCCCTATCGTTCCGGCTGGTTCAACAGCTGAGCTTGCGGAGCGAACAGCTACAGGTTGGTATAGCGATAACCATGTCCGGTACTTTTCATTCGAAACAATTCGTACTAGTACGCTAAACCCGGGGACGCTCGATGTTCCGTACGCCGTTGTACGAGTGATTTTCGGGGACAACGAGCCGTCGAAGGGAATGAAAATCGACCCTGCGACAGGCAAAACACACAATGTTTTTGATTCGATTCCGGGTGACGAGCTTTACAGGTCGTTATGGCGACATGACTTTGTGGATGAGGCAGGTTTTGACACAGTGGGTGATTGGGCATCTTCAAAGGCTACTTCAGAGATTGAACTCGAAATGGATCACATATTGGTCAATTGTCCGGTCGTTATTTGGGAAGAATCCTGAACCAATTCCGGGCCGTGTACCCAAGCGAGTGACGAGATTCACTGGCTATCATTCACCGATTGAATTTATCGTAGTTTTCAGGAGATCCTTGGCAGATGGCTAGTGTTAAAGATTTGAATGGCAAGGTGGCGGTGGTCACTGGCGGTGGGCGTGGTATTGATAGAGCTATTGCACTGAGTTTGGCTGAGGCGGGGGCTGATGTTGCGGTAGTCGCTCGGACTTCATCTGAGATCGGTGATGTTGCTGCACAGATTCGCGGGATGGGTCGCAAAGGCTCGCCAGTAACGGCTGATCTGACGGATCCGGGGAATGTTGATGCTGCAATTGCGGTGATCAAGTTCGAATTTGGCCAAGTGGATATTTTGGTTAATAACGCTGGTGGGGCGACTGATCGATCGGCGATGATCGAATCGAGTCGAGTCGAGACGACTGGCTTGGTGCGGTTCGCTTGAACATCGACAGTGTTTATCTGATGACTGTTGGTCTTCTTCCATTGATGGGCGAGGGATCGAAGATCATCAATGTTGGCTCGGGAATGGGGCACAGCTCGGGCGGGGCGAATTCGTCGTATCGGGTTGGTAAGGCTGGCGCTTGGATGCGGACTCAGTGCATGGCTGAGAATTTTGGGAGCGCGGGATTGATGTGAATGAGCTGGTGCCGGGTCCGGTGGCAACTAATGCTAAGAAGGACATCATGGAGGTTGGCGGGCCGCCTCCGTTTGCTCCGAGCGAGCGTGTGAAGACTCCTGACCTAGTTGTGCCGCTGGCGATGTGGCTGACGAGGCAGGGCACGGGTGGTCCGATAGGCGAGAGCTTTAGCTTGGCTCGGCGCCCGCTTTAGGTGTGGTTGCGGGCTGGCGCACACTCAGCTTGATTTGTAGATGCTGGTGGCAGTTTTTAGAGGTAGGTCACGAGTGTGGTGGATGTGCTGCGCGGGAATGATTCGCGTTTCGTAGACCGTCCGCGCTTTTTCTCTTGAACCGAAGTAGTCAGCGTCTCTGGCGGTGCCACGTTTAAGAATTCTTTTGTTCGAGATATCGAGCCAGAACGATGCATCCCAGTTTGGTCTAAGTTCGGCTTTCAATAGGAAGACGCCTTCGACAATGATTATTTGATGGATTGTCGAGGATTGTTTGCTCGTGAGACTTTGCTTTAGCTTTTTGAGGTCTTGCAGCAGCTGATCGAAATCGAATCCTCGCAGGTAATAGTCTTCTGCTTCGGTGGGCCGACCGGTTCGGAGTCTGCGGGGGCGTAGGTACGAGTCGACTTCGATTGTTGCGACGCTGTGACCTAGCTTGATTAGCTGTTGTTTCAGCCATTTAGTGGCGGCACTTTTTCCTGCGCAGTCGGATCCCGTTATCGCCAGGGTGAATGCGTCGCTCGGCCGTTTCGAACTCAGTTCAAGCGTGAGTTTGAGTATCTCATGGTAGTAATCGGGCTGGCTTGGTGGCTTCATTTATCGGATCGAATGCTGTGTGCCGGTTTGAATCGGTGCTTTGGAATAAGAACTAGCCAATTAGGTTGCGGGCGGTTGGTATTTAACCACTCACCAAGTAATGAAATTTAGTAGTTGAACTGGGCTGCCGATAACTTGTGGAGGGATGAGGATTTCTTTCGGTCAATTACATACACATTCAGGACTAATCCACCGGGTGGTAACTGGTACGTTCGAGTTATCTAAGTTCCCGACGAATACAAATGCGCCCCGACCAGTGGTTTAACACCGATCGAGGCGACTCTTTCGAGAATCAAATTCAACTACGACTCAATCCTCGAAAGAATAACTATTCTGGCGAGTTTTCCAATAAAAATCAGCGTAGGTGTTGCCCTTGTGGCTGCATCATGGGCTTCATTTTCGGTTGATTCAGTAAATGACAACTATGGGTGGCTATATTTGATAGCCGCGCTCGGTTTGACCGGTTTGGGGATGTATCTCAGTTTTCAAAACGAGAACTAGGATTTCGGACCGGTGTCCCATATTTTTCACAAGCTACTTCAGTGGGCTGAAGGGAAAGGGCATGTAGAGCTTGCTGTCTTGGGTACGTGGCTTTGGTGCACCTTTTGGTGGCCAGACGCCTGTTTCGACAGCTTCTTTTCGGACTCGTGAGCGTTCTTCGAGTGAAGAGTAGCCCCAGAGGTGCGCCCATTTGTTGAGTCCGCCGAGTTCGGTGTACCAAGCTCCGATGAACGGTGAGAGCTTTTTGCGTTCGTCGATTGCCTTGCCCCAGGTGTCGATTACTGCTGGGGTTTCGCCGGTTGCATATGTGTACGTGCGAAGTTCGTAGAACGGGCCCTGGGCTCCGGTTATCGATTCGTCGTTGAACGGTGCGGGGAAGTAGATGTCGGCGGCTTGTCCTGCGAGTAGGTCGCCAGTCGCGGGTGGCCAGCCGGTTATGCCAGCGGTCTTTTCACGTATCGCCTGACGTTCGTCGAGGCTTTCGTATGGCCAGATGTGGAGCGCTTGGTTAAGAGGTCCGAATTCTGTGTAGAAGTAGGCGAATAGATCTGAATGATCGAGTCGTCCGCCATTTAGCGAATCGGTGAGGGTCGCTTGGTACTTCGGCATGTTGCCGGGGAAGATGTCGTAGGTTCTGAATTCGTAGATCATCGTTATTACTCCGGGCGTCATATGATGGCTTGGTCGTTAGCTGCAATCTACCCTTCCCGAAAGAAGGGGGACTGGTTGGGGGGGGGCTGTGGTGTTTTTTGTTCGTTCGTTGCAATATGGCGTTAGTCGCGGGCGTCGTCGAACGACTTGGTAGCTCGCTGCATTCTACCCTCACTCTAACTCCCTCCCGAAGGAGGGGGGATTTGATGTGAGCCTGTCGTAAATTTGAGCGCTTGCCTGTCGTCCTTCGACGGGGTTCATCCTGGGCATCGTGGAGAATTAAGCGCAGGATGAAATTCAAAACCGTTGCCGAGCGACGATACTAGTCGCTTAGTTTGCGCATTACTCTGCCCGGTAATTCGCCGTTTGGCTTGCCGTTTTCTAGGGCTGGCTTGCCGTTTACGAAGACGTAGTCCATTCCGGATGAGTAGACGTGCGGGTTCACAAAATCGTTGTGCTGTTTTACGTTCGTTGGGTCGAAGATCAATACATCGGCGATTTGGCCGGGAGCTAGTTGTCCTCGTCTCGATAGGTTCAAGCGTGAAGCGGGTAGGGCGGTCATTTTGAATATCGCTTCTTCAAGAGTGAATAGTCCGCGCTGTTCAACAAACTGTTCAATGATTATCGAATTCGTCGCGTAGCTTCGAGGGTGTGGTTTGCCAGACGAAAGTGGACCCTCGTCTCGCAAGGATGAGCCGTCGGAAGCGATCGACATCAGCGGCCACTTTGCGATCGAATCGATGTCTTGGAGTTCCATCGAATGTAGTACGTACGATCCTTCCGATTGTTCGTACAGGCGTAAGGCAGCTTCTTCTGGCTCACAGCCCCATTCATCGGCGATATCTTGCAGGCTGCGCCCTTCTAAAGATTGATCCGGCGGGAAGCTAGCGATTACGCAGCCCTCTGCCGAGTGGTTGCGGTTGATATAGTAGGTGACGTCGGCTCGCACCTGTGCTCGTGTATCGGCATCGGAGAGTCGGTCGAGCGTCTTTTGGCGTCCGCCTTCCAGTGCCCAACGAGCGAACATTGCGCCCGAGAAACCGGTAGATGACCACTCGTACGGATACTGGTCGCCAGCAACATCGATGCCTTCAGATCGTGCGCGTTCCATACCTTCGATCAACTCGTAACCGCGCCCCCAGAATTTTGGTCCGACGGCTTTGACGTGCGAAATTTGAATTCGAGCCCCTGTGCGTCGACCGACCTCGATGGCTTCTGCATGAGCCGGAAAGAGTCCGCTTAGGTCGTCGGCTTCGGATCGAATGTGAGATGAGTAGAGCTTGCCGCGATCGGCAGCCGGTTGGGTGACAGCAATTATTTCATCTGCGAGAGAGTACGAGCCGGGTCCGTACCAAAGTCCGGTCGACATACCGAGTGCTCCGGCGTCGAGCGATTCTGCGAATAAAGTGGTCATTCGCTCAAGCTCCTGGGGAGTTGGCATGCGGGCTTCCATGCCCATAACCGCTCCACGAACCGTGCCGTGTCCGATTTGTGCGGCGATATTTATCGTCGAACCTGATTCCTCAAGTGCGCTCAAGTAGCCGTCCATGGTCGACCATCTTGGCTTGAACTCGGGATCGTAGTTGTCGGTTCGATCTTTGAAACCGGGAATTGTGTTTTCGTTTAGCGGCGCACAGTAGCTCATGCCACAGTTGCCCATCAGCTCGAACGTAACACCTTGGGTGAGTTTCGAATCGGCGTGTGGATCGATAAGGAACGAGTTGTCAGAGTGGGTGTGTAGATCGATGAAACCGGGTGTGACGACCTTTCCCGTAGCATCGATTTCTCGTAGTGCTTCGCCTTGGATTTCACCAACCGATACGACGGTGTCTCCTTTGATTGCGACTTCGGCCTTGAACCGCGCTGAGCCGGTACCGTCGACTACCGTTCCGTTCCTGATGATGAGATCGAACAATATTGTTCTCCTACGAGTTATGAAGCCTCGGTTGTATTATTCCGGTCGCCTTATTTTAATATTCTGACGGCTCGATTTTTAGAATGGACATGAGCATACCGCGGATACGGGAGTAACATGTTTCGGCTCACGATCAGATCTCGCCACCGGTGACACATTGAGTCTGTCGGCATTTGACGACGGAATAATTGCACGCTGGCGGCTATGGAGTCGGTTTCGTACATCGAAATCGGCCACCGGAAAGAACAAAAATATGAAGTTTGTACGATTTTCAAATGGCGGCGATGCTGCCTACGGTGTTGTCGATGGCGACACAGTAAAAGAGATTTCTAATTCGCCAATTGGGCAGGACTACTCTGAGACAGGTGCAACGCACGACCTGAACGAAGTTAAGATCCTCGCTCCAAACCCCAACCCAAGCAAAATGCTTTGCCTTGCGTTGAACTACGGTTCACACCTTCTTGGTGCCGACCGACCTACACGACCACAGCCGTTCTACAAGAACACTAATGCGATCATTGGTCCTGGCGATCCAATCAAGCTTCCTGCTGATGCAGGTTTGGTTGTTTGTGAGTCGGAACTGATTGCGATCATCGGTAAGGAAGCTAGCAAGGTTTCTGAAGCTGACGCCCTCGATTACGTTTTCGGCTACACGGCCGGTAACGATGTGAGCGCTCGTGAGTGGCAGTCGGGTGCGAATGCTGATATTCAGTGGTGGCGCGCCAAGTCGGCCGACACGTTCGGTCCTACAGGTCCGTTCATCGTTACCGATATCGACCCGCAGAACGTTGCAATTCGTGGATTGGTAAACGGTGTTGAGGGGCAGAAGTGTCATTCGTCAGAGATGATTTTTACTACTGCTCAGGCGATTTCGTACCTCAGCACTTACGTGACTCTGTACCCAGGCGACATGATTTGGACTGGTACTTCGGGAACAACTCCACCAATTAACGTTGGCGGCGATGTGACTGTTGAGCTCGAGCACATCGGCGTGCTCCACAACCCAGTCATCGCCGGGTAGATGGCTTAGCCACGTTCTCTGGCAGTTCGAAAATTCGATGCTGAAAAGAAAAGCCCGTTCGCCTGTTTATTGGCGAGCGGGCTTTTTGTGTGTTTGCTGTCGGAAGCGTATGGCTTCAGTAAACGACAGCCGCCAATCGATTTCCCGAGTGCAGCTGAGGGATCTGGTGCGGGGAGTGCGTTGTCCGTCTTTAGCCGACGAACGATAGATACTAAAAATGAATTCAGGATGACAGTGTGCGTTGCTGGCTGTGGATGTCGTCCTTCGAGAACCTCAGGATGACACTTAATTCCTACTGGTGAACTAAGCGTGCGCTAGCTCAAACAAAGGCATGCGGCCTTTTGCTTCGTTGCGGAGTATTGCTTCTTCATCTTGCGTAATTGGAGTGAAGTCTTGGGCGACTTCGACTGACATTTGCCACAGCTCGGGGTCGCCGGGTGGTATTGCCGCAGAAATCGGCTGCGACAGAGTCCAGCGTAGTGCGAGTTTCATGAGATCGCGATCTTCGATCGGGGCGTACCAGCACTTTTCGCGAGGTCGGTTATCGCCATCTTTGAGATTGTGATGGGCGGCACCTTTTAAAGCCAATCGGGCGACACCACGTTTTTCGGCTTCGTCCATGATCTGAGGGCCGAATCCTGCCTCAAACCACGTTGTGAAATTGACCGGAAATAGCACGGAGTCGAACTCAAATCGACCCATAAGCTCGACCGCCAATTCGGCAGAATGCACCGAGAAGCCGACGTTGTTGACGAGTCCTTCGTCGCGAGCTTTCGCAATGACTTCGAGCGCACCACCTGGTCCGGTTGCCACTTCGAGGTCTTCTTCGGTCGTCATCGCATGCATTTGGTAGAGATCAAAGTGATCGGTACGAAGAAGTTTTAGCGAATTTTCGAGATCGGCACGGGCTTCGGGACCTGTTCGAAACTTGGTCTTGCATGCTAGAAATACGTCGTTGCGGTATTGCTCGAGTGCGGGGCCAAGCATGTTCTGGGCGTTGCCGTATCCGGGGGCGACATCGAAGTAGTTGATGCCCTGATCGATCGCCCAAGAAACGTATCGTGCAGAGTCTACTGTGGTTTCTTCTTTTACGACGATGCCAGCGAAGGCGATGATCGAAAGATTTTGGCCGGTGGTTCCGTAGTCGCGGTATTGCACGTTGGTTTCCTCAATTGGTGGGCGGCGAGAATGCATCGTACTACGGTTGGGTTGTGTCGAGCCGGGTTCATTGGTTGGGGGCGAACGATAGATCCGTGAAATGAATTCAGGATGACAGCGTGCATTGGTGATAGCACCTGTCGTCCTTCGACTGGCTCAGGATGACATTTGAAGTAGTAGCAAATTGGTAGATTCTTCCAGCGTGTCGTCGATGCGTTTCAGCCTACGTTCAACGAACCGCTAAAAAACGTGGCACTGCCACCTGGAAAACGTAGCCTCGCTACCCGATGCCGAAGTTTCGGGATACTTCGCCTTCGGTTAGCCAGTAGAAGATTAGGTACCCGCCGACGAGGATTAGCACACCGGCCGAGATTGAGTGGACGTACGGCATGATTCGGCGAATCTGTTTCACCATTGCGCCTTTGAACACTGCGATGCCCACCGTCAGAACCGTGATAACGAACGTCATACCGAGTGCGTAAGCTAGAAATTGTCCCGTGGCTTCTACGACTCCGCCGGTCGCCAGTGAGCTGCTTATCAGTCCTAAAAAGATTGGGAGCGTGCAGCTGAGCGATGCAACCGCATATGAAATACCGAACAGGAAGTAGCCCTTCACGCTGGTGTCAGAGGCAGTGCCGATTTTTGATGCCGCCGACTGGGCTCGATTGTTGTAGAGCTTGCCGCCTGCGAAAAGGTATGCACCAAGCCCAGCTAAGACGAAGCCTAGGAAAAATCCTACCCACGGGAAGATCACGATGAACGATCGTGCGCCAGAAGATATTGCCAGTCCGACTCCGCCGAACAGCAGCACAAATCCTGCTCCAAGAGCGGCACTTACGTAGAGAGCTTTGAGCAGTGAGCGGGACATTCCGCGGGGAGAAGCACCTGAGTCAACATCGCCTTGCTGATCAGTTAGGTACATTGTCAGGAATGCAGGAAGCATCACGAATCCACAAGGGTTCACGGTTGCTACCATCCCAGCAGCAAAGGCGAATCCGAGCGGCAGGAATGATCCGATGTTGCCGACTAGGCCCGCACTATCAGAAGAATAGTTCAGCGCACCACCGATGAAACCGTTAGCCCCGGGACCAACGATCAGACCGGCAACCAGCGCTAGGCCGGCTACAAGCGCGGCTATGGTTGCAGGAATGGGAAGGTTCTTCGGTTTGAATCCGATTTGGTCTTGTGAAAATTCCGTGCCTACTGATGACATTTACTGAGGAGAGCCTTCCTGAAGCGTTTCGATACTTGGGCAGTTTTGTTTCCCCGTGGTGTGGGAAACACTGATGGCGGCACTGTCGAAGAGTTATTGATTCTGATGCACGAAGCGTCAGATAGATCCACGATAAAGCCAATCACCTAAAAATGGGGTATCGAAACTGTGGTTGCTGGTTGCAGGTTAATACGCCAACTATGATTGCTCGGATTGCCTGAGATGTTTTGAGCCTCGGGAATTCAATTTCCTCTATCCGGTATTTCTTTCGCACGATTTTAGGTCGCTTTAATTAGCCTTGAAACTTGATAACACGCAGCCGCTGCTAATCCCACTGACTCAAGACACTGTTTCTCAAGAAGTGCCGCGGATTACGGTGCATCTCGCCATATCGGACAACGACCTTGAATACGCCATGTTGAGCCTGCTTGGTAAAAATGCGAGATTTTCGGTGGTTAAAGGCAGCATAGGGTATGCGGCAGAATCGGATGTGCGACTGATCGACGAGCGTCCCCATGTAGATCAGCTGCAAAATCTTGATGAGCAGATGCCGCCGAAATTGCTGTACATCGGTCTCGACGATTCAGATGAGTCATTGATCGAGGCTGCCCGTGCGGGTGCGTGGGCGTTTGTTCGCGAAGGTGCGGATTCAAGCGAGCTCGAAGACACGATTTGTAGTCTTGTGGAAACCGATGGAAGCCCACTGCTGAAAAGAATTGCTGCGAGAGGATCGGGCTCAGCAGCTTTGCTGAGTGATTTGTCAGCGGTTCGAGACGATTCAATTAAGGTCCATGCGGAGCAAAATCCGCTTAGTCCCGATGAGATAAGAATTCTTGAATTGATCGCACGGGGAGAACCCAGCAAAAACATCGGCAATATCGTCGGACTTGCGGAGCAGACGGTAAAAAACTACGTCGTTAAGATCTTTATCAAAACTCAAACCCACAATCGTGCTCATGCCGCTGCATTGGCTGCTCAGCGCGGCTGGTTATCGTCTCTCGACAGCGAGTAGTGATTAGTTATGAATTGACCCAGAATTAGGGTCTGGATTTGAACTAGAGCTGTGATAGAATCAACTTCGATTCGTTGCACGATAACTCGGCGCAGGCAAGTCCTGCGTCTATTTGTGTGTCCCGATAATTTTTATACCAAGCCGGTTCTAAAGTTGTTGAACCGGAAGTAGAGGCAAGTAATTGACGACTTCAGAGACCCCGCAAGTTGCTGCAGTAGAAACTGAGCAAGAGGAGACTCTGGCGCCTCTCGACCTGCGTTCGCTTTTTGTCGCTGGTGTGCACTTCGGTCACCCTTCTAAGCGATGGAACCCAAAGATGGCTAAGTACATTTTTGCTAAGCGATCGCGTGCACACATCATCGACCTATCCAAGACAGTCACCTCTCTGAAAGCGGCTAAGGATTTCGTAGAGAAGATTATTGGACAGGGCGGCGAGTGTTTGATGGTCGGGACTAAGGCCCAGGCTCAAGGCGCTATTAAAGAACAGGCTGACAAAGCCGGTGCGATGTACATCAACCAGCGCTGGTTGGGCGGAATGATGACCAACTTCCAGACCATTCAGCCTCGAATAGAGCGACTGGTTTTCTTGGAAGACGCATTTGCTAAAGGCACTGTCGTGTCGCAGACCAAGCGTGAGTCACTCATGCTTTCGCACGAAGTAGAACGACTGAACAAGTTCTTCGGCGGAATCAAGGAAATGGTGAAGCTACCGCAGGTTCTGTTCATTGTTGATATTGAAAAAGAGAAACTCGCTGTAGCCGAAGCACGACGACTCAAAATCCCGATTGTGGCTATTGTCGACACGAACTGTGACCCCACAGAAGTCGACTTCGCCATTCCGGGTAACGATGACTCGGTTCGATCTATCACATTGATAGCGCAGCACATTGCTGAGGCGATTTCTAACGGTAAGGCTGCTGCTAAGTTTGCTCGAGAAGAGCGAATGGCTGCCGAAGCTGAGCTTGAAGCTCAGGAAGCTGCGGAGCGAGCTGCTGCACAGGCAAAGGCGGCTGAACGGGCTGCCAAGGCTGCTGAAGAGAAGAAAGTTGCCGACGCTAAGAGGGCTGCTGAAGCTAAAGCTGCTGAAGCTGCGAAGCCAGCTGCTGCTGTTGAAGAAGCCAAGCCTAAGGCTGATGCTGAGACTAAGCCAGAAGCTAAGACGGAAGTTGCAAAACCAGCTGCCAAGGCAGAAGCAACACCAACTGCCGCAAAGCCTGAGACTAAGCCAGAAGCCAAGGCAGAATCAACACCAACTGCCGCAAAGCCTGAGACTAAGCCAGAAGCTAAAGCTGAAACCGAAAAGAAGCCTGCCGCTAAGGCAAAGGCTGCTCCTGAGAAAGCCGCTGCTAAAAAGGCTGATGACTCTGGCGACGCCAAGTAGTCGAATCAGTCAGTTTCAGTCGTAAGAAAATAGAAATTATTTAGGTAACCGATTCCGAGCATTTCGGACGGTTGCCGAACGAGGGTAAAGACGTGACAGTATCAGCTGCACAAGTAAAAGAGCTCCGAGACAAGACCGGAGCCGGCATCATGGACTCAAAGCGAGCCCTTGAAGAAGCCGATGGTGACATCACCAAAGCAGAAGTCTTGTTGAGCGAAAAGGGATTGGCATCAGCCGCTAAGAAGGCTGGTCGAGAAACCTCTGAAGGTTTGGTTGTTTCTTACATTCACACGGGCGGTCGTGTTGGTTCGCTTGTCGAACTAAATTGCGAGACCGATTTCGTGGCTCGAACGGAAGACTTTGAAGCGCTCGGCAGGAACCTGGCGATGCAGATTGCTGCAATGAGCCCGATTCACGTTGATCGTGAGTCAGTTCCTGAAGGCGAAGATGTCAAAGATGAACAACTTCTTCTCGAACAGGAGTACATCCGAGATTCGAGCATGAAGGTTGCTGAACTCGTGAAAGAGGCCATCGGTAAGCTCGGTGAGAATATCCGTATAAGACGGTTCTCACGCTTCGAGCTAGGCGGATAATTGAACGAATAAATGCCCGGCCAATTGGTCGGGCATTTATGTAAGCCCAGATAATGGGACGAAGAGAACGAATCGCACGGAACTGGAGAGGTGGAAACGATGACTGAACCGACATATTCGAGGGTGATTCTGAAAATGTCAGGGGAGTCGTTCAAAGGTGACGGCGAGTTCGGGTTAGATTCCGACACCCTCCAGTACGTTTCGCACCAGATTAAAACTATTGCGGAGATGGGCACCGAAATTGGTGTCGTCGTAGGTGGTGGTAACTTTTGGCGTGGTGCTGATTACGAGCAGACTGGTATGGATCGTTCGACTGCTGACTTCGCTGGAATGTTGGCAACGATCATGAACGCTCTGGCTTTGCAGGACGCTCTTGAGCGTGTTGGGGTTACTGTACGAACGCAGTCCGCAATTTCCATGCCATCCGTCGCCGAACCGTACATCCGTCGTCGTGCGATGCGTCACCTTGAAAAAGGGCGTGTAGTGATTTTTGCCGGCGGTACCGGAAACCCGTACATGACTACCGATACTGCAGCGGCTTTGCGAGCGTTGGAGATTGGCGCTGATGCGCTGATTATGGCGAAGAACGGTGTCGATGGTGTTTACGATTCAGACCCTCTTAAGAACCCTGCGGCGAAGAAGTACGAGAGAATTTCGCACCATGAAGCTATTTCTAAGCGATTGCAGGCGTTAGACAGCACGGCTCTTTCGCTGTGCATGGACAACTCGCTTCCGATTGTGGTTTTCGACATTTTCAAAACCGGAAATCTGGCATCGATTTTGTCTGGCGATCATGTAGGTACGCTGATTACAGTAGAAGCTAACTCGTAATCGTTCGTTTCGTATTGGCTTGCGAGTAGTAATCACTTTTGGGCGATTGTATTTTTGAGATAGTGAGAGGGACGCTTAGCCCTTCCGCAAAGATTGATTCAGGGGAATGCGATGCTGGATGAAACTCTCGACGACGCGAAACAGCGTATGTCGGACACCATTGATGCCCTAAAGAGGGAAATGGCAGGTGTGCGAACTGGCCGCGCTGCTACCGGTTTAGTCGACAACTTGAAGATTGAGTATTTCGGGAGCGAAATGCCGTTGAACCAGCTCGCCCAGATCAACGTTGGCGATGCACGTTTGCTCGTGATTCAGCCGTGGGACAAGAATGCTATCGACCCCATAGCTAAGGCGATTCAAAACTCCGATCTGAGTATTTCTCCTAACATCGACGGTGCGATTATTCGTCTCAACCTTCCTCCTCTGACTGAAGAGCGACGCCGCAATCTGGTTCGAACGGTGAAGGCTCGTGGCGAAGAGAGTAAGGTTTCGATACGAAGCGTACGCCGTGACGCGCAGGACATGATTCGAACGATCGAAAAAGATGGAGATGCTTCCCAAGACGATTGCCAAAGGGCGCAGAAGGATCTCCAGAAGCTCACTGATGATTCTGTAGCAACTATCGAAGCCGAGTCAGCTGCCAAGGCTGAAGAGGTCATGCAGGTTTAATCCTGCCTCTAATTCGAAATTCTGCGAGAATTGCCGTGCGACCGACCTAGGGTCGATTGGCACGTAGATCGAGACTGATAGCAAATGACCGCCAATCCCGAAGCTTCTAAAAACAGCACTAACTCCGACGTTACCGCCCCACATCACGTTGCCATCATCATGGACGGTAATGGACGCTGGGCTGAAGCGCAGGGTCTCGATGTATCTGACGGTCACAACGCTGGGTTTGAGAACCTTCGTCGTGTAGTTGCCGATTTCGCCAAACGAGGCGTTGAATATCTGACTCTTTACGCCTTCTCGACCGAAAACTGGGATCGTCCTGAATCGGAAGTGAACGGCATTCTCGCACTAGCGATCGCTGTGATTGCTCACGAGGCGCAGCAGCTTAACGAAAACGGAGTGCGGATCAAACATCTAGGTCGGGTGGATCGTATTTCACCTGACCTGCGAGATGAGCTTGAGCAGGCAGTTACGACGACTGCGACCAACACCGGGCTAACGCTGGGAATTGCCTTTGACTACGGTGGCCGAGCCGAGATCGCCAACGCCGCAAAGCAGATGATTGCCGATGGTGTTGCCGCTAACGACGTTGATGAATCGAAATTTGCCCTATATCTCTATACGACCGATATGCCCGATGTCGATCTGCTGATTCGCACTGGCGGTGACTTCCGTATTAGCAATTTCTTGCTCTGGCAGACTGCCTATGCTGAGTTCTATTCGTCGGAAATACTGTGGCCTGATTTTTACGGCGAGCATATCGACAAAGCGTTTGAGTCGTTTAGTGATCGCCAACGTCGATTCGGCAAACGGGTTTAGATTGGCTTCAGTCGGCGACTTCGCTGCTTCGAACGGTTGCGGTACAAAGCCATTTACGGTGTACGGGAATTTATATTGCGTACTCGAATAATCAGCGCAATCGTCGGGATTCCTGTTGTTCTATTAGCAATATGGCTGGGACTGCCGGGGATAGCCATTTTGTCGGTAATCGCAGGCGCTATTGGCGGTCACGAACTCGACCGAATGATGCGACCAGACGGAACGACTGACGGAAGCATTCGCATGGTGTCGTTGGTCATGGGCCCGGCACTAGTTGCCGCTATTGCCGCGTGGATGGTCTCGGAAGGTCGAATCACCGGCGAACATGTGCCGATCACGATAGCGATTATCTTTGCATTGGCGATGCTTCTCAGAGGAACCGCCACGCTCGGAAGATCTTCCTCAAATCGAAAAACTAGCGATTGGACGTATTGGGTCTTCGCTGCTTACGTTGGGTTGTCGCTCGCTCATGCTCCGGTGTTGGTTGAATTGAGCCAAGGTCGTGAGCTGATTCTGCTGGCGATTCTGACGACGTTTGCGATTGATTCAGCAGCGCTGTTCGTTGGAGTGTCGATAGGTCGTCACAAACTTGCGCCGAAAATCAGCCCGAAGAAATCGTGGGAAGGCGCCATCGGTGGAGTTCTCGGTGGAATAATTGCTGCGATTGCGATCGATAGTGCTTTTGATATCCCGTTTACCACGCTTTCTGCAGGAATCTTAGGCGCCGTGTTAGGTGTATCTGGTGTTGTAGGCGATCTCTACGAATCTTGGATCAAGCGTCGAGCAGGTGTGAAAGATAGCGGCACCCTGATACCTGGACACGGTGGTGTTCTTGACCGGATCGACAGCGTGATGCCGAACTTGGTGGTCGTATACTGGGCAGCAATTTGGAGCACGTTATAAAAAATTTAGTTATTTTGGGCTCGACCGGATCGGTCGGCACCCAAACCCTCGACATTGTCCGAGCGTTTCCTGAACTCTTCGAAATTGTAGGTCTCTGCAACGGTCGTAACACCGATCTTTTCAAGCAGCAGATCGATGAGTTCAAGCCCGCATATTTCAACACGCTCGGTGAAGTCGAATTTGGCTATGGCGGTGCAAAGTTCGCTCCAGCCGACGAGATCGTCGCTCTTCCAGAGGTCGATCTCGTTATGGCAGCTACCGTTGGCTGCGCTGGGATGCCCCCGGCGATGGCGGCGTTGCGAGCTGGCAAAGATCTCGCTCTTGCCAATAAAGAAGTGATCGTGATGGCAGGAAGCCTGTTGATCGACGCTGCTAAGACTGGCGGATCGAAGATTCTGCCGGCTGACAGTGAGCCGTCGGCAATTTGGCAATGTCTTGAAGGTGAAACGAGCGATCCGTCTCGACTGATTATTACTGCGTCAGGTGGAGCGTTCAGAGATCGAACGTGGGATTCGCTTGGCGAGGTCACGCCGAAACAGGCTCTCAAACACCCGACTTGGACGATGGGCCCCAAGATCACTGTTGATTCGGCGACATTGATGAACAAGGCGTTTGAGGTGATCGAATCGAGGTGGTTGTTCGACATCCCGTTCGAGCAGATCGACGTTACGATTCATCGCCAGAGCATTGTTCATTCGATGGTCGAATTTGAAGATGGAACGCTCAAGGCTCAACTGGGTCCAACGAGCATGTTGCAGGTCATCCAGCATGCATTGCTGTATCCAGAACGACATGCCAACAGCAATTTGCCGAAGTTCGACGCCGTCAAGATGGGATCGCTGACGTTCGAAGAGATGGATCAGTCGTTGTACCCGTGCTTCGAACTTGCTCTTGAATACGGTAAAAAGGGTGGAACGTATCCTGCAGTATTGGCGGGGGCAGATGAAGCCGCCGTCCAGTTGTTCCTCGATGGTAAAATCAAGTTCACTGATATGCCAGATCTGGTCGCTCATACGCTGTCAGCGCACGAGTCGATTGCCACGCCTTCGGTTACCGATACTATCGATGCTGCAAGTTGGGCAACCGAAACCACACTGACTCGCCACAATCAATCCACAATTCTCAGCTAGCATTAAGACATATGCCAGAAACAGTATTTTTCGGTGTCGTCACGTTTCTTCTCGTGCTCGGCCCCCTCGTAATCCTTCATGAATTAGGTCACCTTTGGACTGCCCGTAGATTCGGAGTTAAAACTCTCGAATTCGGGTTCGGTTATCCGCCACGTGCTGGCGGAATTTGGAGTGGGAAAACTCCGGTGTTCGTCGACGCAGAGACCGTCTACGAAATCGACAAAGAGTCGTTAGTAGGTAAGGCCGCCACGATTCGCACAATGCGTGATGAGCAGGGCAGATCGGTTGCCGTTAGCGTTCGACCGCGTGCGAAGGGCGATGACGCTGAGGCGTCGGAAGGTGGCATGATCGTCACCGGCAAGATCAAATCGATAGATGGCGACCAGATGATCGTTGCCGATATGTTGTGGTCGTTCAACTGGCTTCCGCTTGGTGGATTTGTTCGTATGGTTGGCGAAGAAAGCAGCAGCGCTGTTGGTTCGCTCGGTAGCAAGCCTCGTTGGCAACGGATCGTAGTTATGGGCGCAGGTGCGTTCGTGAATCTGGTGATTCCGTTCGTTCTTCTGCCGTTGGTTCTGATGATCCCAGCTGAGAAACCCGTAGGTAATGTAACGATTGTCACTGTGTTCCCTGGCTCCCCCGCTGACGAAGCGGGAATCCAACCGGGCGACAAGATCGTCAAGGTTGATGGTCGAACGATCGATAACATTTCGGAACTGCAGCAAGCGGTCACTGTGAAGCTCGGTGCTGAGAGCACTTGGGAGCTTCAGTCGGGTGTCCCCAATATTTTTGCACGACCTGCAGAAGCTCAGTACCAGTACACGGGTGACATCGAGAAGGTCACGCTGATACCTCGATGGAAGCCGCCGTATCGTGAAGTGGTCGCGCAGGTAAGCGATCCTGAGACCGAGATGGCATTGTCGCGTGCCCGAGTATTCGACGTTTCAGTGGGTCTAAATACGCTGCTCACGGTCGTTGATGAACCGAGCGATACGCTTTATGAGATTTCAAACGAAGACGCAGGGAAGCTCGATCCTCCGGCTGCATTGGGCGACATCCTTCAAGTGGTCGCTGTTGCTGAAGACGCTGGCAAGCAGATTTCCCTTTCAGACGCAAGACTGCACGACAACGCTCTCGGAATAAAGACAACCGTGCAAGAGGGCGCTACCGGCGTTCAGATTTCGACCGAAAACAGCCAGATAGTAAACAAAGGCTTGAGCCCGATCGAAGCGTTCCCGCTTGGCTGGCGACATGCTCTCGACACTGTGGTTCTGACACGAAACGCGCTGACGACAACGATAATCGGTAGCTCGAATCCGCAATTTGAGGGTCCTTCGACTGTCGGTCCGATCGGTATTGGTCAGCTCACTGGTGAGATTGCCGTAGCTGATGCTGGGCTGGGCGCCAAGATCATTACCTTCGCAACTTTGGCGGCGACTTTGAGTCTGTCTTTGGCAATCCTGAACATTCTGCCCATTCCTGCTTTGGACGGAGGACGAATATTCTTCGTCTTCGTCGAGATCGCTCGACGTGGAAAGCGAATTTCGCCCGAAAAAGAGGGACTTGTTCACCTTGTTGGTTTTGCACTGTTGATCGGTCTGATAGCTGTGATTTCGGTGCAAGACGTAACTCGCATCATCAGAGGCGAATCGTTCTTCTAGAGCGGTTCGGTAGATGGTCTTCGTTCGTTTTGTAATCAACGATTCGTGTGCATAAAAGTGAATGTTTCGCGTATTCACCGGTAAAATCGTTTAGTACGAATTTATTCGAGATTAATTACTGGTACTGGAGCGATTGAACTGGCGGCACGAGACAACACCCATACGGTTAGCGTTGGCGGCGTGATGATTGGTGGGGGAAATCAGGTCGTTGTTCAGTCGATGACTGATACCGACACCGCTGATATTGCAGCGACGGTCGCCCAAGTTAAACTTCTTGCAGACGCTGGTAGTGAGATCGTCCGAATCACGGTCAACAACTCTGCTGCTGCTGAGGCAGTTCCAGAAGTTAGCAAGAGACTCGCCGATCTAGGTTGCAATGTTCCGCTAGTTGGCGATTTCCATTTCATTGGACATCGACTACTTCGTGACTATCCCGAACTCGCCAGTACCCTCGCCAAGTTCCGTATCAACCCGGGCAACGTTGGGCGTGGTGTTCGACACGACGAGAATTTCACGCAGTTCATTGAGATCGCTTGTGAGCTTGGAACTCCGGTTCGGATTGGTGTGAATGCCGGGAGTCTCGACCCAGACGTGATGGCCGACAAGATGGACGAAAACTCGCGCCTGGCCGAACCGCTGAACTCGGAGCAGGTCGAGAATAAGGCGCTTGTCGAAAGCGCACTTTCGAGTGCCGAAGCGGCACTTGATATTGGTCTCACCGAGAACCAGATCATTATTTCTTGCAAGGTATCTAGGCTTCCTCAGATGGTCGCTGTATATCGTGAACTCTCAGACAAATCTGACTTCGCACTGCATTTGGGTCTTACCGAAGCTGGCATGGGTCAGAAGGGTGTTGTTGCTACGACGGCTGCTCTGAGTACCCTGCTTGAGCAGGGCATTGGCGACACGATTCGTGCTTCACTAACGCCAGAAGTCGGTGGGGATCGGTCGAAAGAAGTTCGACTCTGTCAGGATATTTTGCAGGCTATCGGCCTTCGTAGATTCCGGCCCGCAGTGACAGCATGCCCAGGCTGCGGACGAACGACTTCGACGCTGTTCCGCGAGCTGGCTCAGGATATTCAAACCCACATCGACGCCAAGCTGCCAGAGTGGCAATCTCGTCACGCTGGTTCGGAGGCTCTTCAGGTGGCCGTGATGGGCTGTGTTGTGAACGGCCCGGGTGAATCAAGGGCCGCCAACATCGGAATTTCACTTCCGGGTGCAGGGGAAGATCCACGAGCGCCAGTCTTCGTAGATGGGCAGCGCGTGAAGTTCCTGTCGGGTCCGAATATCGCCACTGACTTCATCGACATGGTCGAGAGTTACGTCGAGACTACGTACAACGGGTAGCTGGCGGCCAGATTAGCGGAGTTTTACGGCAGTGCCGTAGGCGAGAATCTCGGATGCTCCCGCTGCGATCATTGAAGTTGTGTATCGCACACTAACCACAGCATCGGCGCCTATCGATTCAGCGAATTCGATCATTCGTCGTGTCGCCATTTCTCGTGTTTCGGCTTGGAGGTTGGCGTATTCAGATATTTCGCCAACAACGAGATTTCGGAGGCTTGCCATGATGTCGCGGCCTGCATGACGAGCCCTCACAGAGTTACCACGTGTGAGACCGAGAATTTCGGTGATCTCTCAACCAGGAATATCTTGGGTAGTAGTAACGATCAACACACGCCTCATTTCGGATCAGTATCGTCTTTGACACGTAAATATGAGCTCCATTCCAACTGAGTTCAGCTTACCAACTGTGCTATCGAACTTCGGTCGATTTGCGTGGTGTCTCAGTGAATAAAACGCACCCAACTAGGTGATGAAAATGCGTAACATACGGCGGCATCGATATTGATTGTTCTGAGCGATCTTTTGAGATGTTGGATGTTTAACACGAACTATGGCGTGAACGGGTGAACGAATTGAATTTGAACTGGCATGAAATCGACCGCTTCTTGATGGGTGAAGCGTGGTCGGGATCGCAGATAAAGCAGCATCTCACTGAGCTTGCCGACGTTATCGGTCCGCGCTGGGGTGGCTCTGCCGAAGATTTACGTGCAGCTGCATACATTCGAGATCAGATGGAAGCCGCCGGGGTTGATCGAGCTGAAGTTGAGCCGTTTACTTTGGAAACATGGAATCATGGCGACGTTTCGATTTCACTGCCCGACGACAATAATCGCCCGATCGCCGCACTGCCGTTCCTGCGTTGCAAAGCAATCGACCTAACTACGCCGCTCGTTGACGCCGGGCACGCCTCTCCGCACGAAGTGGAGGCCCTTGGCGGTCGCATCGAAGGTTCAGTAGTGCTAGCAACGATCGGCCCCGAGCCGTTCACCGCCCCTGAGCCGTTTACTGCGCGGATAGTACGACTCGCCGCAGCGGGTGCCGCGTGCATCATCGCCATCGAACCCAAGACGGGTGGTCGAATGGAGTATGCAAACTCTGACGAGTGGCTAAACGTTGGGCCGCAGAAGAACGCCATAGCAGTGGTTAAGACCAGCTCGGAAGACGGAGCTTATCTGAGGCGTATTGCTGGTGGCTCGCCAAGAGTTCATGTTTCGGTCGATGCTGAATACTTCAATACCGAGGCCCACAACACGGTCGCCGAGATTACAGGATCAACCCACCCTGAACGTCACTTGATTTTGGCGGGTCACCACGACACGGTGCTCAAGACGCCCGGAGGAAACGACAACACGTCGGGAACTATTGGGGTGATGGAGACTGCTCGAGTGATGGCAGCGCTTGTGAAAGAGATGGGCGTCCGACCAGGAATGTCGATTCGATTTGCTACGTGGAGTGGTGAGGAGCAACACCTGCAAGGGGCACGGTCGTATGTCGCACGGCACTACTCCGAAGGCTCCGCAAGTCGAGAAGAAAAACCGCTTCTGAATATTAATTTGGATGAACTTTCTACGGGTCACATGAAGGGGATTGTTCTTGCGTTCCCTCATCTACGGCAGTTCATGCAGTCGCAGCTCGATACGATGGACGATGGACTGAAATGTCACGTTTTGTCGCATATGGACGCTCACTCGGATCATTTCCCGTTCGTCGAAGAAGCGATTGAAGCTTCGATCACTTGGCGCTGGCGATTCTGGGGTCGGCATGAAGATGCCAAGTTCCACCACGAGGTTGGTGACGCCGCAAATAAATTAAACGTTAGGGAACTCAAAGAGTACGCGGGTCAGTTGGCTCGCTTGCTGTTGAGACTGTCTCATGTTGCACCAGAAGATTGGCCCCAAAACCCGCTGACGATTTCCGATGTAAACCAGATGATCGAGCGTGACTCGGGCGGTCATCACCCTGCGTTTCATTAGTAGGGTTTAGCTGGTCAACTCATCGAGATGATCGGTTTCCCAGTAGCCGGGGAAGTGCGGCGCGTTCGATTCGGTGTCGACTGTGATTAGCGCGCCGTAGGGCATAGCGGCACGGCGTTTTGTGTCGAAGACATTCCTGCCTTCGAGGTGGTCGATGATGGTGCCGATCACACCTTAGTGGAGGAACGCGGCGATTCTGTTGAGTCCGGATATCGAAGCGATGTGTAGTAACTCGGAAAATCCTTCGATGGCACGATGGCTGAACTCGGTGATGGTTTCGCCGCCCATGCTTTTGAAATCGACGTGATAGTCGCCTTGGGAGATTCGCTTCTTGATGGAATCGTGTGGATCCCAGATGTTGACTGTCTTTAACTCGGCAAGATTCGGGATTTGGCGAACGTTCTGATTGGTCGCTTGCTCAAAGTGCGCTGCCGATTCGGTAGCTCTAGGGATGTCGCTCGTAAATGAGGCGTCCGGTTTCAGTCGTACGATTCTGCCAGCTGCGAGAGATGCTTGGCGATGTCCGAGCTCGGTCAGTCCTGCGTTTGGCAAGTAGAGCCCATCGCTTCCGATTTTCGGCAGACCGTGTCGAACTAGGTGAATGATTATTATTGGATTCTACGATGGTCAGTTAGTCGCGTTGTAATAAATAACACAAAAATGCTTGAATCGCTTCGCTGGCTGCGATGTTCATCTAGAATCGCTGGATGAAAGAGCGGCACCATAGGACGGATAGCAAACACCCGAAGACGTGCACTTGCACCACGTGTCAGGCACGACGGCTCGAAGCGGCGCATCCGAAGGTGAAAAAGAAGAGGAAGCCGAAGTCGCAGCGCGGCAAAGGCTCAAAGACGCAGGTCTCAGATTCGGCAATCAACGATGTCATGGACATGCTTGGGCTTGCTGGAAAAGACGAATGACCCTTCGGCAGGCTCAGGACAGGCGTGGCTAAGGATGACGGTGTCGAGAGTCAAATGCGAAGTAATCGAATGTTGGAGCGGTGATGACAGCAAAATCTAAAATCGGACTTATCGGTGCTGGTTGGTGGGCGACTGCGAACCACTTGCCGGTGTTGGTCAAACGAGAAGATATCGAGCTTGCGAGCGTGTGCCGACTCGGTGCCGACGAGCTTCAGCAGGTTAAATCTAAATTCGGTTTTGCTCACGCCACTGAGAACTACGAAGAATTACTCGACACTCCCGGTCTAAAAGGCGTGGTAGTCGCCTCGCCGCACACATTGCACTACGAGCACGCACTCGCCGCTTTGAAACGTGGGCTGCACGTACTTTGCGAAAAACCTTTGACAACGAAAGCCGAAGAGGCTCGTGAACTCGTCGAAGAGGCAGATCGTCAGGGCGTCGAGCTTATGGTTCCGTACGGATGGCACTACGGTGAGTTCATTCAAGAAGCAAAACGTCGGATGGACGAGGATGCGGTAGGAGAAATTGAGTACGTGATGTGCCACATGGCATCGCCGGTGAGGGCACTTCTAGAAGGCAAGGAGTTCATGTCTACTGGCGGTGGAGCAGGCGACAACATGTTCGCTCCTGCCACCGATACTTGGGCCGACCCTGTAGTGGCTGGTGGCGGGTACGCTCTGGCTCAAATGTCGCATTCAGCTGGATTGGCTTACTGGCTCACTGGGCTACGAGCTGAGACGGTTTCTGCGCTTACCTCAGCACCAACAAGCAAAGTGGAGCTGTACGACTCGTTCGCCGTTCGGTTCTCTGGTGGTGCGATAGGGTCATTTAGTGGTGCGGGAGCGCTGCCTGATAATCAGCAGTTTCAGCTGGACGTTAGGATTTTCGGCTCCGAAGGTGTCATGTCGGTCGACTGCGATCGTGCTCGTCTTGAAGTTCTTCGGCACGATGGCGATAACTTCAACATGGATCTTCAGCCCGATGCTGGTGAGTATTTTGGGGGCGGACCAACAGCCAACTTTGCCGACATCGTGAGCGGCAAGAGTTCTGTGAACTGGGCACCGGGTTGGGCAGGTATGCGAGCGGTTGAGATGATCGACGCTGCATATCGTTCTGCTGAATCTGGTCGATCAGAAACCGTGTAAACGTCTTTGCATTTGGTGCGTAAAAACACCCATACGCAAACCACAAGGCCTACTGGGTGAATCCGACTGGTCATAGCCGAGACTACCGATAGGGCTGAATACTGATGTTATGCCGGTGCAGCAGCACTCGTGTTGTTTCAGTAGATGTATTGACCAGCCCTAATGGCAACAGCCAATTCGACATACCCCACTGACCAGGTTCAAACCGGTCGGCTGAAAAGTTGGCTTTTAAAGGTTTCGGACTTGTATTCAGGTCGAGATGGTCAAGCAAAACTTCTACTGGAAACTGGACAAATACTCGGAGATAACTTCGAGTCACCAAACCACTCAAGTAGGTTTGTAGAGCACGGCGGGAAGGTGATCGGTTTCGATTACATCAGCCTTGCTCAGGTAGACCACACTGAATGGACCGTCGATAACTTGCTTCAATGCGGAGTTAGGATCAGCGGAATGTCCGATGAATGGTCGATTAGCCTCGACGCTGTGCCCCAGCCAGAGGTGTTTTCAACCAAATCAGCAGCAATGTGCGAGGTTGAGCAGGTAGCCCATAGCGGGAAGTCGCCAGCATGGTGGATGTACAAAGCAGGACTTCGGTCGATGATCGATGCCCCGATCATTGCCGATGGAACTGTAATTGGCGTGTTGACTGTGGCATCAAAATTGCCGGGGTCGTATGACATGGCAAACGTTCACACCACACAGATGCTGGCTGATGCAGTCGCCGGTTCGTTCGCGAACCTACGTATATACAAACGATTGCGACGTGAGTTAGTTGAACGCTAGACGATTTCCGCTCTCGCAAAAACAATTAGCTCATCGCTGGATATCGAGAGTTCTATGTCAGATTTTGAGCATGACCTCTGGGGAATTGTTCCAGCCGACGGTGTAGCAATTTCGCTGGCAACAGGAGTCAATGACGACACCGAGGACCGTTGGTTCTACGGTGTGACTCCTGTTGCTGGCGGTTCACCTCATCAGATCACTTTGACCTCGGACATGAAGATCGGCGGAGCGATGGTCGGTAAACTGACGGTCGTTGCGAGTTCTAGGGCACGGTATGTTCGCCATCATTTATCTTTATGGAACACCGTTGCGTCGAACATTGCGGGTGCCATTGCTGCAGCCGAAATGCATGCCCAATCAATGGAGCTTGCGGCTACACGGCTTGAATGGGAATAGACCGAAGCTGAACGGCGCGAACTTGGAACGTGTGTCTGCAGACAAGTCAGAGTTGTTGACCACTGTTTCGCACGAACTGCGCACACCACTTACGAGCATTCTGGCTTTCGCCGATTTGCTGACCCGCAACTCGACTGGAAATTTGCTGGGAAAGCAGCAGCGACATTTACAGATCATTCAGCAAAGCGGACGACGTTTGGCTGAGTTGATAGACGACCTGCTCGGATTGACCAATATCGAACGAGGTCAGATTGAGTTGAAGCCCGTGCGCTTCGGTGTTGAGGAAATGTTCACTGATGTCGCCGATTCATTTGGCCCTATTCTTCAAGAAAAGAACCAAGCATTGAATGTAATGATCGAGGATTCATCGATCGAAATGTTCGCAGATCAAATTCGTCTCACACAGGTTGTTTCAAATCCCCTCACGAACGCTTCAAAATACTCAGCTGAAGGCACTGAAGTGAATATCAGTGTCGAAGCCGACGATGACGAAGTGGTTGTTAAAGTTACGGATCAGGGAATTAGTATTGATTCCGGTGACATTCTTGGCGTATTCGGCGCGTTTTTCCGGGCCGACAACGAAGGGACTCGGGCGCAGTCGGGTACCGGCATTGGCCTGTACTTCTGCCGGATGATTCTCGATCACCATCATGGCGAAATTAGCGCCGAAAGCGAAGTCGGATCGGGAACTACAATGATTGTGCGAATACCTCGCGAATACGAATTTGACTCTGGACTCACTGCTTGGGACGAAAAATCACTCGTTGCATAGCGGTTGATGGCGCGTTTATTCGGCTAGTCAGATATTCTTTGGCGCAAACGTGCACTTTGCCGAGTGACAAATATTCATCGTTCGGCTTGAATGCTCGTGCAGGAGCTCAATAGAGTGGACGCCAATTCGTCAGCCGATCGCAAATTCAAGATTCTCGTCGTCGAAGATGATCGCACCCTCCGTGAAGCGTTGCGCTACAACCTTGTCGCCGATGGCTTCGAGGTAGTAGTCGCCGATGACGGCAGCGAAGGGTTGATTGCCGCCAGGCAGGACGATCCCGACGTAATCATTCTCGACCTGATGCTGCCAACCTTGAACGGTATCGAAGTCTGCAAGGCTCTGCGCCGGGATGGCTCAGTAGCACCAGTGATAATGCTCACCGCACGCGACTCTGAAATGGATCGGATCGGTGGTCTTGAGTCGGGTGCAGACGACTACGTAACGAAGCCGTTCAGTATGCGAGAGTTAATCGCACGAGTCGGCGCTCAGATTCGCCGAATGGATATGCTCAAATCAGTGTCTCAGAGTTCCGTTGACCAGATTATTGATCTTGGCGATTTAGTGATTAACCGAGGGTCTCGCCTAGTTACTGTTGAAGGTAAGCAGTTGGATCTGCGCCCCAGAGAGTTCGATTTGCTGGCTCATTTGGCTGCGAATCCGGGCAGAGTTTACACACGCGATCAATTGTTACAGGACGTGTGGGGATTCGAGTATTCGGGCGACACCCGGACAGTCGATGTGCATGTAAGGTGGCTGCGAATGAAGATCGAAAAAGATCCTTCTAAGCCGACGCTGCTCGGAACGGTTCGCGGAGTCGGTTATCGAATTAGTGTGTGAACGAGGTTTTGTACTAGGTAATGCGCTTGATGACCGAAAATTGGAGTTCTAGTTGAGTAACGTGTCACTGCGCTGGCGAATGCTTGTTGAAACAAGCTTGCTGGTGGCGCTCGTCGCAGCTGGATCACTAACTTTCGGCGTAGTCGGCACGATACTGGCTGCCATTCTTGCGATCATTGTGGTGGTATTCCTTTCGATCAGGCTCCACAGGCAATTTACTGAACTCACTGAGGACGTAATTCGCTCTACATCGATTGATCGATCTCATAGACTTGACCCAACTGGTCCTGCCGAGTTGACGCGATTGGCGCGAGCGGTAAACCGGTTGGTTGACCGAGTTGCTGATGATATTTCCGACGAATCGGCTGAACGAGTAAGACTTGCTTCAATTCTCGATTTGATGCGTGAAGGTGTTGTCGTAGTCGATGATCAAGGCGTGATCGAATCAGCGAACCCCGCGTCGATTGAACTACTCAGTTCACTGGGCAACGTCCAACCTGGTATGCAGCTCTCTTCGCTAACGAGCCATCCAGACGTCATCCGAGTTGTGACTCGATCGATGGCGACTAATGAATCGATTTCGGCTGAAATCGAGTTGTTCGACAACCACCGCACAATAATGGCGGTGTCGACTCCGTTTCCGCGCCCCGATTCCGATCTGGTTCGAGCGCTATTGCTATTAACTGATCTAACGGATGTTCGACGACTCGATACTACGCGCCGAGAGTTCGTATCGAACGCTTCGCACGAACTACGAACGCCGTTAGCTGGAATTCGCGCATCCGCTGAGACTTTGCAGCGCGGGGCGATCGACGATCCGGAAGGGCGTGGGGCGTTTCT
The DNA here is from genome assembly GCA_027618835.1 of Chloroflexota bacterium. Classification (GTDB taxonomy): domain Bacteria; phylum Chloroflexota; class Dehalococcoidia; order Lucifugimonadales; family Lucifugimonadaceae; genus Lucifugimonas. The sequence goes on along the minus strand of JAQCHZ010000001.1, from coordinate 110,578 downwards.
TCAGATGATTCGCGAAGATGTTGATCGGATGGATCAATTGATCGCCGAGATGCTTGAACTGTCTCGGCTTGAGTCGGGTGAATCGCCGCTGGAGCTAAAGCCGGTCGATGCGCATTCGCTGGTCAAAACAGCTATCAAGCAGTTTTCTGCGATTGCAATTGATTCGGAATTGACACTCGAAACGAATTTGTCTGAAGATCTTCCAACAGTGTTGGTCGATGCGAAACATATCGATCACGTTTTCACCAATCTGATCAGTAACGCGGTTAAGTGGAGCAGGGCCGGGGACACGGTCACTGTAAAGGGCTGGGTCGATGACGGAACCGTTTGGTTCAGCGTGGCTGACACAGGGTTGGGAATCGAGCCTGGACACCTTCCGCATATCTTTGAACGTTTCTTCAAGGCAGATGCGGCGCGCTCACAACCGAGTACTGGACTAGGGCTATCGATCGCCCGTCATATAGTCGATGCTCATGGCGGAGTGATGTCGGTAAGAAGCTCAGTTGGTGAGGGCAGCGAGTTCGCATTCTCCGTGCCAACTTAGAGCATTAAAGGTGTTCTCTTTTCGTCGGTTGGCTGGCTGATTTCCATGCCGGTTCGACGCTCGCGTTTTTTTCGTGCTTCTGGCGTGCCATTGACTGATGCTTGGTATTTAACCGGTTGTCAACGACTCGTTCCTAGTAGTTAACCTCGCCTTAATGGTGAAGGTTGAATCTGTAGTCACTAGATGGGGTTTTCCACTAGTCCTACTACATATAGATCGAAAACGTATGCACTAGAGCCAAGGAGCTCTGAACAACGTGATCAAGAACGAATTCAAGAAATTTTTAAATAAAGCTCTCATTGTTACTTCTCTATTAATTGTTGGAATCATCGCCGCCTGTGGAGGCGGTGAAGGTGGTTCTGGAGCCGAGTCGAGTGAGATTCTCATCGACGGTTCGTCGACTGTGTTTCCAATCTCCCAGGCCGTTGCCGAAGAGTTCCGAGTGGACCGACCCGAAGTTCAGATTCCAGTAGGAATCTCAGGCACCGGTGGCGGATTCAAGCGATTCGTAGAGGGCGAGATCGATATCGCCGATGCATCGAGACCAATCAAAGATTCCGAAAGTGCCCAAGCCGCTGCCAATGGAGTCGAATTCACCGAATTCACCATCGCATATGACGGGCTTTCGATTGTTATTAATAAATCAAACGACTTTGCCACTTGCCTGACTGTTGCCGAGCTGAAACAGATCTGGGAACCTGGATCTTCCGTCGACAACTGGAATGAGGTTCGCAGCGAGTTTCCTGACAAGCCATTGCGACTCTATGGTCCGGACACCGATTCAGGAACGTTCGACTATTTCACTGCTGCGATAAACGATAAAGAAGATGCCAGCAGGGCCGATTACACAGCGTCGTCTGACGACAATGTACTTGTGCAGGGAGTATCTGGCGATCAGGGCGCTATGGGCTACTTTGGGTTCGCTTACTACACCGAGAACTCTGAGATATTGAACGTGGTCTCGGTCGACAGTGGTGATGGTTGCGTTGTGCCGAGCGTTACGACGATCAATGATGGCAGTTACGCACCGCTTTCACGACCGATGTTCATATACGTAAACAATGCGTCGCTCGAACGAACTGAAGTTCGTGACTTCATCGAGTACTACATGAACAATGCTGCTGAGCTGGCTGAAGAGGTTGGGTATGTCGGGCTTTCTGAGGCCGATTACCAGTCGCAACTCGAAGGCCTTAACTAAGTTCTGAACCCTGCTTCGCTCGACAATTCGAGACGATCAATAACGCAGGGTTAACAATTGACCTGCAATCTGGAGTCACGGTGAGTTTTACACTTGCCGTGACTCTTTTTTTGGAAGATTCCAGAGAGTCGAAAATTTGGTGTCGAGGCCTGAATTCAGTCGAATTCAGCAACCCATGCGGAAAACATCTGACTAGATGGCGACAACCTCCGAAATCCAATCAAACCGTGATCTGTTTGAGCGTGTGGCGCGTCGACGACGACGACAGCACGCTGAACAAACAGTTTTCACATGGTTGCTGCGCGCCGCCGTACTGATTTCGATTCTCACCACTGTCGGCATCGTCATCATTCTTGTCTCACAGAGCGTCGGATTTTTCGCCGAAGTATCGCCTTGGGAATTCCTAACCGGAACCGAATGGGCGCCGCTATTCTCGCCTCAGAAATTCGGCGTATTGTCGCTGGTCGGCGGCACGCTACTGGTGGCGGTAATAGCGGGTCTCGTATCGCTAACGCTCGGACTCGGATCTGCGATTTTCCTTTCCGAGTACGCACCTGAACGACTGCGCAGAGTATTGAAGCCGATTCTCGAAGTACTTGCCGGAATTCCCACCGTCGTTTATGGATACTTCGCTCTCACATTCGTGACGCCGATTCTCCAGAACATATTCGGACACGACCAGGTGATCGTTTTCAACGCACTCTCGGCAGGTCTCGTTATGGGGCTGATGATTATGCCGATGGTCTCGACGCTGAGTGAAGATGCGATGGTCGCTGTGCCACGTTCGCTCCGAGATGCCGCTTATGCGCTCGGTGCTACTCGATTTGAAGTGTCGACCAAGGTTGTTATTCCGGCTGCGCTATCAGGAATCGTTGCTTCGTTCATTCTCGGTGTATCACGAGCGATCGGTGAAACGATGATCGTAAAGATCGCCGCGGGTGCAACGCCGAATCTCACGCTTAATCCTCTCGAAAGCATTCAGGCGATGACCGCCTACATCGTGCAGGTTAGTTTGGGTGAAACGCCACAGGGATCTCTTGAGTACAAGACGATCTTCGCTGTTGGTCTGCTGCTGTTCGTAATGACTCTCGCTATGAACATCGTCGGCCGTTGGGTGATCTCTCGATTCAGGCAGCAATATGAATAAGCAAGAGTCAATAATCAACAAGCGCCAAAAACTTCATGCGATACGAGTTTTGCGCGACAGGATTTTTGTTGTTGGATTCGCACTCGCGGTTGTTGTCGGTATTCTCGGATTAGCAGCACTTCTATTCGACGTTTTGATCGATGGACTGCCGTTTCTGAATATCAACTTCCTGAGCAGCTATGCATCTCGTAAGGCAGAGAACTCTGGAATTCTGGCTCCACTCGCCGGAACGATTTGGATTGTTGGGATGACAGCGCTATTGACGATCCCTATCGGTGTTGGAACTGCAATTTATCTCGAAGAATTTGCGAGTAAAAATCGTTTTAATCGACTCATCGAACTCAACATAGCGAACCTTGCTGGTGTGCCTAGTGTGATCTACGGACTGCTGGGATTAGCTGTGTTCGTTCAGTTCTTGTTCAACGGCTCACGTAGCGTGACTGCTGGCGCGCTGACGATGACGCTGTTGATTCTCCCAATCGTGGTGATCGCGTCCCAAGAAGCGATGAAAGCTGTGCCGTCGAGCTATCGTGATGCTGCGTATGCCATGGGGGCGAATCGGTGGCAGGTTGTAAAAGCCGTCGTGCTTCCGCAGGCGCTCCCGGGCATGATGAGCGGAATAATTCTTGCCCTTTCACGAGCAATTGGTGAATCGGCACCGATTTTGATTATTTCGTCGCTAGTTTGGGTAACGTTCATCCCGACTTCGCCAGATTCGAAATTCACGGTACTTCCGCTGCAGATCTTCACTTGGGTCAGCCAGCCTCAGCATTCGTTCAGGGGTATTGCAGCTGCGGCAATTATTGTGCTTCTGATCGTTCTGCTCAGCATGAACGGTATTGCGATTTGGATTCGCAGCAAGTACCAATCTCGACCCGATCAATAGGCTCTGAGATGCGGGATGGCGGTATTATCTCGTCATGCTCGAAAATTACGAAAACACTGGCTACCTTCAGCGACTTGCCGATTCGTTAGTTTCGACCGTCGGCAATGATCGTGTTGGCACGCCGCGCTTTGTTCGCTGGCTTGATCGTATTGATCCCGGAGTTTCTGTCGATGATTCGATTTCGTTGATTGTAGAAATTTGCAACCGGATATTCGGCGGCGAACCGAGTCGGTTGAAGCGATCAGGGAATGGCGAGTCTAATGGGACGATTCATGCGGTATGGGCGAACGGGTCGAGTGCGCTAATCTCCGTTGGTCCTTCCGGGTCGAATGAATCGTCGGAGCCGGAGATCATGCTGCTCGGGTCGTCTGGTGCTATCTACTTTGATGGCACATTGGGTGCCCAACGCACTGTCGAGCAGGTGTCACGATGACCAAATCACGCGGAGTGCTGTGCATCGGTGGATTGCAGACTCATCAGGAAAACCACGCTGCAGGCTTCGACTCCGATCCAAGATCGCACATAGTTGCTATAGCCGATGAAGCCGACATCGATGAACGCCGGCGTTCGCTGAATCAGGGTCTCGCCGTGCAATATGGTGTTCCGTATATCGAGGGAATCGAAACGGCGTCGGCACTTCCTGAAGTCGATATTGTGAGCATGTGTGCCGATGTCGAACGCCGCCATCGAGTTGCGATTGCCTGTGCGAAAGCCGGCAAGATTTTGTATTTGGACAAACCGCTGGCTTTGAGCAGCGACAAGGCTGAGCTAGTAGTCGATGCCATCACTGAGTCGGGTTCGATATCTCAGATGTACTCGTTCGTGAACACCCATTGGGCGAAGGCTGCCAAGGAATGCGTTGAATCGGGGCGGCTTGGAAATCTACTTGCCGTTCACACCGACATTCTTTTCGCCAAAGAACCCGGCGGCACTGCATCGAATAGCGGAGCCAGAGTCGAAACAGCCGAACCGACGCAGTTCACATTTGTTGAGTCAAAACGGGAGTTTTTCGATCTGGGCGTCTACCCGATCGGCTTGTGCTTGTGGCTGATTGACGACGTACCGAGTGAAGTTTCTGGCGTGACCGGCAACTATTTCTTTGAGCAACATGAACGTAACGACACCGAAGACTTTGGAGCAGTATCGATGTCGTTTGACGGCGGAATTGTGGCAACCGCAACCGGTGGTCGTATCGGGTGGAATAGTCACCCGGCTGGCGGTCCACACCGAATCACGATAGTCGGGGAGTTAGGTACGGAAAGGTTCGATGCCTGGGAGCCGCGGATTGAGGTGTTCTCTACCGCCGAGCCGCCGAAGCTACCCGCTCCGCATCCACAGGATCCGATGGGCATGTGGAGATCGACCAATCAAGCAGTGGGGATTCCTAAGAAAACGAATTACAGTCCTCTTTTCGATGAAACACGCTGGTATCCCGACGATATCGAGGCGTTCTTAGATTGCATCGAGGAGGGCGTCGCACCTGAGATGTCGGCACAACAGGCGTTAGGGGCGTCGAAGGTCATCTCGGCGGCTTATAGATCCGCTGCGAACGGTAGACCAGAATCGGTTTAGTTACCCCGTAACAAGCCCTTTGATCACTTCGGCGTTGGGCACCGAGAGAAATCTCTTGGGCGAGATTTTGATCTTGATCGATCTGCTGCCGCCTCCGAGGATGATGTATTCGAGGTTCATGAGTCCGTCGTCAATGTAGATTTTGATTTGATCGGGAAGTGCGAGTGCCGTGACACCACCGATCATCATGCCGGTTAATTCGGCAGTTTCCTCTGGACGGGCGAACGAGACTTTGCCGACGTTCATCCTCGGGCTTCACCACGTGGTTCACATCGAGCCGGTGAGTGGCTCGTACAACTGAAGCAGTGAACGTTTTGGCTTCTTTTTCGACGCCACGATGATCGTGTTGGCGGAGTTTTCGAGCGGGAAGTCGTACTTCTCGCAGAACTCGGCGGTATCTGCGAAGTCGGGATCGATTCCCACTACTTCGTAAGGAATCTCTGTCGAGTCGAGAAACCCGACAACAGTCGCTTCGATAGTTTTGTCGTTCGTCATATCTTTCGTTTTATTAGGCGTAGATACAGGCGAATGTAATCGCTGAGTGGAGTGAAGTGTAGCGAAATGTTCGCCTTGCAGTGGCTTGATGAAATACCATGATGCGTGACTGCAGCATAAGTACCGCATCGGAATCATCGCAATATGGGAAAAACCTTCTGGATGCTCGTGACTACCCAGGAAAATCTGGATATCACCCGGTCGCGTGGTTTTTCGATGCAGGGCGTAGACACCCAGAACCGCAAAAAAGCGGTGCGAATGGGACCTGAAGACAGGGTTTTGTACTACGTCTCAGACAAAAAAGGCTTTGCGGCAACAGCCACTGTCACATCAGATAGTTTCGAAGACGAAGAGCGAATCTGGAAGCACCACCGTGAGAAGGAAGTCTTTCCTCACAGAGTTGAACTCAGCGCTGATGTAGTGCTCGATGAAACGGACTACATTGATGGATATCAAGTAGGACCTACTCTCGAGTACGTCAAAAAATGGCCGCCACATCTTTGGCCCCATGCCTTCTACGGCATGCTGCACATTATTCCGCAGCGCGACTTTATTTTTGTAGAAGCTGAGTTGAGACGGGCTGGTGGGATTGCGCCTCCTCCAGTTGAAGCGACAGTACCAATAGTTGAGGTTCCTGTGGCGACTGAAGTGGTCGCCGTGGCAAATTTGGCTGGCGTTTCGAACGGTTCCGCCACGAGATATTCACATTCGTTGAATGAAGCTCGTAAGAAATTCTTAGCGTTGGCGAGAACTAGACGTAATCGCTCGCATCGCAGGCGGATACAGCGGCGCAGGTAGTGTTCGAGTGGTGGCGTCGCCTGTTGTTCGGGGCACGACGCGACCCCGCACCAGATCCCTCCTTCGCTCGGGAAATCTAGTGTGGGCTGTCACAGGTTGGTGCTTTTGGTCTACCGGTGCGAGATCGAAGAGTCCGACATGCCGTCTTTGCGAACGCTAGTCGCCAGGCTTCATGAGCGAACGTTCGAACGGCTGTTTGTTGTGGTCGACCCAACCGGTGCCTGAAACGCTCGACTTCTGTGGGTCGGGGTCACCGACACCAAAGTTATCGACGTAAAGCGGAGCCAACTGGTCGAGTTCACTCTGAGGAATATCGTCGATGTCACACGCTGCCGCATATTCGTCGATCTGTTCGACAGATGTCATTGTTGGTAGGCACGAAGCCATGATCTCGGGCATCAGAGTGAACTTGACGGCAATCTGACCGACCGTAGCCGGCTTGCCAGCAAACATGAAATCGATCTTCTTGAGTTTTTCGATCGAATTCTTCAGCCAATGCATTCGCCTGTAAGCACGGTGGTCGGAGGGATCGAACGGACTTTCGTCCAGAATCGTGTCCTTGGTGTACTTTCCATCGAGCATTCCAGACGCATGCGGCACTCGTGAATAGACACCGACGCCGTTCTTGGCTGCGGCTTCCATCATCACGTCGGCAGGGTCTTGTTCGAGGATTGAATAGATCAGCTCAGCAGGTACCTTCATTTCGTTGACCGCGTACATGCCCTCTTCGAACCAACCGATGTCGGGTCCGACTGCGACACCGTAGTGTCGAATCTTGCCTTCAGCTTTTAGATCTTCGAGAGCGGCGACCGTGTCGTCTCTCTGAAGTGCTTCGAGTCGAGGGTTGTGGTACTGGTAGATATCGATGTAGTCGGTCTGAAGTCGTCGTAGGCTGCCTTCGCAAGCCTTCTTGATGAAGTCGGTGTCCCACTGTTGTGGACGTTCCTTGTGACCTTCACGCGGAGCTTCGATGTCGTAGCCGAACTTGGTTCCAATCACGAGGTCTTTGCGTCGATCTGCAAGTGCCTTTGGAATGATCTCCTCACCGTATCCAGCACCGTATGTGTCGGCGGTGTCGAAGAACGTGATGCCCTTATCGGCTGCCTTCTGAAGAAGATTAATACCGTCTTCCTCTTTGACTTCACCCCACCAGTTCATGCTCACGCTCCATACGCCGAATCCAATTTCGGAAACGGTGAGGTCGGTCGACTGTATCTGGCGGTATTTCAAAGTGATTATCCTGAGAGTGCTGGTTGGGCGTTCTGGCGTTCCAATGTTAGTGGGCAGTGACAGTTTCGGGTGTAAGCGCTTCGTGAATTTCTGAAACCTGTTTTTCGAATTCGGCGTCGCTGAGAGCTTGGGTCAAAGCAGATATATCGATTGGGTGGTCAATATCTATCCACGACTTGCAACCGGCGTAATCGTCAGTGACATTCACAGTAGCTGGGGCGTCGAGTTTGTAGGCTCTGACGATCATCAGTTTCAACGGGTGTAGCGGCTTCCAATTGAATCGCTTCACTGGAAATTCTTCCGACCAGATGTGAAACGCATCGAGTGCTCGCACTTGGTGTTCTTCTGAGATATCGATCGTTTCGATAAGTTCGCAGTAGACGGAAAAAGTGATCTCATTGCTGAAATCGGCGTTCGCTGTCTCTTTGAGGAGATGTTGGTTCTCCTGCTTCAGAAGCAGTTGTCCTTCGTGAAAGAGTCCCGGGTACAGCAGGAACTGCTCATGCTCGATTTTGAAGTGACGTCCGTCTTCACGGATACCGCCTTTTCGAAGCAGGAAAATTTGTTCACCACGTCCCAGTGCGCTGGACGTGACTGCCCATTCCTTGAGACCTATGTTTGATGAGATTAAAGACATAAATGTATCGTTGCTGTTTTATTACATTGCGGTGCCACGGGAGGGAATTCCTGTGCGTAATAATGTGGACTCCGAGAATTTCATAGCGAAATCCCTTAAGTGCGGTCCCTAAGGGGCGATTAGCTAGTGTGAGTTTACGAACGGGATGTGGATTTGAGTACAGTTTCGACGATGCTAGCGCGTTTGCCGAACATGTCGAGAGCATTCTTTGTGGTTGTTGCCTGAATCGTCTCGACGGTCGTTCCTCTGAGAGCGGCAAGTTTTTCAGCAACAACTGAGATGTCTTTGGGTTCGGTCCACTTGGCACGATTCTTATTGAACGTCTGAGGATAGGCGTCGGTCTCAAGTAAGATTCGATCTTCGGGTGTGTTTATCGCTGTCTCTTTGAGATCAATTTTGTGGATTAGTGTTTTTGCGAACGAGATGTTGAAACCAAGATCGAGGAGTTCTTTGGCGAATGGCCAACGACCTTGGAAGTAGTGAGCGGTTCCGCCCAGTTCTCCGGCGTTGGTTTCCTTCAGGATTGATATTGCAGTGTCTCGCGCCGAGCGAGCGTCGTAGTCGTCCTGATGCTCTCGGACGTGGAAAACAATGGGTAGTTCGTGTTTACGGGCAATGGCAATTTGAGCGTGAAACGATTCAGCTTGCCAGCTTTTATTAGGCGATTTTTCCTGATGGTCGATACCGATTTCGCTCATGACCACTACCTGCGGAGAAGCCGCTAGGTCGCTGAGCTTCGATAGATCGTCGGCAGTTAGTGAACGCTCTAGATCAGTAGGATGAACACCGACCCCGGCGAATACGTTCTCGAATCGAATCGCCATATCGATAGCTTTTTGGGAGTCTTCGACGGTCGTACCGGCGGTGAGGATCGCACCGACGCTGGCTTCGACTGCTCGGTCGACGATGTCGCCGGACTCTTCTGGGGCGTGTTGGTGAATGTGGGCGTGGGTATCGATGAACATGTGCGATGAATTTTAAGGCAGAAAGAGACGATGCTGGTTGGCTGAGGGAAGACAGAATCGGATGTTGGGTGCTTTATTGTCGTCGTTTGACCCGGGCGGGCGTTCGCACTTGGGGTCTATATGGCGACTGGTTCACTATGACTCGTCAGCCTGTGAACTTTGGTACCAACGACTTCGTCCATGATTGAATCGCTTGCCAGTCGCGGTGGTCGCCTTGTGGTGTTGGGGCGAAGCGGTCGATGATGCGCAAATACCACGGCAGGTTCGATCGTTCGAAGTATCCAGCGAACAGCGCATTGGAAACTATATTCAGCTTTGGTGCTATATCGGCGAGATTATCGACGAAATCCCGATGCTCCCGTTCTCCGGCTTGCGAGTTGTTTAGAGCCAAGGTGCCTACAGAGAAGAGCGCAACGGGTTTGCCATCGATTCGTTCCGATGTAATTGCGGCGAACATCCCGGCCGCAGCGAGCCACTTGCTGCCATATATGGGCGATCCGATGACGAACGCATCGTAGTGGTCGGGGTTCAGTGAACTTGTTGCTTCTGCTGCGTGAGCATCAATACCGGTAGAGTTGAGTTCGTGGACCATCGCCGAAACGATTTCACGGGTGGACCCGAAGCGGGTGGCAAATGCGACCAGAACTCTTGTCAATTTCGGCTCCACAAGACTGCGATTTTAAAAACTTGGTATTAGATCGATAAGAAGTATCGCGTATGCAGCTGTGGGCGTGCATTAAAAATATCGATAGCGTTCCACGGCGGTGATACGTGTCTGAATCTCGCATAATTTCCCCTTACGTTAGCGATTCATACCGAAGTTTTTGCCGTGATGTGTTTTACGGCAGTTCTTCAAAGCAGGTTAAGTAACGTGGAGGTGTTGGGCGGGTTCGTTACGTGGGGTTGCCGATTGGGTTTTTCGGGGATGCAAACTAAGGCGGTCGGTATGATCCAGAACATGAATCACACCGACCGCCTTAGTTTGCTGAGCTTTCGTTCCCGTTCGTTGGGGTTAGTCCAGAGAAAACGGTGGGTACTTGTCAGTGGTCAACAGGAATGCGTACGCCTGTACACGGAGTGAACAGCGGCTCACTCCAACTAAAAATTTGTGGATTCCCTGAGGAAGTTTTCCGGTGATGAGGATAACGACCCATGCGACCAACAGAAGAACTATCGAAATTGTTAGCAGCACAGAAAGAACGATGTAGTGCGGTATCGCCAATATCCACTTGATAAGTGGAAGCCATCGATTCAATTCACCTTGAGCAGGGTAGTCCAACGTTAGATGGGTTGTTTGTTCCTTATCGGTCGACGGATATTCATCTGTCAGCAATAGCCAATATGCACCAACCCGGGTCGAGAATTTGGTCACTTCCAAATTGAAATCAAACCACCATCGCGGGTATTTCTGTCGGAACAGAACCATAAGAATTATGGGATACATGACGGCTTGCAAGCCGCTCATTACGAGGAGGATTGGTATGAGTGTTATGACCCTGAAAAATACAGTTAGACGATTCCTACTAGAGCCGTCGTAGTCTATGTCCAAGGTTGCCGGGTAAGCCGCCATAGTCGGATTTTGTGAATCGCTTGTCACGTGAATGCGTCCCTCTTCACTAGCTGATATCGAGCGTGCGGTTCCGACATGGTATGACATTTCGTACTCATGCTGCAAGCAGTCGCTACCGCTACCGCTTGGGTCGGGCGGGGTGTAAATTGTCGGGCAACGACTGCGAAACACGGTGTTCGCAACACATACCGATTAGGAAAGACTCAAACATGCGTGCAGGACTCGGACAAATCAGACAAGCCTCACCAGAATATTTGCTGTTCGCTCAGCAGTACGGGATGAACGATATTGTGTTCAACACTCCCGATATCCCAAGTCACGATGGAACATGGGCTGTCCACGATCTGGTGAATCTTCGCCGTAACGTTGAGAACTACGGACTTACACTTTCTGCGCTTGAGAACGTGCCCACGACGTTCTACGACCACATCATGCTGAACGGTCCGAAGCGTGATGAGCAGGTCGACAACATGATTACTACCGTGCGAAACATCGCTCGTGCAGGTATTCCGATCTTTGGTTATCACTGGATGCCTTCACACGTTTGGCGAACACCTGAACAGCTGATTCGCGGAGGCTCAAGAGCTACCGCTTTCAACTACAAAAAAGCCGGTGAAATGCCGCTGACACACGGTCGTGAGTACACCGAAGATGAGATGTGGGCGAACCTTGAATACTGGATCAAGATCATTACGCCGATTGCCGAAGAAGAGGGCATTCGACTTGGTATTCACCCGTGCGACCCGCCGGTGAAGAAGCTCGGTGGTATTCCGATGCTGTTCAATTCGTACGACAACTACCGTCGATACTTGGACATTTATCCGTCGGACAACTGCGCTATCGAGTTCTGTCAGGGAACTGTTTCTGAAATGTTCGACTCAGAGGGCGACGCTCTTTACGAATTCATTGCTGAAATGACGGCGAAGCACAAGATTTTGTACGTTCACTTCCGTAACGTTTCTGCCCCGAACCCAGAAGACTTCCGAGAGGAATTCATCAATACGGGTCACGTCGATATGTACCGGGCGATGAAGGCTTATAGCGATAACGGCTATGACAGCTTCTTCATTGACGATCACGTTCCGCACACGCATCAGGACACGCAGTTCGGTCACCGAGGGCGTGCGTTCGCCAACGGCTACATCCAAGCAATGATCGAAGCCGTTACGAAGGGGTCTTAGACCCATTTTCTCCGGCAAAGCTTGTCGATGCTGAATCGACGAGTTGAGCCGGAGTGAGAATTTTTAATATGACTAACGTTGAGTCGATTCAGTTCGGTCGGACAAGTGCGCTTGTTACCCGCATTGGGTTTGGTGGTGCTCCTGCGGGATTGACGAATTACTTGGATCAGTTTTCGCCGGTTGATGTGAGTCAGCGCGAGGGCGTGATTCAGGCGATAGCTAGGGCGGTCGAGGTCGGGATTAACTACTTCGATACGGCCGCGGCTTACGGCACTGGTGAGAGCGAGAAGATTTTCGGTGAGGGGCTTGCCGCCGCCGGGATTTCGAGCAAGCGGGACGATATTTACGTGGCTACGAAAGTTAGTCACAACGAAGAAAATCCACGTGCTTCGATCGAGCGTTCCCTAGAAAATCTTCGGCTTGATGTGATCGATTTGGTTCAGGTTCACGGCACCACTTATACGCCAGAAGCCCGAGATCAAACGCTGCGCAAGGGCGGGATTCTTGAAGTTCTCGAAAAGGCTCGTGAAGAGGGTCTGATTCGACACATTGGATTTACGACCGAAGACCAGAACCCGCCGGTGTACGAATTCATCGAGTCAGGTCGATTCGATGTGATGCAGACCTGCTACAACATAGTTTTTCAGCACACCTACGAGCCGACTCGACCTTTTGGGTCGATCTACGAAGCCGACAAAGCTGGCATGGGCGTCGTGACCATGAGGTCGCTAACCGCAGGTGTTTTTCAGCGATGGATGAGTGCTGTGCGACCTGATGATGATTTCGACTATTCAGTAGCATTGTTGCAGTTTGTGCTTTCGAATAAACTGATCGACGTGGCGCTGGTGGGAATGCGAACGCCTGAAGAGGTCGACAAAAACGTTGCGGTGCTGAATGATCTGTCGGGTCGGGTTGATCTTGACGATTTGCACCAGAAATTTGTTTAGATGAGTCGGTAACCTCGACGGTAGATGTCTGAAGTGCGACCCCATAGGTCCTTCGGTTCCGATGACTTCACTCGGCAAATTTCATAGTTTCGTATTGCAACGTAGGAAGCGAAGTAGATGAGTTCGTTTAGAGATTCGGTTAAGTCGGGAATGTCGGAGTATTTGGGCGAGCTTAAAGAGAAGCTCGAAGGTCTTACTGAAGCCGAACTTCGGTGACAAGCGAGTCTGGATACCAATACGATCATCTGGGTTGTTTGGCACATGGCGTGTGTTGAGGACAACTGGATCAACGGCGTGATAGCCGGCGGTGATAGCGTGTGGGACTCTGGTGGATGGGCGGTTAAGACCGGCATCACTTCGGAAGGTAACGGCTATTCAAACACCATGAATGAGGTACGGGCGCTTCCTGAAGTAGCCGTATCTGATTTGCTTGCTTACTATGACGCCGTGCGGGATGCAGCCTTTGGCGTTATCGACAGAATGTCTGATGACGATGTTTCGACCGAGTTTTCGCGTGGCGAACGGACGATCACTTGGGGCTGGATTTTGGGCCACGTGATCGTTGAAGAATCTCAACATCTTGGTCAGGTTGCGCTAATTCGTGGAATAATTCGAGGCCTCAACGGCTAACAAAGGTGCGTGCGTGCGATATGCCTTCATTTAGAGATCCGATCAAAAGTGGACTCAACGAGTACTACGGCAAGCTCAAAGAATCGGTATCAGGTCTGACGCCTGAGGAGCTTATGTGGCAGCCCGGACCCGAGTCGAACCACATCTTGTGGACGGTTTGGCATATGGCGAGAGTGGCCGATCGGTGGGCGAATTCGACTGTGCTCGGCAATGACGAACTCTGGACTCGCAACGGCTGGGCTGCGAAGCTCGATATGCCTGAAGACCGATACGGTCGCGGCGAAACGCCGGATCAGGTTCGCGATTTTCCTCCTGTCGATATCGGTCTGGTACTCGAGTACTACGATGCCGCACACACTTCGGTGCTTGCGATGATCGACGCGTTGGAGCAGTCGGATTTGGATAGAGACGTGTTTGCTGAGTACCGAGATGAGTCACTGAATATCGGTTGGATTCTTGGGCACATTCTCGCCGAGGAAGCACAGCACCTGGGTCAGATCGCCTATATTCGGGGTATTCAACGAGGCTTCAACGGCTAATGGCGATCAAGTGCGTGTTTTTCGATTTCGATGAGGTAGTACGAACTTGGGGACACGAATTTGATGGGATTAGCGACTATTCGGGAATACCGCTAGACGTCTTCGTTGAAATCGCTTTCGATCCTTTGAGGTATGAAGCAGCGATTCGGGGCAAAGAGCCAGCGGAATCGTGGTGGAGTGAGATCGCTCGGGTTCTTGGCGAACGATTTCCAGCTCGTAACGTTAAGCAAGCGATGCAATATTTGGCGAGTCGCAATGGAGAACTGGTGCCAGGGATGGTGGAACTCGTCGAAGCCTGCAAAGCGAAGACTTCGGTTACCTTGTTTTCCAACGCCACTTCGAGATTGAACGAAGAAATCAAATCGCTTGGCATAGATGGTCTGTTTGACTATGTGGTGAACACCTCAGAGGTGGGCTCGATTAAGCCGGAACCGAAGATTTATTCATACGCTCTGGAGTTGGTTGGAATCGAAGCTAACGAAGCATTTTTCACGGATGATCGTCCTGAGAATATCGAGGCAGCGCTGAATCTCGGTTGGGTGGCTCATGTGTTCGATGGGCCAGTAAGTCTGCGTAGCGCGCTCGTCGATGCTGGCGTGCTTTAGTGCATGTAGTTCCGCTGGTTCTGTTGGCTACATTGACCTCCCTGTCGGGCAATCATAAATTTTTGGTCAACCATTTTTGTCGAGCAATCTTCAGATCGGATTCACTATGATCAAATGTGTGTTCTTTGACTTCGATGGCGTGCTCAGGAACTGGGATTACGATGAGCGACGTTTCAAAGAGTTGTACGGTGTTCCAATCGAGGCGTTTCGTGAGGTGGCCTTCGCCAAAGAACGAGTTGGTGAGGCGGTGAGAGGCGTGGTCACCAGCGAAGAATGGCGAGCTGGTGTCGGTGAGGAATTGAAGAAAAACCACAACCACGACCAGGTAGACGCAGCTATCGCAGACTGGAATATTCGCACCGGCCAAATCGTTCCCGAGGTTCTTGAAATCGTTAAAGCATGCAAGCAACTTCTGCCGGTGGCTCTCATGACAAATGCAACTACCCGTCTGCCGTGGGAGCTGGAGCAGCTTGGTTTAGTTGGATTCTTCGATTACGTTATCAATGCGTCGGAAATCGGCTACGCGAAGCCTGAACCCGAAATATATGCCTACGCGCTGAAGCTCGTGGGTATTTCACCGGACGAGGCATTTTTTACGGACGATGGACTAGCACAATCTCAGGCAGCGACGGATCTGGGATGGGTGGGGCATCATTTTAAAAACCCAGATGGATTACGACGAGCCCTCGTCGATGCTGGTGTGCTGTAGGCTCTGTCGCATCCTAGATTGAACTTAAGCGTAAACAGAGATTGGGAACTAAATGCGAATAACCGGATACCGCACGCTGTCGTGGACGTTCCACCGAGGCCACCCGATGGGAGATGCGAACGCTGTCGCACCCGACGATATTTCTCGGGCGACTTATTTATTTCTGGAAACCGACGCCGGTATTACAGGCATAGCTCCCGCGTCATCGCCTGATGTCGAAAAGCTGTTTCCGATTCTCGAAGGAAAAGACCCCCGTGGCGTGATCGGACTCTGGAAACAGATGTCGGATGTCGGCTTCAAAGGCGGAGTCGAGGGATCTATGTACGGCGCTATGTGCGCGCTCGATGCGTGTATGTGGGATATCAAAGCGAAAGACGCTGGTCAGCCTCTCTGGCGCTTCCTAGGTGCTCACGAACCACGCGTGAAGGCCTACGCATCGGGACTCGATATGGGTATGAACGATGATGAGCTAGCGGCGTTCTATCAGGAGTACGTCGATCTCGGGGTTGACGCCGGAAAACTGAAGGTCGGGCTAGATTTCGAATCGGACATGCGACGTCTTGAGATCATGCGGGACGTGCTGAAGCAGAACGCCAAAGAGCCGATGTTGATGATCGATTCGAACGAGTATTGGTCGGCAAAGCAGGCGATTCGTTACATCTCGCGTATCGAAGAAAAGTACGACCTCACGTGGGCCGAAGAGCCGGGGCGTCGTTGGGACTATCGCGGCCTGAGGCAGATTTCACGCGGGATCAAAACAGCCGTCGCTACTGGTGAAAATATCAACGGCATCGACGAGTTCTACCCTTTGATTCACAACGAAGCCGTCGATGTGGTGCAGTTCGGAACTTTGGGCGTCACAAGTTTTCTTCAAATCGCTCATTTCGCTGAGGCGTACGAGCTTCCGGTATCGATCATCGGCTCGCCGGGAAGTCCGATGTCGCACGCCGCAGCAGCAGCTCCGAATCATCTTGCACAGGAAGTAAAAGACCTCACTCCGCCTACAGGCGTGAGCATCGACAACAAAATCGTCGACGGGTTTATCGAGATGGGTGAGTCTCCGGGCTGGGGCTATACGATCGACGAAGAAGCCATCGCCAAGATGCAATCGAATCCGCTGGTCTCGAAAGGCTCTGGATTACCGGGATCGCGTCGCAAGGGAGCTGGGCTCTATATCATCCCGCCAGAGCCAGGTGAGACGGGTTTGTATTAGACCACACAGCAAGTTCAGGAACTAGCTGCTCAAGCAACGCTGCGCACTGTTCAAGCGAAGTTGCTGAATCACGGCCCTGACAAATGAGAATCATGTTGCCGTAGATGACGTAGTCACCGTATTTAGAAATGCGGCAATTTGAGGAATCACCACCCGCGCTTCGAGTGCATGCTCGGGCGTCTTTAGCGCCTTCTGCCCACATGGCTTCGCCTGACTTAATAACTGCATCCGGTCCGGTTCGTTCATTGGCGAATATTGTGCCGAACTCGACGGCGTCAGCATGTGACGGGTAGAAGCGGGCTTCATAGTCTTTTCGATCGTAAGTGTCGAGTCCCCAGTAACCCAAATAGGCACTAGTGGCGCCCGTGAGTCCCTCAACATCGAATGTCTTGCCTTTTTTGAATCCAACATCAGTCAGGGATTCGAGCGAGAAAATCGTCTCGGAAGGAGTGATCTTGGCGACGATTTCATCCGCCGAGTCCGAGCTAGATCCGCAAGCTGTCGCAGCAACAAGTGCTAAACACATAACGATTATGAGAGAGAGACGTTGATTCATATTTTGAGGCTCAGAACCACTAGGCTTTTGGTGAGATTGAGGACAGTGTATTGATTAGCAAAGCGCATTGTGCAAGCGCTGTAGTCGAATCTCGACCCTGGCAGAGAAGTATCAAATTTCCGTAGATAACGTAATCACCGTATTTAGAGACACTGCAACTTCCTGTGCAAGCGCGAGCGTCTTTGGCACCCTCGCTCCACGTCAGGTCTCTTTCTTTCAGGATTGCATTTGTGCCGGTGCGTTCATCAGCGAACGCCGTTCCAAACTCGACCGCATCTGAATGTGTCGAATAAAAACGCACCTCGAACTCCGATCGGTCATACGACCCGAGTCCCCAGAATCCGTAGTAGGCACCTGTCGCCTCAGTCAGACCTTCAACATCGTACGTCTTGTTCATTTTGAAACCCATAGCGATCAGATCGTCGATCGCATAGGTAGTGTCGGTAGGTGTGACTTTGCTAATTCCGTCGTCCTCAGCCATTTCACTTGAGCCGCATGCGGTCACTGCTACTGCGATTAGAGAGAAGACAAAAAGGGCAATGATTCGTTGCAAATTGGGCATTACTTTCGAATGATCGAAGAAATGGATGATTAGGTTCGGGCGAGCAGAAGCCTACCAGCGAATCGTCGATGAATAGCCAAATTATCATGACAATTTGGCTCGTAAGACTCATTAGTCGACACGTGGCGTGCTACATTCCATTTCTCTCGACAATTTGTATTCACGCAGATCAAAAACGTAAAGGGAATTTCACATGGAACCGATGGTCGCGCTGCACGGTAATCCCACCGACGAAGTGCTGCAAGTTATGGCGCAGTTTGGGATAGAAAATATCCTCGTATACGGTGGCCCTGGCTCACAGCACATGAAGTACCACGAGTACGTTTCGCTGCGAATGAAGATCGAGTCGTACGGCTTAAAGCTGGCGGCTATCGAGGGTGGATTCTCTCCACAGCTCGACTATCACGATGTGATTTTCGGCGGTCCTCGGCAGGATGAACTAATCGAAGATTTGCTCGTGCAGGTTCGCGACATGGGCCGAGCCGGAATTCCGATTTATGGATACAACTGGATGCCGAACAGCTGGGGCAGGGCACAACCCACGATAGTTCGCGGCGGTGCTCTAGGTACCGGTTACAACTACGACTGGGAGAACTCTCGTCGACCTGCAACGTTCCCAGACGAGGAAAACATCACCGAAGATAAAATGTGGGACGCGCTGGAATACTGGATCAAAGCGGTAACGCCGGTTGCCGAAGAGGTTGGTATGCGCTGCGGTATTCACCCTGAAGACCCGCCAGTCGCTCAACGCGGTGGCGTACCGGGATTGTTCCGTTCGTTTGCTGCTTTCAAGCGGTTAGTCGAAATCACCGACTCCGACTACAACGCTATTGAGTTCTGTCAGGGAACTTTCAGCGAAATGCCGGGCGAAGATATTTACGAAATGATCGATTACTTCGGAAGTCGTAACAAGATCATGTACGTCCATTTCCGCAACGTCAGCGGTCAGGCTCCGGCGTTCAACGAAGAATTTATCAACACTGGTTACGTGAACATGAAGAAGGCGATGCGTACTTATCGTGACGCTGGATTCACCGGTAATTTCATCGATGACCACTGTCCTCTGCTGACCGACGACGAGGACTTCCCTGGCAACTTGGGTGGTTATCGTTCGCGATTGTTCGCACAGGGTTACATCTCTGGTGTGATCGAATCTGTGAAGAAGGAAGTTGAATACGGCGGTCCGGTGGATATGAGCAAAGTTACGAAAGGAGCTAACTAATGAGGATCGGAATGGGACTCAATAGCTCCACAAATCGAGAAGCATTGCGCTTCATGGCTCAACTTGGTGTTCAGGACGTTGTGCTAAACACTCCACCAGTGCCAGTTCGGAACGGCATTTGGGAATTACCAGATCTCGTTGGCCTAAAGAACGGCATCGACGAGTGGGGCCTGAAACTGACGGCGATCGAAAACACGCCAATCGACATGCGACATCACATGATCGCTGGCGGCCCTCGGTTCGATGAGCAGCTCTCAAATATGCTCGAAACCATCAAGAACATCGGTAATGCCGGTATTCCGATGTACACAATGAGTTGGCGATACCCGCGGTTCTACCGCACGGGTCACGTCGATATTGGTTGGGGTGCGCTCGGCACAGCCTACGACGCTGCTGAAGAAAATTGGCCAAGCGTTATCGACTGGGATCTTTCGTTAGATCGCGCTTGGGAGTGTCTCGAAACTTGGGTGAAGGAAGCTACGCCTGTTGCTGAAAAATACGGCGTGAAGCTGGGTCTGCACCCGGTCGATCCGCCGATGCCTGAAGTTGGTGGTGTTCCGCAGCTACTGCATAACTTCGAGGGTTACAAACGGCTGATCGACATTGTCGATAGTCCCTACAACTCGATTTTGCTTTGTCAGGGATCGTTCTCGCAGATGGCTGGTGCCGATCAGGACAATGGCGAGAGCATTTACGACATGGTCGAATACTTTGTTAAGCGGGAACGAGTTCTGTACGTTCACTTCCGTAACGTTGAGGGGACTGTTCCTAAGTTCCACGAGACGTTCGTGAACAAGGGTCACGTCGATATGTACAAGGTGATGCGTATCTACGCTGAGAACGGATTCGATGGCTTCTTCATGGACGATCATGTGCCAATGACGAAGGGCGACACCGCGTGGGGTCACCGTGCGAAGGCGTACGCCAACGGCTACATCCAGTCACTGATCGAGACGGTTACGGATACAAGCTTGTACGGGCTGCATAAGTAGGAATTCTCAGAGCCCTCTCTTTTTTGGAGAGGGTTTTTAGTGAGCCGCTGGAAGACAAAAGAATGAAAATTGAGAAGATTGAGACTTGGCTCGTAAGTAAGTGGCTGACCATTCGGGTTACCTGCGATGACGGTACGTATGGCGTTGGTGAAGGTAATTTCTGGAGCTACGCCGATGCGACCGAAGTGATTGCGCACCGGATAGAGGACGATATTCGTGGGCTCGACCCAAGGGATATCGACCGAATTTGGAACGTTGCCTATCGCAAATACTCGTTCCGAAGTCCTGCGATTACTGCTGTTCTTAGTGCTATCGACATGGCGCTTTGGGACATCAAGGGCAAGCGCTTCGGCGCACCAGTATGGGATCTTCTAGGTGGCAAAGTTCGAGACAAGGTTCGAGCAATTCCGCTGCTAGGTGCGTACGGTTATTCGGGTCCGCTTTCGACACCAGAGAGTTTCGCCAAAGCAGCTCGAATGGCAAAGGACGACGGCTACACCGCTCTCAAAATGACGCCGTTCCCAGAGAACTGGGGAGAGCTTGCGCATGGCGAACTGATTCGTCAGAACACCGCCATCGTTGAGGCTGTTCGGGAAGAGGTTGGCTGGGATTTCGATATTGGAATCGAAATTCACAGAAACATGTTCCCCGGATCATCAGTCGTATTCGCACAGCAGATCGAGAAGTTCCTGCCGTATTTCTATGAAGACCCCATCGCTCCCGATTCAGTCATGTCGATGGGTGGAGTTGGCGACAAGGTCAACATTCCTCTGGCGGTTGGCGAACGGAACAACACGCTTTGGGAGTTCCGAGAATATTGCCAGCAGCCGGGTGTGAGCTTCTTGAAGCCGGATATCGGCCTTGCGGGCGGATTTACGCACGTGAAGAAGATCGCCGCGGTTGCTGAGAGCTTCCATATTAAGATGGCTCCGCATCACTTCCTAGGACCAATCGGAAACATGGCGAATACTCACATCGCAACGGCTACACCGAACTGGGATGTGAATGAGTTCTCGCCCGAAGTAGGAACGTTCAAGGCAGATATCGTTACAAACGTTTCGGAAGTGAAAGACGGTTACTTCATACCTTCGGAAGCACCGGGATTGGGTATCGATATCGTCGAAGAAGAAATGGCCAAGTATCCGTACGAAGCCGGTACTGGCGAAAGTTCACGTCGTCCAGACGGCGGATTGGTGCTGGGATAGGGATTATGACTACAACAGAACCAAGAGGACGCCTCAAAGGGAAAGTAGCGATCATCACTGGTGGTGGTGGCGGAATGGGTGGAGCGCAGGCTCGATTGTTCGCTGCTGAAGGGTCGGCCGTTTGTGTAGCCGACAATCGATTGGCAGCTGCCGAGGTGGTCGCTGCCGAAATTATTAAAACGGGTGGTCGAGCGATCGCAGTTGAACTCGACGTGCGTGATTCAGGTGCTTGGCGCGAAGTGGTTGCACGAACCGAATCTGAACTAGGACCAGTGAACTTGTTGTGCAACAACGCTGGAGCGAATTTTCGGGTTGGATTTGAAGAGCAGACCGACGAGCAGTTCGAATTGATTATGGATGTCGGCCTCAACGGGTCGTTCTACGGGATCAAGGCTGTTGTGCCTTCGATGCGAAAAGCAGGTTCGGGAGTGATTCTGAATATGGGTTCTTTAGCGTCGATTCGTCCCGGTGGAGGAAGTCCTGCCTACGCAGCTCAGAAGATGGCGATGGTTGGCTTAACTCGCTCAGCGGCGCAGTCGTTCGCAAAGGACAACATTCGTTGCGTGATTATCTCTCCGGGTCACGTGGATACTCCGTTCATTCGTGGCAATAACGAACATAGTCCGAATAGCTGGGAGACCAGCATTGATAATCCAGAGAACTTCGAACGTCGGATTAAGAACACTCCGCTGGGTCGATTACAGCAGCCTGAAGACATCGCAAATGCCTTTATGTTTGCGGCGACCGACGATGCGGCTATGATTACAGGCTCAATGATCACGGTAGACGGCGGAGCCGGCATGTAGGTGCCGACGGCACGTTCTTAAGCGCGCGTTAGATTGGTCAGGATACGTAATCTTGCAGCACTCTGACATTGATGATTCAAGGATCGATTTTATGATGGCTGTTGAAGGCGATTACGGCGTAATAATTGAGCGAAATATGGACGTTCCAATGCGGGACGGAACGATACTTCGTGCCGACGTGTGGCGACCCGATGCTGACGGTCGATTTCCGGTATTAATCGAGCGAACGCCTTACGACAAAGGTGGGTCGTCGGAATCGAATCTTGGTGCTGGTGAATATTACGCATCGCATGGCTATGTGGTCGTAATCCAAGACGTCCGTGGACGCTTCGCATCCGACGGCGAATTTTACCCGTTTCGAGACGATGCTGATGGCGAGCGTCAAGACGGTTTTGACACCGTAGAGTGGACAGCTGAACAACCGTGGTCGAACGGTAAAATAGGAACCATAGGCGGTTCGTACTCTGGTGCAACCCAGTATCGAATGTTGTCGACTCAACCACCTCATTTAGAAGCACAATTTGTTCGACAGTCGTCGGCTGATTACTACGATGAGTGGGTCTATCGAGGCGGAGCGTTCGAGCATGGTTTCAACACGATGTGGACACTCAAACACACGTCTACTAACGCCCGGAAACTCGCTCCTGTAGGTTCCGAAGATGAAATTAATAGACGAGTGGAAATAGCGTCCGGTGATTACGCAAAATGGCTGGAAAATACGCCGATTTCACCGTTGTCGCCGGTTGCTGATTTGCATGACTGGTTTGGCGATTGGATGAACCATCCAAATCATGATGAATTCTGGGAAGAGTTAAGCAACGCTCGGTTCCACGATAAAACGAACGTTCCAGTGCATCATTTCGGTAGTTGGTTCGACTGCTTCTTGAACGGCACGATCAGAAGCTATGAGGGCATGCGGTCGAATGCTGCTACTCCGGAAGCACGGGCTGGGCAGCGGATGACGATCGGTCCATGGGTACATAATCCGGGTCCGGCCGACATGCGAGAAGCCGGTGCCGTGGATTTTGGTGAGCAGGCGAAACTAGGCTGGTTCGAGACTCGAAAACGTTGGTTCGATCATTGGCTGAAAGGCGTCGACAATGGAGTAGATTCCGATAAGCCGGTCAAACTTTTTGCAATGGGCATCAACAAATGGCGCGAGTTCGATGAATGGCCGCCGGCTGCTGCCAAAGACACCCCGTTCTATCTGTCTGCGGGTAAGTCGGTTTCGGCTACGTCGCTCAACGATGGTGTACTCAGCAAAAACAAGCCTCGCTTGTTCGGAATGGGTAGCATAACCGACAAGAGGATTGTTGACGAAATCACTAGCAACAAAGGGGTTTACGGAGCTAATACATCTGAAGCTGACGAACCAGTTACTCATATTATTGAGTATGGAAATATTTTTAACGGCGGAGTTACTTACTCACTAGCTTACAGCGAGGCGGAACACAAGCACCAATGGGAGACTGGTTTCTTCGCTTGGAAGAGGGTTTACTGGACACTAGAAGCCGGAATGGATAATCGTACGAGCGTTGAACAGGAAGGTGGGGTAACGACCAGAAATATCTTCGGCACTAACGACCGAGCTACTGTCGAGGAGATTCTGGAAACATTTAGCACCGAGGAACGGGCGGCACTAAGCCGGTTCTTCACGCACACCGACGCTGAAGTGTTCGATGAGTACGACTCCGACCCCAAAAAACCTATTAGGTCGTTTGGCGGCGGTCATCTTGGCGACAACAACGGGCCACGAGATCAAAGAGGTTACGAGGATAACGTTCTCACCTACACCACCGAAATTCTCGACGAACCACTCGATGTAACTGGGCGTGTGAAAGCTGTTTTACATGCATCGTCGTCTGCGATCGACACCGATTGGGTCGTGCGAATCACTGATGTTCACCCTGATGGAACTTCGATGCTCGTTTGCGACGGAATATTGCGAGCGAGGTTCAAAGACTCGTTCGAGAAACCAACGGCGTTAGTGCCGTATCAACCGACTGAGTTTGTGGTCGATTTATGGGCGACAAGCCATGTGTTCCAGAAAGGGCACCGATTGAGAGTTGCAGTTGCAAGCAGCAGCTTCCCGAGATGGGATATCAACTGGCAAACAGGCAAAAATAATGCGTTGGAATCGAGCGGGATTATCGCTCATAATCGGATTTTCCGTGATGAAATTCGATCTTCTCACGTGATTCTGCCGTTGCTGTAGTCGGCGTGTCACTGGGTCAAACTAGGCTTGTTCGTTCTCAAACTGCGTTCGACGGTTTGGTAGCGTACGCCGCTAACGTATGTGCGTGTGCGCACACGGGTTCGGTGCGACGTTTACGCATGTGTGAATTGCCTATGGTGACTAATCTCAGAGTATGGGAACAGTCCTGGCACAAATCACCGGTCGCCAATTACTTACCAGACGCTCCAAAATTCTTCTATTTGCAGTGGTACTCGCGGTAGTTGGATTTGTCGCGCCTGCAGGCGATATGAACACACTGTTTGCTTCGCAGATTGGAACTCTGGACGTGAACCCGGCGCACACCGATTTGTCGTCGGAAGTCACTGTGACGGTTTTCGATCCTGATTTGAACGTAACAGTGCTTCGAGAATTCGAAGCCACAGACTCGACCGAGAATCTGTACGAACTACCAATTGGTGCTCACGGCGATTCCACGGTGTTCAAGGTTCAAAATGCACCGATTGGCGATTTCGATGCTGACGGCGAAATTACTGCTAGCGATATTCAAATCAGTACGACCAAAGCTTATGTTCAGTGGGTCAATATGGACTCTGGAACGTTCCAGCTTGCTCATAACCAAACAGTCTCAGCCGTTGAGAATTTCACTGTCACCTATCGAAGTGAGCACAACGACACGACATCGGTGACTCTTCACTCTCCTTCTGATCCGGCTGGATTCACGCTGAGTTTGCTTGAGACGACTCCGACGTCGCATTCATTCACAGCAACGTTCAAAACCGGAGAGGCGACAAGCACGACTGGAGCGACTGACCCTGCAGAGGTTGTTCGTCCTGTTATCAAGATTATTGATGGCGACATAGTTACCATCGAATACGCTGACTCGAATCCATCGAAACTTATTAGCGAAGCCGTAGTTGTTGATGCAACTAAACCGTCCGTATCGATCACTTCGCCAACTCACTTGAGCTCGTCGAGTAACACGACGGTTTGGGCTAGGGTAGTCGTAACTGATGCTGCATCCGGCGTTGATCTAAGTGATATTAAGTTCCATGTCGATGTCGACCGTGACGAGGTTTTCGACGAACCGGGTGAAACCGTTTCCGCATCTGTGTTCGAATCGACTGCGATTAATCAGGGTTGGAACGCTGTAGCGCTGCTACCGGCCATACCGGACAACGGGTTACTCAATTGGTACGTGACTGCGACCGACCGATCATCAAATATTGGAATCTCCGACTCTGAAGCGACTGCGGGTGATCAATTACACAAATACACGGTTGATACATCACCGCCGGCGTTGTTCGAAGTTGTACTTGGCGAGGCGTATGACGCCACCGCGGAGGTCACGGTCGGTAATGTGCTCAACGCAGTGAAAGTCAAGTGGTCGGAACCGATCAAGGAATCGCTGGTCGATGCTTCCCGCTTCATTATCGCCGGACAGTCGGCTAAGACCGCGATTATGGTCGAGGACATCGACGATACCGTCTGGCTCACGTTCGAGGATATTCCGACATCGCCCGAGAAGATCACGATGATGCCGGGAGCGGTCGCTGATCTCACCGAGTTTCCATCTGAGTTAAAAGAGTTGAGTCCGGTCGACAAATTGGGACCACGTCTGACGGTTTCGACCGACACGGCAATTACCAATGGATTGCTCACGATAAATGTAACGACGGTCGAGCCATTAACTGCTGACCCAACGGTGACTATCAATGGTGTTACATTTGGATCCGCTCAGCCGGTCGGCACAAACTCATGGACCATCCATGTTGACGGCACGACATTTACTGGCGCTGCTGCGGGTGATGGTGTCAAAAATATCGAAGCTGCTGGGTTCGATGCAGCGCTGAACATAGCTCGTGGCGGCGTAGCCGTTGAAGCGGAAGGATATCCGACGGGCGCTGTCCAATTCGATCTTGATACCGTTATCAAGCCCCCCGTCGTCGTTCCTGGTAACCGCGAGATTTCGACAGTCTCTCGTCCATTGATCACCGTTAGTTTTGCCGACGAAATCGGTGAATATTCGGGTGACTTACATGCCTCGGTAACGATTATTAGTGCGAAGCTCGACGGTATTGATGTGACATCAGGATTCACCGCAGAATCTGCCTCGACATGGTCGTATCGTCCTGCGGATCTTGATAACGATGAACATACTCTGGAAGTTCTGGGTCGTGACGATGCTGGTAATACACATAGCCCAATAGTTCGAGTGTTTAGCGTAGACGCTCCAGCGCCAACCCCCACTCCGATTCCAACTGAAACGCCAACTCCAGCACCTACAATAGATATTCCTCCAACCGTCGAGGTTGCTCCTACGGAAGTGCCGTCAGATGCCTCGGAGGTAGCCACGGCTGATCCGGAACCATCGATTGATCCAGAACCATTAGTACCGTCGGAATCGACACCGAAAGCCGCTGATAGCGTTGAGCCTGAGCCGGTTGCGACTCCGATACTAGACCCAGCAGAATCGACCGCTGTTCCAGATGATGCCGCACCGGTCGACCCTGAAACTGCACCGACCCCTGACGATTCTGTAGAGCCAGCCGAAGAGGTTAATGTTGAAGATTCGGAAGAAGACATCGCCGCGACGGTGGCCGCGATGCGTGCTGCTGACGAAGATCTCAACGATGAAACATCTGCCGCAGATGTGCTGGCTCCAAAGCCTGCGCTCACGGTATTCGGTTGTAATGTCCCAACCGGACCCGAAGAGGCGGCTGGCGCAGTTACAGCCGGTGCTGACTACATTCTCATGGCTGCGGGGTTATTCGGCCTGGTCGTTGCCCGAGTTCGGCCTAAGCGTCGAAAAGACGAGGACTAGTTCGCACGGTTAGCTGACCTACAGGTACGGCCCGCCGGGTCCCCAATCATCAGATCCCGTAAGACGCTTTCGCAACGCTCGCAATTGAAGCGGCATTTTCGCGTTTGACTCCCAAGTCTGGTCGACACCCTCAGCCTGTGGTTCGCCCTGGACCATGATTTCGATCAAGACTGGTCCTGGACCGGCGAGAATTTTTGGTAGCAACGAATCGAGCGATTCAACATCTTCAAAACGATAAGCCGAGGCGTATCCACACGCTTCTGCGGCTTTGGCATAGTCGACTCCGGGTGTGGGAAGAGGTTGTCCACCCGTGACCGAGTAGATGCCGTTGTTGAACACGAAGTGATAAAGATTTTTCGGAGCCATTCCTGCGATAGTTGCTAGCGAACCGAAGTTCATAAGCAGCGACCCATCTGCGTCGAGGCAAATGACGGAGCGATCGGGTTTGCCGAGAGCTATTCCGAATGCAACTGATGAGGCTTTCGACATGGCGTTCGCAATCCCGATGTCGAGGTCGGGATGTTTTGAAATCTGGTACCAGTATTTCGTTTGCGTCATTGTGGTGACAACCACAGCCTCGTCGCGTGAGTTGTTGATCACTCGGCAAGCATCGGCGTAAGTAATCATCGTGAACCACCTTGTGCGACTTCCGATGGTTCAACGGATTTGGCATATTCAGTGCCTATCGCTACGGCGACAGGCTGGTTCGTTTTTGCTGCTAGATCGAAAGCAAGCGGTACGCGATCAAGGTCTTCATCCGATTCGACCACGAAGTAGTCGACGCGCCACATGTGGAGATACGGTTCGAGGAACGTTGCTGCCGAATCGGGTGTGTCGCCCTTCCGGTTGTGTCCCCGGTATCCGATGAACATCACAAGCGGCAGGCCGATTCCGAGTGCTAGCCCTCTTAGAGCATCGCCAGCTTCGTAAAGCCCTGCGTTCTGGATTGAGATGACAGGATTTTGACCTGCTATGAATAACCCTGCCGCAACAGGTATCGCCTCGCCTTCACGAGCCACGGGCACAACGGTTATCGATGGTTCGTCCATTAGAGCTTGGTACATATGTGCCGTCTCTGAATCAGGAAGCGTTACGTAGTGCGAAACTCCGTGTTGAACGAGTTGGGCTATTACGTTTTTTGGGTGCAGGATGCCATTGATCAAGCTGGATACCGTTGCCTTAGTTCTGAAAGAAGATCGGATTTCAGGGCGAGATTAGCTGTCGGTAGCCTTCAGCGCAATACGTTGACCCGTACGAACTACTCGACGACAGGCTTTGTTGGACGCCTAGTGGCGATCAGCAGCAGGATCGCCAGAATCGCTGCCACGGTGAACGTAGGGAACGTTCTTTCATACGATCCGGTGTAGTCGAAGATTAGCCCGGCGCCAATTGCGCCAATCGCTTGCCCTCCGCTTACGAATGGTTCGGTCGCACCTCGAATTGCTCCGAGTGAGCTACGCCCGAAGTAATGCGCTATGGCCACTGGAGGAACGACTAACAGTCCCCCGAGACCTATTCCAAAGAGGGCAGCGGCGGTGAATGCCATCGCTGGTGATTCGACCAGCAGGAACAGCAGTGACATTCCCCCGAGCCAAGCTGCTGTCATCGAGTACACAATTTTTACTGGCAATCGATCAAGCAAGTTGCCCCACAGGATGCTGCCAACTGCCGTTCCGCCTGCCATTACGGTGAGGGCTGAAGCGGCGATTGAGGGGCTAATGCCATGATCTCGCAAGAATGCCGCTTGATGAATATTCACACCGGTGTGAATCAAAAAGACGAGCCCTCCGACTAACGCCAGCGTCCACATGGCTGGAGTGCGCATCGCTTCTTTGAGAGTCCACTGTTCTTCTTGATCGGCTGCAGTTTGTGTTTGAGTTGTTCCGGCTGGATCCGTCATCGCCGTATCGCCGTCGGGAGTCAGTCCTACGTCTTCGGGTTTGTTCACGAACACCAATAAGGTCAGCGGAAGGGCAATTACCCAAACGGAAATGCCCATCCAGAACCACGCCATTCGCCAGTCGCCATCGCTGGCATTCATGAACAGTTGGGCGAACAAGGGGAAGAGTCCCATGCCGAGTGAATGCGATACACCTAGCATCGACGATGAACGTCCTCGCATACGAACAAACCACTGCGCTACAGCCGTCGAGCCTCCGATTTGGAGAGGGGCTTGAAACATCAGTCGGCCCGCACCGAACAGCAAGTAAAAGCTAATCGGGCTGGTGGTCCACCGGAGAGAGAGAATTACGGCACCCAAAATAAATACCGACGAAGCCATGAGCACACGGGCGCCGTATCGCTGGAGAATCCAACCGGCGATCGGTGATACGAACATCGACACCGCACCAGCGGCGGCGGCTGCGCCGACGATCATAGTGCGACTCCAGCCGAGGTCTTCGCTCATCGGGAACACGAACACGGCGATAGTCAGCGTTGCAGCGGCGTTGCGAACAAACATTGTTGATCCGGCCGCTAGAACTACCGCCCAACCGTAGAAAAATGGGGTGCGTTGGGCAAATGCGGCGCGTGGATCGGTCGATGTAGTCGAAGTTGGGTTCATATTCAGTCGAGCAAGATGAGCGTAGTTATTTGCACAAGGCAGGATGCTAGCAGCGGTTCTGGGGTGAATGTTCCTCAGAAATAATCAGTACTACTGGTAAAGTGGTTATTCGAAGAAATGGGTCAGATGTTTTTCGCCGCGTAGTTGGTGGTAAGTTCTGATCTGCGAATTTGATCTTTTGTAATCACACGGTAAAAGCAGCAAGCAAAATATGTCACCTGAATCAACTTCATTCGACGCCAAACGATCGTTAGAAACGACGGCTGGGACAGTCAATTACTATTCGCTTTCGGTCCTCGAAGATGCCGGGCTACTTGATATTGCGAAGACCCCATATTCGATCAGGGTGCTTCTTGAAAACGCATTGCGTAAGTCTGATGACGGTCCTGCCAATGACGACCACGTAAAGTTGGTCGCTTCATGGCGACCTAACGCAAAGCCCGCTAGCGAGTTTCCGTACATGCCGGGTCGAGTTGTGCTTCAGGACTTCACTGGCGTTCCAGTAGTGGTCGACATTGCTGCAATGCGTGACGCGGTTTCGAATGCTGGTGGCGACTCATCGATCATCAACCCGATCGTTCGATCTGACATGGTTATCGACCATTCGGTTCAGGTCGACTATTTCTCAACCGCTGGTGCGCTTGCGATGAACATCGAGCGTGAGTTCGAACGCAACACTGAGCGTTACCAGCTACTCAAATGGGCACAGGGTGCGTTAGACAATCTGAAAATAATTCCACCGGGAGCAGGAATTGTTCACCAAGTGAACCTCGAATTCCTTGCTGAAGTTGTGCTTTCGGAAGAAAACGCCGCGGGCGAACGAATTGCATTCCCTGACACCTGTGTTGGCACCGACTCGCATACAACGATGGTCAACGGTCTGGGTGTGCTTGGTTGGGGTGTAGGTGGAATCGAAGCCGAGGCAGTGATGCTCGGCCAGCCGTACTACATGGTTGTTCCAGAAGTAGTTGGTGTTCGTCTCACCGGATCGCTACCGGAAGGTTCGACTGCAACAGATCTCGTACTCGGCATTGTTCAGATGCTTCGAGCAGAGGGCGTTGTAGAAAAATTTGTTGAGTTCTACGGACCTGGTCTCGATACGCTGCCGCTTGCAGACCGAGCAACTATTGCGAACATGGCACCTGAATATGGTGCAACCTGTGGCTTCTTCCCGATCGACGATCAGACGTTGAAGTACATGCGTGACACAGGGCGAGATGACGCAACGGTTGAACTTACAGAGAAGTACGCCAAGGCGAATTCGTTCTTCTACGATCCTTCGAACGAACCTGAATATTCAGTCGAATTGAGCTTCGATCTCGATAGTACTGTTCCTTCGATGGCAGGTCCGAAACGACCACAGGATCGTCTGGCACTTTCTGAGGTCGGCCCGAATTTCAATTCTTCATTTCCTGACGCTTCGACCGATAAGTACGATGTCGAAGTCGACGGCTCCAAGGGCGCTGTTGGCGATGGTTCGGTCGTGATTGCTGCAATTACGAGCTGCACGAACACCTCTAATCCGTCGGTGATGGTTGGTGCTGGTCTACTAGCTCGAAACGCTCGTAAGCGTGGGTTGAATCGACAGCCTTGGGTGAAGACGAGTCTTGCACCCGGTTCGACTGTTGTTACTCGCTATCTTGAAGCAGCAGGTTTGAACGAAGATCTCGATGCTCTCGGTTTCAACACAGTTGGGTATGGCTGTACGACGTGCATCGGTAACTCGGGGCCGCTTCCACAGGAAGTATCCGATGCCGTGAACGATCACGAACTAACTGCTGCTGCCGTCGTTAGCGGAAACCGAAACTTTGAAGGACGAGTTCACCCGCAGGTAAAGGCGAACTACCTTGCGTCGCCTGTTTTGGTTGTCGCTTACTCACTCGTGGGTAAGGTCGACACCGATCTAATTCGTGAGCCTCTTGGGCAGGATCAGCAGGGC
Source organism: Chloroflexota bacterium (assembly GCA_027618835.1). Classification (GTDB taxonomy): domain Bacteria; phylum Chloroflexota; class Dehalococcoidia; order Lucifugimonadales; family Lucifugimonadaceae; genus Lucifugimonas. The sequence continues at coordinate 78,849 of JAQCHZ010000001.1, read as the reverse complement.
GTTGATGTTTTCTTGAAAGACATTTGGCCTTCGCAGCAGGATATTGCTGACACGATCGCTGATTCACTTACTGCCGATATGTTCAAGGAACAATACGGTCAGGTGTTTGCTGGTTCGCCGGAATGGCAAGAGCTTCCGGCTCCAACCGGTATGAACTTCGAATGGGATCGTGAATCGACCTACATTCAGGAGCCACCATATTTCGAAGATTTTGGCTATGAGCCAACTGTTAGGTCGGAGGTTATGGGTGCGCGTGTGTTGGTTGGGTTCGGTGATTCGGTTACGACAGATCACATCTCTCCAGCGGGTGCTATTCCGCCGAGCGCACCTGGGGGTCAGTTCTTAGTCGCTAATGACGTGCCACGGCGGGAGTTCAACTCGTACGGATCACGCCGAGGAAATCACGACGTGATGGTTCGCGGTACCTTCGGGAACATTCGGCTGCGCAACAAATTGACGCCTGATATGGAGGGTGATTGGACTGTTCACCTGCCAGACGGCGAGCAGATGCGAATCTTCGAGGCTTCTGAGAAGTATCTGGCTGAAGGAACTCCGCTGATCGTGTTGGCGGGTAAGGAATATGGAACCGGTAGCTCGCGTGACTGGGCTGCGAAGGGTCCGATGTTGCTTGGTGTTCGAGTCGTTATCGCTGAGAGCCTTGAGCGCATCCACCGATCAAACCTGATCGGAATGGGTGTTCTTCCACTCGTGTATACAAACGGTGATACTGCTGATTCGCTCGGACTGGACGGCACAGAGTCGTATGACGTTCCGGGTGTCGGTAACTCTGTTGAGCCCGGCTCTAACGTGACTGTTACTGCGACATCTGACGATGGCAAGGTGACCGAGTTTGAAGCGCTAATCCGAATCGACACTGCTATCGAGAACGAGTACTACCGCAACGGTGGATTATTGCCTTACGTTCTTCGACAGATGATGGCAGAAGCCTAGAACTGGTCGATAGTCGGTTAGTTAATAACGAATATGAAAACCGGGAAGCGCAATTGCTTCCCGGTTTTTATTTAAATTCGGATTCGTTTCAGGATGATGTTTTCATTGATTCCGCGAGGTATCGCCCCAACGATCGACGCGGGAAGCTATGAGTTCATAATGTAAGACATCTTCGAGGGATTCGAATTGCCATTCAAATCCTGCGGCACGTAATTTTTCAGGATATGCGCGCTGGCTCGATAGCATCGTTTCTTCTCCCATCTCGCCAAAAACTAATCGAATAATGGCTGCAGGAACATGGAGCCACGCGGGTCGAGAAAGAGTTTTCGACATTAGTTTCGTGAACTCTTCGTTTCGAACTGGAGTTGGAGAAGTGAAGTTCACCGGTCCTGAAATATCTTCATTTCCAATTAGATAGCTGAGACCGCTCACTACGTCGGGTAACGAGATCCACGGCCACCACTGACGTCCGTTACCGAGCTTGCCGCCAAGAGCGGTAAGGAATGGCAAGCGGACTCTGGCTAAGAGTCCGCCTTGTCGAGACATAATTAATCCGAATCGAGCGTGTGTAACTCGTATTCCAGCTTCGCGTGCGCTATCTGCTGAGGCTTCCCAGCGAACGGCGGTATCGGCGAGAAACCCTTCGCCACGTGGTGAATCTTCGGACAGAGGTTCTTCTCCGCGATCTCCATAGAAACCGACCGCCGACGCGACGATAAATACTTTTGGAGGAGATTCGAGGTTCGCTAGTGCCTGAGATAGAAGCCGAGTGGACCGAACTCGGCTTTCGCGGATTAGTAATTTTCGCTCGGCGTTCCAGCGTGCCCCGGCTATGGATACTCCGCCAAGATGAATCGCAGCATCGATGTTGCCGAGCAGTCTCGAGTCGAAGGCGCTGTGTTCGGGGTCCCATTTGAATTCGGGAATTTTTGCGTCTGGATTTGCAGCGCGCCGAACTAACTTAATTATTTGGTGGCCGTCGTAAGCGAGGGCAGTGATAAGCGCACTGCCGACCATTCCAGAACTGCCCGATACTAGGATTCTCATTCGGATCCCACTTTCAACTCGACCACTGCGAACGTTGATACCGTCATTCTAGTGAAGTTAAGACGATATGCGCCCACGTGTTACCACTAGATCATGACGGTGTTTAGGTCGAATAGAACGGATATTCAGTCACGGTGACGTGTCGGTCAGTGGAGTCAGTATTGCCGCACTTCGAGAATACCGATAGATCTCGGTATATTTACGAACAACTTGCGCAAATGAGTACGAGAAACGTGCAAGTATCGGTTATCACTTTTGCTAACTGGTTTCGCGGCGAACCACGATTCGTCGATGGCTAACAACCGGCAGACTTCTATGTGTAAATCGAATCTTTGGAGGGGAAATGTCAAAGGTCCTTCGATTCCCAAATAGCGGACAAAATAGTGGCAAGCGACGTGAGGCGTACACCTGCAGCAAGAACCGTCGCTCACGAGCGATACGTCGTGCTCCGGCACGTGTGCTCATGCAACCAATCGCTCGGCGAGTGGCCGAACATCCCGGATTAGAAGTTCCGGGCAAGATTTCTGTATATGGCGGGTTCGAGTTCAATCACGAACTGCATCAATGCCTCGACCCTATGGAAAGTGTAATGATCGCTGGAACGGTTGAGAACATGCAACCAATGGTCGCAATGACGGCAATGTCAAAAGCCGATCTCGCAATTATCGAACTCAACTTCGATGGCGAACTTCAGGGCTTGAACGTCGCTAGAGCGGTCGCAGTGAACTCGCCTGCCACGGGAATTATGATTTATACGCCATCGCTAAATCCTCGTGCCTTCAAGGTGCTGTGGGTGTACGGATCAGAGAAGTGGTCGATCATCACTCGTGCTTCGTTGGCTAACCCCGCCCACATTCGAGCCACAGTGAAATCGGCTGTTCGAGGCCTGACTTGGACCGAGCCTGGAGTTCAGCGCCAATGGTCGGAACTGGGAGATCGCCCCAGAAGCATCGAAGATCGCCGGTCGCTGATGAAAAGTGCTGCTTAGATCAGCTTCCTCGTTTGTAGCCGCACGAAATATGAAACTAAAAAGCCTTCGGAAACGAATCTGTTTCCGAAGGCTTTTTGATTTATGCACTTAGAGCAAATTTGCCGCTTAGAACCTAGCTTCTATCTGCAGCGACCTTTTCAAGCATCCTTGGCGGTAGCGGGAAGATCCAACCCCGGTTCTGGATGATCGCCTTCGAAAGCTCAGGTGGAATTGCGACGATAATTTCTGGTTCGATGGCGAATCGGCCTGTGAAACCACCGATTGCACTACGAGCGTGGACACCGCCGTAGTTTTGATCTTCGCCGTCTTCAGCAAACTCACCCTTGCCACCGCCGAACACTGATTGCCAGCGTTCCGAGAAGCCGTTCATGACTGCTGGACCGCCATTGAACGCAACATCTGTCGACACGACCATTCCCAGTGCTTTCACGGTGTAGATCACGTCGTTCAAGTCGCCACCTTCACCGCCGCACGTCAAACCCCAGTGGAGTCGCTTGATCATCGAACTGGCGATCCACTGCGCTGCAGCCTGACCCTCTTTGATGCGATCAGGATCGTCGTACATCTGACCAGGTCCATATCCGTGACCTGAGAGGTAGACGAGACCAGATTCGTGGAAAACGATTCCACTGATTCCAGAACCTTTGAGGCTTTTTACATCGGTTTCGAACGAGCCCATGTCCATTTTGAGTTCATTGATTCGATCGTAAACATCGAAGTCGCGTCTCAGATGATCAGGGACTATCGAGTTGTCGTAGAACGTTCCCATGCATGATTCCTTTTTGAATCGACATTACGTGGCCGAGTCGGTTTGTGTTTATTGATTTAACAGAGTGGTCAGGTATTTGACGGCCGCCGGAAGAGCATCTTTCGAGAGAACATTGCCGCGGGGCTCATAGACGATCGAAATCGGACCATCGAACTGTGCATTTTTCACGATGCGAACTATACGTGGGTAATCAAGCCATTGCTCGTCACCAGCATTTGCGAAATAGAACTTTGTCCTCACGATATCGGCTCTCGGCGCGCACATCTCAATCGACTCATATAGCTGCTCTTCAGCCACGTTCGTTGGACTGCCAGGCCCTGACGAACCTGGTGAACCTTGAAATTGCCCGGTATCTAGAACGTACGCAAGCGCCGGACTATCGATCTCATCAAGCATTTTGAGTACCTGAACACCAGTCGAAGGCGTTGAACCGTGATTGTGGTTGTGTAGAAATACTTTGATGTTTGCTTCGGCAGCGTAGTCGCAGATCGTCTGGAATTTCTTGCGAACTTCTCCGAACGTGAATTCAAGCGTTTGGTCGTTCACTACGCCATTTCCCGGAAGCCGAATAGCGCTTATACCCAGATGCGGTACTGCATCGATCAGCGCTCTCGCACGGTCGAGTTCATCTGTGATCGACGAGGCGGGTTCTTTGAACGGAACGATCACACCGGCATAGCCGAACGTTACACCCCGACTTTCAACCGAATGCGCCAGCTCTTGAAGGTACGTTGGTTCGTACGAGGTTAAGAGTCGATCTTCAATATCAACTCCCGCTATTCCTAGCTCGGCGGCCATGTCGGCAGCAGCGTGAATGCAGTCGTCGGAATTACCATATATGTCGTGAAACGAAAGAGCTTGTAGGTAGATCGGGTTCATGAGAGTGCGCTATCTGAAACTGGCAAGCCTACATCTCGTGCTTGGCGAGCATTGAGCGTAGGTAGGTGTTTGCTAGTGGGACTGCGGCGGGCTCGTCTAGTTCGTCCTGACCTTCGAATACGATCGACATCCAGCCGTTGTAGCCGACGTTCTTGATGATTGGCATGATTCGTTCATAGTCGAGCCATGCTTCTTTACCGCTGGCGATTCGGTAGATTTTTGCTCGCACGTGAACAGCGCGGGGTGCCGATGTTTCTATCGAGCCATAGAAGTTCCACTGCGGGTCTTCCTGTCCTCGTTCACCGAACGATGCGCCGGGCGATCCACGGTACTGGCCTGTGTCGAGAATGTGCGAGTAGTAAGGGTTATCGACATCATCCATGAGTCGAATCACCTGATCGCCAGTAGCTGGAATACAACCGTGATTGTGGTTGTGAAGACCGACTACGACGCCCTTTGATTGACCGTACTCGGCGACCTCTTTGGTCGAAGCCACAAGACGGGGCCATGCCTGTTCTTCAGTTTCACCTTCAGGGAGCCATGAGCCGAACGCTCGAATCATTGGAATGCCCATTTTTGCGGCAACATCGATCCACTTTTTCATTAGATCGATCTGTTCACGAAGCTCTTCACCCGTCTTACCGAAGTTGTTCGAAACTCCGATGTAGCACATGTGGAGTCCACGTTTGAGGCATGCCTGCTTTACCTGTTCGAGGTAGTCGTCATCGGTCGAAGCGAAATGGGTGAAGTGCAGATCGACACCGTCCATTTGGTACTCGGCTGCTTTATCGATGATCCCGAGAAGGTCGATAATCCCTGCATTGAACGTGTCGCGGTAAGAGAGAGATTGAAGACTAAGTTTGATCATGGTGACTCATTTCTTTGCTGGACGACGGGCTGGATTCAAAATTGAAAAGCCAACTATGTCGACGAGCTTGTATATCGGGATGGCACGGAATGTACCACCGAGGAGCGCCGAATCAAGGGGTTGCGGGAGTGTTTCTTTAAGCGATGGATGATTATGGACCAGACTTCTTACTGTGTTGACGGGATTCACGTAAGCTTCGCGAATCGGTAAAGGGGTCGGCGTTGTTGGCGTGGTCCAACTCTGCGGCAGCGACATTCGGGAAGACTTAATGAAGAAAATCGATTCACATTTGCATGTTTGGTCACACGATCCTGAAAGCTATCCGTACCGGGCTGGTCAGCAGCCGCCGACGGCACGTGGTGATGCCGAGTTTTTACTCGATCTGATGGATGAGGCAGACGTAGCAGGCTCGCTTATCGTGCAACCGATTGTGCACGGCTTTGATCATTCGTACGTTGATGACACGTTGGAACAGTGGCCTGATCGATTTGTCGGCATGTGCCTTGTCGATCCACAAGCCTCTGATCCCGTTGGGATGCTCGAAGAACTCGTTGGCCGAGGATATCGCGGGGTGCGGTTCAACCCTGGACTGTGACGCGAGGGCGAGCTAATGAACGGCGATGTTGGTAGGGCGCTGTACAAGCGCGCTGGCGAATTAGGGATTCCAGTTGGTTTCCTTGTGAGTCCGCATAACTACCACGAGATCGAAACGCTCGCCGCTGTGTACCCGGAGACCGAAGTGATTGTCGACCATTTCGGACATTGTGTTCCGTCGGTAGATGGCTCGGAAGTACCAGAGTTTGAACAGTTGATTGCTATGGCCCGATACCCACAGATCAACGTGAAGCTTTCTGAGTTTCCACGTGCTTCAAACCAAGAATTTCCGTATGTGGATATGTTCGACTGGGTGCACCGTCTGATCGAGGAGTGCAACTCAGGTTCAATGGGTCGTTGCAACACTGGCTTTATCACGGTGATCCTAACAGGTGGGTCAGGGCTTCGGCAGGAGTCTTCCAGGCGAGGGTCTTTCGAGGTCGCGAGTTGAGAGCGATAGCAACAGCATCGAGATCGGAACGGGAATGCCGTGCGAGGTCGGTGCCCTTAGGGAAGTATTGGCGGAGCAATCCGTTGGTGTTCTCGTTTGTACCGCGCTGCCACGGACTGTGAGGATCGCAGAAGAAGATGTCGAGCCCTGATTCGACTCGGAGTTGGGCGTGCTGAGCCATCTCGGCGCCCCGATCCCAGCTGAGAGATTTGCGGAGATGGCCGGGGAGATCACTGATCGCCTCCGTGATCGCCTCCCGAACTGCGACGGCCCCGTGCCCGCCGAGCGCCGGACCGTTCTTGACTCTCGGCTTGCGACCATGACTTTTCATGCGGGGCAGATGCAACAGCAGCGTGAACCGGGTGGTTCGTTCGACGATCGTGCCGATCGCTGAACTCTCGAGCCCGATGATAAGGTCTCCCTCCCAGTGACCGGGAACAGCACGACCATTGGCTTCGGCCGGACGTTCGCTAATCATGATCTCAGGCGTGACGAACTTCTTGCAGCGTCCACGCGTTCGGGCCCGAGGGACACGTAGCGCCCGGCCGGTTCGCAGGCAGGCGACGAGCTCACGCTTGAGCGCACCTCGACCTTGTACGTAGAGAGCCTGATAGACGGCCTCATGGGAGATGCGCATGGACTCATCATCCGGGAAATCAATTGGGAGGCGGTTCGATATCTGCTCTGGGCTCCAGGATTTCGCCCAGCGCCGATCCTGTCGCCGGCCGTGTCGTCGGCCTTTGAAGCGCACATCCGGACCTGCAACGGGGACACCATCGGGTCTGGTGATGGCGCCGGCGAGACGGGCTTGAACGTACTCGCACAGCCTATCGTTGGCTGCGAGCTTAGAGACCTTCGGACGGCTGGCGCGCCTCTCCGCATGCCACTGCGCTGTCGTCGCTCGATACATCACGGTACGGCTGCGGGTTGACGCGTTACGGCGAAGCTCCCGCGAGATCGTAGATGGTGAACGATCGACACGGCGAGCGATCTCACGAACGCCGAGATATTGGGCATGAAGGATCGCTATCTCCTCTCGTTCATAGAACGACAGATATCGGCCTGACACAGGGACGAACTTAATGGGTGACATCCCACCAGCTTGCCGGAACCACCTCGCCCCGACCGCCGGTGACACGCCAGTCTCGACCGCTGCATCCTCGCTTGAGAGCCCGCGAGCGATCCCTTGCCAGAACCGGACCCGATCCCCGCGTCGCGCGGTCGACGGCCGACCGGGTGACCGCATATGGCCACGCACAACTCGTATGTCTTGCTGACGCTTTCTGATACCCATAGCGAAACACCTCCATCTCTAAGGTGTTGCGACGACCGATTGAATTCACCTTCGTCTGATCGACTTATGTGGGGCACTGACTTCCCGTTCATCGTCGAGCAGACCGGATACACCAAAGGCTGGGAGATCGCCGACAAGATACAGCCTGCGATGGGACCAGGACTCGCCGATCAGATTCTCGGTGGAACTTGCGAACGATTGTTCGGTACTTGGGGCGACTAGGCGCCAGCCAAGTTTTCGCTAACTCGATTACATTGGCGCTCTGAATCTTCGAACATTCACCCCATGATGCCGGTCGCTGGCTTATAGTGTGCATTCGCCGGATCACACCTCAAAAGGAACCTCGATGACATCGTCGCCAATCCCATCTTCAGCTCCTGACGCAGTAAAACGAATGACTGCCGCAGCGAACGATTTTTTGAACTCGCTTGGTGATTCACAGCGAGCGACAGCATCGTTCGATTTCGCGGGTGATGAGCGATATAAGTGGGCATACACTCCGATAGATCGCGAGGGGCTTCTTCTTCGTGAAATGAACGATGCTCAGCGTAAGGCTGCGTTCACGATGATGGAGACCGGCTATAGCGCACGTGGGGCGGCGACTGCTCATCGGATTATCGAACTCGAGACCATCTTGGGCGAGTGGGAGAAGATCAGCGAGAATATTTCTCAGTGGGAACGAAACACCGACCGCTATTGGTTCAGCGTTTTCGGCACCCCGGGAAGCGTCGACGAGCCATGGGGATTCCGCGTTGGTGGTCACCACATTGGTCTTACTGCAAACATCGTCAACGGCGAGCATGTTGCGATTCTGCCGTTGTTTTTCGGAGCGAACCCGGCTGTGATTCGTCACGGTGATCGCAAGGACGAGCGAACGCTTGTCGAGGAGCAGGATTGGGCGAGGGCTTTATTGATGTCTATGGACGTAGATCAGACGAAACTGGCAGTTGTTGATCAGGTTGCTCCTGCCGATATTTTGACTACGAACGTTCGTTCAGCCGATCCCAACATCGCTCCCAAGGGGATTGGATTTGGGTTGTTGGGTAACCAGCAGCGGGATCAGCTTGTAGCGCTTGTGAAGCACTACGTTACACGCGCTTCCGGCGACCTCGCCTCAAACTACTGGCATGAAGTGGAGTCGGCAGGATTCGATGACGTGACGTTTGCGTGGGCGGGGCCGGCTGAGGTCGGTGCGCCGCATTATTATGCAATCAGGCATCCACGATTCTTGATCGAATACGACAATACCCAGAACGGTGCAAATCACATTCACTCGGTGTTGCGTGACTACGCTCACGACTTTGGTGAAGACCTATTGGCTGCTCACTACAGGGCATCGCACTAGGTTTTTGATCTGTAGTACGACCGTTTGATGGCTATTAACTCCAAAAATCTCGAAAACGACGAGTTCGGTTACTCGTGCTACGCAATCGTGGCTCCAGCTCCGTCGGAGCTAGTCGGACCGCTACTCGATGTCGAAAAGGCGGCTGGACAAGATCGTGCAAAGATTCCAGCTCACGTCACGGTCAAAGGAACTTTTTACGACATCAAGAGCCTCGATAATTTGCTCGAAGTGACTCGTTCTGTTGCTCGTAGCCACCAGCCAATTAATCTCGATACAGCAGGTATGGAAATTAGCGAATCGGAGCACAGCGTAAAACTCGAGTTTGTCGTTAATCCCGAGATTCAGGTACTTCACGATGACTTAATGGCTCGTATTGGACCACTTGGAAAATCGGCGTATCCAGACGATCCTTATCAATCGCACATGAGCATCGTCAATGAAGTTAAGCCCGAGGGTGTGGCAATCGCCAAACAACACCTAGACGAGATTGACCTAGGTGATCACCTGCGGTTCGAAGCTATCGACCTAATGGCGCGTGACGGTGTTGCTTGGGGTGGCGTTTGGAAGCAGTTGGAGCGGTTCGAGTTAGGTGCTGGCTAGCCGGTCGCCAAAAGATTAGCTACAGCGAAGAGCAGTTTGAAGCGCATCAGCATTCGACTTCATGATGTCGAGATAGTCGAGTCCGGTAGAAGCCTGTTCCGAGGTTCTAACTTCGAGTGGATGAAGTGAAAGAAGCTCAGCGCCCGTCTCGGCTGCGACCGTTTCTGCCAGTCGGTTGCTGACGATAGGTTCTTGCATGATGTGCGAGATGCCTAGCTCGTTAATCTTTTTGATTACTCCTGCGATCTGGGCAGGTCCAGATTCAAACTCAGGCGATAGACCTGCGAGTCCGATCTGCTCGAAGCCGTAGCGTTCGGCCATGTGCCCGAATGCCAAGTGTGAAACAACTACGCTATCAAGCTCGCAACTAGAGATTTGCTTGTTGATTAGATCATCCAACGCCTGAAGTTCGACGTCAAGTCCGTCTGCATTTCGCGTGTAAATCTGAGCGCCTTCAGGGTCGACATCTATGAGCGCTGACAATATTCGATCGGCCTGCTTTTGTGCCTTTAGTGGGTTCAGCCAAACGTGGGCATCGAATGTCGAATCGTCTACTGCTTGTCCGCCGTGATCGTGCCCAACGTGGGCATCGAATGTCGAATCGTCTACTGCTTGTCCGCCGTGATCTTCGCCAGCCGATTCGAGATTAATCGTCTGCACGGTGACCGTCGGCGAGTCATCACCGTCAGCGTCTGAAGCAGCCGCAGCAGCGTTTAGAGCCCAAGATTCGAACGAAGGGTGATTGTAAATAAATAGGTCAGAGTCTGAGATAGCTCGGACGTCTGACGGAGTTGGTTCGAAATCGTGTGCCTCGACTCCAGGCTTTGTCAGCTGATTTACAGTTATCCGATTTCCACCAATCTTTTCCGACAAAAACGTCAAAGGGTAAGTGGTCGTGATCACGGTCACTTCGCCGCCAGGGGGCGGATCGAGATCGCCATCGCAAGCTATGGCGACAACGGAAATTGCCACGAGCAGAAGTACCAATAGAGCGTTTCGAGAAAAGTTCTTTTGAGACGTAGTGTCAGACATTGATTTTGGGAAAATGGGGAGAGAGTTCATAAGAGTCAGTGTAGCACGCAATATGTGATACTGGGTATCACTAAAGTGCACAAATAAAATTCGTTCAAACTACGAAAAAGTTGTCGAGCTGACTAGCTTGGTTCGACGATTTTCCAGCGAGGAACCGTGCCGCCTTCGGCGCCACGAGTCGACTTGTAGAGGACTCGATTGCCTGAGCTCGAAGATTCCGGTGCTTGCTCGACAGTCTCGCCGCCTGACCAGTTGCCCCACGCTGCACCGCAACTGGTGCAGTTTTCCGATTCGTACATGCTGCCCGTTGTGTGGCAATTGGCGCAGAACGTAGTTAGCCCAGCATCGATGGCTGCTTGGTTCGGAGCGGTGTCAGCTCCGCAAGCGGGGCAGTTTGGTGCTGATGACGGCAGGAACCGGGGTGTCAGCGCTTTGGCGCAAACTTTACATGTGAATATGGGGCGGGCTTCGGAAGTCATTCTTACTCGTGATTTGATTCGGTTAATTTTGGCGGATTGAATTGTATAGAGAGTCTACGTGCTTAGGATTCCGGTGATCTCACCATCGTCTGAGAGATCAATATCCCACGCATTCGGCTTCGATGGAAGACCCGGAAGAGTGATGATATCGCCAGCGAGCGTCACGATTTGGCGTGCTCCGGCAAGAATACGCAATTCCCTTATAGGAAGTGTGTGTCCAGAAGGGGCACCTTTCAACTTTGGGTCGGCTGAGATCGAAAGGTGGGTTTTGGCGATACAGACCGGATAGTTCCAGCCGTTTGCTGCGAACCGACGTGCGGTGGTTTTGGTCATTGGTCCCCACTTCACATCACCAGCGAGGTAGAGGGACTTTGCCATATTTTCGACTTTGTCGAAATAGTCGTCATCGTCTTCGTAAAGAAGCTTTACTTCGGAAGGCTGATCAGCGGCTTTTACAACCGCGTGTGCCAGTTCGATCATGCCATCGCCGCCCTCGGCGAATCCCTTGGCTTCTTCTACTCCGATCGCTCCAGCAGCCATCGCAACTTCTTTGACCACAGCGATTTCTTCAGGGGTGTCAGTAGGGAAGCGGTTGATAGCGACTACGGCCGGAAGACCGTACAGCTCAACGATGCGCAACGCGTTTTTGAGATTTTCACCACCACGGCGTACTGCTTCAGGATTTGCAGCAGCCATATCTTTTATTGCGACGCCGCCGTGCCATTTGAGTCCGCGGATCGTAGCGACCACTACTGCCGCTGAAGGCTTGGGGCCACCCTGACGAACTTTTATATCCATGAACTTTTCGAACCCGAGATCGGCACCGAATCCGGCTTCAGTCACGACGTATTCGCCGCAGTTGATCGCAAGCTGGTCGGCGATGATAGACGAGCAGCCGTGGGCGATATTGCCGAACGGACCCATGTGAACGATGGTTGGCTGACCTTCGGCGGTTTGGGCAAGGTTTGGCTTGATGGCATCGCGAAGCAGAGCCATGATCGAGCCGATGCCTTTGATCTCACGGGCCGTTACTGGAGTAGCGCCGTCTTTCTTCCACCCGACTACGATGTCGCCGATTCGCTCTCGGAGGTCTTTGTAAGAGCTAGCAAGAGCACATATAGCCATGATTTCCGATGCGGCGTTGATGTCGAATCCGGCTTCACGAACTGGGCCGTTTAGTTTGCCGCCGGCGCCGGTCATGATCGTGCGAAGTGAACGGTCTTCGGCGTCGGTCACGCGTCGCCAGGTGATACCGGTTGCGTCGAAATCGTCGATTGCGTTTCGGTAGACAGCGTTGTCGACCATCGCGGCCAGTAAGTTGTGCGCAGACTCGATGGCGTGGAAGTCGCCAGTGAAATGGAGGTTGATGTCGACTGCTGGCTGGACGGTCGATTTTCCTCCGCCAGTACCGCCGCCTTTGTGCCCAAAAACAGGTCCGAGTGCTGGCTGTCTGATGGTCAGAACCGGTTTTTTACCGATCTTTGCTAGACCTTGGGTGAGTCCTACCGCCGTGGTCGATTTTCCTTCCCCTGCCGGGGTCGGCGTGATCGCTGTGACTACGATCAGCTTTGCCTTATCAGCGATTTCGGGGAAGGCATCGAGCGGAATTTTGGCTTTATCGTGACCGTAAGGCTCTAAAACAGAAGGATCGAGGCCCATATCGGCCGCGAGGTCAGCAATTGATCGCATGAAGGAATCTTTGGACTATCTATATTGGGAGGCTGTGTTCGCCAGCCCGGCGAGTTGAAATTTGCTCAAACCACATAATTCTACGTGCGAACCCGAATTTTGGCTTACTTCGTTGGCAAGGGCCAATTGGGGGGATTGTTGCTGAGCAACCACTTGGCTCGGGGTGCTCCGGTGACGAACATCACTATGGCGACGATTGCAACCAGAATAGAGCTGATGTAGGTCCATACGAGCAGTGCTGAGGCAACGGCGATTGCCGCTAGTAGCACTTCGATCAGGAATCGAATTCTGCCGGGTACGGCAACGACAACGTGTCGTTTATCTCCGGTTGTCGAAAATACGCCGGGTAACGTCACTAGAACTGCCAGGGCGGGTATAGCTGCAAGCCAGTTGCCCGTGAATCGGCTGCAGCCCATGGACCAGCGATCCATGCAACCAGTTCGATGGCGAATCTTGAGGCTGCCGAAAATACTGTGTCGAGAGGATTATCGAACTTTGTCAGCGAGTCGTTGTTGCTCATGCAGCAGAAATTATCAGGTGCAAGGCACTGCATTCAAGTCGTAGACCCAGGCTAGACCGGCTGGATCAAATAGTTTTGAACTTGCGGCCAACCGTGAGGAAGACGAATCCGATCGTGCCGAGAACTGAGGCGATTTCCCAGTGGATAACTCTTCCGATGGCAAGATTGGCTATGACAGCAATGGTAAGCACGACCGTGACAGCGATGACCGAAAACGCCAATGCTCCAACCCAACTGCGATTTACGTCGGTTGAGTTCATCTTCTTCGTGTTGTTTTTACTTTGGTCTGCCAGCGTATTACTCCGTTGATCCAAGGTGGTTGGCGCTCGACGTTTAGCCAAATAGCCGGACTCACGTTGATTGAAAAATTGTAGGTGCGGCCGAAGTAGCGGGAGAGGCGGCTCACGGTATCCCCGGCAGCACCATGAATTATTTGATACGTGTCGTTTGACTGACGATGCGAGAGTACGCGGCGATTAACACCTTTGGTTAGGCGTTGAGGGCTTTGTTGCAAACAGAATGGTGAGAGCAGCTATGGCGCAGAATGCTGCGAGCGTGTGAAGTGAGGTCACATACGAACCGGTATCGTCGTAAACCTTGCCGACAATTACCGGAGTTGCCATCATCCCAAGCCCCATCGGGAATGCCGACATACCAAGGATCACTCCAAAATGCCTTCGCCCAAAGTAGTCACCGCGCATGGCGTGCAACATTGGCGTGCGCACGCCGAATCCTATGCCCCACATTAGCGCAAATCCGACTGCCAGCCAGTAGTTGTCGGCCTGTGCGAGCACGATGAGCGCCAAGCCTTGCAGCAGGATGAAAATCGGCAATATTGTTCGTTTACTAATACGGTCACCAAGAAATCCACCAATCATCTGAAATCCGAAAATAGCGACCGTCATGATTAGCATGATTAATGCGGCGCTACCGTCGGAGAGGTTGACGGCATTTTCGTCGGTCAATTGGAAGAATATGTGTGCAGAGAGTGCTCCTACTGAGAGATTAGTGAGGGTATGGCTGATTGAGATCGACCAGAAGGCTCTGGTTCTAAGTGCTTGTTTCGCCGTGAAATCGTGCTGAGCAAGAGGTTTTACATCATCGGTTTTGGTCTTCGATACCTGTGCCATCAGATCGCTGTATTCGGGGGCACGTTTACCCGCCACATAAGCGATCGGCGGTCCGGCTGCGAGTGTGATCAAGCCGATCACGAAAGTTGTATCGCGCCATCCGTGATTATTGATTCCCCAAACGATAGCCGGAACCAACACTCCGCCAAGACTTGAGCCGCCGATAACGATAGCCATTGCGATTGCTCGCCTGTGGGGCATCCAAGCGTTGACCGCCGCCATCGAAGGCACGAAACCGCCAATAGAGAATCCGAGCGAAATTATGAAGTAAGCGGCGTAGTACTGATATGGCCCGTGAAGTCGGGAGTAAAAGATGAGTCCGGCGCCACCAATGGCAAAACCGGCGACGACCATTTTCCCTGTGCCGAACCTGTCGGTGAGCCAGCCTTCGAGGGGGCCAAGCAAGGCACCGCCGAATCGACCGAACGAAGCGACTCCGGTTATCACTGCACGTGACCAGCCGAATTCGTCTTCAATGGCTCTGAACAGCGTGCTCGCCGCTTGGAACGTTGGCCCAGAGCTGACAACCATGTTCATCGCACCGGCAACTGCCACCCACCAGCCGTAAAAGACGCGCCCGGTTCGAGACTTCGAGCCGGTTGGATTTTCGGTGGTCATTGAGTAGGACTAAATTGCGGGTTGCGATGGGAGTAGAAGCAAGAAGAGTACGACCATTCGCGTTGAGATGCATATAGGAATCAACTCGATCGTCGATCAAATCTCCAATGATGGATATACACAATTTCGGGCAACCGGCGTACTCTGTCGCTCAGAATCGATCAGAACCAATGTCAGGACCCGCATGAAAATTACAAAGATCACAACGACGATGCTGCACGACCCTGACGGGTACGTGATTCAGGATGCAACGATTCCGGCTATCGATCCGAATGCTAGAGGCAAGAGCCAGCTGTTCGTTCACATCCATACGGATGAAGGCACGATTGGACTCGGGTATGCACCGGGACACCGATCTATTTAGACGGTGATTCACGACAGTCTGGACGGCGTGTTGGTCGGTCAGGATCCGTTCATGGTCGAGAAGCTCTGGCAGGATATGTACTGGCAAGTGCGTGGTATTGGTCGTAAGGGCGTGGCTTTTCAGGCTATAGCTGCTATCGACATTGCGTTGTGGGATTTGAAGGGAAAGGTACTGAATCAGCCTATTTACCGATTACTGGGTCCGGCGCATGAGACGGTTCCGATTTACGGGTCGGGTGGTTGGACGAACTATTCAGAAGGTGAATTGGTCGCCGAGCAGATGGGGTACGTTGAGCGGGGAATTCCTCGGGTGAAGATGAAAGTTGGCAAGGATTTCGGTCGATCAGAACGAGAAGATATCGCACGTCTTGCCGCCGTTCGAAAGGCAGTTGGTGACGATGTCGAGATATACGTCGATGCCAATAACGGGTACTACGCCAAGCAGGCGATAAAGATGTCGAAGATATTCGAGCAATTCGATGTGGGGTGGTTCGAAGAGCCTGTGCTGGCTGACGATATTCCTGGTTTGGCTCAGATTTCACAGTCCACTACGATTCCTGTGGCTACGGGCGAGCATGAGTACACCAAGTACGGCTTCAGGGACTTGCTGATGGCCGGAGGTGTGGATATTGTCCAGCCAGACGTCCATCGGGTTACAGGCATTACCGAATGGATGAAGGTGGCTGCCATGGCCGATGCGTTTAACTTGCCGGTCGCTCCACACGCCGTTTCGCTAGTTCATTTGCACTGTGCGATGGCAACCCCAAATCTCAAAGTCGTTGAAGTTCTCGGAGCAGATGAAAAAAGCCAAAGTGTTTGGTGGACGGAAGTGCCGCCTTATGGTGATGACGGCACTTGGAAACCGTTTGCGGATCGACCAGGGCTGGGATTAGAGATTAACCCTGACTCACTGAAAAATAACGTGATTGACTGATATCTGACCCGCTATAACAATTAAGGAACTAAAAATGTCTTCAGGTAATCGTCTTGAAGGAAAAGCAGCAATCGTTACCGGAGGAGCATCCGGTATTGGCGAAGCTACTTCGCGGTTGTTCGTCGATCAGGGCGCTCGGGTGGTAATTGCCGATATCGACGACACCAAAGGTAATGCGCTTGAAGCTGAACTGAACCAGAACGGTGAAGTCGCAATGTATCGCAAGCTCGACGTCACTCAAGAGAGTCGATGGATCGAGGTTGTCGACGAGACGATGGCGAAATGGGGCCGACTCGATATCGTGGTCAACAACGCCGGGATGTCTGGGGCAAAGGGTAGGGCGACCGTCGAAGACACGATCGTCGAAAATTGGGACACCGTGTTCGCAGTGAACTCGACCTCTGTCATGCTCGGAACTAAGACCGCTATTCCAGCGATGAGGAAGAACGGCGGCGGTTCGGTAGTGAACGTTTCGTCGATCTTCGGGATTGTTGGATCACCTATGGGTGCTGCGTATCACGCTTCAAAAGGCGCGGCGCGGACATTCAGTAAGGCGGCAGCGGTTCAGTACGCCCCAGATAATATTCGTGTGAACTCAGTTCATCCCGGCTTTACCGATACGCCGATGACTCTCGACATTCACTCTCAAAAAGAGATACGTGACGCCCGTTTGGCGATGACGCCTATGGGTCGACTCGGATTGCCAATCGATATTGCGTACGGAATACTTTATTTGGCTTCCGACGAAGCTGGGTGGGTAACCGGGACCGAGCTTGTTATCGATGGCGGCGAGATCGCCTGGTAGGTGTAGTTGTTCTTGCTGGACAGTTTTATTGCCTAGTTCGTTCGACGCTGTCATTGCGAGAAGCCCGATAGGACGCCGTGGCAATCAGTCGACTTAGCTTCGCTGTTGGCTATCTGGTTACTGTTCGCAAAGCCTGTTGCTCGTTCACATTCGGTCATAGCGTTGCTTGGCGTTGCTGATTGCCAGATCGTGCCTCATCGCAATGACAATCGGCGATGTATGTGGCGACTGCTCTCTGCATTAAATAAGAAAGCCTCCTGTGGGTCTAGGAGGCTTTCTCGCGTCTGGGGGGCTGTATGAGCTTTTGAACTAAGACTTTGCCTTGCGGGGCAGGGGAGATGTCTAGCCCATCATTCCGATGGCGCCGATCATTGATCCTTCGCCTTCGGTTGCTTTCGAGCCCTCTTTCAGTTGACCTGTGTCTGAGAGGTACGCAAGTACTGCCTGGACACGAGCATGAGCTTTGGGTTGAGGTTGTAGTCGCATATTCGAGAAGATCAATCCGATGTTTCGTTCAACCGTTCGAGGCTGGATGAACAGTTCTTCAGCAATTGCTGCGTTAGATAGTCCGCGAGCCATACAGTCGAGAACTTCACGTTCACGCTCTGTCAGTTCTGAACGGAACTGGCTCTCACGACTGTTCTGGGTGCCTGCAAGCTTCGCAACGATTTCGCTGGCGAGGTAGGTCTTACATTCAGCGACATCCTTCACTGCCTGTACTAGGTCAGAAAGGCTCTGTAGCGACTGCTTCAGCAAATATGCTTTGCCTCTGACGTTGCCCTTTAGGAATTCTCGAACGAACTCATCTTCGTCGAAAGCTGAGAGCAGATCTATTGCCATTTCAGGGTGCTTCTCTCGAATAATTCGAGCTGCATCTACACCGTTGAGTCGAGGCATTCGACCGTCCATGATTACCACGGTTGGTCCGAGTGTGTCGGCAAGCACGAGTGCTTCCTGACCATCGCCGGCAAATTCAACGATCTCGATATCAGGGTCAACATACCGTACGCCTGACGCATGATCTCGTGATCATCGATCATCAAAACCTTAATGTTTTTCTTTGCTACAGAATCCGTAGTCACAGCAGCCTCCTCAGGCGTTTGATTGCGAGCAATCGCTCAGAACCAGTTGTCTATTTAAAATCAGTCGGAACTTACCGGATGGAGAGTCGCAACGATCCTCCATCCGGTAAGTTCTTGGGTGGTGTCGGCCGGCGATTGGACCGGCGTTGGAGAGGCACTTGTTATGTTGCCGCCCATATCTTTGAATGATTCCCGAATATACTCGGGAATTACCCACTCGTTGGTGGATACTTCGTTCCATGGCTCGGTTACGAGATCAATCTCAATTGAACCATCATCGGCGGCAATGATCTGCCAGACGATTAATCCACCGCCCGGGATTGATTCGGGTGACGATAGAAAGAGTTCAACCAGTATTTTCTGGCAGAGCGATGAATCGGCTTAGCAAAAAGCTTCACCAAGAGCAGCAGGATCTTCTCGTCTGGCAACGTCGATCTGTGCAACTTTGACAGCGGATGCCGTTAGATGCTGCACAGTTTCGAGTCCTTCAACAATGTCGATATTTTCGATGGTTACGGGCTCCGCTTTTGCGAAGCTCCAGATTCCACGAGAGATGTCACGAGCTCGAAGACTCGCAGATTCATCTCTAAATAGCCGCGTACCTTGCTTGTGTCGGCCTGAGCAAGATCGGGAGAGGTTGAAGCATCGATTGCTTCTTTAGCAAGTTCAGGAAATCCTAGAGCGATGCCTATCGGCCCGTTTAGATCGTGAGCCAAACCGGAAGATATGCGTCAAATAAGTTCAAACTTATGGGCTGCCGCGTGGGACACTACTACTTGTCGGTTCTCAGTACTCAATGGTTTGTGCCTAGACCTTCGCCTGTTTGTGAACGCCGAGAACTTCGAGAACCTGACGCACTTGCTTTACTCGAATCGGCTTGCGGATAAGGGTGATAGGCCCATGATCCATCGCTTCATCTATCAGGTTGGCGTCACCTACACCTGTTACCAGTACGACCGGGGTTTTTATGCCCTGTAGTTCGACTGCTTTGAGCAAGTCGATGCCAGTTCCGCCGGGCATGATTATGTCGAGAAATATTGCTTGGAACGTTGAAGTTTCGAGTTTTGCAATTCCTTAAACAGCTGTACCAGCGCTGGATACGGTGAGGTCTTAGCCTTCGAGTATTGCCGTGAGTAGATCGACCACTTGGGGATCATTATCAACTAGCAGTACTTTGGGATTCGCTTCGGGCGATTGTGCGAATGTTCCTAGTCCATGAGCAGATCGGACTAAACCTCGTTGTTCTAGAAGATCTACCGCCGAGCGAAGGGTTGTGAGCGAAACACCGTACTGTTTTGCCATAACGTGCTGGCTTGGCAGACGGTCGCCATGATTGACCACGCCTGATTCGATCTGTTTTTGCAGATCATCAGCGATCGATACGTATCGCAATCCTGGGCTATTCGTTTCTGCTCGTGAAACCATTAGATGTACTACTCGGGCCGGTCTGGTGTCGGTGAATCATCAGCCTCATGCTGGCGATTCACCGTCCTCGTTATGTAGGTCTTTCGGAAGACCGATACACCAGAAGTTACAATGCTCCGACACCCAGTCAAGTGGGGGTAGCACACATCTTGTGCGTCCACACCCAAACTCAACCGAGGTTTGTACCGAGTGGAGCCGGGTTACTTCACCCTGGGGCGACCAACGGTCTGCCCGTGAAACGTTCGGGGGGGGCCGATGCTGTAGTGTCTTTTTGCACCTGATAAGCACCTATTAGTTCGAGCACCGTGGGGGCGACATCGAAGAGCCTTGCTTGGAATACAGGTATGCCGACGGCAGACTGAGCACCATCGGGCCGAATGATCGTCGTCAGCACATCGTTGACCGAATGAGCGGAAGTGTCGTCTTCGATATTGCCGTGGTCGGACGTAATGACGATAAAGGTTCCGGCGTTTTTAGCCGCTTCTGCCATTTCGACAAGAGAGTCGGCTGCTGCACGATAAGCGGCTTTGGCTTCTTCATAGCGCGCTGGTAGAAGGTGTCCCACCATGTCGGGGGCGGCAATGTTGCAGCAGATCAACCGAGACGTGCCTTTTTCGATTGCCTTTACGACATCAACGGTCACTTCTTTGGCTCGCATACCAGGGTGAAGGTAGAAGTCAGTGTCGGTCTTTACGCCATCCTCTTCGCCGTGTGATGGTGTGACGAAACGAGCTTCGTTTGCACCGTTAACCGGATCTTCACGTCGGCCGCGGAAGAAGTAACCCATGTGGGACGACTTAACGCTTTCTGCAACCAGTGTGTATTCATCATCGCCGACTGTTTTTGTCCACTGCGCAAGAAAATTTGCCGAGTGAGGTTCGGTTTGGAAGGCGACTGATATACCGTAATCAGACTCGAAAATCGGGTGATATTCGGCGATTGCACAAATATCGAGATTGAGGTTGTGGTCTATCCATGAACCGTCCCATTTTCGCCCGCGCGAATCACCTTCGGATTCGAGGAACAGGCGTGCGCCCGCGAGAGAACCGATTTTTGATCGTTGTCGATCTGAACGGAAATTTAGATCAATAAAGGCATCGTTGACGGCGATCGATGGCACAGATCCGTCGGTTTTGAGAACCGCTATCGGCGGGATGTCCTGATCTGTTTTGCCTGAATCGTGGGTTGCCGAGATGATCGATCGAGCTGCGGCGATATCGGCGACTCGTTGACCCACGCTGCCAGTCAGCAGGTCGAAGTCGGCTTTGGCGGGAGCTTCTCTGTAGTCACGGTCCATAGCCGTCGAGCGTCCGACAAGCCAAGCGAGTGACGACTCGGCATTGTATTTCGATAGAAGCGTTTGCAGTTGACCGACGAAATCACCTGAACCGTTTACGGCGACGATAGAACTATTGGCGGCTGAATCACGACCGTCGAGAATCGCCTGCATTTGAACCTTTTTGGGCGAGATTCCATGCCGGACGAACAATAACTCTAGGAAAGCTTCCAGATGATTCCAAGCGCTGTGGACCCGTCCATCGCCACCACCTACTCCTGATAGGAGGAAACAAAAATTGATCGTCGATCCACGTTCTTTGGCTCTAGTTATCGTGCTGTTAAATGCAGGATTTTCGAAGAACTCGCCAGTGTTGATTGAGTTGGTGATCTTAAGCGGGAGTTGCGGAGCGAGTTCCGTGTTGCCGATCTGTTGATGCCCGGTTTCGGAGTTGCCCTGAACTGCTGGGTCGAGATCCTCGAATCCAGCCCAGATGCCAGAGGCACTTGTTGGTATAGAAAGATTGGAGTTTCGTAGCGACCAAAGATTGCGGGCTGCTGAAGCCCACGGAACATATCGCTGTTCTTCAGCGACGGATTCGACAAGCGAATCGATGCGTTCGATCAGATCAGCGTTCAGGAATCCTCGGCAAGTTTGGAGATCGCTGATCCACGTGAGGGCGTCACGAGTCGGCGTATCGGCTTCGAGCGATTCAACGTGAACTGGGTACAGCAGGTTCTTCGCCCATGTGGCGTCGTGTCCGATTCGCTCTACGGCCGAGACTATAAGTTCTTGATCGTTCTGGTCGAGTTGAGACCACGCGGCATCGACTACCGCTTTTGACCGTCCACGGCTGAATCCAAGTCCGTCGATTACTGCCAGAAGTGCTTTTTGCTTGCTATTAGCCAATTCTCGTGCGTTTCCTTGTTCGTTCTCGTTGCTTGATACGAAGTTGAAATCTAGTCGGCCACTGTCAGCCAGTTGACCTTTACGTCATATATATCGGCATCTGAAATGTCGTTTGATTCGAGCCAGCCCGCCGGGAGTTCCAATGCGGTGATCCACTCGCCTTTCGGCACGTAGTTGGTTGCTTCAGTGGCGCACTTCACTTGCCAATTCCCGTCGCTTAGACCGTCACGGAGGCACGGGGTCATGGTGATTTTATCGGCTACATTGTGTGAACGCTCGATGTACAGGATGTCGATCGGTACGTAAGTGTTGTACATCCAAAATCCTATTGTTTTCGGCTCCGGGTAGTAGAAGAACATACCGGTTCCTGCGGGTATCGACTCACGGCACATCAGCCCCTGTGCTCGTTCACTTGGATCGTCGGCGATTTCAACGATTACTTTCAGGTCGAGATCACCCAAACTTACGGTCACCTTCGACTGACCCAGATATCCGTACTCAAGATCGCTGCAATCTGCTGAGTCAATAAACGCGCCCGGAGACGGTAGAACTACCGGTGTTGGGGTCGGTGGCTCTTGTACGCTCGTCGAACAAGCCGCAAGAAGTGCGATACTTGCAGCCGTCACTAGGGCGAATAAGGCGACGTTCGCGTTGCAGATAGGATTTTTCATAGATCGATGGTAACTGACGAATTTCGTTGTTCATACATTTGGAAGATCTGTCAGAGCTCTCAGAGATCGATGTCGCCAATATCTTGAGCACTGAGCAACGTCCAACTTCGGCCACTCAAGAGCCGAACGCAAAAATAAGCCCGTTCGCTGCATTCAAGATCCGAAGTTTTCGATTCCAATGGTCGGCAGATGCGATGACCACTTGGGGTTCGGAGATGGAAACTCTGATCCTTGGTTGGTACATCCTTGTCGCAACCGACTCTCCGTTCTTGGTGGGGTTGCTTGGTGCATTGCGATTTTCGGGAACGCTTACCGCACCGATAGTCGGCGTTCTAGCCGACCGCATGAGTCGGAAGGTGTTGTTGATTGTGTTTCGTACGGGCGCGGGGCTTTCGGCGTTAGCACTTTTGATATTGGCTGCAACCGATCTGATTCAGCCGTGGCACGTGTTTGTTATTGCCAGCATCGGCGGGATGTTAAGGCCTGCTGACAACGTTCTTGGGCAGTCGCTAATCGCCGATACCGTGCCACGAAACCTGTTGATGAACGCTTCAGGATTGGCGAGGACGACTCAAGACACCGCACGTATCGTTGGAGCGTTGTTAGGTGCGACGTTATTGTCGAGACTCGGGCTCGGCTGGGCGTATGTTGGTGTGACGATTTTCTATTCGTTGAGCGTGTTGATGGCTCTCGGTATCAGCACAGTCAGATCGAACATATCAGTGAAACGCGCTAACCCTGTTACTGAGATGAAGCAGGGACTGCGGTACATGGTCGATTCGCCGGTGATTCAGCCGATCATGTTCCTCGCATTTCTGGTTAACGCGACCGCGTTTCCGCTTACGAACGGGCTACTCCCCGTGGTTGCTAGAGACGTTTACCAGCACGACGAAAACGGACTGGCGTTGATGGTTGCGGTGTTCGCAATAGGTGCGTTGGCGGGATCGATGTTGATGGCGGCAGTCGTTAATTCGCTCCGACCCGAGCGATTCATGATGATCACGATGGTCATTTGGTATGTGCTGCTGATTTTGTTTGCTCAGACCAATTCGAATGCCATGGGTTTACCGCTTCTGGCATTGATAGGAGCGTCGATCAGCTTCTGTATGATTTCGATGTCGGTAGTGCTGATGACCTTCACCAAATTCGAAATGCGTGGGCGGGTGATGGGCATCCGAATGTTAGCGGTGTACGGTTTGCCGATGGGATTGGTGATCGGAGGCTGGTTGATCGAGCAACACGGTGTGCCATCCACGATCACGGGCTACGCAATTGTCGGGTTGATAGCGCTCGTGCTTGCAGTATTGAAATGGCCGAAATTAATCACAGGATTCTCGGCCGAAGAGCGAGGGTAGCGCCCGACTACTGCATGTGCCCCCATACGTCGGAGAGTTGCGAGGGTTTGTCGCTGCTTCGTGCTCGCATTTTTTCTAGGTTGTAGTCGAGTCCGAGTCCAGGGCCGTCGGGGATCCTGATGAATCCGTCCTCAACTTCATAAGGCGTATCGAGAATCGAATCGTTATCTCGAATACCGACTTCCTCGATGTTGTATTCCTGGGCATACGGGAAATTGTTGCTTGGCGCGAGCAGGTGAGCGTGCGCAGCAGTCGAACCGTAGGGCTGCGTGTTGTGCGTCGTCATCGTTGCACCGTGAGCGGTCAATACGGCTTCGATCTTCAAAAATTCGGTGATTCCGCCAACTTTTACGACGTCGGGTTGAACGATATCGGGTCGCCCTTCACGAATGAGAGTCAGGTGCTCCCAACGGGTGAAGGAGTTTTCTCCGGAAGCGATAGGAATGTCGAGAGCATCGGCCACTTCGGCCATGCCAGCGTAGTTCCTGATGTGCACAGGCTCTTCGAAGTGGAACACGCCGAGATCTTCAAGTTGGCGACCTATCTCTATAGCGTGGTGCACTGAATAGGCGCTGTTCACGTCGACCATTACCCCCATGTCGTATCCGACTTCGTCGCGGATGGCCTTTACCGTCTCGATCGTCAAATCTCTGGGATCGTCGATCTTGCCGGGAATGGCGGAGTGCAGCTTGTAAGCGGAGTAGCCCTCGTCGCGGAATTTTGCGACACGGAGTGCTTCGTCCTTTGGGGCCATGTCGCGGGCAAGCGAACTAGCGTAGACCTTGATCTTTTCCCGTCGCTTTCCGCCGATGAGGTTGTGGATAGGCGTGCCTAGAGCTTTGCCTTTGAGATCCCAAAGAGCGATATCCACTCCAGCTGCGGCGGTGAGCAGTGCCCCTGGGGGACCAGCGACGGCGCCAGCTTTGAACATGTTGTCCCAAATCTCTTCCGAATCGAAGGGAGATCTGCCGACTACCAGAGGAGCGAAGACTGTCTCAATCGCAACTTTCGAAACGTATGGAGCGCGGCGAAAACACTCGCCGAATCCTGTTATTCCTTCGTCAGTGTGAAGGACAACATATGGGTACTCTTCATCGAGTACAAGGCATTCGACGCTAGTTATTTTCATCGGGGATTAGCTCGTCTTCGTTGTTGGTACGGATTCCATCGCCAACCATATTTCTTAGATTTCGGGGTATGGCGAAAGTGATGCTTTCTTCGCCGGTGCCAACCCGGTATACATTTTCGGGCGAGATGGCCTCTATAACGGCTTTCACCTGTTTTTCAGGAGTGGATGCCCCTGAGGTGATGCCGATCTTCTCGACTCCTTGGAGCCATGAGCGATCGAGTTCTTCTGGGCCGTTGATGAGATGCGCTGGCACACCTTTTTTGATGGCGACGTCTTTGAGTCGATTGCAATTTGAACTGCTTTGAGCGCCGATCACGAGTACGAGCTCGGTCATATCGGCAAGCTCTGTTGCAGCAGCCTGGCGATTGGTCGTTGCATAGCAAATGTCGTCACGAACGACGGCATTTGGGTGGCTTTTCTTGATTTTTGCAACAGCAAGAGCAGTGTCGTTCACTGAGAGGGTGGTCTGGGTCAGTACGGCGACCTCGGCATCACTACCCCAATCGGGCAATTCCCAATCCTGCCGTTCGTCGATCAGGGTCATATCGGCTTGCCCGGTGGTTCCGATAACTTCCTGATGCCCGATATGGCCGACAAGAACGATTTTCTTGCCTTCCTTGGTGTACTTCTTCGCCTCGTTATGAACGCGAGTAACGAGAGGGCAGGTGGCATCGAGAACTACGAGATTGCGTTCTCTGGCGATGGCGTAGTCGGATGGCGGGGAACCGTGGGCAGAGAATACAACAACAGCGCCTTCTGGAACTTCTTCGACCTTCTCGACGGTTATTGCGCCTTTCGCTTCGACATCGGCGACCACTTTGGGATTGTGGACAATCTGGTGTTTCACATACACCGGTGTGCCGTACTGCTGAATGGCAAGGTCGACGATATCGACGGCTAGATCGACTCCGGCGCAGAAGCCTCGGGGGCTGGCGAGATACACGTCCATGTATTGGCGGCCTATCTTGTGAAATTCGGGCTAGTAAGAATCGTCTCTGTGTGCGCAGGCAGGTTTTGTCGATCAGAAGGATGCGAGCCGGCCCGTGTGAACCTAAGTATATCGACGACCGAACCGTTTATCGGTTCTGATCAAATTCAGTCGGATGCCGATAGCATTGCAATAGGGTCGCTCGGATGTGTGCTCTCGGTGAAGCTCGAATCTTTGGCAATTTTTGCGAGGATTAGAGCGGAGAGCGCGAATGAAATCGCAACTGATACGAGAATCATTTTGTATCCGAGATTCTCGGATACGTCATTTAGTTCGTCGATTCCTACCCCAGCGAATCGTGCACCAGCTGCTCCAATTAAGGTCGCCACGCTCGTATAGCCAAGCTCTTTCGCTGCGGCAGATCGGCTCACTAGGTCGTTCGCCACAGCCCACGTAAGGGTCATGAACAGTCCAACTGAAATTCCGATGACAAAGCCTATTGCGAGAACCGGGCCTATCGAGCTGACAAACAAAAGAAGAAGTGAAGAAACTACGCCAGCTGCACCGGCGAGTATAAATAAACTAGTTCGCCCCCAGCGATCGGCGAGTCGCCCTGCTGGAAGAACGGTCAATGCTGCTGCTGCGACGATTGCCACTACCAGCCAATCGGCTCCATCGGCTGGGTTGTCCAGCCCGACGACATCTTGCAAGAAGAATAGGGCGTAAATTTGCATCGAAGACATGGCGGCAATACCAAACGCCAGTGCTACGAGAAATGCCAGATAGCTGCGACTGATGCCTGATCTCGAGGCGGCGGCGGTCTCGGCAACAAGTTCCGGAGAATCGACCGTATTCAATGTCTTCTTTTTAAGCGTTGGGATGAACCAGCCGTCTTGTGGTCGATTCGTGATTACAGTCCAGAGCACGGTTATCACCACTGCTACGGTCATAAGTGCTATCGAATACCATAGCCACTCTGGTGAGTCTTCTTTGTCATATCTCGCCATGAACTGAAGAACAACTACGGTGATCGATCCTGCACCTAGAAGTCGCCACAGGTTCAATACTCCTGCGGCAGCCCCTCTTTCGTTGACGGGAACGTGGTCGATTATTAGCGCATTCGCTGGCCCTTGAGCAGAGTTGCCAAAGAACTGCATTCCGACGATGGCAAGGATTAATGTGAGAAACGAACTCGTTAATCCGAACAGAATTGTCATCACACCCAAGCCGATTCCGCCGATCAGCAGGTACAGCAGTCGTTTGCCTGGGCGTTTATCACGGTCGCTGAGAGACCCTGCCGCAAGCTGGGCGGCAGCGGCGACGATTAGTCCGAGCAGAGAAATTAATCCCAACGCTCCGTTTTTATCAAGGGCGTAACCGAGTATCGATATGTCGCCTAGTTCTAGAGCTTCGATCACTTTGAACGGCAGTATGCCAGCACCGATGCCAGTCCAGACTCCAGAAAGTCCGAACGCGTAGATGCTCAGGTTTGAAAGATTTGGTGACCCTGGGCGAGATTTACCGAAAGCGCGCGTAAAAAGCGATCGTAAGGATCGTTCTTCTACGTCGAGCGGGTTGTTGCCGGGCTGGTGAGTCATCTAGCATCAAGTTCGCAACGTTGGATGGCTTCGCACATTGTTACGGTAGCAATAAGTGTGGCGTAATGCTTTGCTTAGTTGTAGTTGGTTCACATCATCTAGGAGTAGCGAGTGTCTAAAGAACTAAAGTTTTACTGTTGGTCTCGTTGAAGTACGTGCCAGAAAGCCCGTCGGGCTCTCGACGAATCTAACACAGAGTACGCATTTCGTGATTTCTTCAAGGAACAATTTTCGGCTGACGAAATCAAAAAACTGAGCGATCTTACGTCGATAGATGAAATGTTTGCGTGGAAGAGTCCAAGTTCAAAGCCGTTTAGGGAACTCCGCGGCAAAGCGACCGACGACGAGCTTATCGAGTTGATGCTGGAGCAGCCTCGGTTGATCAGACGTCCAATACTCACTGACGGCGATCAGATTGTGTTTGGGTTCAAGCAGGGCGCATACGACGAACTAATTTGATCCGAATCGTCCGACAGACTGGCAATGAACCAAAGGCTCGAAGATTTGAGTGCTTGCACGCATATCTGGTATCGGTTAGGACAGTCTGAAAGGTTTAGGCCTAGGGATAACATTTTTGGACTACTCAACTAATCCCGAATAACAGGAAAGAGTCCTGGAATGCTGTATTTGAAATCTTGCGCGCGATGCAGCGGCGATATTAATGCCGATGGCGACACTCATGGAACATTTCTTAAGTGTCTGCAGAGTGGGTTTTCGAAAGACCTCTCACCAGAGATGGCGTCTCGTTTGCTTACACCTCGTATGACGCCGGTTGTGCCGATCATTCATTCAGTACAACAGGCATCGTAATAATATCGTCGAAACTGGTCATCCCACGATTTTCGCGATGTGCCAACCTGCCTCTTAAATTCGCATAGGCGTGGAAGAGTAGTTGCGACGTGTGTTTCGAATCAACTCGAGATCAGCATTAGCTCGCGCATATCCGTTCACAGCTCGGTGCTAGAATTCCGGCACAAATTTCTGCGACATTTCAGTGCCGAGGCCCCGATGACTCAAAGCGTGAATCTTGATGTAAATAGCGAACTCGGATTCGCTACGATCACGCTAAATCGCCCCGAGCGATTGAACTCCCTAAGCAACGAATTGCTCGAATCGCTTGCCGATATTCTCGATAGCGTAGCGGTTGATGATTTCATCCGTGCTGTCATCGTTACGGGCGCTGGACGTGCTTTCTGCTCGGGTGCTGACACCGACGAAATGACTGGCGGATCGGGTGACGGCCCCCACAAACCGGGCCTTGGCGGCTCTGAAGATTTGCGACGTGGATTCAAGCTTGCTCAAAGAGTCATTCTTGGTATCTACAAGATGGAAAAACCGGTGATTGCTGCCATCAATGGTCCAGCAGTTGGAGCCGGGTTTGATCTTGCCTGTGTGTGCGACATTAGAGTCGCTGCCGAATCGGCGCGTTTCATGGCCGCCTACATCCACGTTGGTCTATTCCCCGGTTACGGTGGAACGTGGCTCTATCCCCGATTATTCGGGTCGGCAAAAGCTGCTGAGCTTATGTACATGGGGAATTTCATGGAAGTCGACGAGGCGTTATCGCTCGGATTCCTGAACAACGTCGTATCTGAAGACGAACTGATCGCTACTGCCGAGAAGATGGCGCACCGTATCGCCGCAGGCCCACCTATCGCTATTCGCCTCGCCAAGACGATGATGCGGCGCGGAATGTCGATGGATCTTGAAACTTCCCTCGAAATGTCTGCCGCAGCCGAGGCAATCACGTTATCCTCTGAAGATCATGTTGAAGGTATGGCTGCGCATCGTGAAAAACGACTTCCAAGGTTCAAGGGGATTTGATGTACAGAGTTAACGGAAATCCAGTAATTTTCTCTGGGAACTCACACCCAGCGTTGGCGCAAAGTATTTGCGACTACCTTCAGCAGGATCTCGGCAAGATCGAAGTGTTCAAGTTCACCAACGACAACACATTCGTCAAGATTCTCGAAAACGTTCGTCAAAAAGACGTTTTCATAGTGCAGTCTGATGTCGAGCCGGTGAACGACAACATCATGGAAATGTTGATAATGATCGATGCCGCCAAGCGGGCATCGGCTGGTCGTATCACTGCAGTAATTCCTTATTACAGCTATGCACGTACCGACAAAAAAGACCAACCACGCGTGCCGATTACTGGTCGACTAATAGCCGATCTTCTTGAAACAGCCGGTGCCGATCGAGCCATCATGGTCGATTTGCACGCTGGACAGGTGCAAGGGTTCTTCGCAGTGCCGGTAGACGAGCTGACGGCGATGCCGAAGCTGGTCAACTATTTCATCCAGCACAATCTCAAAGATCCTGTGGTTGTTGCAGTCGATATCGGAATATCGAAAAAGGCTCGTTACTTTGCGGATGCGATCAGCGCACCTCTGGCGATCGTGGAAAAACGACGTCTCGGCAATGAAGACCGAGTGGAGAGCATGAACGTAATTGGTGAAGTGGGAGATCGACCGGTAATTCTGTTTGATGATGAGATAAGTACCGGTGGAACTGTAATCTCAGCTGTAGAGGCGATCACGGCGCGGGGAGCAAACGATATTTACGTTGTCGCAACCCACGGGGTTCTGCCAGGGGAAGCATCATCCCGTATTACTGGTAATCCACATATCAAAGAATTGGTAATAACTGACACGGTTCCTCTGATGGAACACAAAGTAAACTCAAAGATCAAAGTAATTTCAATCGCACCGCTTCTTGGAGAAGCGATCAGGCGAATCCACGAAGGCCGCTCGGTTGGAGAGCTGTTCACAATCAATTAGTTGGTAATTGGTGAATGCTTCTAATCTGGTTGATGTTTCGTGGTAAGCCAGTAGCCGTATATGTTCAAGTTCTTCAATAAATTCATTGGCGATTCCAATGAACAAGCCCTAAAAGATATCCAGCCGATCGTCGACGAGATCAACGATCTCGAATCTGACTTTGAGAAACTCAGCGATGAGGAACTGAAGGGCGTAACTGCCGACTTCCGATCACGCTGGGAAGGCGGGGAAAGCCTCGACGACATTCTGCCTGAGGCTTTTGCAGCCGTTCGTGAGGCTTCACGTCGAGCAGTCGGTATGCGACCGTTCGATGTGCAGATGATTGGCGGAATCGTTCTTCACCAAGGCAAAGTCGCTGAAATGCGCACGGGTGAAGGCAAGACCCTTGTTGCGACGTTACCCGCGTACTTGAACGCTATTACCGGCCAGGGCGCTCACATCATCACTGTGAACGACTACCTCGCCAAGCTTCACGCTGGTTGGATGGGCCTTGTTCACCATGCACTTGGTGTCACAGTAGGTTGCTTACAGAACGACGGATCTTGGGTCTTCAACCCTGACGCTCCGCTGCCAATTCAGATCGACGGCAAACATGATGAAGATAATGCAGACGCTGCCCCTCCGGTTCGTACGCCTGAAGATAATTTCCAATCGGCAACGAAGCAACAGGCTTATGCCTGCGATATTACGTACGGAACGAACAACGAGTTCGGCTTCGACTATCTCCGCGACAACATGGTTGAAGAATTAGGCAGACGAGTTCAGCGAGGTCGTATTTACGCGATCGTTGACGAAGTCGACAGCATTCTCATTGACGAAGCACGAACTCCTCTAATCATTTCTGGCCCAGCCAAAGAGCAAGGTCAGGAATATCGTAAATTCGCAGTTTTGGCGAAACGACTTAGCACTGACGTTCACTTTGAAATTGAGGACAAACGCAAGACGATTGTTCTTACTGAAGAAGGAATTGCTGCTGTTGAGCGAGAGCTCAACATCGAGAACCTATACGGGGTTGAAAACGACGTTCTATCGCACTTCACCGAGAACGCAATTCGTGCAGAGCACGTTTACGCACGTGACCGCGAGTACGTCGTTCAGGGACAAGATGTTGTCATCGTCGACGAATTTACGGGTCGGCTGATGAGTGGGCGTCGTTTCTCTGACGGCCTTCACCAGGCACTCGAAGCGAAAGAAGGCGTAAAGGTTCAGCGTGAGTCGAACACCTACGCAACGATCACTCTCCAGAACTACTTCCGCATGTACAACAAGTTAGCTGGCATGACCGGTACGGCAATTACGGAAGCTGAAGAACTCGATAAAATTTACAAGCTTGAAGTAGTTGAAATTCCTACGAACAAGCCGATTCAACGAACCGACCGTGGCGACTACATCTACATGACCGAGGAAGCCAAGTGGGACGCTATTGCTGAGCGTATCTCCGAGCTTCACCACGATGGCCGACCGGTACTCGTTGGTACCACCAGCATCGAAAAGTCGGAGCTGCTGGGCGATCTGCTTAAGAAAAAGAGCGTTCCGCACAACGTCCTGAACGCCAAACAGCATGAGCGAGAGGCTACTGTCGTTGCCGAAGCTGGTAAGGCTGGCGCTGTAACGGTCGCAACGAACATGGCGGGTCGTGGAACCGACATTATTCTCGGTGGAAATCCCGATGTAACCACGCCATCCGAGAACGGCTGGCAGAACGATCACGACACAATCGTCCAAAAAGGCGGATTGTTCGTGCTGGGGACCGAACGTCACGAGTCACG
This sequence comes from Chloroflexota bacterium, assembly GCA_027618835.1. Lineage (GTDB taxonomy): Bacteria > Chloroflexota > Dehalococcoidia > Lucifugimonadales > Lucifugimonadaceae > Lucifugimonas. Next base: position 46,565 of record JAQCHZ010000001.1, on the reverse strand, counting down.
TCGCATCGACAACCAGCTTCGTGGTCGTTGTGGTCGTCAGGGTGACCCAGGTGAAACGCAGTTCTTCTTGTCGACCGAAGATGACATTGTTCGACGATTCGGTGGCGATCGAATTCGTGGCGCAATGAATTTGTTGCGATGGGAGGCGAATGTCCCGATTGAGAACAAGATGGTTTCGAAGTCGGTAGAAACTGCCCAGACGAAAGTTGAAGCGCAGAACTTCGAGATTCGAAAGTATCTCGTTGACTACGACGACGTTGTGAACACGCAGCGAGATATTGTTTATCGGCTTCGAGACAAGATCATTGATGGCGAAGAACTACGCTCGACGATTAGTGAATACATCGCAATAGAAGTACGTCTGATAGTCAATGAACGTATCAATGGTGGCTCAGAGAACTACGATGCGGACGGTCTCTACCGAGAGTTGATGATGGTCTTCCCGACCCTCGATGGCTTCCCTGAAAAAGACGATATTTACGAGCTGCGCCCCGAGGAAGCTGAAGAGGTGTTCCTCGATTTAATCGAAACGATCTACGACAAACGAACAGAAGAGTTCGGGACAGAACTGCTCAATAAACTCGAACGCACAATCATGCTGCGAACGATCGACGAGCACTGGGTCGAGCACCTGACGTCGATGGACAACATGCGGCAGGGAATTGGTCTTGAAGCGGCAGGTCAGCGCGATCCACTTGTTGCCTACAAGCACCAGGCGTTCCAGATGTTTACCGCATTCGACGCTACGATCAAGGCGACCATCGCTAAGACGATTTTTCGAGTGGCTTTGACGCAACAGCCGCCACCGACTCAGACTGCCGAAGTGAACGCTGTGAAAAAAGATGCTGAGGTATCGACCCAGAAGGCGAATGCCCTTGCTAGCCAACGTTCAGTGATGGCGAGCGTGAACTCGGGTCATGGACTCGCTCAGGCAGGTGGAAATAGTCTTTCGGACGTTCCTACCCACACGCCTGACGGCCGCAAGATGAGTCGTTCCGAACGGCGTAAGATCGAGCGACTTCAACGCAAGCAGGCCAAGCAAGACAGCGAGTAGGGTGCCGACGGGTGCCGATGGCACTTTTTATGAGAGATAGAGGGTTGTGTTCATAGTCGGTAAGTTGCTGCTTCATGGCATTTTTTATCGGTTGTTTGGGCTGACGTCGTAGTCACCGTCACCCTGAACTAGATTCACGTTATCGAACTCGCATGGTTTGCGATGTTCAACGATTTATTCAGGTTACTTAGTCAAGAATTGCCCTGAATCGACGATTCTGAACAGGCAACGTTGGCATTCCCACGCAACCTAACCTTCTTCCTAGGGAGAAGGAATTAGATGGGAGAAAGAATCCAGCCACCCTCCATACCGAGATGACCGTTATCCTGTAGCCCATGGACAATAACTCGATTTCTCAGGCGTTCGCCGATGTCGCTGTGCTGATGCAGGCGAAGGGCGAGAACGTGTTCAAAGTACGCGCTCATTCGAAGGCTGCCGATGTGATCAATAGTCTGCCGTATCCGATCACCGACATCGCTGATGACGCCGAGAAATTAGGCGGGCTTCCCGGGTTTGGCGACGCGATAGTCGAGAAGACTCAGGAGCTTGCTCGAACAGGGCGGCTTGGGCTGTTGGAAGGACTTCTCGAAGAACTCCCCGACGGAATCCTCGAACTCGTCCAAATTCCCGGAATAGGACCCAAGACTGCCGTTACGGCGGCTACCGAGCTTGGTATTTCCAACTACGTGCAGCTAGAAGCGTCGATTGAATCGGGCGAGTTTCAGAATTTGCCGAGAATCAGTAAAAAGAGCGCTGCTCAGATACTTCGACACACCAAGCTGCGTGTTGAACAAGGCAACCGGATCGGACTGGGACACGCTGCCCAGATGGCGAGTGATGTGATTGCCGAACTGAAATCTCGGTGCGGGACCATCGTAGATATCGAAGTAGGTGGAAGCGTTCGACGAGCGGCAGAACTAATCGGCAATATCGATCTTGTTTGCAGCGTGCCGGAGGACGAATTCAAAGGCGTCATCGATGCGTTCACGACGCTTTCAAATGTTCGTGATGTAGTTGCCCATTACGAATCCACGGCTGTGTTCGCAGATACGAACGGGATTCAGTTCTCGATCACAGTTGTGACGCCTGAGGCGTTTGCTGCGGTGCTTGTGTATGCAACGGGGTCGATCGCCCACGGAACTCGTCTCGAAGCACTGGCGAGCGAACGTGGCATGACACTTAGTTCGAGTGGACTTCTTGATCCGGAAAATAGCTCTTCAGCTGATATTCAAACCGAGCAAGACATCTACGAACGACTGGGTCTGAACTTCGTTCCACCGCAAATGCGAGAAGATTCCGGTGAGATCGAACTAGCCGCCAAACAAGATTTCGCCAATATTCTCAAAGAGTCGGATATTCGGGGCGATCTGCACTCGCACACGAACTGGTCGGACGGTCGCTACCCAATGGAAGAGATGGTAGCTGTGGCTCAAAAGCGAGGATTGGAATACCTCGCCATTACCGATCATTCGCCGAGTGCGACTGTTGCAAATGGTCTTAGTCCCGACATGTTGATTGCCCACAACACCGCCGTTAGGGAACTGTCCGAGTCTTCAAGTATGAGGTTGCTGGCGGGAACCGAAATGGATATCAAGCCTGACGGATCGCTCGACTACAGCGATGAATTGCTTGCCGATCTCGACATCGTCATTGCCTCTATTCACTCTGGAATGGATCAGGACAGCGCAAAGATGACCCAACGGGTCATCGATGCGATGGAGAGTCCGCACGTCGACATCATCTGCCACCTAACGGCGCGCCTGCTTGGCAAACGATCACCCGTTGAGATCGACATCGCCGCCGTTCTCGAAGCAGCGGTTCGTACAGGCACAGTGATGGAGATAAATGCGTCGCCAGACCGGCTCGATTTAAGAGCCGGTCATGTGCGAATGGCAGTCGATATGGGTGTAATCTTTGCAGTTAACACCGACTCGCACCTAACGTGGCAATTCGACAACATGCGGTTCGGGGTTAGTACGGCGATTCGCGGTTGGGTTGAAGCCCGCCACGTAATCAACACACTTCATTACGCCGAACTAGTGGCATTTCTGGCGCTCCCGAAATCAGAGCGCTACGCATTCAATAAATCTCTTGGTCAGTAGTAAAGAAACAAGCACCGAAACAGACTCTTCGCCAAAAGACGCGGGAGAGATGATTTCGCGTCTGAAATCTGAGGTTCTACTTGTGGGTCCGGTTGGCGATGCATGGAAACTGGCGGTGCTCGAAGCAATCGCCGCTTGGCCAACGGCACAAGAGCAGGTCGGCGACGATCTATACGTTTATTTGATCGGTGGCGAAGCGTTTGATTGGCAACTGCTTGCAAAGCGGTTGCTCCGGGAATGTGAAGCCGAGATCGATCAAGACGTGTGGTGGGATTGGCTTTCGGCACCCGTTTTGTTTGCAGGTTTCGAAGAAGCGGATTTCATGCGATCCGTGGGTGTGGACAAAGGAAGAGCACATCTTTCGTATTTCTACGGTGTAACGGTGGAACAGTCGCTTGTTACGGCTGTCGAGGAAGAAGTCACCCACAGGCGAGTAGGGGCTGGACGGCCGCTAAGCGACCATTCATTGGAACTCGCTTACGAAACGCTCTACGGCAACACTCGTGACCAGCTTTGGGAAGTGTTCAAGTTAGAGGCCGGCTCTATGTCGGCACGTGACGCCGGGCGACATCGAGACGAACATTCCCTAGGGTCGGAAGATGCTTTCACGTATTGGTTATTCAAATTGCGAATGGAACGATCCGATCCCGCAAAAATCGCTAGTGACACGCGCAAGGGCTTGGCGAAATTAGAGCGAATGCGTCAGAATGACGTACGTCGGAGGAAGCTTGTTCATGCGGATGCTATGCACCGTCAGATGAGCAAGAAACGCCGACGTACACGGAAAGCTCCAGCTGAGTCGTAAGCAGTATTTGCCATTGCAATTGAACTGAGTTGCCGCTAGCCTAAATGTGATATTGAATCAGCTTCGACGAGAAGTAGTAGCGTGTTTGCAGGGTCAAAGAGATCCGGTGTTTGGTGTGAACCGGAACCATTGCAATCGTGAAGTCGTCTCCGAGCTGGTGGACTGAATGTTTCGGCTAAGTCGGAATTGCTAAGTTCGCCCGGTTGCTCCGTTACAGCTAATTGAGTGGTTCGTGGTCGTTTGTATACGGCTTCGTTCAACGAAGGTGGTACCGCGGTTAGCCCGTCCTTTGAAGAAGTGTTTACTTCTGATGTGGATGGGTTTTTTATTGCCTGAATTTCAGGCGGTTAGATTGGTCGATAAGACCAAGTAGGAATTAGAAATCGTGAAGTCGATAGAGTTCGGTGATCTTCCAAAACGCTTTGATATTAACGAGCGTGAACTGCACTGGCGCAAACGCTGGAGCGAGTTGGGCGTTGAAAAGCGCGACCCTACAGCGCCGCGCGAGAAGTCGTTCGTAATCGACTCACCACCTCCGACCGTTAGCGGATCGTTGCACATTGGGCACATCTTCTCGTACACCCACCAGGATTTGATAGCGCGGTACAAGCGTATGACGGGCATGAACGTTGCGTACCCGATGGGCTGGGACGACAACGGTCTTCCTACGGAGCGTCGGGTTCAGAACTATTTTTCTGTACGGGCTGAACGAAACATTCCTTACATCGAAAATCTTGACGTTGAGGCCAAACGGGCGGAGTTGGGTCTGAAAAAGGACCGGCAGCTGGTAATCAACCGACAAAACTTTATTGAGCTTTGTCGTGTTGTAACCGAGATGGACGAGATTGTTTTCAAAGAGACGTTCGATCGGATGGGTTACTCGATCGACTGGGGCGACGAGTACGCGACTATCGACGACAAGAGCCGTCGAATCGCTCAGCGAAGCTTCTTAGATCTTCACGAGAAAAACCACGTATACCAACTCGAATCTCCGACCATGTGGGACGTTGATTTCCAGACAGCGGTTGCACAGGCTGAAGTTGAAGATCGAGAAAAGGGTGGGGCGTATCACGACATAGAATTCGGCGTGTTTGAAGAGGACGCACCGGTAAAGAGTTTCGTGATTTCGACTACTCGACCTGAATTGCTAGCCGCTTGCGTGGGCATTACGGCTCACCCTGACGACGAGCGGTTTAAAGGGCTATTCGGCAAGCACGCAATTACACCTGGATTCTTCGCCAAAGTACCGATCTTCCCTAGCACCGAAGCCGATCCTGAAAAGGGAACCGGAATTCTGATGGTTTGTACCTTTGGGGACCAGACTGACGTTGCATGGTGGCGTGAAGAGGGACTTGAGCTTCGACAAATACTGGGTCGAAACGGTCGTATTCTCGATCATAATTTCGGCGGAGACGACGGCTGGGCGAGCACAAATCCTGATAAGGCGAACGAGAACTACCAGGCGATAGTTGGCAAGCGCACACCGTCTGCTAAGTTGCTGGTTGTCGATCTCATGCGCGATCCTGCGAACTCGGCGACCGGAAACGGAGCGCCTTTACAGGATGAACCCAAGCAGATTCAGCACCCTGTTCGATACTACGAGAAGGGTGACAGTCCGCTTGAATATCTGACAACTCGCCAGTGGTTCGTAAGGATGCTTGATAAAACCGATCAGATGATCGAAATGGGTCGCAAGATCAACTGGCACCCCGAGTTTATGCGCAAGCGGTTTGAAAACTGGACGGAGAATCTGAACGTCGACTGGTGCATTTCGCGTCAGCGTTACTTTGGTGTTCCAATTCCAGTTTGGTACCCGCTCGACGATCAGGGTGAACCGCAGTACGACCAAGCGATCATTGCGACACCAGGCATGCTGCCGGTCGACCCAGAGTCGGTCGCAGCTCCGGGCTACGACGAGAGTCAGCGGGGAGTTGCTGGTGGATTCGCCGGGGAACCCGACATTTTCGACACTTGGTTCACTTCGTCGCTCAGCCCCCAAACGGTTGCTCGCTGGGGTGACGAAGACGATCAGATGAACACGTTGTTCCCGATGGACGTACGTCCACAGGGTCACGACATCATCCGAACGTGGGCGTTCTACACGATCGCCAAAGCGATGCTGCACCAGGAATCGGTTCCGTGGCACAACATCAACCTTTCCGGCTGGGTGCTTGATCCAGATCGAAAGAAGATGTCGAAGTCGAAGGGAAACGTGGTCACTCCGGTCGATACGCTCGACAGGTTTGGTGCGGACGCCGTTCGATACTGGTCGGCTTCGTTCAAGCTCGGCACAGATGCATCTCACGATGAGGCGATATTCAAGATCGGTGGCAAGCTGGTCACGAAACTGTATAACGCAGGAAAGTTCGTACTGGGTCAGACCGCCGATGATGGTCCAATCGTAAACGAACTTGATAGGGCGTTTATTGCTGAGCTCAAAGAGGTTGTTCGATCTGCTGGTGAGGCATTTGAAAAATTCGAATTCTCGGTTGCGTTGCAGGGGACTGAAAAGTTTTTCTGGGGTGCGTTTACCGACAACTACATCGAGCTTCTAAAACGACGCTCACGCTCGGAAGACGATCCTGCGGGTAGGGCGTCGGCAGTTGCGACTTTGCGACTGGGTCTGAACGTGGTTCTGCGATTGTTCGCTCCGATTGTTCCGACAATTACTGATGAAGTTTGGAGCTGGGTATTTGCTGAGGAAACGGGTCACCCTTCGATTCACAAAGCGCCATGGCCCACTCCTGAAGAGTTTGATTCGATTCCTGCTCCCGAAGTCGCTGGATCGTTCCAAGCTGCCTGTGACGCTATCTCAGCTATACGCAAGGCGAAGAGCGAGAGCGGCGTGAGCTTGAATCGTGAGCTGCTGAGCTTGGTTCTAGAGGCTGACGAAGTTGGCGAGTCGGATTTGCGACTTGTGCTTGATGACGTTGCAGCGGCAGGTGGAGCGGAGACGATCGGCTTTGCCAAAGGCACACCGACGGCTGATTGGCGATACACGGCTCAGATTGAAGTGGCTGAAGCTCCAGAGAAGAAGTAGGCGAGTGGTTTAGGTTCTTTGAATCGTTAGTTAATTGGAAAAGACCGGAGTCTGAAAAGGCTCCGGTCTTTTTTTGATCGTGGAAGAACCGCTAGCTCTTGGACTTCCATTCTTCCCAATTGTCCAAAGTGAAATTAGGGACTGAGAAGAACTTGTGAAGTGCGCCTTCTTTGGCGCGGACTTCGGTACACATCTTGGCGACATCGGCCGCTTCGTCGACTGAGACCCGAGTTGCGCCATCTGCGTCGCAAACCAGAATGTCTCCTGGGTTGATCGTCAGACTCGCAACGGTAACCGTCACTTCATGTTCCATCATGTTGAACGGACCGTGTCCCGGCACGCGTCCTGTAGCCCAAAGGGGCAATCCAGCTTGCTCGATACCGGGAATATCGCGGGCGTTGCCTTCAACTAGAGCGCCAACAGCACCGAGTGCTTTCATTTGAAATGCCATGCCATCGCCGATGATAGCTCCGCGGTTTGCGGGCTTGTCGATGTCTTGTTGCACGACGATCACAGGGACGTTCGCCTTCGCAATTGAATCGAAGTAGTCGGTACGCAAATAGCCATCGCTCTGCTCACCCGAAAGGGGAGTCCACGTCGAAGTGAGTGCGTAACCTACAGCCGGTTTATCACCCGGTGAGATGTATTCACGAACGCTCGGATCGGTGTAGTCGTCGTTTGCGTGAACATAGCCTCGGACTAAAATTCCTGCGTTCTGAACCGTGGCTGAATCGTATTCAGCGAGAGTGTCGAGAATCGACTGGTCGATTGTTTTCATGGGTGGGCGTTCGATCCGGATGTTTTGGTCTATTAGTCGAGTGGGAGAATATCTGGCTCTACCGAGAGGACGTCGCCGGGGAAGAATTCGCGCCATGACTCGAACTGCTCAACGAAGGTACGACCTTCTTCGATAGATTCGAGACCTTTGACTGCTCGACCCGGGTCATAACCGGTCGTTTTGGCGAGGGCTTCGATTCCGCGCTTAGTGTCTCGTACGCCGCCAACCGAAAAGGTATCACCCTCATCGTTCTCGACGATTAAATCGATTCCTTTTTTCTTCTGCTTCCAGTACAGCCTCATATGGACACCTTGTTTACTTGCAGGTTTCGTCCGGCAACGAGAGCCGGTATCAATGATCGGGGATTGATTGATGTGGATATTCTAAGGGTAGAAGCAACTATCTGGGACGTATAGCGACGGTTGAATTGCGGAAAGGTCGCTGAATGCAGGTGACCGAGCCCTCCCCACCGAAGGTCTCTCCACTTCGCTTGGCCGCGGTCGAGAAGTTGGACTGGTGTTGTTCGTTAGCCCTGCGAGAGGTGCGACAGCGCACGATCGAGGATAGCATGCCCGACATCGAGCTTGCTCATGAGCGATTGTGGTTCGGCGTTGCCATCTGGATCGACGAATGTGACTTTGTTTGTGTCTGTGCCGAATCCACTTCCCGGTTCGCTCACGTTATTTGCAACAACGAACGCCGCACCTTTCGGGGCGGCTTTTGCGTGAGCATTAGCTTCGAGGTCGTTCGTTTCAGCTGCGAATGCTACTTTGACCAAGTTCTTACCTTGAGCCAAGGGCATGAAGTCTTCGACCTTCGTGAGTTCGAGCGACATACTGCCTTCGACCTTTTTCTTGATTTTTTGGTCGGCAACATCCGTCGGAGTGAAATCGGATATTGCTGCAGCCATTACGAGCAGATCGGCGTCAGCGGAAATCGGGAGAATCGCATCACGCATATCGGCGACTGTGGAAGTGTTTACTACAGTCACACCTGATGGCGCAGGAAGATCGCTCGCAGTGACGAGCGTTACATCCGCACCGCGATCACGAGCTGCTTCGGCGATTGCGTATCCCATCTTGCCGGTCGATCGGTTTGAGATGAAGCGCACAGGGTCGATCGGTTGCTTGGTGCCACCAGCGGAAACGATCACCCGCCGCCCGGCGTAATCGCCGTTCCTGCCAATTGCCTGTCTCACAAGCCCGACCAGTGTCGCTGTCTCGACGAGTCGACCTTGACCAACAAGCCCAGAAGCAAGTCTTCCTTCTGCTGGGCCAACGACAATAACGCCGTCTTCAATAAGCGTTTTTACGTTCCGTTGTGTCGATGGGCTTGCGAACATATCGGCGTCCATCGCTGGAGCAACGATTACTGGTGCCTCGGTGGCAAGCACGGTTGCCGTCAGCGGGTCGTCGGTTATACCGAGTGCGAGCTTTGCGAGGGTGTTTGCTGTTGCAGGAGCTATCAAGACGCAGTCGGCGCGTAAGGCGAGGGCCACGTGGTCGATACTGAGTTCGGAGTTTGCTTGGAACAGACCGGTGGTTACGGGTCGATGTGTGAGTGCTGCGAACGTTGATGTGCCAATGAATTCGGTAGCCGCAGGCGTCATTATCACGTCGACAGTCGCGCCGGCCTGAACTAACTTGCTGGCGATGTCGGCGGCTTTGTATGCGGCAATGGAACCTGTCACGCCAAGAACGACATTTTTGCCTTCTAGCGGACGTCGAGAGATCGGTTGGTTTGAGCTAATATCGGGCGACATATCAGGCACCTGAAGCCGGGTTAGGCGTTGTTCATTTCGTGAACGAGTCGAAGCCCCACTAGGGTCAACTCAGGGTTCACATGATCGAAAGACTCGGTGTGCTTGGCCATCAGATTTGCCAAGCCTCCCGTAGCTACTACGGTGACATCTTCGGGAGCATCTGGATTCAGTTCCGCTTTGAATCGAACGAGCATACCCTCAATCAATGCGGCGAATCCGAATACGAACCCTGACTGCATCGAAGCCACCGTGCTGCGACCGATCACCCGGTCTGGGGCGATCAATTCGACTCGTCGTAGTTGAGAAGTATTGCGGAACATAGCGTCGGCAGCTATTTCAATACCAGGCGATATTGCTCCACCGATGTAATCACCCTCGGCGGTTACTGCGTCGAATACGGTAGCTGTTCCGATGTCGACAACAACGATTGGCCCGCCATACAACTGATGCGCGGCGACAGCGTCGACAATTCTGTCGGCTCCGACGTCCTGAGTTCGGTCGTAGTGGATTCTTATGCCGGTGCGAACACCGGGGCCAATAACCAAAGGTGTCACCTCGGTTACAGCTGATAGGGCATGAACGTAGTCTTCCGTTAGGGGAGGGACAACCGAGCAAATGACTACTGCGTCGAACGAACTTGGCTCAACGCCTTTAGATTGCAGTACGCCTTTGAGCGCCCATGCTTGCTCGTCGATAGTGCGAGTTTCGCGTGTTGCCAAACGCCATGTGGCGGTCAGTTCTTGATCGGTGAATGCACCAATCGTGATGTTCGTATTGCCGATATCGACAGCTAGTAGGGATGTCACCATTTCTCAAGTATAAGAGTGTGACATCGAAATGCGCGCTTAATTACACGCGAATGGGTTCCAGCGGAGTGACGAATTTGTGTGAAGTTAGTTGAAATCGAGTTGAACAGCGTCTCGGTAGAACAATCCGAGGCGTTCGATTACATCGGTGGCTCGCATGCCTGTTTCGCCCAGATCCTGTCGAGCGGATTCGGCAGCGTAACCGTGAATGAATACTGCTAGAGCAGCCATTTCGAACAGTTGGTCGGGTTGTTGGGCGACGAGCCCTCCGAGCAGCCCGGCGAGCACATCACCGCTGCCGCCCTTTGCGAGCCCGGTGTTGATCCAAGGTGAAACTGCAATCCGTCCGTCTGGGGCTGCAATAAGCGTCGAAGCGCCTTTGAGTACGACGATTTTGTTGAACTTATTCGCTGCTTCTTGAGCTATCCGCAGGCGGTCGTTTTGAACTTCTACGGAAGTGATTCCCATCAGACGACCCATCTCGCCGGGATGAGGGGTGAGGATGGCCGGGTTGGTAAATCGCTCCCACCACATGTGGGTCGCCGAGAGGATGTTCAGGGCATCAGCATCGAGCACAAGTGGCGTGTTGTTGTCGATTTCAGAAAGGACAGTCGACAAGAATTGTTTGACCCGGGAAGATGTGCCGAGACCGGGACCGATAGTGACTGAACTGGATTTGGCAGCCAGTTCGTGAATCGATTTGGCCGCTTTCGCCGCTTGGATATCGTTATTACCGTCTACAGGCAGTGATCGATACATTGCCTCTCGGATATCTCCGGCGATTTGGCGGTATGCGGGTTCGGGCGTTGCCACAAACGTTAGGCCGACTCCAGATCGAGTGGCAGCGTCGGTCGCTATCGTTACGGCTCCGAGATAGTCCTTGGAGCCACCGATTATGAGCGTTGAACCGAACGTACCTTTGTGTCCACTGAACGGTCGTTCCGGAATAAGCGACGCCGCGACAGATTCGGTGATTAGTTCAGTATTGACCTGTGAGTCGAGACCTTCAGGAATGCCGATATCAAGAACGGAAACCTCCCCGGTTAGCGATGGATCGGCAGCGATGGCTGGTCCTAGCTTTGGGTAGCCGAGCATGAGTGTGCGATCTGCTGGGAGGCCTGCGAGATCGAATTCACCGGTGTCGGAATTTAGGCCCGTCGGTAGATCGAGGGCGAATACAGGCACGCCAGATTCGACGGCGGCGAACGTGATTGCTGACAGCGGTTCTGCGACAGCGTGTAATGAACCGATTCCCAAAATGGCGTCTATGATCAGATCGGTTGATTCGAGTAGAGTCCTCAGCATTTCGGTGTCGAAATCATCGGTGGTGTCTACGACAGACACGCCGGAATCGAGTGCCAAATCTTGCTTGGGATCGGGCGAAATTCTAGTCGCACAGAGAACAGCGTTGACGCTCGCACCCCATTTCGCCAGATATCGACCCGCCACCAATCCGTCGGCTCCGTTGTTACCGCCGCCGATAAAGATCGTAATTCGCTTGCCGAATAGTTCGCTGTGTTTACCGAATTCGTCGCGAACGGCTTCTGCGACCGCCAATCCGGCGTTCTCCATTAGCTGGTCGAGCGACACGCCTGCTTCAACAGACGATTGCTCGATTGCTCGCATTTGGGCGACAGTTACGAGTTTCATGGTTTCCAGGCGTCGTCTCTGGCTTCTCCAACCGCAGAAGCCGTGGCAAGTTCACGGGAGTGGGAAAGGCTGAGTGCGATTCTCGTGATGCCCATCTTCTCGGCACGAACTTTCGCGGAGCCGTGCAATATGACTTCGGGTGGCCCACCTCGTTTGCGAGTTACCTCAATTGATTTCCACGGAACACCGCGTACACCGGTGCCGAGTAACTTCATTACCGCCTCTTTGGCGGCGAATCGACTCGCTATCTGATGCGGGCGTCCTTTGGCGTATCGTTGTTCGCGCTCAGTAAAGACCTTCGCAAGAAATCGCTCAGGGTAGCGTTCCAGCACGCCCGCGACTCGGGGAATCTCGATTAAGTCGATCCCTGTGTAGATCATCTGGATAGCGCCTCCGGTGGAAACCGTTGAGTAGGGTTCAATTGATGCTCGTAATAATACTTGTTAAGACAATTCTCGGTTACGATTTATCGACGCTATTACGAAATTCGACACCGCAACTTCCCAACTTAATCAGGTCAGTTCGATCTGGAGGCTAATAACAAGTGACAGCACGAATTATTGAAGGCAAAGAAGTCGCCGCGAAGGTTCATGAGGAAGTCGCAGCCGGAGTTGCAAAATTCAAAGAGCAACACGGAACAATTCCTAGCTTAACTGTTGTACTGGTCGGCGACGATCCCGCTTCGCATTCATACGTTAAAGGAAAAGAACGTGCTTGCGAGAAGGTTGGAATCGCAACTGAGACCATTCTTCGTGATTCATCGATCACTCAGGAAGAATTGCTCGCGATTGTCGAAGGTCTTAACGCTGACCCAGCCGTGAACGGAATTCTCGTTCAGCTTCCGTTGCCGAAGCACCTTGACGAAGACGCGGTCATTCATGCGATCGATCCGATGAAGGATGTAGACGGACTTCACCCGGAAAATGCCGGACTTCTAATGCTTGGTCAGCCTCGGTTTGCACCAGCAACTCCCTTAGGCGTCCAACGAATGCTCGTTGAACAGAACGTTGACATGAACGGTGCACAGGTCGTAATCGTCGGTCGAAGCAAGCTCGTCGGGATGCCACTGACCGCTCTTCTCTTGCAGAAGGGCGTTGGTGCCAACTCGACCGTGACGGTTTGTCACACAGGCACCAAAGACATCGCTGCCGAAACTCGCCGAGCAGATGTTTTGATTGCTGCAGCGGGATTTCCCGGGGCAATTACTCCCGACATGGTAAAGCCGGGAGCAGTGGTTATCGATGTCGGAGTATCACGTGTTGAGGACTCGACTCGCAAACGTGGTTACCGATTAACCGGAGACGTTGAGTTCGACGGGGCTTCTGAAGTCGCTTCAGCGATTACTCCCGTACCGGGTGGTGTTGGACCGATGACAATCGCAATGTTGTTGGTAAACGTATTGAAGGCCGCAAATTTGGCTGCTACAAACTGAGAACACATTCGAGATTCCGCTAAATTGCGGTAGAATGACGTTTTCGCCGCTGACGCCAGCGTTACGATCAAGGTAGTTTGTTGGGCGTCGACAATACGTTTGCTCGCATCTGATAATTTATGGCAAGTTCCACGAAATACAGCGTAAAACCCTCTTCGAAAAAAGCGAAGTTATCAAAGAACAGAAAAAGCAGTTCTTCGGGTCTGGACGACAGTGGTGTAAGTGGCGTGACGGACAACCTTGATCTTTACCGGCAGATGTACCTCATCCGCGAGTTCGAGTTGGCGTGTGGCGAGAATTACTCTAAGGGTCTGATTCGCGGGTTCCTTCACCTCTACATTGGGCAAGAAGCCACCGGTGTCGGAGCTATTTCAACGCTGCGTGACGACGACTACGTTGTTAGCGCCTACCGAGATCATGGCCACGCCTTGGCACGTGGGCTCGACGTGAATCGTGCAATGGCTGAACTGTTCGGTAAAGCGACCGGAACTTCCAAAGGCAAAGGCGGGTCGATGCACCTGTTCGATGCTGCAAAAGGCTTCATGGGCGGTCACGCTATCGTCGCTGGGCAGCTACCGCTCGCTGCAGGTCTGGCACTTGCGCAGCAGTACAACGATACCGACGCACTTACTATTTGCTTCTTTGGCGACGGATCGACAAACCAAGGTTTGTACCACGAGACGATGAACTTGGCGGCTATTTGGAAGCTGCCGATTCTGTTCTTCCTCGAAAACAATATGTACGGAATGGGCTCTTCGATTGAACGGGTTCGTGCTGGTGGAATCGACTTCTACCCGGGTATGGCGACTTACGGTATTCCAGCAGCCGAAGTAGACGGCATGGACGTACTCGCGGTCAAAGAAGCCTCCGAACTTGCTGTTGCTCGCATTCGGAACGGAGACGGTCCTCAGTTCATTGAGGCTAAGACTTTCCGTTTCGGAGGTCATTCAGTCGCCGACGGTCAGAAATACCGTGGGCAGGAAGAGGTCAAGGAGTGGGAAGAGCGCGACCCTGTTGTAACTTTCCCCGCAAAGCTGATCGAAATGGGACTGGCTACCGCTGATCAGATCGCCGAGATCAAAGCGATTGTCGATGAAGCCGTGGCAACTGCAGTGAAATTTGCCGAAGACAGCCCCGAGCCCAAACTATCTGAAATCCACAACGACGTACTCGCCTAACTCATATGCCAGAAATTGTTCTAAGAGAAGCACTAAAACGAGGACTTGAAGAAGCACTCGAAAACGACCCACGTGTGTTCATCATGGGGGAAGACATTGGTGAGTACGGTGGTGCTTACGCTGTAACCGACGGCTTCCTGAAGAAGTTTGGCGAAAAGCGAATCAAAGACACACCCATTTCAGAGCAGGCGTTCTTGGGTGCAGGTATTGGCGCTGCGGCAGCTGGACTTCGACCAATTGTCGAGTTCATGTCGATGTCGTTCACGCTGGTCGCCTTCGATCAAATCGTGAACATGGCGGCAAATCTGCGATACATGTCTGGTGGCCAGATCAGTGTTCCAATGGTCATTCGAGCACCTACAGGTGCCGGAGTTCAGTTGGGTGCCACACACTCGCAGAGCTTTGAGACTTGGCTCGCTGAAGTTCCGGGCATGAAAGTTGTTTGTCCTTCAACGCCATATGACGCTCTAGGTCTAATGCGCTCGGCGATCAAGGACGACAATCCGGTGCTTATGGCAGAACCGGCTTTGCTCTATGGAGCCAAGGGCGAAGTTCCCGACGAGTATTACGAGATCGAAATCGGCAAAGCCGACGTTACTCGTGAGGGCAGCGATATCACTCTCGTGTCGTACGGATACGGAATGCGCCCTGTGAACGAAGCTGCTGACACTCTTGAGGGTCGAGGCGTTTCGGTCGAAGTGATCGATTTGCGATCTCTGGCCCCTATCGACATGGTTGCCATTATTGCTTCGGTTAAGAAGACCAATCGTGTCGTAGTTGTCGACAACGCACGCCGTAGAGGTGGAGTGATGGCAGAGGTAACCGCGGATCTTCAGCAAGCCGCTTTTGAATGGCTCGACGGTCCAGTCATGCGTGTCGGATCAGTCGACGTTCCTTGGCCGTATAACCGTGGTCTCGAACAAGAAGTGCTCACCGATGCCGACGACGTGCTAGCAGCAGTCGCCGAAGGCTACGGACTGTAAAGTACGTTTGTGCTGGTAGTTCGACTCATTGCTCCTATTGCGTAAAGCTCTCACTAATTCTTGTGAGTTGATCTGATCTATTTTCGGTAACCCTGTAAGATTCGTTCAGCTAGAGTGATTTTTACTACGACTAGGCCAGTTCCAACACTTTGGCGACTTGGCGCATAGGGAGGCACGTTTCAATGAATGTTCATGAATTCGATCTCCCCCTTGTCGCGCCCAGCTTTGAAGCCGAAACCAACTCAGGCCAGTCGAACGTTTCTCTGATCTAGATATCTATGTTCAGACGTCCGGAAGATTTCCCCGAGTGCTTTGTGTGCTTTAAGGAATACCCACGTTGAACACTTTCTCTCCAGAAGACAATCTAGACATTTCTGAATCCTCATCTACTCCCTCAGGCTCGTCTTCAGGCAATATCGATCTCTCAGGTCTGATTCCTTTCGGTCTTACCGAAGCGGCGAGCGAACAGCTCACATTGATAATCGCCAAAGACGCTGAGCTTGTCCCCGGACGAGTTACGAGAGTCGACGGCATATCGACGTTCGTTCAGACCGCGTCGATCGACTATCGAGCAGTCAGCACGTTTGCTCGTATTGCTCATAAAGATGAATTTGAAATCGAGCCAGCCCAGCCGACCGTCGGTGATTGGGTTCTGGTTCGCCCGGGAGAAGATCAAAACCCCGACGAACTCGAACTCGTTCTTCCACGGATCTCTCTACTCAGCAGAAAACGAGTTATGCGAGGCAAAGAGCAGGGCGATGAGCAGGTCCTCGCTTCCAATATCAACACCGTGTTTGTCGTTCAGGCGGCGACGTATTTCAACCCAAGCCGACTCGAACGTGAGATAGCTCTGGTTTGGGGAAGCGGTGCAACGCCGGTTGTGGTTATTACGAAGATCGACCTTCTTGAAGAGGGAGAAGACCCCACAGGATCTATCGCACAGGCGAAAGAATCGGCTCCGGGTGTCGAGGTTGTTGCAGCTAGCGGCATAACTGGCGACGGTATCGAACCGCTTCGGAAATTCACTGAAGCCGGATCTACTGTCGTTTTGATTGGCGCCTCAGGAGTCGGGAAATCGACTTTAGTGAACCTGCTGATGGGGCAACAAGCGATGGAGACCGCCGAGATTCGCGAATCTGACACACGAGGTCGACACACGACGGTCACTCGCCAGTTGCTGCGGCTTCCCAATGGCGGAGTGCTGATCGATACTCCCGGCATTAGGACGATTGGGCTCGTGTCGGGCAGCGAAGATGCCTTGGCAAAAACTTTCTCAGATGTCGAAGAATATATGTGGAAGTGTCGATTCAGTGACTGCGGTCACGGTGGCGAGCCTGGCTGCACAATCGCTGAGGCGATCGCCAACGGCGATATCTCACAAACTCGGTTTGATTCGTATACCCGTATGGGGCGTGAGCTTCAGGTTGAAGAAACTAAGCATGATGCTACTGCCAAAACCGAACATCAGCGAAAAATGAAGGTAGTGGCGAAGACGAACCGGCAGCGCACTAAAGCGGAAAAACGCAAGAAATCGTGATGACAGAAAACGGCTAGAGACTGCTGAATGATCGGCATTTTTTAGCATCTTTGTCGAATTCTTGTGTAACCTCTATCAACGGGTCTTTTGCGACCCGTATGGCAAGTGCGCCAAACCAACGATTTTTACAAGCCAATCGTTCCCGCAGGAGTCCGAATTTGATCAGCGAAGTGACTATGCCTTCAATGGGTGCCGACATGACCGAGGGCACCATCGCCAAATGGCTAAAAGCCGAAGGCGATTCGGTTAGCCGTGGGGATAAACTCGCAGAGATCGAGACCGACAAGACAGTTGTCGAGATGGAAGCGTACGCCGAAGGTCTCCTCCGCAAGATAGTCGTTCCTGAGGGAACACTCGTACAGGTTGGAACGGTTATTGCGTTCATTGGTGACGCTGGTGATGAGATTACTGAAGTTGCCGAAGCGGTTCCTGCTGCTGAAGCTCCTAAATCCGAAGCTGAACCTGTTTCTGCTACTCCTGCTCCGGCGCCTGTTCAACAGGCAGCACCGACTCCTGCACCTGCTCCAGTGGCCGCAGCACCGGGCGGCCGAGTAAAGGCTTCCCCCATCGCTCGTAAGCTCGCCGAGGAAAAGGGTATTGATATCGCCGCAGTTCCGGGAACTGGACCTGGCGGACGAATTACCAAGACTGACGTAGACAATTTCACTCCTTCACCTGCGTTCGCTGCCTCAGGCGGTCGTGCTGCGGTTGTAATGGACGGCTCGGATACGCCTTTGTCGTCGATGCGACAAGCGATTGCTCGAGTCACCGTCAAGTCGAAGACAGAGAGTCCGCACTACTACGTGACGCACGAAGTAAACATGGGCCCTGCAATGACCTTCCGAGCGCAGCTCAACGAGGCATTGGTAGATGATGGTGAACGTGTATCTGTAAACGACATGGTGCTGCGGGCGGTAGCTATCGCATTGCTGAAGCACCCGAAGTGGAACTCTTCGTTCGATGGCGACAAGCTCATCGGTCACGCCGACATCAACCTTGGTGTGGCGATTGCGCTTGAAGAAGGTTTGATCGTCCCTGCGGTTATAGGCATCCAAAACATGTCGCTGATCGAAATTTCTCGAGCGGTTCGTGATCTTGGTAAACGGGCTCGTGGCGAAGGCGGTTCGCTGACTCAGTCCGAGATGACCGCTGGTACGTTCGGTACGTCGAACCTCGGTATGTTCGCAACCGATACCTTCGCAGCGATAATCGTTCCGCCAAACGCAGGAATCATCGCTGTGGGCGCAGTAAAAGAAAAGCCAATTGTCAAAGACGGTGAGATCGTAATTGGCAAGACCATGAACGCCACGATCTCGGCAGATCACCGCGTTGGTGACGGTGCCGAGGCTGCGATTCTGATGGGTGAGTTCCAGAAGGCACTGGAAAACCCTGCTCGCCTCATGCTGTAGGCACTGGCTCGAATTTATGATCAATATGTGATCGTCGCTTGATCGGCGGTCACGTAACAACGAACATCAAACTCCCTGCTTTATTGCGGGGCAGTTGATAGGCCACGAACGATGTACGTACTGGAAACATTTAGCACTGAGGAACGGGCGGTACTAAGCCGGTTCTTCACGAACATTGATGATCCTGTCTTCGCTCTTATCAACCTTCCAGAGGTGGTAAAAGGGGCGCTATTCGCACGCTATAGTCGATCACCTAAATCACTGCGTCGTCTGTTTCTTGATGAATTTTACGATCAGCCGGAAGTGCCGATCGAAGAGCTGGCGGAAGATTCTGATCGCCAACAGCTGGTGTCGCTCAATCGTGCCGAAGGTCTGTACGACCGAGTGTTCTCTCAGTATGGCGATGACTCGGTTGCTCAACTAGGTGGAGCGCACATCGCCTGTGAGCAGGCATCGAACATTCTGACCAAAGTGCTGGAGTGGGGCCGGCTCGCTGCATACCTTGAGCAGTCGACTCGGTACATCTATTACGATCAGAAGCTTGGCGATCAGTATCGCTACATCTCTCCACCAGAGATTGCGACTGGCCCTCTTGCTGGCGAATATACAAAGACGATGGATTGGTTGTTCGACGAGTATTCGGAGCTAGTCCACGTCTGTGCGCCGTACTTCGAAAATCAGTTCCCTCGTCAGGACGGCGATTCTAAATTTATCTACACCGCTTCGATACGCGCCAAGGCGTGCGATTCGGCTCGTGGATTATTGCCAGCTGCGACGACATCGAACGTTGGTATTTTCGGATCAGGACAAGCTTACGAGTCGATGCTGATTCGAATGAACAGTCATCCGCTGGAAGAAGTCCGTGACTATGCCCAGATGATGTTGGAAGAACTTCGCAAAGTAATTCCGTCGTTCTTGAAGCGAGTTGATCTGCCAGATCGTGGCGGCGTGTGGTCGGATTATTTCCAAGAGAACCATGATGCTATGGAGCGTATCGCTTCAAGCATCGATGCTGAACCTGACGGAATCGATGAAGTCACGTTGGTTGAATGGGATCACGACGCTGAAAACAAGATTGCAGCGGCTGCTTTATACGCCCACTCCGATCTTCCCGACACGCAGCTGCAAGCCATCGTCAACGATATGAGCGATGCCGACAAGGCGGAAGTGCTTCGCTCATACGCCGGTGATCGCCAGAATCGAAGACACAAGCCCGGACGAGGTATGGAACGATCGTTCTATCGCTTCGATGTTCTATCCGACTTCGGTAGTTTCCGAGATTTACAGCGTCACCGAATGATGACTATCGATTGGCAGCGGTTGGGCGTGAAGCACGGCTACTCAACCCCACCTGCGATCGAAGAGGTCGGCTGGACTCAGCGGTGGGACGATGCGATGGGTCGTATGAGCGAATTCCATCAGACCGTTCTCGATGAGCACGGTTCCGACGTATCTCAGTACGTTGTACCGTTCGGTTTCAAGCTCCGATATTCGATGCAGTTCAACGTTCGAGAGGCGTTCCATTTGCTGGAACTTCGGACCGCTCAGCAGGGACATCCGGACTATCGGCGGGTGTGCCAAATTATGCACAATCTGATTCGCGATAAGGCAGGGCACAAAGCTCTTGCCGACGCGATGACCTACGTCGATCACGGTTCGTACGATCTTGAGCGACTCGAAGCAGAGCGTAGCGCCGAGAAGAAGCGACAGGCTTCGGCACCGGCTGACTAGGTGGCCTTAGTTCTGGTCATGAACCATGCTGGGACTAACGCTACTGCAGATAAGATCGCTCCATAAAGATAGAAACGGGTGAACACTTTCACGCCTGCATCTGTGGCGCTATCGATGATCTGCTGCTGCACTTCGGGATCGAGAGAGAACGCAGGAACGTCGGCGACCAATTCGTGAAATTGCACCGTGCCTAGTGCAGTCATCGCCGCGAGACCAGCAGTCATACCGACCATCCGGGAAACGCTCAATAGCGCGGAAGCGGCTCCTCTCTGATCGTCCTGAACACCAAATAAGGCGGTTTCGGCGATGGGGGAGACCAACAACCCAAGTCCAAGCCCGGTGATTGCCAGGTGGATCGTGAGCGCGGGTTCAGCGATATCCACAGCCCAACTCGACAAGAGCAGGAATCCGGCGGTCGTAATAATCAGCCCCGCTATCGAAGGAAGTCTCGCTCCCCAACGTTGGGTCAGTACCCCGCCGATCACCGCTCCTACGCCGATTGCCAGTGTCATGCGGAGAAGTTGAAGCCCGCCTTCAAGCGGAGATTTTCCAAACACCGACGCTGCCATCAGCGGAACAGTCACCATTCCGATAATCAACACAGCGCCAATTAGAAAATGCGTAGTATTAGAGAAGTTGAACGACGGTAGTTTGAATAGCGATGGCGGGAACAACGGATCTTGCGACCGATTATTCGTTACGACGAGTAGAACGGCTAGAACCGCAGTGATTGCCAATGCACCAGCCATCAGTAAGTCAGGATCGCCGATTCTGACGAGTCCGATCGCAAGCGTAGACAGACCGGCAGCAAAAATCATCGCTGTCGGGATATCGACCTTCACCTTGTTTCGCTTGCCCGGCGGATTCCGCATGATCCAGATCGACGCGACGATGGTCAACGGAATGTTCAGCCAAAACGCCCATTCCCACGATAGCCACGTCGTGATGCCGCCACCCCAAAGTGGGCCGAAGACACCCCCTGCTTCTGCACTTGCACCGATCAAGCCGTAGGCAATGGCGCGGTGCTTGCCATCGACAAGTTGTCCAGCGGCGGCGATAGAAATCGGAATAACCGCGCCACCCCCGATTGCTTGGAAGACTCTGGTGCCGATAAGCCAGTTGTATTCGGGTGCGCCGCCGTAGAGGAGTCGGGGAATATCGGGTGATATCGCAACGAGCGCAGAGCCAAGCGTGAATACCGCCATCGCCAGCAAGAACGCTGTTCGATAGCCCGTTCTGTCTGACAGGCGACCCATGAGCGGCATCGCGGCTGTGTAGCCGATGAGATAACCGGTTATCGACCATGATGCACGGTCGAGTTCACTAACTCCTACTCGCAAATCAGCAAGCATGTCGGGCAGAAGGGTGACGACCACTGTTTGATCGTCGGCAGCGATGAACACGCCAAAGCAGAGCGGTAGCAGCAGCTTGTAGGGCGAAACTATTTGCCGAAGCCTAGTGAACATAGGTTAGATCGGTGGTTCTAGAGTTGATGGCTCGTCGAATTTCGAGAGAGTTATCACTCTGATCGTCCCCGGCTCATCTTCAGCTTGAACGACGCCGGAAATAACGATCTTTTTTAGAAGATTTGATGTTGGATCTATCGTGAGCAATACGTTAGGGGTAGCATCAGGATCGACTGATCCTACGAGGGCTGCGAGAGATTTTGCTGAAATCAAGCCCGATATCTCGGTGTCATCGCTGCTCGATTGATCGTTAGCCGGATACGCCGTCTGTTGGGTATCGCCAAGAATGTCGGCGACGAGCTTCACGGGATCAAGAAATGCGAACGGGCTGTCTTCAGGGGCGATTTCGGACCACACACCGGTGAGAGGATTGGTCATCCATGTTTGCTCACCGATGACGACGGCTTCGACGCGGACGAATGCTCGCCCGATGTTGGCTTCTGCTTCGAGGTCGAGTCCGTTGGTCGCTACAAATCCGCCTGCACGAGTTAATTGCAGCGCCCCGGAAAGTGTCGTGTAACCTGAATCGTGGGTTAGTTGAAAGCTGAAACTCTCAAGGTTTCCCATCGACGTTTTAGAGAGGTCGACGACTTCAGTGGCCGTGAATTGAGGCGCTGTATTTGTCACTGGCGTCGGCTCTGATGTTGAGCAGGCAACCGAGAGTGAAACCAACAGCAGGAGTGCAGCCATTGCGACAAATGATTTCAATGGTGATATTCGGAAATGAAGTTGGATCATATTCGAGATTGCGGCTTAGGATCGAACGTTCACATTACATCTAAATGACGATTTGGAGAATGAGAAGAACGTGGCTTAAGGATCGCTGCAATCTCGCATGAATCCGCAGCTATCACATCGCAGTTTGCAATGAAGATCGACTAGCTCCGCGTCGCAGCGGTCGCACGCCCAGATCTTCGTGTCTGAATCGGTAGTCATTGAGATCAACTCACAATCTTCGTCAACCGCGCAGCTTCGATCCGCGCGGCAGTTCGAAGTTTATGTATTCCCAGCGTTGTTGACAGGGCCGATCAGTTGGTCTGTGCAAACAGAACCATGGTTCCGGTCGGATCGACTCCAATTCCGTCCACTCGTTCCTGAGTGACCACAACGCTTGAGTAGAACTGAAGTGGTTGTGGCAACAAGAATGCGATTGTCGCTGATCCAATTTCGCTCACAGCAAATTGAGCTATGGGTTGTGGATCACCATTACCCATGAGCCAGAGCGTATACGCGTATCCGGATTGCGGCTGTGGAAGTCCGTGAACTTGGAATACTGCTTCATTGCCGACTATTCGGACGGCGATGAGTCCGGACGCTGTGGGTTCCGTTGATGTCACCTGCTGGGCGTTGCTCGCAAGCCAGCTTTCGACTTGGTAGCCCTCTTTCGTCGAGACATACGTGAGCCAGTTTTGGTCACTTAGCGCTTGCCGAAGGGCGTTATTGACGATACCAAGTTGGGAGACCATTTCTTCTTGATGGACGACCATTTCAGTGATTGCACCGAAATCATCTTCCATCACTTTAATTTCAGATTTCATCGTGGCGACTCGGTTTTCAGAGTCGCTCAACGTTGTCGAGAGCTCAGTCTGCAGATTAGCGACTACCACTGATTCTGTGGCGAGGTTGGCTCGCAACGTGTCGATCTCGTTGCCAAGTTGGTTGTTCTGATAGCTCAGAGCACTGCCGACAACGACTACTAGAACGGCTGCTGCGGCTGAAACTGCTAATCCTGATTGGAAAGCGCGTCGCCACCAAGGAGGACCTGATCGACCACCCTGTTTCTGGTACATATTTACGATTTCTACCAACCGTGAAGGAGTACCTTGGCCAGCCATATCCATGATTCGAGTCTTCAAGCTGGCGGGAGGCTCAACCGGGGGTACAGATGTCGCCAAAAGATTGGCTGCTTCCGATAGCTCTTCAAATTCAGCTTGAACCTCGGGATCGTTTTCGATGAGATTTTCTACGGCTGATCGTTCGTCGGCGTGGTCAAGTGCGCCAAGAACGTAGCCCGCAAGGTTTTCGAACCTCGGATCCAAATTATCGTTCGATTCCATACTGTCTTTAGTTTCGGTCATGATTGCGCGCCCATTTCAGCACTAAGTGCCGTGCGTAACTTTTTCAGTGCCAACCGCATTCGTGTTTTGACCGTGCCGAGCGGTTGGCCAGTTTTCGTTGCAATTTCCGTTTGGGTTAGCCCTTTGAAATAAGAGAGCTCAACCACACTTTTTTGTTCTACCGGCAGTCTTTCCATGGCTGCACGGATTTTCGCGTACTCATATCGAGCGACCGCCGCATCCGCTGGCGAAATGTCGCCCGATTGGATGTTCAGATGATCGTCAATATCGGCATTTTCGCGACTTCGATCGCGTCTTCGTTTTCTGAGTTCGTCGATCGTCCTGTTGTGGGTAATCGAGAACAGCCAAGTAGTGAACTTGCCTTTCTTCGATGTGTATGAGGCTCCGCGCCGCCACACGCTCATGAATACATCCTGGGTGACTTCTTCCGAGCCGAGAGGGTCGTTGAGCATTCGGACTGCGAGCGCAAATACCCGCCGTCCGTACCTGTCGTACAACGCAGCGAGAGCCTGTCGATCTTGTTCACCGATCTTCGCAAGCAATTCCAGATCTTCTAATCCCTGGTAATTCAAGCGGTACACCTCGTCCAATCAGGACCCGACCGACCGTGCATGTATTTGCCGTGCGCGAATACGTCTAGCCGTTCAGGTAACCAATAGAGAATACGTCAGGTTTTGCGCAGCGGTTTCGTGGCTGACCGCCAATTGTCTAGTCGGACGAATCTTCGCTGCCGCGCGTTGTGAGCGCCTTTAGCTTGCGGAGAGCGCTTTCAGCCTGCTCTGTGTTCGATCCAGCAGGTGCCCGTTCAAGGAACTGGGTAAGCGAATCTACAGCGTCGCCGAAGTTTCCGACTTTGGTCTGTAGATGGGCGAGTTCGCTGAGATTGCGAAGGTTTGTCGGATCGACAAGCTGAATTCGTTCAGATGCCGAGAGCGCCAGTTCGTATTGCTTGTGCTTTTCATGCGCAACTTTGAGGTTGCTCATCTGTCGACGCAGAATCGCTCTGTTTGACGTAGGTTTTAGGTATTTACGCTCGAGTTCGTCGAAGTCGCCATTCTTGATATTGTCCTTGCCCAGAATGTTAGTGATGCACTCTTTACGTGAAAGAAGCCCACCGCCGTGGAACGGATCGACATATATGCGATCTTCACCGGTTCCGACTACAACGACGAAGTGTTTGCGAAGCGATATGCCTCGTACCTTCTCTCCGGCAACTCGTGCAACCTCGATGTAGAAAATCGAAAGAGTTACTGGGTTACCTTTTAGGCGGTCGATGACCTCGTTGAGGTGGCTGTTGCCGGGGTCGAAATAGTCTTTCGTATCACCGGTAAATCCAGCCTTACCGAATAAAACTTCGTGCATCGATTCTACGAACTCGAAGTTCGTGTAGTCAGCTGCTAGTGAATCCTTGACCCTCGTACCAAACTGAGCGATACGGCCCTGGTAGGCGATGACATCAAGATCGGGAAATTCGCTTGAAGCCGCGTATAGCGCTGCCGCGCCAAGGTTTATCTCATCGTCAGGGCATCTTATTGCTCTGGCGAAGTTTTCTTTTGGAGAGAGCGAATTTGTTGCCAAAACCTTCGGCGATTTCCTATGCGACTTACAGTATTTCCGAACTGGAATAGGGGCATTCTAGCTGCCGCTTGGTATAGCCGCAAACCCATCATCGTGAGCTAAAACTAGCGGATTTGACATACCGATCATTGATTGCAACACTTGCAATATGCGAGGCATTGCTTCGCTAGTGTTCTGACATCAATTTCAGTAACACGTGGGGAGCTCGGGTAGCCGGGCTGAGAGGGCAGACGCTAATTCTGCCAACCCTTGAACCTGATCTGGGTAATTCCAGCGTAGGAAAACGGCTCGTGTGCCTCATCCAAGCGTCGATTACCCAGTAGAACAATCTAACTGGTAGCGATCAAACGACGATGAGCCAGGCCTCACATCAACAAGAATTTTCGAACAACAGCAATGTTGATTCTGAAAACGCGTTGCTCAAAGTTTCAGGCGTTGGATTCGATTACGATAATGCTTCGATCCTCGACGACGTGAGCCTTTCGGTCGGACGCGGCGAGTTTGTTGCACTGGTGGGCCCTTCCGGATGTGGCAAAAGCACGTTGCTCAATCTGATTTCCGGCGTGCTTGAAGTTCGAGAAGGTTCCATCAATACGAATGGTCTTGTTGGTCGAGCTGAGCGGCTTGGCAATGTTTCGTACATGCAGCAGAAAGATTTACTGCTTCCGTGGCGGACTGTCGCTGAAAACAGCCGACTCGGACTTGAGTTAAACGGGGTCAATACAGCCGAATCAAACGAGCGGGTCGAAAAACTTGCCGAGCTGTTCGACATCGCTGATGTGCTGGATCACATGCCGTGGCAGCTTTCGGGCGGAATGCGCCAGCGCGTTGCTCTTCTGCGAGCCGTGTTGCCGGACAACCCCGTCCTGCTGCTCGATGAACCGTTTGGCGCGCTCGACGCTATCACTCGGCGATCTTTACAGCAGTGGCTGTTGAATGTTCTCGCTACCGCCGACAAAGCGGTGGTGTTGGTTACGCACGATGTTGATGAAGCGATTCTGCTGGCGGATCGAATCCTGGTTATGGCACCAAATCCGGGTCGGATTGTTGCCGATATCGAAGTGAATGTCGAAGCAATAACGAATTCGACAGATATTTCTACGTCGCCAGAGGTTATCCAAATTCGCACCGGAATCCTCGATCTATTGAGTCGCCAGGAGGTCGTTCGATGAACACTTCTGGATCGATTAAAAAGGCTCTAATCGAGTGGATTCCGGCCGTTGCAGTGACCCTAGCCCTAATCGTTGCTTGGGAAGTTCTCGTTGATGTAATGGACGTTCAGCATTGGCTGCTCCCGCCTCCGAGTGTGATCGCTGCAGAGATAGGTGATTCGTTCGGATTCTTGATGAAACACGCCCGTGTCACCGCTGCGGAAACCTTGCTTGGGTTCTCCATATCGATAGTGCTTGCTGGCGGGTTGTCTTCAGGGATTATTTGGTCACGCACGGTTGAACGAACTGTTTACCCGCTCATCATCACTTCGCAGACGATTCCGATCATCACTCTTGCTCCGTTATTGATCATTTGGGTGGGAACCGACATCACTTCGAAGGTGATAGTGATTGTGCTGTTCACGTTCTTCCCAATCGTCATCAGTCTGGTTGCTGGCCTCCGTTCAGTCGATCAAGAAATGGTCGACATGTTCCGAACGCTCGGGGCATCGCCGTTTCAGATATTTCGCAAACTGATGATTCCGTCGGCTCTACCAAATTTCTTCGCAGGGCTAAAAGTCGCTGCTGTCGTTTCCGTAATTGGAGCGGTTATCGGCGAATGGTTCGGGTCGAGCGCAGGACTTGGTTGGATGATGAAAATTGCTGGCGGTCAGTTTCAGACGGCGAGAGTTTTCGCCGCAATAGTTGTGCTCTCAATATTGGCGATGGCGCTGTTCGCAGCGGTCGTCGCCACGGAAAAGTGGATGCTCAAAAAGTACCCACCGACTGCGAATAGAGTTATTCGTCTAGGAGATTCATGAAGAAATTAATGCTACTAGTAGCAATATTTGCGTCGATCGCGATCGTCGCTTGTTCGAGCGAAGTGGAGCCGACCGTGGCTGTTGAGCCGACAGCTGGCCCGTCGACAGCAACGTCGGTGCCGCCAACGGCAATCCCAGAACCTGACGACGTTGTAGTAACGCTCGATTGGTTCCAGAACGCCAACCACGTTGGAGTTTACGAAGCTGTCGACAAAGGCTATTTCGCCGCCGAAAACCTTAATGTAACGGTCGAGCCACCTGCTGACCCTGCTGCGATTTTGGGTCTGGTTGCTACGGGCCAAAGCGATTTCGCTTTCTACTACCAGCCGGACCTACTTCAGGCTCGTCAAGAGGGTGTTCCTGTTGTGGCTGTTGCGGGAATCGTTCAGCAACCTCTCAATTCGATCATGACGCTGAAGTCATCTGGAATCGAGACTCCAGCTCAGCTCGCTGGCAAGAAGGTCGGTACGCCGGGTCTGCCTTGGAACGACGCAATGCTGGCAACTATGCTTGAAGCTGACGGCGTTTCGATTGACGATGTCGAAGTTGTCGATCTCGGGTGGAGCGTTGGCCCTGGTTTGATGGCTGGCGAAGTTGACGCAATTATTGGCGTTTACTGGACTTACGAGTCGATCATCATGGGCAACGATGGCTTTGAGACCAATGTTCTCTACCCGAGCGAGTGGGGTGTTCCGAACTACTACGAGCTGGTTCTCGTAACTTCGGAAGACAACATTGCGAATAATCCAGAGCTGGTTGAGCGATTCGTTCGAGCGTTCAACAAGGGCTATGCACAGGCTGCCGACGATCCTCAGGGTTCGGTCGACACGATGCTTGCTCTAAATCTGGAAGCAGAAATCGACGAGCCTACCGACCGTGAAGGTGTTGAGCTATTGGCTCCGCTTTGGAAGTCGGAAGGCGCACCGGTTGGTTCGTTCGACGACAGCCGCTGGGAATCGCTTGTTGAATGGATGAAGGCGCAGGACTTGCTCGACGATTCGCTCGTTGCGGCAGATGCCTACGACTCAAGCTTCAGCAAATAGTGCCAAGGGCACTTTTCCTACGGCAGGTCGGATCGATTCTGAATCGGTCGGATTGAGCCAGTGAGAATTGTTGTGACTCCCCTCTCCCTCAAAAGGGAGGGAGAGGGGGCGTGGTCGCCTTGGTACCTTTAACCGACAAGTGCCAAAATTCGACTTACCGAGTGCATCTGAGAGGGGAACGATCGACTTCACCTCTAACCGACACGTACCAACATCTGACTTCCCGAGTGCATCCGAGGGATCTGGGGTTGGGGTCGCGCTAGTTGCTCATCAGCAAGCAATCACCGAGCACGCGCCCCCCCTCTCCGCACCAGATCCCTCTTTCGTCGGAAAATCCACTGGTGGCAGGAGTCGATGAGTATTCCTGTGACTGCTCTCTAGAATCGCCTCTGCGGATAGGCGAGTTGACCCGTGTGTCCGACGTCGTCGACTTGGTAGACCTCGCCGCCCATGAACGTTACGAACAACGTTGAAAGCGATGAGCCGCCAAACGTGCAGTTGGTTGGATTATCAGCAGGTGCTGGATGCGTGCGAACGACTCGACCTGAAGCCTCGAATTCGTAGATCATCGGACCCGGACCGCCAGATGAAGAACCTGCCGTGGCAAGAATTGTTCCTGCCGAAGTCAGCGTCATTCCGTCGATGCTTCGACCCCAACCGAAATCGTGCAGCACCTGACTATCGCCAAGAGTTCCGTCTTCGTTAACCGGGTATGCCAGTAGGCGTTTGGGATCTTCAGGTTGGTTCGGAGTATCGGCGACAAACAGCGTCTTTTGGTCAATCGAGAACAACACACCATTTGGCTTGTGCGTGTCGAAGGTGACTCGCATGGTGTTCCAGTTGCCGCCGAACGTGTGCTCAGCCATGTAGACCGATTCGTGACCAAGATTGCCGGGGCCGCCCGTGTAGTTGGGGTCGGTGAAATAGACCCTGCCTTTTTGATCGACGGCGATATCGTTTGGCCAGTTCATCGTTTCGCCCTTGTAAGCGTCGCTGATTACGAGCGGCTCAGCGTTGGGTTCTTCTGTGTTGATCTTGGTGACCCGGTGGGCGCCACCCTCACAGCAGAAAAGCTGACCCTGACGGTCGAAAGTCATACCGTTTGTCTGGCCGGTGTTCGTACGCCAGACTGTGCTTTCGTTGGTTTTAGGGTCCCAGCGAAACGTAGTGCTTGCGTGGCATTCGTTATAGAGGAGCCCGGATCCGTCCCACACTGGCCCCTCGGTCAACGTGTCATGATCTGCGATCTTGGTCCATTTCCAATCATCTGTCATATTTGTTTGTTTTCTTTTCAGCGTGAGAAGTTGCTGCCAGTGGTGGTCGTTTTGTGAGATTGAAATCGATAACGGCTCTAGTTAGGCCACAACAGATGACCGGTCATGCCGGTGTTGCGGGCGACGAGGCAGTGGCCTTCGATCGACGATACGTAGAGGTCTTCGCCCACGAATGTGCAGTTGGTTGGACGTTGCGCTGGAGTTGGGTGGGTTTCGATGATTCGACCTTTGGGGTCGAAGACAGTAATCATGCCGCCGGGGCCAGATAGCTCCCAGCCAGTGCAGGCGACGATGTTGCCCTCACTCGAAAGCGTCATGCCGTCGATACCGCGATGAGGACCGAAATCATGAAGTAGATCGTACTCGCCGAGCGAACCGTCGTCATTCACTGGGTAGGCTCGCAGATGGCGATCTTCGCTTGCGCCGTAGTCGCTTTGTGCTACATAAAGCGTCTTGTAGTCAGCCGAGAAAAGAAGCCCATTCGGCATGCTGGTATCGAACGTGCGACGAGTTGTTTTGTAGCTGCCATCGTCTTGCGGTTCGGCTGAAATGATCGCTGAGTAGGTGATTCCGTTGTCCGGGCTGACATCGCCGACGCGGTCGGAGAAGTAGATCGATCCAGACGGCGTAATTGCAAGATCGTTTGGCGAGTTGATTCGTCGTCCATCGACGCGATCAGCGATTGTCACAGTCTGGCCGTTCGGGTCGAATCGAACAATTTGTCTACCGTCTCCAGAGCAACCGAACAACCGACCTTCACTGTCGTAGTTGAGGCCGTTTGTGCCTTCGGTGTTTTCTCGCCATACCTCGACAAGCCGGGAGTTGACGTCGAGCGACATGATGCGGTTCATGGCGATGTTGGAGTAGAGCAAGGTTTCGCCGTTCCAGACGTTACCCTCGGTTATCGAGCCGATTACCGGCGCCGCATCTTCAAATTTCCAGCTCATTGTTTCTCTTTCAGCGTGGGGCTTTTTAGGCCTGAATTGATCAATTGGTCCGTTTCGGTTTTTTTCATTTCAGAGCGTTGCTATGAATCCTGAAATGAAGGTTCTTTCCGTTTCGGGTTGTGGGCATTGGGTTCTTTAGGAGCAGCCTAACTGGTCTGCGAGGTCGTGGAAATCTTTGGCGAAGTAGTCGAAGTCCGGTTCCGGTTCGAGATCGGGCTGTTTCGCATCGCCGTATTCATCGGGTCGGGTGACCAACGCTGCTTTGAGACCAGCATTTATCGCCCCGCGTAGATCTCCGTTATGTGCCGCGACCAGCATCACTTCATCGTATTCGAGTCCGAGTAGTTCAGCAGTTTTCGTGTAGGCGCGTGGGTGCGTTTTGTACTTGCCGGTGAGTTCGGCCGAAAGCACGGCGTCCCAAGGCAGGTTGGCGTACTTTGCCATGTTCGTGAGGAGAGCGGTATTGCCGTTCGACAGCGAGGCAATGATGTATTTCGACTTTAGTCGAAGTAGGCCATCGGTCGAATCTGGCCAGCCATCGAGTCGGTGCCAGGCTTTATTGAATTCTGTGAGTTCAGCGTCATCGATCGCCGGAAATCCGTACTCGTCGAGGATTACTTCGAGTCGTTCTCGGTGAATTTGGTCGACGATTTTCCATTCATCTTCGCCCGAGTTCACCTTTGCCATTCCCACGCCGTAGCCAGCGCGCCAATCGTCAGCGAACTTGTTCCAGTCGGCTTCGACCCCGTGCTTTGTGCCTAGTTCGGCTGCCTGTCGAGATATCGAAGTGCGCCAATCAACAACCGTGCCGAATACGTCGAACACGAGGGCTTTGATTTGGCTTTTGCTCATTTGGCACCTCCATCGATCATGATCTGTCTAAATAAAAATGTCGCAAGCGACCCGACGAGCGGTATTCTAGTTGCCCGCGCCGATCTGTCCAGATCAGACTCGCCGAATGAGCGGTGATTTCACTGAATTGAATCCCGTTCAACACTCCATTTAGGAATATTCAAACAATGCCAAACGCCGTAAAACGACTGTACATAACCGAAGCTGAAGTGAACGATATGTTGGACATGAATCTGGCGCTTGAAGCGTTGGATGAGGTGTTCAGGGCGAGGTCGGCTGGTGAAGTTCGCAACGAACCTCGACATCGATTATCAGCGGGCAACGGCTCGATGAACTTTATGGCGGCAACGTGGCCTGAAAAGGGTTGGGCAGGGCATAAGTCGTACGTCAACGGCGACTTCCGAGTAACGCTCTACGGCACGAACGGCGAAGGATTGCTAGCGTTGATCGGAGCGGGGCGGATGGGGCAAATTCGTACGGGCGCTGCCTCAGGAATCGCCACGAAATACATGGCGCGTGAGAATGCTTCGTCGGTTGGAATTATCGGTTCTGGCTACCAGGCGCAGACGCAACTCGAAGCAGTTTGTGCAGTTCGAGATATCAAAGATGTGAAAGTGTTTTCTCGTACCGCCGAGAAACGAGAGAAGTTTGCTTCTTTAATGAGAGAACGACTTGGTGTGAACGTAGTTGCGGTCGATTCCAAGGAAGCCGCCGCTGAAGGAATGGATGTGTTGGTTGCGGTGACTAGCTCGGTCGAACCGGTGATAACCGGCGATATGGTCGAGCCTGGAATGCACATCAATGCTGCAGGGAACAATTCGTGGATGAAGAGGGAGCTGGATACCGCAGCGATCGTGAAGGCAGATCTGGTTGCTTGTGACGATATCGATCAGACGAAGATAGAGTGCGGCGAGCTGATGCGTGCTGTCGAAGTAGGCCACTTCGCTTGGGAGTCGATGGTGCAACTGGACCAGATCGTCGGAGGCTTACGAACCGCTCGTAACGCCGATACCGATACCACCTTGTTCGAATCCCAGGGCGTAGCGTTTGAGGATCTGGCAGTATGCGGGCGACTCTACGAACTAGCGCTAGAGCGCGGGGTCGGGACTGAGTTGGCTTAGGTTGGATCGACATCCCGACCAAGGTGGAGGGATCTTCGGTGGTGTTGGGTATTGGTGTTGTGACGGTGATGTCTTAGGTTCGTGGCTGGCTTGCAAGTAGGGAGCGTAGCTCTGGTGGCTGATTGCCACGTCATTCATTATTCGTTCCTCGCAATGGGCATAGTGAGCCAAACTGAAAAGCTGTCGACAAAAGCACACATTTTGGATCACTATGCCCGCAATGACAAGTTGTGTGCTCTCGACGCGCGCTACTCCCGACATAGCGGTATTTGCTCACGTACACTCGCCGCCGGAAGGTCTGTCGAAGGGCGGCGGACTGGCATCAGCATGAAAGAAACTTCTGTGGCACTCGACTATTTAAAACTTAACGATTCAAACTCAATTCGCATCCCTGCCGACGATTTACACAGGCAGGTTTCTGCAATATTGCAGGGCGTTGGCACACCGGCTGAGCACGCTGATATCACAGCAAAAATACTGGTGTCTTCGAGCCTGCGAGGTGTTGAAACGCACGGTGTTGGAAACGCCGTTCGATATGCCGAATCGATCGAGTCAGGCAACTACACCGTTCCTCAGACCGTTGAAATCATCACTGAAACGGAATCGACCGCACTTCTGGATTGCGGAAATGGACTCGGCTTTGTTGCGGCTCATCAAGGAATGGAAATATCGATTGCCAAGGCTCGAGACCTCGGCATCGGTATGACCACAATTCGCAACGGTCACCACATCGGCATGGTCGGCTACTACCCGATGATGGCGGTCGCAGAAAACATGATTGGAATGGCGATGACCAACGCCAGCCGAAGCGTGCGACCTGCGTTAGGCGCAAGACCGAGAGTCGGTACGAACCCAATAGCGTTTGGTGCTCCTGCTGGCGAAGAGCGTGACTTCATCTTAGATATGGCTACTTCGACAATCGCCAGCGGCAAGATAGGGCTTGCAAAGCGACTCGGAGTGCAGATGCCGGTCGGATGGGCTGTAACCGCTGAGGGAGAGCCACTAACCGAACCTCGTGGCGATAGGGGAGAAGATTGGGCGATGAACCCGCTAGGCGGCACTCGTGAACAAGGGGCACATAAGGGCTACGGACTCGGAGTAATGGTCGACATTTTGTGTGGTGTGCTTTCCGGAGGCGGATTCGGAGCGCAGCTAGCAGGCGGAGAAAACATGACATGGACGATGGCGATCGATATCGCCAAGTTCAGGGACGTTGATGATTTCAAATCGATGATGGACGACATGGTGCGGGAGCTTCACGCCACGCCTCCAATGCCTGGGGAAGACGGAGTACTTGTCGCTGGCGATCCAGAGGCTGATTTCGAGGACGACCGATCGGTTAACGGAGTACCTGTCGAGAACGGACAATATGACGAGATGCGTGCTAAAGCGGCTCAGCTAGGTGTTGAGGTGTTCATCTAATGGCCAATAACGTAAAACTCAACGACTCCAATTCGACTCGTGTCCCTGCCGACGACTTGCAGACTCAGTTGTCTTCGATATTTCGAGCCGTAGGAACGACAGAGCGACACGCTGAAATAGCGGCAAAAGTTCTTGTTGCAGCGAGCGTACGCGGCGTCGACACCCATGGTGTCGCGAACGTTGTTGGCTATTCGAAAAATGCTGAGGATGGCGTGTACACAGTTCCGCAGCAGACTACAGTCATCAGAGAATCGGAAACGACTGCGCTTGTGAGTGGTGGGAATGGCATTGGGCTTGTTTCTGCGTATGAAGCGATGGAAATGGCGATTGCGAAGGCTAAGAAGCACGGGCTTGGGATGGTGAGCATCAAAGATGGTCACCACGTTGGGATGGTCGCCTACTACGCCTCTATGGCTCTTGAGCACGACATGATCGGCATGTCGATGACGACTGCCGCACCGGCAGTTCGACCTGCGCTGGGTGCGAAGAAGATGTTGGGAACTAATCCGATTGGATTCGCAGCACCCGCTGGCGAAGAACGAGATTTCTTTCTGGATATGGCGACTTCGACGGTTGCTAGCGGCAAGGTAGGGCTGGCTCGTAGAATCGGCGTTCCGATTCCCGTTGGATGGGGAGTGAGCGTGCCGGATGGTGGCGAAATTACTGAGCCGCCTGACGGCGAAAACGACGATTGGGCGTTGAATCCGCTTGGCAACACCCGTGAACAGGGCTCGCACAAGGGCTACGGACTCGCTGTGATGGTCGATATTTTGTGTGGTGTTCTATCTGGCGGAGGATTCAGTAATCAGCTGGACCGTGGCGAGAATATGAGCTGGGTTATGGCGATCGATATCGCACGGTTCAGGGATGTCGAAGATTTCAAATCGATGATGGACGACATGATTCGTGAGCTTCACGCTACGCCAACGTTGCCCGGTGCAGATCGGGTTTTGGTGCCCGGAGACCCCGAAGCTGATTCCATGGATGATCGCCTAGCGAACGGAGTGCCCGTCGAGAACGGTCAGTACGCAGCGATCAAGGCGAGAGCAGCCGAGGTTGGCGTTGCGGTTGTGATTTAAAGCACTGGATGAGAATTGCCCGCCCGAAATGTGAGCTGGACACAACGGGATGTCAGTTCGTACCGATTTCCCGAGTGCCTCCGAGGGATCTGGGGCGGGGGATTGCTCGATAGCGAGTGTCTGTGGAGACTTTGGGCGACTTTAGCGACAACCCGCCAGATCCCTTCTTCGTCGGGAAATCTGATGTGGGCGGCTGTAGAACTCTGCGGAAGCTAACTCGTCTCTATCTGCACGATTTCGGTTTGGCGTTTGCCGGTGATTTCGGGCCCGTCTTCGCCGAGGTATACGTCCATTTCCGAGCGGACGCCGAACTCAGGTAAGTAGATACCGGGTTCGATGGTCACTCCGACACCGTTGATGACCGTACGAGTGTCGTGCGTCTCCCAGTCGTCGAGGTTTACCCCGTTCGAATGAACTTCGTAGCCGAGAGAATGACCGAGTCGGTGTATGAAGAATTCGCCGTACCCTGCCTTGTCGATCACATCTCGAGCAGCCCGGTCGATCTCCCAGCCCTGCGGATTGTCGCCCTCAAGAACACGATTTTCGAGGAGTTCAAACGCGGTGTCTCTTGCGGCAGTTACGGCGTTGAACACTTCCAACTGCTTCGCATTGGGCGGTTCGCCGAGCTTGGCAGTCCACGTGATGTCGGCGGAGATATTTCGTTCGCCTTCGGCAGAAGTTTTTTTGCGCGCCCACAGGTCGATTAACAGCCAACCTTCGCGCCGAATCACTGCCGACTCGCCGGGTTGAGGATCGTAGTGCGGAATCGACGAATGCTCGTTGAACGATACGGATGGGCCGTCATCCCATTCGAGTCCGGCACGATCGAAGCGACCACGGATGTGCTCGGCGATATCGTGCTCGGTGAGCGCCCAGCGGATGTTTTCACCAACGAACTTGAATGTCTGTTTCACGATATTGTCGAGAGCATCGACAGCGAAGAAATGAGATTGCAGTTGCTCAGCGGTCCATCGTTCAGTTGCATACTGGATCACGTCACCAGAAGGCACTACTTCCACGCCCAACGATCGAATCAGTTCGATAGTTCCGGCGTCGACTCGGCCCACTCTCGGCAGTTCGTAGAGCGGCGAGTATTCCATCGCAACGGTCTTCGAACCGCGTAGCCCAGCCTTGAGTCCAGCGATCATCTGCAGTCGATTGCCGTAAGCGGTCACCCGCGGCGAGTCGCTAGGGAAGTGCTCGATGTCGACTTCGTGGGCAAGTAGCTGCGGTTCGCCGTTGGCTGGGATCCATAACCACACGGGTCGGGTTAGTCGCTCGACACGCCGTCCGAGTGCTGCTTCGAAGACAGGGTTTGTGTAGCGATAGTCTCTTGTGAGCCAGCCATCAATGCCATCTGATTGAAGGAACAGACGTGCTTCATCGAGAGATTTTGGCCCAGTGGAATTAGGTAATTTTGGTGAATTTGGGGCGATATCGCTAAGGCTCATAGTATTTGTTTTTTATCGGACCCTTGGGTCGATCCTCGCCGGTCTTTGCGTACCAGGGAGTGTGTTCTTCCGTGTACTTCTTTTCCCATTTTTCTTTGCGCTTGAAATCGCGGTATTTCCAGATTACAAACCAATCGGCGATTAGGATGGGCACACCGGTCAAAATTGCGCCCATATATCTTGCGTCAGCTGCCCACGCAGGAGCGTCTATTGGGGTGCAAGCGCACGCGAATTCCAGTGCCGACAAGTGGAAAAGTGCCCATACAGCTAACGCTGGAATTCCAAGGAATATCGCAGCTGGCCAGTAGAGCGGTTTTACCCAGTGTTTTTCACGAACCGGTGTTGGGCACGACATGATCGCCACATCTTACAACTTCGATTTCGCTAGTTCAGCGTAGGAAGCCAGCGCATTTTCGTAGGCTTCAGGTGTGTTGATGTCGAGTCGGACGATGGCTGAGTCGAATTTCACCCTGTGGTGATCGAGATCGGGCTTGAGGAAAATCGCACGAACACCTTGGTCTTCTTCCGTGATATTCATCAGATCGGAGCGGAGTTGTGCGTCGAAAACTAGCGGGTGACCGCCGTGCCCATCGAATCTGGGGGACGTGACATCTGCACTGAAGTCGGTGTGAAGCCTCAGTACTTTCTCTATCACCCATGCAGGGCGTGGCTGGTCTACTGCCAGTAGGACGATCGAGTGGATGTCGTCGGGCAGTTCCCAGACTCCGGCTTTGATCGAGGTTGTTTTGCCTTCGAGATATTTCGGGTTGTACGCCCTGATGATGCCTGGACGATCCTTAAGCAACGGGGCCATTTCGGCGTCGTACTTGCCGGTAACGACTACGACCTTGTCGCATCCGCCTTGCAGCAGCGAGTTCATCTGGTACTCAAGCAGGGTCGTTCCACGCCATTCCAGCAGGCCTTTCGGACTGCCCATTCGGCTGGATTCACCTGCTGCAAGAATGATGCCGACCGCGTTGTAGCTCGGCACGCTAGTCA
The DNA here is from genome assembly GCA_027618835.1 of Chloroflexota bacterium. GTDB lineage: Bacteria > Chloroflexota > Dehalococcoidia > Lucifugimonadales > Lucifugimonadaceae > Lucifugimonas. Next base: position 9,016 of record JAQCHZ010000001.1, on the reverse strand, counting down.
GCGCCTACAGCTTCGGCGGTCGAGGCTTTTTCTGGGCGAAGGTCTGCCTTTTCGGCAGCTTTATCGATGAGGCGTTGGTTGAGCTTGAGGGTTCCGCCATCGCCTCCGAGTCGGAATCCAACGATTTCGGCCATGATCGAAAGAGCGATTTCTTCAGGAGTTCTCGCCGAAATGTTCAGACCGATAGGGGAGCGCACGTTTTGGACTTCTTCCATAGTGAAGCCATCGGCGAACAGTTCTTCAAATATGAGAATTGTCTTTCGCTTGCTGCCGAGCAGCCCGACGTAACTGGCCGATGTTCGCATTGCTGCCGCAGTCGCCGACGCGTCGTAGCGATGACCGCGAGTTGCGATCACGATGAACGAGTTTGTTCCGATTGGTAGCTTCTTGAAGGCTGATCCGTAGTCGGAAACAATCGTCTGTTCGGCTTCAGGGAAGCGAGTTGGATTAGAGAAATCTTCACGGTCGTCGATTATGAATATGCGGAAACCGAGAGACGAAGCGATTCCTGCGATCGCCTTGGAAACATGACCGCCACCGGCGAGAACGAGAGTCGGAGGAGTGGTGTATGCCTCGACGAAGTACTCCGCACCTGATTCGGCCGTGATGTAGTCGTTCTTGCCCATCGCCATAAGGTTACGAGCGTTGTTTATGGCGTTCGAGTCGAGCTTTTCGTCGCCGAGCGAGCCAGAAGTAGATCCGTTCTCACGGATCAATAACTTTGCGCCGACAGGAAGTCCTGAACCGTCGGGAGCTTTCATCAGACTGGCGACCGCAACTGGTGCTCCACCCTCGTAGGCGGCGATGACTTCTTTGTTGAAATCTTTGGCAGGATTCGAAGAATCTGACTTGCGTAGCGGGTCGAGCAAGAAGTACATCGTGCCACCGCAAACGAGTCCGTCTTCAGCTGCAAGTTCTTCATTGAGTTCGTAGTCGCGCATTTCAGCGACCCCGCCACTCGACAGCAACTGTGACGACGCGAACCAAATGTCACCTTCGACGCAACCGCCGCCCAGCGTGCCCACGCCTGAGCCATCGGCTCGGACGAGCAGCTTTGCGCCTGGTTTCTGTGGCGTTGAACCGGAGGTTTTGACTACGGTTGCGACAACCATGTCGTTACCAGCCGTTATTTCATCGGATGCGGCTCGAAATACCTGTTCCATTTGTTACTCGGCGTTTAGTTGAAGTTGTGTACGGATTAGATGCGGGTTACGACCCCGAAGATGCTTACGCAATTTTACTGAGGTCGTCGATTCTGCATGGGAACCAGATTACCACATTCAAGTATGAATCCTGCTTTCGGTCGAGTATGTGGTAATGTCCGATTTTCGCCAATGAACAACTCAGATCGTTGGGTAATACGTGCAGGAGGGCTGAATGCCAAATTACGAAGGTTTGCTCGCTGAGACGCTCACATATCCGGGTGCCAATGGCGACATTATCAACGCGTATATGGCTCGACCACTTGGACATGGACCTTATCCGGGCGTAATTGTGATTCATCACATGCCAGGCTGGGACGAAGCAACGAAAGAGATCACTCGTCGTTTTGCTCACCATGGCTACGTAGCAGTTATGCCGAATCTCCACTACCGGGAGGCTCCTGACGCTGCTCCAGACGATGCGGCGGCTATTTCACGATCGGCAGGGGGAGTTCCCGACGATCGGTTTATTGGAGACGCAGAAGGTTCTGCTACGTATCTGAGTCGGTTGCCTTATTACTCAGGTAAAACCAGGATGATCGGATTCTGCTCGGGTGGTCGCCAGACGTATCTCGCAGCAGGGCGTATGGACACGATCGACGCTGCGTGGATTGCTGGGGTGGGCGCGTAATAGCAAAGCCCGAGGATATAACTGAGCTGCAACCCGTTGCGCCGATCGACTACACGCCGAACATATCGATTCCTATTCTTGGCATATTTGGTCAGGACGATGGGGCGCCAACTCCTGAACAAGTTGACGCGACTGAATCGGAACTAAAGAAGCATGGTGTTGACTACGAGTTTCATCGTTACGAAGGAGCTGGACACGGCTTCTTCGCGACTGATCGACCCGGGTTTCGACCGGTCCAAGCTAAAGAAGCATGGGCCGAGGTGTTCAAGTTCTTCGGAGCGAAGCTTTGAACCTAATGGGGAACGATGTTTCGGTCGCTCTCGTCGCGTGGAGTACGAGATTCGCCAGGGCGTGATGCTTGGCGAATTGCACCTTTCAACTGCTCGACAGCATCGATTTTTTCGAGTTCTTCTTAGGTGTAGTCGTGAAACTCCAGCGAATGATGCTTGATTCCGCTAAGGATCTGATCCATCGAATCACCAGAAACTCCGTAACCGCAGGAGTATCCCATATCAGCACAAGGAATCGTCATCGCCATTTGAGAGCTCCTTTGGAGGGCATCATTGTCTCGATCTGATGATCGATAAAAATCGATTAAAAGAAATAAAAATCTTCTGGCAAATGTACTGACTCGCCGGACATATGAGATGCATTGAATCTGGATTAGATTCAATTTTTAGAAAGAGAATGTAAATGTGTACTTGGATTATCGAAAAAGCAGAGATGGAAGGTTCGGCGAAAGGTCCTGATGGCTGGTTCAAGCTTGCCCAGGCGAACGTCTACTACGATCACCCATACGACGCACCCTTGGATCACGCATTTGTGATCGACTTCGTGAAGAATCACGACAAGCCCGAAGGACGTGTTGCTGTCGAGATCAGCGCTGAGTCGGCAAAACGGTTGATCAAGAGCATCCAAACAGCTCTAGAAACAGGCGAGCGCGAGCACGCACTGGGGTCGTGAGAGCTTAGGCCGACGGGCTAACTGCCAACGAATTCAAACTTAAGCTTTGCTTAGGCGTTCGGCTGCATCTTGAACAGAACGAACGATCTTGTCGTAGCCGGTGCAGCGACAAAGGTTGCCTGCCAGCTTGAGTCGAATTTCGTTCTCGCTGGGATGCGGGTTTTCGTTGAGCAACGCTGTTGTTGCGATCATGAAACCCGGTGTGCAGAAGCCACACTGAAGTCCAGAGTTTTCTACAAATGCGTCCTGAACCGGCGAGAGATGGCCGTGGTCGGCGAGACCTTCGACGGTTGTTACTTCCCGACCGTTGATTTCAGGTGCGAGAATGAGGCATGAGCACGACGACTTGCCATCGACCATCACGGTGCAAGCACCGCAGTTGCCGTTTGAGCAGCCTTCTTTAGTTCCTGTCAGCTTCAGCTGATCTCGAAGAGTTTCGAGAAGCGTCCAAGTTGAATCAACGAGAATTTCGTGATCAACACCGTTCACTGTAGTTTTGATCTGTTTCTTGCTCATTTAGGCGAGTCGCTACAGGCAGATATTTAGAGTTCGTTTCGTGAGAACTCGGATCAATTCTTTTCGGTATTCGGCTGATCCACGTACGTCGGTGATCGGAACGGCGGAACCGACAGCTAGGTCGGCCGTCTTGTCGATCGCCGCTGCATCGATCACGGTGCCTTCGAGGAACTCTTCCGCTGCATATGCCCGAACTGGAGTCGGTGCTACAGATGCAAGAGCGATTCGAGCTTTGGTGACGACCTTGGTAGAGGGATCGACCTCAATGAGTCATCCCACACCGGCGACTGCGATGTCCATCTCGTTTCGTGGAATGAATCGCAAGTAAGCCGAAGCAGTATTGTTCGAAGGGGCAGGAAGCACGAGCTCTTTGAGAATTTCGCCCTTTTCAAGAACAGTTTGACCCGGACCCGCAAAGAAATCTATCAGCGGTATTTCGCGTCCACCTGAAGCGTTAGCAGTGTGTGCGACCGCTTCGTGGATGAGGAGAGCGGGAATCGTGTCGGCAGATGGAGCGGCGTTACATAGGTTGCCGCCGACGGTTGCACGGTTCTGAATATGAATCGAACCGACAAGTTCGGTCGATTCTGAGAGGGCAGGGAAGCCGCCCTTTTCCGCTGTGTACTTGTGAACTTCAGTGCACGACACGGCGGATCCGATTCGCAAGCCTGAGCCGTTCGATTCCAGGGTAAGCAGTTCCGGAACTCGCTTTAAGTCGACAACGAGATCGGCATGACGTCGGTTGCTCTTCAGCTGGTCGATGATGTCGGTGCCGCCCGAGAGCGGTCGCACCTCGCCGGGGCGGGCTAATAGCTCAAGCGCACTCGCTAGCGAGGTTGGCGCTTCGTAATCAAAATTCGGCATTCGTCCGTGCTACTCCAATATTTGCGTGCGATTGCTTGTGCCTGCGTGATTTCGTTGTTACAGAAATGACGCAGACAAAAACGCTCGTTCGGGCGAGATTGTACGCCTTATCCAACCCTGTATTCAGCAAGCGTGTCCCATTTTGGGGTCAGTCCTAGTCCGGGTAACTCGGGGGCGATGACGTATCCGTCCTCGATTACCAGTTCGTGCTCCCAGACTTTGCCGTGCATCGGGTTCACCGACTCGCGGTAGTACTCGAGGATGAGACCGTTCGGAATAGCGGCAACGAGGTGTATGTGAACCTCTTGAGCACCGTGCGGGGCGACATCGAGATCGTTCGCCTGAGCAAGCGCCGCTACTTTCATAAATTCAGTGATTCCGCCGAGAATCAATGCATCGGGCTGAAGAATATCCACGGCTCGGGCGTTGATCATGTCCCTGAAGCCGTAGCGGGTGTATTCGTTCTCACCAGCGGCGATGGGCACAGAAGTTGCGCGGGTGATCTCCGCTTGGCCAATGTAGTCGTCGGGCTCCACTGGTTCTTCAAACCAGAACAGATCATATTGTTCGGCTTTTCGAGCGAATTCGATCGCCTGGTAGTGCCGGTAAGCGTTGTTGGCGTCGACCATCAAACGAACATCAGGTCCGATAGTTTCTCGACAAACTCGCACTCGTTCGATGTCTTCGTTGATCGATACTGCGCCGACCTTGATCTTCACAGCCCGTGCGCCAAGTTCGACGTTATCTTCCATCTCATTAGCAAGCTCTTTGAGGCCTTTGCCTTCTTCGTAGTAGCCGCCAGCGATGTAGGTATCGACCTTGTTGGTGAAGCCACCGAGCAACTTGTAGACGGGCATATTTGCGACTTTGCCCTTGATGTCCCAAAGGGCGATATCGATACCACCGATGATGCGGGTTGAAATTCCGCGTCGACCAACCAGCTTGGGTCGCCACATGGCGTGCCAAAGTGCCTCGTTGTTAAGCGGGTCTTGTCCGATCAGACCCTTCTTGAAGTGTTCGACGAACGCCAGTCCGACTTCAGGTGTTGCCTCGATGCCACCGGCGAGACCGATTCCCTGAATGTCGGGATCATCGGTGTCGATCACAACGATGTTCAGTAAATTGTGGGTGTACGTATACAGACCATTAGTGATCGGAATAGCCCGTGGCCATTTGAACATTTCCAGTCGTACATCTGTGATCTTCATCGAGAGTTGCCCTTGTTTTAATTGGCGCTTGGTTTCAGCAAAGGTTGTATGACCGTTTAAATTGCGAATCGGGCGGAGTGTAGCAGCGAAGAAGCGTTGAGCACATCAGTTGGCGCCAGATGGTCGGATTACAGAGAGCAAAAAAAGCCGAATTTAATGCCGACGTAGGTCACTTATTTAGCCATGAATCTGACAGCTACTTCCCGAGTGTAAGTGCTATCGTTGATTCAATGCAAACCAACCATCCAACAGATCTGCCATCGTCGTTCCGCCAGAGCTACGTACAACGAGATCGCGTCGAGGAAGATCGATTCGAAGAAGATCGACGTCGGCGCATGGGCATGGCTATTGCGATTATTCCGTTCGGCATATCAATGGCCCTCATCGTTCAGTACATCAATATTGTTGTAGCAATCGACGATGCTGACTGGCGGTACGTGCTTGAGCGTCCCAATTTCTCGCACATCTTGAAACTTTCACTCGCCCCAATTATTGGTGGTGGAGTTTCAATGTTCATTGCAGGATTGATTGCCACTTCAGTAGCTGGTAGGGAAGGTCGTATCCTCCCGTATTTCATGACCGCGATCATCTTCGCTGTCACTATGCCTCTATTGGTAAGTACATTGCTACCGGCCAACCTTTTCCTTCTGGATATAACCGGCCTGACGTTCTCGGAGAGCACCGCTGGTGAAGCATTTTCATCGTGGATCTGGAGCACTCCGTTCTTCGTGTTGACTTATGCGATGACAGGCATGAAGCAGGCTATTTGGGGCGGCGCCGCTTCGGTACTGCTTGCGGCCGGTGTGTTCAAATTCAACGGTCCCAACAGCGACAGTTTTAGTTTGATTCGTTCGCTGGCGATTACTTCAGCGGTGAGTCTGGTTGTGGTTTGGGTTGTAATGTTCGGTCCTCTCGGCATTTTCGAAATGCTGTTCGATTCGTTCCGAATCACAAAAACCGGCTAGAAGCTTCCGTCTCAACTGAATTGCACTTCTGTATGTGACTAATTCCGTAATGCTGTATGTTCATTCATGTTGTCGCCTGTACAACATGAATCATCTGCGTTTATCGGAGCAGATATGGAACAGTTACTCGAGAAATCCCTCGACGATCAGTTTGCGATGGAGAAAGCGCTTAAAGGTTTAGAAAACGCGCTAAATCGACGGTTGATGTGGGCGCTGCTGCCGTTGGGCATCGCAGTAGGATTGATTGCGCTGTACATCGATGTGTCGACTCGAATCGCCATTCCCGAATTGATCGACCGAGTGTCGCAAGCATCGCAACCGTGGCAACGAGCGAGTTACGACGTGTTCAGCCTGAACCTCGCCGGATTCCTGAAGCTAGCCCCGTCTGGATTGATTGCTGGTGCGATTGCATCTTGGGTGGCCGTATGGGCAGGGACGTACTATCGACGATCGTTCATAGCTTCGATGTACGTATTGATAGGTCTTTGCTACGCGGCCCTGTTAACTGGGCTACTCGGAGTTCTGATTCCGATAAACATTTTGGTGCTAGAAGCAACTGGGATGTCGATCACCGATGCACAGATACCGCACAGTGATTCAATTTCGCTGGTCCAGGGCTTTGGCTGGGGATTCGCCACGTTTTCCTACGTAATAACTGGGATGGAACGTGGAATTTGGCCGGCGGCAGGAATGATTTTGATTGGATTGGTCGGAGTCAAACTCGCTGGCGGATTGCGGAGTTCGGCGCACCTGACGAAAGCTCTAACTTTGAATGTAGTGCTGGCGGTAATAGCGTTGTTTGCGGTTCACTCAGGGTCGCTTGGTATTCACCAATTTCTATTCGACAGACTTGTGCAGCCTCCGGACGCAGCACTGCGAGAGCCCGTGTTTCCAGAATCGGGTGCTTAGGCGCGACCGGCGAGCGACTGTGGGGTGCCCCGTTAGGTTAGCCGCCGATAACATCGGCGAGGGCTATGCACGAATCGACCGACTGTTCACAGAGCATCACGGTGTTTCCGACCACGGCGAACGCCTTGTATTTCGTGACGGCCGACGAACCTGCGCCACGGTTGCTTGAACCGAACTGACCGCCCTCGCGGAAGCTTTGGTCGATAGCTTCCGCCGCATTATCGAATCCGGCAGTTTTGGCGACCTCGTGCGAATCGTAGAAGCGAACTTCGATGTCTTTCGCATTGAAGAATCCGTACCAAATGTCGGTTGCTTCCGGCACGGTATCGGTGTCGAACTGCTTGGATTTCTTCCATCCCGCTGCCACGTAGTCTTCGAACGTTAGGGTCTTATCGGGGCTGAGGACACGTGACACTTCTGCGAGGGCGTCGTCTGCGGCATCTGCCGCTGGTGCCGCTGCGTCTCCGGTTCCGTCTGAATCAGAGTCCGAGTCCGATGATCCGCAAGCCATTGCCAGCGACAGGGCACCTACGAGGAGTGCTAAGAGCAGCCAGCGAGAGTGCTTGGGCAAGGAGCTGAATTTGATGACGTGCGACATGCGGAGTGACCTCGTGGATCGAAATGATTCTTAGTGGGCGTGCTGTCGGCAGAGAGTTTACCAATGGCGATTAGTTCACACAATGGTTTTCGAAATAACTAGAGGTGTGATTCGATTGGAGTGTTACTCAGGGTGGTTATCGTGAGAGAATCAATGTCGCCCAAGCGTGTTGGTCGCAGTGCAACCGCACCGCCTCACCGCTTATCGGGGGCCCGTAGCTCAGTTGGTTAGAGCAATCGACTCATAATCGATTGGTCGCAGGTTCAAGTCCTGCCGGGCCCACCAACTAACCGTTTTCAGGTTGAACATAGCTGTTTCGACGACTCCTTAGCTTAGGAGTAAAACCGTGAAAAACGCCGTTAGACCACTCGTTCAAGATCGTATGTTTGAGTCATTTGATCTGTCTTTGAAGGCTGATGGACTACGCCCACACACCATCTCTTGCTACCTCCGTGACACTAGAAGGTTATGGGAATTCTCTCGACCCGTAGACCCCAAATCAGTCACCTCCGATGACATTAGGAAATTTGTCAGATCGCTGACGGGCCAACTGTCACCAAAGACCATTCATGCAGTACAGATCGGACTGGGCAGGTTCTTCAAGTTCCTAATCAATGAAGGTGAACTGACCAGTGACCCAAGTAGACCTGTCCGCCTCACAAAGTTTCGGGTCACTCCACAGCCTACTTACACAGTTGATGAGGTGAAAGCTGATTGCATGGTGTCGTGTCTCTACGAAGGAAGGCGTACGCAATCACGCCATCATCTCAGTGTTGTTCGACACCGGAGTGCGAGAGAGTGAACTCGTCTCAATGAGCATCCCTGATTGGGACAACTCAAGCGTCTGGGTAGACGGAAAGACTGGTCAACGGTTAGTTGGTGGGCCCGGCAGGACTTGAACCTGCGATCAATCGATTATGAGTTGTGTGCTGTAAACAGCCCACTTGCTGACCCTACTCTAGTTGAAGTAGACCAACTTCGTATCGACTTTACCGACTAACCGAGTGCTGTAACGGCGACTCCTGTTGTCTTTGCACCTTAACACTCTGCAAGCCTGATTAATAGTAAAACGGGGGGAGTTCAAGCAGCTGGATGGGGGTATGTTTCGGTCTGCCCCAACTAACCTCAAATCACCTTGTCTCACCTGAAATTTTTCAAAG
>JAQCHZ010000030.1 GCA_027618835.1 Chloroflexota bacterium | reverse complement strand
ACTTCAAGCAGCTGGATGGGGGTATGTTTCGGTCTGCCCCAACTAACCTCAAATCACCTTGTCTCACCTGAAATTTTTCAAAGCGATCTGACAGGTTATTCATTAGCCTGCCCCCCCCGCAGCAGAACCGTTATATATATATAAGCCCTGAGGTTAACGGAGGGCGTGTACAGATCAGCTTAGGCAACCATTTTTGAATAGGTTTCTCTACGCGCTGTGGCACATACCCCGGAGACTCCTATTAGTTATGTATACCTGTCTCCGCATGAGGGTTGGGCTTGATAGTGAACCCAGGTTCTGGGCAGGCGGTTGTTCGAAGGAAGATCTTCACCAACAAATGCTCAACTCTAATGACCGAGTTGTCAGTCTAAATAGTAGGGATCGATCGTGTATCCAGGTCGCCCTAATCGTCGAGTGAGCGCTGAGTTCTGTGAGAAGCGAAGATAAGTAATCACTCAAAGGATTTAGTGATCAAGTGGCCCCGTGAATCACCTCAAATTTAAAAACCAACTCCCCTGCAAATAGAACTGTAACGAGTTAAGTATTCAATAGGCAGTCAAAGACCTAGAGCATTGATACAAAAAGCGTTACAGGCTCGCAAGGGAGTTAGGTAGTTACGGCGGTGTAGCGCCGCCGTATATTCTAGAAACTAGTTTCCAATTCCAATATCAGGAAGTAGGCTCTCGAAAGCTACGGAACTTCCACCTGACTTCTCTATTTCTTCGGCAGCAGATAGTGCACCTGCAATAACGCTTAGGACTCCAAACTCGGCTTGGCGATCGAGATCTCTAACAACTATTTCAAGCTCCGAGATCTCATCTTTCAACCCACGCTGAGCTTCATAAAGTGCATCAAGGGCTTCCCACTTTACGGCAATCTGATCGTCTAGTTCTTGTGCCTCAATTTCTAATGGGAGCATTCTTTCTTCACGTAGGCTGTCTTGCATCTCTTGCAGCTCGACTATACGTGTATCACGTTCCTCATAGAAAGCGTCTTCCACGTCACCTCGCTTGTCCTCTAGCGCGTACATCTGATCTTCCAGTTCCCACTGAACTGTTGTTCTTTCATTTTCCAGATCATTGCGTGCTTGGGTGGCTTGATCATCAGCCTCGTCAAAGCGGCTCTGTACCCACTTATCCATTTCGCGCCATGCAACGTCTTGCATTTCCTGACGAGCTTCTTCAAGTGGTTGTCGTTGCTCTTCAAGCGCTGGCCACTGATCTTGCATTGTCATTTGCTCTCGATCGATAACCATTTGTTGCTTACGCAACGGCCTACGTTCTCTCTCAATTTCTTCTTGTGCGTCCCGCAACGGATCAATCTGTTCGTTTTCGAGAGATCGAATTTGCGCACGTATATCTTTACCATTCATCTCACGTGTTCGATGGTAAATTTGTTCTTCTTTTTCGAGTGCACGCGCCTGATCTTCTAATGCCTTAATCTGGCGTTCAAGTTCAGTGATCGTTCCGGATTTGTCACCGGATCCGAGTTGTTCAGAATCTATTAAAGCTAATTGATCTCGAAGTATTTGGTCTGCTTGTTGAACTTTTGATTCGAGATCTGATTCGACATTCGAAACATTGATAGATTCTCCTCCGGCACTCACTTTATCGCCGAGGGCTTGAGAATCTAATGTGTATTGATTTTCGAGATCTTTGAGTATCGATTCATACTCAGACTTGTCAGCGTACGCAGCTGTCATTTCAGGATTTACAACCGACGGTGCTTCTGCTGGAGCACTTGACTGTTGTTGTTCGAGTGCCCTAACGCTAGCCTGGAGATTTGCTGCTTGGCTCTTAGCCGTTTCATAAGCCGGATTAGGCTTATCTTCGGTTACTAGAGTCTCAGGAGTTGTCGTAAAAACAGATTCTGCTGCGTCAAACGCCAGTTGAGCATCGTCAACAACAGTTTGTGCTGTCAAGTAATCCGGATGAACTATCATCACAGGGTCGGCTGTTGGATTATCAGGATCCGCAGGGCCCTCTATTTCCGCTGGGGTGGTTGCCAGCGTTTCCTGAGCTGACTGAAGAGTTACGGCTGCATCGTCTCTTGCCTGTTTTGCTGTTGCAAATTCAGGGTTTGACTCTTCGCCTCCTCTAATTATTGAATCTAAAGTGCCTAGCAGGTCATTAACATCTTGGTATTGCAACCGGGTTGATTCTAATTTAGCCCGAAGTTCATTCGCACTTTCTTGACCCGACTCAGACCCACCACCCATTTCTTCGATTTTTGCATCAAGTTCCACAATGAGGTTCTGGTATTTTGTTCGAGAGTTAGCATAGTCGTCGGTGAGAGACGACATACCCTTTTCAGCTGCTGCGCCGATGTCACTTTGGTCAGATTGGACATAGGCCGCAGATCGTTCACTGTTTATATTCTGTAGTGTGGCTGAATGTTGTTCCTCAGCTGCTCTACGCCTTTGTTCCCGTTGATCCCAATCGACTTCTGAAGCGTCTTCTTCTGCTTCCCAAGCGACTTGGAGATCATTTTGGATATTCCTAATTTGATCATAAGCTGCTTCTCGAAGAAAATTATAATCTACCGATGATTCGGCTTCCCAAACAGCTTGCTCTTTTCTGTAAAGATCTTCTATTTGTTCATAAAGCGGAGTTATTTGATCTTCAAGATCAAAGCTTCGCTCTTCAAGCTCCATATATGCCAGCTGGATTCCTGACCGCATCTGATTCAGGGCAATATCAGCAGCTCGCAACTGTCCGAACTGTTCTTCCAAAGCATCCATTTCGGGCGTCGAATTGGGCATGGATGAAAGTTCATCACGTTTGGCGTTGATCTCTTTCTCTGCCTCATCAAATATCGCTTGTATTAGAATATCTAGTTCTTGCGACTTGACTTGATAGACTCTATCTAGGTCTCGCATCTCCTTATCGAGAGCATCGAATTCGTCTTCTATTTGCTTCTCAAATGTTCGCCTTGCTTCATCCTCATCCTGATAGACCATCTGAAATCTATCTTCCATTTCACGCTCGAATTCATCTGCAAGATCCCGGCCTTGGTCAACCAATGCATCCCGTTGTTCCTCTAGATCCTCGATTTCCTGTTCGAACGGTTCGATTTGAGATTGAAAGCCAGACAATTGATCGAGTAGTGGATCCAGTTGTTCTGTCTGTATTCGCAGGACCTGCTCTTTTTGCGCAATGGCCTCACCGGCTGCCTCTGTGTCTACGAGGCCACAGGAACTAAGCAAAACTGACAATATTATTGCGGGTAATAGACGCTTGAATAACATGACTTACGTGAACCTAAAATGAGTATTTATATTCCGACACAATCCATATCTTATATTAGGTTTTAGGATCTTGTAAAAATTCAGCGCTCTGAGTCGAATTTAGATCGACTTGAATACAAAATTGGTCGCTGTAGTTAAGCTGAAAATTCGGTCATTAGAGTCGACCATTTGTCTGTAAACGAAACGCTGTGTATGGCAGCGTGGTCCAAAACTGCGGAAATCTCAGATTACCGGGATACAGTCGAAGACCTAGATCCTGCGATACGGGCGTGCCATTCTATTGTGGAGTGGGAGTCCGCAGCGGCTGAATTCCCAAGTGTCCTCGATGGCACTGATCCCTTCTTGTATCTTAGTAACCATTGCTACTACGGTCCAAAGTCAGCCGCGCTGAGTAGATGGTTAGTGGCAAATCCCGATCGAATTTCCCCTGATTCAATATTGGTTTTTTAGCCCCTCACGCACACCCACCCGCGTTTCAAGCAAAGCTCCAACCCGCCCGTCAGAGCAAATCGTAAATCGTTTCTCAAATCCCTGATAAATAGGGCCTTCCGGGTTCTGTCAGAACTCAGCGCTCACTCCGCTATTGGGTCGACCTTAATACAGGATTTGGCTCAGTATTTAAGACGGATGACTCTTCTTCGCATACCGGTCATTGCCGACATACGGAAAGCGATTTTGTACCCAAGCTCACTACTGACGTGATCAATTATCAATTGAACGTCATGAATGTAAGGTGGGTTTACTTTGAACTCCCCAACCAGCAGCACATCGCCTCTATGAAAGCCGTGGTTACGAACTAAAACAGCGACTGCGTTTCGAACAGGTCAAAGCCAGAGAATACCGCAAGCTACTGATCTAAAACGGCGTATTTAGGCTACCGCCCATGGAACTGCGGCTTCCGCTTTTCCATAAACGCCCGTCGACCCTCTTTGTAGTCGTCAGAATTGAAGCAAGCTTCAACCATGGCGGCGACTCGATCCAACTCGCGTTCATCGGGGTTCTTCGTGCCTTCGTTGATCGCAGCCTTGGCGGCTTTAACCGTCATCGGTGCGTTCTCAGCGATCGTCATCGCAAGAGCCGTGACCCTAGATTCCAGTTCGTCGACCGGCACTACGCGGTTCACCAGCCCCATCGTTTCGGCATCAACAGCACTAAACCGTCCACCTGTAAAGAAGATTTCTTTAGCGAACGACGGACCAACGATGTTCATCAATTCCTTGATTCCACCGTACCCATAGCCCAATCCGAGCTTTGCAGCGGGTACGCCGAACTGACCGTCATCGGCCGTCACACGCAGATCGGCGGTCAACGCTATCGCCATTCCACCACCGATGCAGAAGCCTCGAATCATCGCGATCAGCGGTTTTTCGAGCGACTTCAGTGCGGCATTTGCGGCTCCCGTCGCCGCTTCGTATATTTCGACCTGCTCGGGCGTATTCCGAACTTCTTCGAACTCAGAAATATCGGCGCCCGACACGAACGCTTTGTCGCCAGCGCCCTTCAGCACCACGACTCGCACATCGTCACTGGCTGAGAAATCCTCGATAATCTCCGGAATCGCTTGCCACATCGCAAACGAAACAGCGTTTCGCTTGTTCGGTTGATTAAACGTGATCCACCCAACACCGTCCTCGACGTACGCCAACATCTTGTCGGTCCGCAGCTGCAGCTGCCTCATATTTTTATTCCTTAGTATTTCGTTCGCAAATGAGCAAAAGCTCAGTCGTCACACAACACCACCGCCGCTAAACGACGCCGTTTTCGTGCATCTGTGCAATCAGCGATTCTTCGTACCCAAGTTCGGTGAGAATAGCATCGGTATGCTCGCCCTGATCTGGACTTGCCGTGCGAATTTCCGACGGCGTTCGGCTCATCTTTATCGCCTGATTCACAACGTCGAATTTTCCAAGCCTTGGGTGATCGACGCCAACAGCCATCTCCAAATGCTGCACCTGTGGATCGGCAAATACCTGGTCCATCGAGTTGATCGGACCCGCCGGGCATCCAACACCGTTCAACAACTCGATCCAGTGCTCGCTAGTGTTCATCTTTGTAACTTCTGAAATGACAGCATTCATCTCACCACGATTTTTAGATCGCCCTGCTGAAGTTGAAAATCGCTCATCATCATTCCACTCGGGATGCCCCAGCGCCTTGCAGCACCGTTCAAACATGATGGCTCCAGCAACAGCAATATTGATGTGACCGTTCGTTGTCGGAAATACTCCGGTCGGAATATTCGTCGGATGGTCGTTCCCAGCCTGCCCTGGTACTTCGCCTTCTTTCAGATAGCGCGCTGCCTGAAAATCGAGCATCTGCACCATCGCTTCGAGCAACGATGTACGCACCCACTGACCACGACCCGATACCTCACGTTCGAGCAACGCTAACATCGTCCCTTGCGCTGCAAACATCCCCGCACACAGATCAGCTACTGGGATTCCGACCCGCATTGGGCCTTCTCCCGGAGCACCAGTAATCGACATTAGCCCGCCGGTACCCTGTGCAATCTGATCGAACCCCGGTCGATTTCCATACGGCCCGTCCTGACCAAACCCGGAAATACTAACGAGAATGATTCTCTCGTTTATTTTCGAGAGAGTCTCGTAGTCGGCACCGAGGCGATTTTTAACGTCAGGTCGATAGTTCTCGACAACAACGTCGGCCTGCTCGACCAACTTGTAGAAGACCTCTCGACCAACGTCAGACTTTAGATTCAGAGTTAGCGACCGTTTGTTGCGGTGCAAGTTCTGGAAATCGGAGTTGTCTCGGTCGCCACCCAGTGCTTCTTTGCCATCGGGTGGAGCCTCGATCTTAATGACGTCTGCTCCCCAATCGGCAAGCTGGCGCACGCAGGTCGGTCCGGCGCGAACTCTAGTTAGATCGAGAACCGTGAAACGCGAAAGTGGCATGCCGGGTGGCAACATTTGCATTATCCCGTGAACAGAAACTGGGCGAACTTCGGTGTTGCCGCCCACCCTACTACTTTTTGGATTGCGTACGAAGCCCGCCGACACCCTCTATGGAGGCAACTCTATGTCGGCGTATCGAACGACTCGACCCAGCGTGCGATCTCACCTGCGATATCGTCACGATTTTGCAGCGTCGTGGTCCAAAGCACTGAATCGTCACGCTGTTTGACTCGGTCACTTAAGTCACCCGACTTTTCCCGAACGATCGCAACCAGTGGAATCGTCGATTCCATCACTTGCTCAACGTATGCAATGAACCGGGGTGACCATCCGCCAATAATGCCGATCTCGTCGATAAGAGCCACATCTGAACTAGCGTACGATTCCAACTCTGCTTCAACACATCGGTCGAAAAGCTCCATGTCGACTCCGAACGTTCCCAACTGGTGATCGCTCACGATGTCCCGACTCGTAACAACGCCAGACACACCGTTGAAGCCTTCGATACTCCACCCTTGATCGACTCCACCAGCGGTATTTCTCGGACTCACGAATCCTGATATTCGACGCGGA
The DNA here is from genome assembly GCA_027618835.1 of Chloroflexota bacterium. Classification (GTDB taxonomy): domain Bacteria; phylum Chloroflexota; class Dehalococcoidia; order Lucifugimonadales; family Lucifugimonadaceae; genus Lucifugimonas. The sequence continues at coordinate 9,971 of JAQCHZ010000030.1, read as the reverse complement.
AACAACTCTTCAGCAGCAGCGGCAAGCGCTACGGATTTGCCTACGCCCGATTCGCCAGTGATGAATAGATTGTTTGGCATCTGGAAATCCTAATATCCCTGAGTCCGTTCGTGTTGCGAGAACTTTGTCTCGGAGAGTAGTATCTCGCCCATTACTGCATGCTTTTCGAACTGTTGACTGCGGATAGTCAGCAAGCAAGCACAAGCTGCGAATCACAATTTTGAAACGAGATATACGTACCGATGTCTGACATGCCTACTTTCGACATGAAGCCAGTTCACGTTCCCGACGAAGTTCTGGAAGGATTCAAAAAGCTCCCGACAGCAACTGTCTATAACGCAGTTCGCTACTTCGGATCGACCTTGTGCGTATGTGAAGGTCTCGAAAACTTCACCAAGGGACGAAAGCTCGCTGCTCGTGCGCGCACACTACGTTTCTTACCAAACCGAGCCGATCTGCTCGCCGAGAACCCAAACAGCGAAACCTCTCCCGAGTACCGCGCAATGGGTAAATGTGGACCCGGTGATGTACTTGTTGCAGATATTGCTGGCGATACAAAAACCGTTGTTGCTGGCGACGTAAAACTACTCCAGCTAAAGATGAACAATGCAGATGGCGTAGTCATCGACGGAGCAATTCGTGACCTCGACGTCCTACGTGACGAAAACTACGACCTGGCGGTTTACGCAACCGCACGAAGCCTGCACGGTGGGCCAACAGCTGCCCCGGCCGAGGAAGGTATTCAGATCAATATCGGTGGTGCTCTTGTTCGCCCCGGAGACGTTCTTGTCGGTGACGATGATGGAGTTATCGTCGTTCCTTCATGGATGGCGAAAGAAGTTCTTGAACACGCCACCGAGCACGAAGAAGTCGAGAACTACCTCAAGGAAAAGATCGAAGCCGAAGGTGTCGCACCCGGCAAGTACTACCCACCGCGGGAACCAGCATTTGAAGAATGGCGCCGGGTGAAGAAAGAACGAGGACTCTAAAATTCTATGACCACATCACTTATTATCGGCGATTACGAAATCACGGCCGTTCTCGACGGGCCTTCGCTCCCGCGCGATCCATCGACTGTCTTCCCCGACGTTCCAGCCGAGGCATGGGAACCGTATCGTTCGATGGCCCTAACTTCCGAAGGCAAGTGGCATCCCGACTGGCGGGGTCACCTGATTCGTGCAACCGACGGCTCTGGCCCGACCATCCTCGTAGATGCCGGCATGGGTGATGCGGTCAACGAACACACCGGAAAAAGCGGACAACTTCTCGAAAATCTCGCAACGCTTGGCGTACAACCTGAAGACATCGACATCGTTGTCACAACGCACTGCCACGGCGATCACATCGGCTGGAACGTAACGTACGACGGCGACAAGCCGCGGCTAACGTTCCCGAATGCAAAGCACTGGATTGCACAACGCGACTGGGAGCACTACTCGAAGCCCGAGAACGAAAACGCAGCGTTCGACAAATCTGTGAAACCTCTTGAAGCACTCGGCGCACTCAAGCTGATCGGTGGAGTTGAGCAACTCGCCTCCGGCATTTCCACACTGCCCACAAACGGTCACACGCCGGGTCACCAGTGCGTGCTGATCGAATCGGGAGGCACAACCGGTATAGTCACGGGTGATCTGTTCCACAGCGTTGCTCAGGTAACCGAGCAAAACTGGTGCCCGACTTTCGATTGGAACACCGCAATGTCGACCCAAGCACGAAAAGGAATCCTGACACTTGCCGCAACACAAGAATGGATCATTTTCACGGGTCACCTTGCAACAGGCAGCAGCATCGGGAACGTCGTCTCGGAAGGCGGCAAATCCGTATGGAAACCGATATAGGCAGCTGCGTACTCAGTGACTCAACTGCCAGCGCTATCGACCAATGAACGTCACATGCGACACGTCGGGCGGGCTATCATCGCCCGACTATGACTACTTCCGCAGTCAACCCCGGTGTTGAACTAAACGGCTAAGCCTGAGTTCAACTGCACAATCAAGGCACTAAACGGCACTCGACAGGAATCACGTGAAAATGGCTGACTATCTGAACCGAGCATGGACAATGGCGAGCCGCCCCGATGGCGAGCCAACTCCGGCAAACTTCGCCATCGCGGAATCGGCGATGCCCGAACCCAAGCACGGTGAATTACTGATTCGTACGCTCTACCTCAGCCTTGATCCATACATGCGTGGTCGCATGCGTTCAGGTCCGTCGTACGCAGTTGTACTTGAACCGGGTGATGTCATGACCGGCGAAGTCGTTGCCCGAGTCGAAAAGTCCGAATCCCCCCTCTATAAAGTCGGCGACACCGTACTAGCAAAAATCGGATGGCAGGAATGGGCGGCCGTTGGCGCTCACACGGTCAAACCGGTAGACACAGAACTCGGCCCGGTCTCGACTGGAGTGGGTGTGCTCGGAATGCCGGGAATGACTGCCTATTTCGGTCTTTTGTCAGTTCTCAAGCCACGAGCGGGCGACACATTGGTCGTATCAGCAGCATCAGGTGCCGTGGGAGCCGTTGTAGGGCAGATCGGCAAGATCAACGGATGCTTCGTAATCGGTGTAGCTGGAAGCGATGAAAAGTGTCGTTACATAGTCGACGAACTCGGATTCAACGCCGCTATCAATTATAAAACCCAGAACGTTTCCGAAGAACTAGCCCAACTGTCGCCAACTGGCGTCGATTGCTACTTCGACAACGTCGGCGGCTCCATCACCGACGCCGTGTTCGATAATCTCGCCCTCAAATCGAGGGTCGCTATTTGTGGTCAAATATCGCAATACAATGCCGCAGAACCGCAGCTAGGCCCTCGCAATCTTTCAGTTCTCACCCGCATGCGTGGCACGGTTGAAGGTTTCCTAGTCTACGACTTCGAATTACAATACGAAATCGCGCGAGCAAGAATCGCCGGTTGGATAAAAGACGGTCGAATCAAGTACAAAGAAGATATCGTCGACGGCTTCGAAAACGCTCCGGAAGCGTTCATCGGACTCCTCACCGGCAAGAACTTCGGCAAACTCCTAGTCAAAGTCAGCGAGTAGCAGCATACGGTCCCCTTCCTTCGGGAAGGGGCTAGGGTAGAAGAATTGCGACGCGGAGCCGAGTCATCCGATGACGACCGCGACTAACGAGACTGCAGCCCGGAGCCAAGCTGCCGTCTCATCGCAGCCCAAACCGCCCTACTGCCATCCTGAATTCATTCTTGTCCTGAGCCACGCCGAACGGGTTTAGGATAAATCGCCCAACAGCCAATAACGTCCACCACCGCAACCGTGGGCAACATCCCTCCCCACGCGCAATCTCAGAGCGAATCCCGATATAAAAGCCACGACCGACCTTGACCGTATGCCGCTGAATGCTTATTGTTGAATGCACTAGCGGAAGTGGCTCAGTGGTAGAGCATCTCCTTGCCAAGGAGAGGGTCGCGAGTTCGAACCTCGTCTTCCGCTCCATAGCGAACTAAACTTAGAAGCCCTTGCAGAAATGCAGGGGCTTTTCTGTTAATTGTTCCAATACTGTTCCAATAGCACCGAATAAATAGCTTATTCGGGCATCACCCCTTCCGCTTATCCAGCAACTTCAGCTGCTCCCTGATCGACCGAGCGTGTTCCCTCAGCATGTTTGCGTTCTGAATAGGGTCTGCCATGTGCTGCGCCCACGACTCCAGTGAGAAGCGAGGGACGGACACTTTTTTACCGGGACGTTTCGACCAAGGATTCATGCGCAGAATCTAACTTGTTTCGACGTGGAAGCTCATGCGTGTGTCACACTCGGTCACCGATAGACCTACCCGTCCCTTGTTACAAAGGGATGTGGGGGTCAGGGTGCTGCTGGCTACTTGCTAGTGGTGGCAGGGTTGGAGTGATGTGAATGCGACACATCGACGAATAGTCTGGAGCGTTCTGTCAGAACTTAGTGCTCGACCTTGTTTTACGCTGTCGAAATAGCATCCGACACAGACACAACGAGAACGAAATCACCGGAATGTGCGGCCGAGTTCGGTACTAATTTGAGCTCGAACACTGAGTCCTGACAGATCCCTACCGGGCGTCTGCTGAGGGGCACCCGGTATCGTCAAACCATTCGTAGCGGGTCCGTTTATACCGGAGCCTGGCGTCGGGTCAGAATGGCAGCACGTAATTCCCACTTAGTCCGGTCGGGGTAGCCAATCCTTCCAGTACCTCCTCCCGGAGAGGCCTATTTCGTTGATTGTCGGAGAGCCAAACGGGTAGTAGTCACGCAACTCCACGTCGGGTAGATCCTGCGGTTGAAAATCGAATCTCCAGGTGTCGTAGAGGAGCGACTCGTCTCCGATTGCACCGCAACTGGCCTCCGCAAATGGACCGAACGATAAGGCCGGCAGCCGTCCATCTTGTACTTCGCCTTTTACCCAGGACAGGGCCGAGTTGCGTTCGACCACGAGGGAGAGATTGAACTTGGTGGAACGACCGGGATCGATGATGGGGACTCGCAACGATTCGTTTGGGCACAACCCCACTTCTCTCGTATTTACGAAAGAAGTGATTTCACTGCCATCTGCTCGATAAACGAGAGCGCCTGCGGGTTGATCGACCATGAGAAAAAAGGCGATGACCGGGGCGGTGCCGAAGTTCGTAATAATGCCGTCAATAATTACGAGCGGTCCCGATTGCGCTCGCCAGTAATTATCCAGGCGGATGTCAAAGAAGGGTTGGTATGTCACCCGATCCAACGAAATCGTGGTGTTGTGTGAAGTTATCGCTGTGCCGAGTTCGTAGAAGTCCACCGTGACGTAGTCCTTTCCCCCGGAGTAGTTTTGAATCACCGCCACAGTCACAGCAACAACACCAGTGAGCAACATGACCGCAGCGACTGCGAAAAGATAATTCTCAATGGCCCAGCTCAGAAAGTGACGTTTCCGAGCCGGTGGAGGATTTTCACCCCAACTCAGCCGGCGACATCTATGCTCGCGTGGTGGGGTACGCTCAGGTCGGCTCATTCGTTCGATTCTCCTCCACGACATCTTACGCAACTCCACCTGATAAAGATTAATAAACGGCCATTGAATGCGTCGTTCGGTTGAACCAGACGCTCATAAGTTTTCAGTTGGATTGAAAAGCCGTAGGAGAATCCGTTTCTGGCGGCGGTTCACGGATGAGCAGCGTCACAACCCGGAACGCTGGGACTTCCCATGGGCAGGCTTAAGTGCCAGGGAGTCGGACGTTCCATGCCTTTACTGCTTGTCGAAGTGCACACAGCTAGAGTTGTCGAAGCATTGGATCGAGTCGATCGCGAATCCAATCACCAAGGAAATTGAATGCGAAGGACACCAGGAAAATAGCGATCCCTGGGAACAGTGCCATCCAGTAAGAGGTCCCGATGTAGTCTCGGCCATCGGCGACCATGGAACCCCATGCCGGATTGGGTTTCGGTATGCCGACGCCGAGGAAGCTCAGCGTTGCTTCTGTCAGGATCAACTGGCCGATGTTGAGGCTGGCAATAACCATTACCGTGTTCGTCACACCCGGCAATATGTGACGGCTGATAATACGGGCTGATGAAGCCCCTGAAATTTTCGCCTGCAAAACATAATCGGCCGTACGTAACCTCAGTGTTTCTGCTCGTACCTGGCGCGCGAATCCGCTCCAACTAAAGAGAATTAACAGGGAAATAACCAGCGTGATACTCGCGCCGAACACTACTACGGTCGCCAACGCCACGAGGATGAACGGCACGCCGAGCGTCAGGTCGACCAGCCTCATTATCGCTTCATCCGGCAGACCACCGAAGTAACCCGCGATCATGCCAAGGACCGTACCACCGACGGCGCCGGTCACGATCACGATACCGGCGATAATCATCGAAAAACGGGCACCCCAGATAATTCGGCTGAAAATATCCCTGCCGAGCGCATCGGTCCCGAGTGGGAACTTGATCAGCCCCTCTTTTCCACTGATGGGGGACTCCGTCTGCCAAAACGGCGGGCGATCCTGATCGCTTAAGTTGCCCACAAGCGGGTCATGGGGTGCCAGTAATGGCGCAAATACCGCGGCGATGATGATCGCAACGACAATTATCAAGGGCAAGATCGGATATCGACGGAAGAAACGCCAGTAGAGAGTTGGCCTTCCGATCTGCTCTTCTGAACTGCTATTTCCTGTCTGAACGGTATTTTCCATAGTTTATTGAGAGTGCCGGACCCGTGGGTCCAAGATGCCGTAAAGGATGTCAACAACAAGATTCATAAAGAGATATCCGGCGGTGGCAAACAACACGATGGCGCTCACCACCGGAAAATCGGTTCCGAACACCGACTGAATTGCCAGTCGTCCCAGGCCAGGCCAGGCGAAAACGGTTTCCGTCACGACTGCTCCTGTCAGCAGTGCTGTCAGGAATAGTCCAGCGTAGGTCAGGGGAACAGTAATGGCATTGCGGAACGCGTGCTTCCAGATAACCACGTTTTGCGAAAGGCCTTTTGCTCGCGCCAGCTTGACGTATTCGGAGTCGAGCACTTCCAGCATGGCCGAGCGGGTTAGCCGGAGCAACGCGGCTGCAGCGAACCAGCCCAGCGTGATAGAAGGCAGGATGATGCTGGTGGCGCCCTCTTTCCCCCCGGCCGGCAATACCTGCCAGTGGACAGCAAACGTAAGGATGAGCATTATCCCCAGCCAGAAGCCCGGCATAGCCTGCCCGATCAACGCAAACGACCTGGCCAGCAGGTCAAGGTTTGTCCCTCTTTTCGTAGCTGACAAAACGCCTAACGGAACACCAATGATGATCGCGAAAAAATAGGCTCCGAATGCGAGCTGGAGGGTCGGCCAGATCTTGCGCCGGACGACAGTCGTGGCGGGAATCTGTTCCTTGACCGATTTACCAAAATCGAGTGTGACGGCGCCTTTCAGCCAGGTCAGATACTGAACCGGGTAGGGCTTGTCGAGTCCGAAGTCCTTCCCCCATTGCTCCCACTGTTTAGCCGTTGTGTATTCGCTCAAATACAAGTGGCGAGGATCACCCGAGGCTCGCGACAGTGTAAACACCACCACGCTGGCCATAATCAGAACGACAACTGACGCAGCTAGCCGTTGTAATATTAGTCGTTTCAACCTCGACCCCAGGGCGTTGAATTCGAACAGGTAATCATGACGATACTGATTCCAATAATCTCAAACTATCGCGATCCTCCATCCACTCCGGGGGACGGAGTCTGACATCCTTGTCCCCCGGAGTGGATCGCTGAGAGGCAATTCTACGGGTTACTTCATCACAACCGTTTCAGGTGCGACGAATTCCGGCCCATCATTCATGTATGGACTGTATTCGACGATTTCTGGTCCTAGCACAACCGATGTCGGAAGTGTGCTTACCGAAGCAACAAGGTTCCAATCGTTCACGTAAGTCCACCAATCGACGTTGTTCTGGACCCGTTGATCGAATGTAGTGCTCGCCACATCCTGGTTCTTTTCCGCTATCTCGCTGATCTCGTTCGGCACTTCGATACCGTAGTTGAACCCACCAGAAGGCCTGAATACCGATGCGGCACTGAAGGCGTCTGGGCTTGCATTCGTTCCGGACTGAATCATCCACGGGATTTCCTTCTGCCGGTTGACGAGGCGAGGCCGGGCTGCACCGTAGTCGGTTGCATCGACCTCGACTTCACACCCGAGTTCACGCCAGAATTGAGCGACTGCGCCGCCCACACTAACGTCCCATTCCTTACCCGGTGCAACGTGCAGGGTGAACGGGAAGCAGTCTGCATACCCGGCTTCACTCAGCAGTTCTTTCGCTTGATCCAGGTCGTAATCGACGGCGAAAGCATCGCGCCAGTGCGGGTCCCCTGGGAAAGCATTAATGACGTTCGTTAGCGGCCGGCCAATGCCTGACTGGACCTCATCGACGATCAACTGCCGGTCAATAGCGAGCCGCAACGCCCGGCGTACCTTGTTCGCATTGTCCATGGACTCAGCGTCGTCTGGATCACCGATCCATGGGTGATCCGCATCTGGCTTGAATCCTGGCCTTAGGCCTTTGATGTCCGAACCATCGTTACGATCGATCTCGGCCCAATAGTTGCCAGCGAACATCACTACCTGATTGATCGCCGGGCCAACAACCTGACTCCGAGCGCCGTCTATATCTGCAACTGTGTTGCTGATAAGTTTGAGCGGCACCCTGGCCGCATCGATCTGTCCTGTCTTTAATGCCGCAATGCGAATTGCCGGCTCTGGCATGAGCAGCACCTCGAATGACGCCACCGACGGTTCCTTTCGGTAGTGGTTTTCCACCGGAACAGCCTTTACATGGTCGTCAGTAACCCACTCGGTAATCTCGAACGGCCCCGTCCCTACAGGATTTATGGTGGCCGCCTCTTCTCCATCTTGGTCAAACTGCTTTTTCGAGGTGACCCAAATTGTACCAAGCGTTGTGTTTGACAACGTTTTGAACCACTGTGGGTTGAGGAGGTTGTCCTTGACGGTCATGACGATCGTGTTTGAGTCAGTTGCCTCAAAATCCGTCGCGAACTGTTGCACTCCCTGGGCACGCTGGTTAATGCTGCCTTCGCTCATGGCATTGTCAAAACTCCACGCGATATCTTCAGCTGTAACCTCACCCCAGCCGTGGTGGAACTGCACTCCCTTTCGGATCTTGAAGGTGACCTTACTGGTATCCGAGGCAACGGTCCACGACTCCACCAGACCCAGGTTGTAAGTGGGCTCATCCAGATTGATATCAGGCGGAGCGGAATATTTGGCATACATCATCGACTCGAAGAATCCCCAGAATCCCAGCAGCTGGGAGTTACCAGTGCCCTGTTTGCTGGGAAGGAACACCGGAGCATCGATCACTATCTCGCCGAGTCTTAGATTCCCGTTAAACTTAGACTGTGTAGGAGCCGAAGTTGCTGTTGGCTGTTGTGCCGCTGCTGTTGGCTGTTGTGCCGCTACTGTTGACTGTTGTGCCGCTGCTGTTGGCTGTTGTGCCGCTGCTGTTGGATCAGCGTCATCATCACCTCCACTGCACGCAACGGCCGCGACAGCCAACAACATGGTCAGCAATACCAGAAACATCGGAAGTTTCTTACCGCGAGCTATTAGATTCATCACAGATCTATACTCCCCGTGAATATGTGCGGCCACAGAACGAAAGCCAATCATTCAGAACCAGCCGTCACCACGTACCCGTCATGCATAACATGCCAGGATATTGAACATCCGTCCAATTAATGCGAGATAGTAACCGAAATTAATGCGCACAGCAAGCGAAGAGAAGCGATCCGCATAGACTCGGGTATTTCGCAACGAAATCAGTAATGGTAGGGTTGTGCGTGAAGCATAAACGGGTATTTTACGTGTGCTTTTGGAATATACGGCTCGCTGTATTGCACGCATTGAGCGTGGTGGCCGTGGCTGGTTCCTTTTCCCCGGGGGAGAGGGGGTTTTGGTCACAAACGAGAATCTAATTCGGGATCAAAGCGAAATGAAAATCGAAAAAATTGAAACATGGTTGGTGTCGAAGTGGCTGACTGTGAGGATCACCTGCGATGACGGTACGTATGGCGTTGGTGAAGGTAATTTCTGGAGCTACGCCGATGCGACTGAAGTAATCGCGCACCGGATCGGAGACGACATAAAGGGCCTCGACCCGCGGGACATCGACCGGATCTGGAACACCGCCTACCGTAAGTACTCGTTCCGGAGCCCCGCGATTACCGCGGTGCTATCGGCCATCGATATAGCGCTTTGGGACATCAAAGGGAAGCGGCTCGGTGTTCCCGTTTGGGATCTGCTCGGCGGCAAGGTGCGAGACAGGGTCCGGGCGATAGTGCTGCTCGGGACAATCAAGGGCACGGCCCCCATGATCGACCCCGAGAGCTTTGCGGTTGCCGCCAGGCACGCCAAGGACATCGGGTACACAGCGCTCAAGATGACGCCGTTCCCAGAGAACTGGGGAGAGCTTGCGCATGGCGAACTGATTCGTCAGAACACCGCCATCG
>JAQCHZ010000014.1 GCA_027618835.1 Chloroflexota bacterium | reverse complement strand
CTCACTCGGATACCGGCCGCCGACACCTGAGGCAATCATGCCTAGGCTTCAACTGGTCGTGAATCCGAGATAATAAGTGGTAACGCTATCGGGGCCAGGTCAATTAACGCCATAGGACATATTCGACTCTTTCCCTGCGAACCTTCAACGTGAAACTGGAATTACAATAGCGCATTTCATGCACCGCTACCCAAGTCACAGGTAATGCATTTCTTAACATTTGTCGTAGCGGTTGAGCAGCCCTTCGCCGTTTAACGCAGAAAAAGCCTCGGCACAATGCCGAGGCTTTTTCTATTCACAATCTAAAAACGTAGGAATTACGCAGCAGTAGCCCTGTGCTTGCCTTCGGGCAAATCGCCATCCAGTCGATTGCCATCCTCATCAAGAAGTATTGGCCAAGCTTTCTCGGTCACAGTCTTCTCGCTGATGATGCACTTCGCAACACCTTCCATTGAAGGTAGTTCGTACATCACGTCGACAAGCAATTCTTCAACAATCGAACGTAATCCACGTGCTCCAGCCTTGCGTTCGCGAGAAAGCCTAGCGATAGCGTCGAGTGCACCCGTTTCAAATTCCAGTTCGACACCGTCCATTTTGAACAGTGCCTCGTACTGGCGAATCAGAGCATTCTTAGGCTCAGTCAGAACCTGAATCAACTCTGCGTGATCAAGATCAGCGAGACCTACAACCAACGGGACTCGACCGATGAATTCAGGAATGAATCCAAAGTGAAGCAAGTCTCCAGGTTCAACAGCCGTAAAGTCGGCCATCTCGTCCTCTTTGGCCTTGCCAATTGAGTTGAAGCCAATCGATGTAGCGTCCTTGGTCTGCCGATTCTTTATAAGCTCACCCAGACCATCAAAAGCTCCACCAAGAATGAACATGATGTTTGATGTGTCGATCTGCAAGAACTCCTGATGCGGATGCTTGCGACCGCCCTGAGGCGGAACGTTTACAACTGCACCTTCAAGAATCTTCAGAAGAGCCTGCTGTACGCCCTCACCCGATACGTCACGAGTAATCGAAGGGTTGGCAGACTTCCGAGCGATCTTGTCGATTTCATCGATGTAGATAATGCCTTGCTCAGCTCGAGCAATGTCGAACTCAGCATCTTGAATCAAGCGAAGCAAAATGTTCTCAACGTCTTCACCAACGTATCCAGCCTCAGTTAGAGACGTAGCGTCGGTAATAGCAAAAGGAACATCAAGAATTCGAGCAAGCGTCTGAGCTAGATGTGTCTTACCGCAACCGGTAGGGCCAACCAGCATCACGTTGGTCTTCTGAAGCTCCACATCGGGGTCTTCAGTTCCAAACCAAATGCGCTTGTAGTGGTTGTACACACCAACCGAAATAACCCGCTTCGCACGTTCTTGTCCGATGACGTACTCGCTGAGTAGTTCGAACATGTCACGAGGGGTAGTCGGCTTCTGGTGAGGCTTAACAATTGGCGGATCATCGGCAATGATCTGCCCACATCTGCCAACGCATTCGTTGCAGATAAAAATCTTCGATGGCCCTGCGATTAGCCTTCGAACGCTTTCCTGAGGCTTGCCGCAAAACGAACACGAATAGCCATCTCCGGTACTTGTACCGTCGCCGCCACCGCCGTTTGGCTGATCAGTCGTCATATGTTGAAACCTTAACTGCTACTTCGATTTTACCAGTTGTCTAAGCGATCCAAATCGTTCTATTCGGTCGCCATAGTTTCAGGCTTCAATATTTCATCAACGAGTCCATATTCAGTCGCCTGTTCTGCATTCAACCAGAAATCTCGGTCTGAGTCTCGCGCAATGCGCTCATAAGACTGACCCGTATGGTCAGCGATGATTTGTCGCAGACGATCCTGAATTCGAAGAGTCTCTCGAGCATGAATCTCGATATCCGAAGCTTGACCCTGAGTACCACTCAAAGGCTGGTGCATGTGAATAGTCGAGTTAGGCATGGTAAATCGCTTGCCAGCTGCACCGGCAGTTAACAACACAGTGCCCATGCTAGCGCAGAGACCAACTGAGAACGTAGCGACGTCACAAGGCACGAACTGCATCGTGTCGTAAATCGCCATTCCCGAGTAAACCTCACCACCGGGTGAGTTGATGTACAGGTTGATGTCCTTTTCAGGATCTTCCCGTGCAAGGAACAAAAGCTGAGCAACGATCAGGTTTGCCACCTGAGCATTGATCGGCGTTCCAAGAAATACGATTCGCTCTTTCAAGAGCAAAGAGTAAATGTCGTACGCACGTTCGCCACGAGCGCCCGTTTCGATCACCATTGGAACGATACTCTCGGGAAGATTCAGCAGCGGGCTGTTCTTGCCTTGTGGAGCTGTGCCAGATCCGAAATCGTTTGGTGTGATTAGTCCTGATGTCATATTCATTGCCCTCAGAGGTTTCAGTATTTACTTGGTGCTCTTGGCGGCTTTGCTAGGGGTCTTAGCCTTCGCAGAACTGGCCGGTTTCTTTTTGGCAGCTGGCTTAGCTTGCGCTTTGTCAGCAGGTTTATTCTTCGTCGCTGTAGATTTGTTAGCAGCAGGCTTTGAACCCGCTGGCTTGTGAGTCAATTCAATTACCTTGTCGATCGCAGCGCGTCGACTCAGAATTCGTTGAACCGCATCACGCGCTTCGTCCGTATCTAGATTTTCTTTTTCGTACTGCGGAGTATCCTGCATGATTGCGATCTCAGCAGCCACTTCGTCGTCGCTTACTGAAGCATTTGTATCTTCAACAAGAGTGTCGATCACGAGCATTCGCTTGAGACGGAGCTCAGCTGAATCCTTCGCCTCCGCAACAATATCTTCTGTCGTTTTACCAATACCCTGCATGTACTGCTGGAAATCGATGTTGTAGTGCTGCAACTGTCGTTGCTGATCTTCCAGTACATGCTCAGCCTCATGTTCGATGATTAGCGGGGAGACTTCGAATTCAGCCCCCTCGACCAATGCATCAACAATCTGTTGCTCTAACGATCTTCGCAGAGTATCTGCGGCCTGTGCTTCGAGGTTATCGCTAATTCGAGTCCGTAATTCCGCAACAGTTTTGAAATCTTCACCTAGTGAAGCTGCCAATGCGTCTGTGACTTTTGGAAGGTTTTTCTTCTTCACTGCCGATACTTCAACTGAGAAATTGGCGGTCTTGCCGGCGAACTTTTCGTTTGGGTAATCGTCAGGAATTTCGATATCGAATTTTTTCGATCCGCCCTCTTTTATACCCTTCAGCTGCTCAGCAAAGCCCGGTACCGGATTCATGCTCCCGGCCTCTGCAATGAAATCGCCCTCATCAACGTTAGCGAATTCGTTGCCGTCAACCAAGCCTTTAGAGGTAAGAGTCAGCATGTCGCCAAGCTTGGCAGCTCGTTCGACTGGCTCCCAGGTTGCCTGAGATTCCTGAATCTGTGTGATCTGCTCTTCGATCTGATCTTTGGTCACGACATCGAGCTTGTCGTCGAATTTCAGCTTCGAGTAATCACCAAGTTTTGCCACTGGAGGCAAAGCGACAGTAGCGTCGATCTTTACGATCGGATCACGCTCAACGATGGTTACTTGAGGCGGAGTGTGAGTTGATGGAATGTCGGATTGTTCGATCGCAACACCAACTGCCTCAGGAACCAACGACTCCATGGCTTCATCGAGCAAGTAGTCGCGGCCGACGAACTGCTCAACTATGTTCCTAGGCGCTTTGCCCTTACGAAATCCAGGAATGTTGATACGCGCCGAAACCTTCTGGTGCGCTCGTTGGAGATGCTTCTCCACACGGTCTTCTTCTACTTCAATGTGAAGAATTGCCTGACGATCTTCGCCCTCGTCACGAGTAAATTTCAACGCGTTCTCCGAAACAATCAGTTAGCCAAATAGCTAATTAAAATAGACAGCACGGCAACTCCGTGCAAGAAAGGAGCACCGTAAATCGCTCCCCAATTACCACTAATTGTAACTCAGGGTAACGTTTTCTGGCCCCGAAAAATTTCGAGTGTCCACACGTATGCGTGAGACTATGCTTTTGGCATCACCACGCGAATGTGCAAATCTTCCAACTGCTCGTCCTCGATTTGTGATGGAGCCTCGAACAACGGATCGAATGCTGACTGTGTCTTAGGGAACGCAATCACCTCTCGGATAGCCTCTTCGCCCGCTAGCATCGCTACGAACCTATCCAGACCAAGCCCCATGCCACCGTGCGGCGGTGCGCCATATGTGAAAGCAGTCAACAGCTGACCGAATCGATCACTAATCTGTTCTTCTGTGTAGCCAATGATATTGAACAACCGGGTTTGCAAATCCTTGTCGTGGATTCGGATGCTTCCTGAACCCATTTCAGATCCGTTGCATACGAGGTCCCACAACGTTCCAATCACCTTGCCAGGGTCGGTGTCGAGGTATTCCATGTGCTCTGGTTTTGGCGCTGAGAACACGTGGTGGGCAGGTTCGTACTTCTTAAGGTCTTCGTCCCACTCGAACAGAGGAAAGTCGTAAACCCAAGTAAACGCGAGGTTCTTCGGGTCGACCATCTCAAGCCGCTTCGCCATCTCGTTTCGCAGGTTCGAAAGAACTGTGTTTACGAGCTTGCTAGTTCCGGCAACAATCAGCATCAGATCGCCGGGCGCTGCACCCATCTCCGTCGCCATTTTTTTTATGACATCGATCGACAAGAACTTCTTGAGAGGCGACTTGATGTGCTCATCCTCAAGACCTTCGATCGAAGGTGCACTTTCGTCGAGTGCAATGAACACAAGACCTTGAGCACCGCTCGACTTAGCAAAGTCTGTCAGGTTATCGGTCTGCTTTCGGCCGTAGCCACCGCAGCCCGGTGCAACGAATCCTCGAATCGACCCACCCGATGAAGCAACAGCTTGGAATACCCGTGCATCCGAAGTTGCTGCCGTCTCAGTGATCGTCGTCAGTTCCATTCCGAATCGAATGTCGGGTTTGTCAGTGCCAAACCGTTCCATCGACTCGGCATAGGTCAGCCGAACGAAAGGACCGTTCACTACAGCGTCAGGAGTGGTCTCCTTAACGATGCGCGTGTACAGATCTTCAACTACTGCCATCACATCGTCCTGGTGAACGAACGACATCTCAAAGTCGAGTTGTGTGTGTTCAGGTTGGCGGTCGGCTCGCAAATCTTCGTCACGGAAACAACGGGCAATTTGGAAATATCGCTCAACACCCGAAACCATTAACAACTGCTTCAGCTGCTGAGGCGACTGCGGAAGTGCGTAGAAATCTCCGGGGTGAACACGGCTCGGCACAACATAGTCACGTGCACCTTCTGGAGTGCTCTTAATAAGGATGGGAGTCTCGACCTGCGTGAATCCTTGCTCGGTCAGGTGATCCCACATGATGTGAGTCACCTTGTGACGAAGTTTCAAGATTTCCTGCATACGAGGACGACGGAGATCTATAAATCGATATTTCAGACGAGTGTTCACCTCTACTTCGACATCGTCAGAAATCTCGAACGGAGGGGTGAGCGACTGGTTCAGCACCACAAGATCGGTCACCGAAAGTTCAACCGCACCTGTTGGCAAGTCAGGATTTCCAGCTCCAGGGAGCCTGGCCACAACCTTCCCAGTCACCTGCACAACCCACTCGGATCGAAGGCTATGAGCAAGATCGTGAGCTTTCTCACCATGCTCAGGGTTGAACACTACCTGTAGAAGACCAGTTCGATCTCTCAGGTCTATAAAAATCAGGTTCCCGTGATCGCGCCGTCGGTTAACCCAACCAGCAACCGTAATTACCGATCCGACCGTAGCTTCTCGCGGCTCTCCGCAGTTCGTATCCTTGTACACCGTAAATATCCTGTTTGTTCAACTAATGGAATTAGCTATTCGTAGCATCAGCTAACGAATCGACTTGTAGTAAATGAGGCGAGACTACCGCTTGCTATCGGCAAGTCGCCACAAACCACCCGTAACCGCTGCAGCAGCCATGAGCTTGAGAATATCTCCGGGAAGGAACGGGTAAAGCGCAGCAGAGAATAGCTTGCCTTCTGCAGGCCATCCGAAATCAAATACGTTCAACCAGACAAGAGCAGGAGCGTAGATAAGGAGTGAACCGATCAACATCGGCCACAAGCCTCGACCACGGTTCCAACCACGCTGTGAAAGGAAACCTATCACGCCGGCTGCAACGATAAATCCGATCAAGTAACCGCCGGTCGCACCATGAATTACATAGTCCCAGCCTTCACCGCCCTTAGCGAAAACAGGCAGACCCGCCATGCCGACAAGGTAGTAGCCAAGCGCCGAAACAAGGCCCAAACGCCAACCCAAAACACCACCGAGCATCAGCACTCCAAAACCCTGGAGTGTGATCGGAACCGGGTTATCGGGCAAAAAGAATCGAGCCTGCGCCAGAAGTGAAACCAGTGCAATGCCGATTACAACAGCAGCTGCCTTGTGCCACATATTTGCCATCGGCACGAGACGTTCAAATAACGATGGTTCTGCCGGCCCTAATAGTGAAAAAGTTTCTGCTCTAGATGTTGTCACAGCGGTTTTCTGCACCGGACTCTCCATGAGGCTCTAAGCCCCGCTTGCTTATCGCCGTTAGTGAATCGTACTAGGGTACTAGTAAGCGACGTTGTTGATCGAATGCCATGGATCTTTAGTTCGAGTAATCCACGGCGAAGATGATTATATTTCGAGTGAACACAAACGGTAGAACTAAAACGAAGTATATGAATAAACATGTACCTCGTCATTTCATACAGTTTCCAATCCCGAGCAATTACGCCGGAATACCGAATTCTCGCTTCATAACCTGGAGGTTCACGAAGGTTTCCGTGCGACGTACGCCGTCGATAGCACCGACTTTGTCACGAAGGAATCGACCGAGCGACTCAGCGTCAGGAAGTGTTGCCCAAGCGAACACATCGTAGGAACCTGTAGTAATCGTTACCCAGCGAGTGTGCTCAAGGTCAGCCATTTTCGAAGCGACTTCGTCAACCTTGTCAGGATCGACCTGAACGCCGATCAAAGCTTCGGAGTTGTATCCCAACTTTCGGGGGTCAGGCAGCGCAATTACATTGATGATCTGTTCGCTTATGAGGCGCTTCAAACGCCTGCGAACCGTTCCTTCACTTACTCCAACATCACGAGCAATCTGTGCATTAGAAGCTCGTCCGTTGCGTTCAAGAAGGTTGATTATCTTTCGATCAAGTTCGTCCATACGTGATTCTCCCAATTGTCTTGCAAGGTTCCTGAGTCTATACTGAATGTGGGAACGTTCTAGTCTAGAGATATTGGAACAGACTTAATAATCTATTCCAATTGGCTTGGTATCTGCGAGATTTGTTCACGACGGATTACCGTTACTATAGTAAATCATATCGCCGAAATCCGATAACAGGAGCCTCTGTACTGTGCGATTATCATGATATTTCTTCACAAATAATCCATATAAGAACACTGCACTTTATAACCAAAAATTCGCGTAAAGTAATTAATGCAATTCAATTACATCTTTCGTAAGGCAATCTGGAGCACCAAATGGTCAGTTCAACGACCGTTGTAGAGTTCACCGAAGCGGCAACAACAAAACTGCTAGAAGTTCTTAATGAACAAGATGCAGAAGGTCAGTACCTGCGTATCGCAGTTGCGACATCCGATAACGGTGGCGTCGAATATGTTTTCGGGCTGGAAGAAACTCCTGCCGAGAAAGACACCATAATCGAGGGAACCGTCAAGGCTCTCGTTGATGAAGAAAGCGCCCCAATGCTCGAAGGATCGAGCATTGACTATGTTGAAGGATTCGAACGCTCTGGCTTCGTAATCTCCAACCCCAACTTCTCATCCGGATGCGGTGGTGGTGGTGGCGGCTGTGGCTGTGGCGGTGGCGGTGGCTGCGGTGGCGGTGGCGGTGGCGGTGGCTGCGGCGGACACTAATTCCGGCTTGTTGTTTAGATAATTTTGGGCTGGCATTTCTGCACAAACGCAGTAGTGCCAGCCTGTTTACGACGGACTGCGGAAACGTATAATCTGCCGTGGATTTGCCACAAAGACGGCCACCACAGGAAATGGTCGTAAAGTCTCAGGAGCCTCATCGGATGACCTACATCATCGCCAAGGATTGTGTCGACGTAATGGACGGTGCATGCGTAGACGTATGTCCAGTCGACTGTATTTACTCAAAGCCTGGCGACAACCAGCTTTTCATCAGCCCAGATGAATGTATCGACTGCGCAGCTTGCGAGCCAGTTTGCCCAGTAAACGCAATCTTCCCTGAAGACCAAGTTCCAGCTGAGCAAAAAGAGTTCATCAAGCTGAACTACGATTACGATTACGACTCTTCGGAGCCAGGCGCAAACGCCTAATTCGTAGCTTTACGAAAACTTAAAAGCCCCAGCGAAAATGCTGGGGCTTTTTTATTGTCACTAGATTCGGCTAGTAGGCCCTATAGCCCCTCTCTCTTTCTTGAGAGCAATGAGGATGCGAAAGGGTGGCACCGATGGTCACGCTGTGACTAGGTAACTTCCCATTCCAGTGTGCATGGACGGGTAATCCAACTCTTCCCTATCTGAGCGAGAACACGAATGACCCTAGTTTCATTCAGAACTAGGTCCATCTGAATACCTGATCAACATCTGTATTCAAGCCGACAATTCGGTCATTAGAGTCGATAACCTATCTGCGAATATCTTCCTACGAACGTCCGCTGGAACGTGCTCACCGTCTGTGGCTTGGACTCTTAGATAGTTGTGCAAATCATCGAATACAGCACAAAACCGGCTCGTAGAGGCGAGCTTTGCGAAGCCGAGTAATGGGGAGTAACGCTACTTTATCGCGAGATGATTCTGCTCTATGCGATCGTTCATGTATGGACCTGTTAAAACCGATTTAGACGGTTCAAGTACGCGCTCCAAAAACGAGCGACAAAAGTCCGTAAAATTCTGTTAACACAAGACCCTCAATACATGTTACAGATTTCATGAATAGCGTTCTTGACCGACACACCGACAATCTGTACGTTCCTGACCAACCATTCCCATGTATTGCTCGCTATCACGAAACATTTGTGAAAACTGTCCTAAGCAAAATCTCCAGCGAGGTTGAACTGGCGATTTAGCCACAACAAGATTTTCAAAATGACCAACCGATCAACAATTCTTGACTCGATTTCAGGATATCTCCACCCAGTTCAGGACTGTAGCTCGAGGTCAGAAATAACGAGTGGAACACCACCGCCAGCGGGTGTTTGGTGAACTGGAATCAGCGGCAGCTCATGCAGCATCACCGATGTCTCGTCTCGAACATTTACTCCATCCGTGGGTCGCATTCATGATCATGCCAGTTTTTGCTCTCGCGAATGCCGGATTGGAGATCGACACTTCGACAATTCAAAGCATGGACGACCGCATATCATTGGGAGTGATTTTCGGATTGGCGATCGGGAAGCCAATCAGTGTTGTTTTGTTCACGTGGTTGGCGATTCGTTTAGGTGTTGGCACATTATCAGTCGGACTTAACTGGAGGGTGATTACTGGTGGAGGGTTCTTGGCTGGAATCGGATTCACGATGTCGTTATTTATTTCGCGCTTAGCCTTGGATAACGAAGGCGACGTCGACGTTGCAAAAGCAGGGATTTTAGTTGCGTCGGTTGTTTCCGCTTTGATCGGATCAATTCTCCTAGTACAAAATGGGCGATCAACTAAGAAACGGCAATCTGGCTAATTGTAAATTTCACACCTCTTCGTCCTCTACCCCGTTGTCAAACGTGAACCGCTCAAACTTGTGCGGCTCCCGACGTTCTGGAGTTACAGCCGGCCTGTAGAACACGTATAAATGAAGCGATGGCTACTGCTGCCCATCGAGGGGGTAAAGACTGCGTATTCGCGACCATGGTAGACATCATGGTCGCAAGTATTAGGTCAGTCAGGCACACCCTCTGATTCTCACCAGTACGAGAACTGAAAGAAATGATTGCTGTTGTGTGTTCACGTGTGAACGCACCTCTCACCCGTCTCCACCAAGGAGAAAAGCAGCAGCTTTGCGCGTTCTCACAGCGAAGGAGTTGGAGGGTGGGTCGATTGCAGCTTGGAGCAAAGTCGTCCGACGACGAGCACGTCTAGGCGCCATCCGGCGCCCACCAGATGGCGCCTAGAGCCTATCCCAGAACTAAGCCATCGCATCCAGTGCTTCAGCGATCGGCATCTTGATCGTCGTGAATATCGGAATCTCGGTCAATGTGAACTGAGCAGCTGGAACCTCACGCAGATCCATAACAAGCGACGTGAAATCCGATGGGTCGTCCATCTCGAAACTAAGAACGAACTCCGTGTCATCAAGACCAAACGCATACGACGTATTGATCTTGACCATCGGATAATTCTTACCGACGCGGAAGTGATCGTTCATCATCTCCTGTCGTTCTTTCATCGACTTTTCGTACCAAGGTCGAGTCTTGGTCATCGGGTAGATAACCATGTATTTGTAGTCTTCTTTGAGCTTCGGAGCACCACCGCCGTGCTTATACCGGCTCTTACGCCGAATCGACAGATACGAAAAAGATTGTTCGAGGTAGCTGCCTAGCAACGAGTGGTTGATAGCTTTTGAAGCCCCATGGAACGTATCGACCGAAGCTGAGTCCTGCACGAGCATGAAGTCGGCATCGGGACGAGTCCCTACTGTGCTGTAAGTGCGAATCTCGTCGCCTTCGGAAAGAGTGTCGACTAGATTGACAAATTCCTTTTTGGCCTTCTCACGCCAATCAGCATCCAGCCTCCGGAATTCCGAACTAAGCTTGAATAGCGTGATTTTCAGAAAGTTGTCGTATTCGATATCTGGCATATGTCTAGGTATTCAAAATTGCTACTGGTTGCACTGCGCGTCGATTGCAGCAGTTAGAGTTCGAGTATAGCAACGCGACAACCTTCCAATGGGTAGTATTCACTGATGCCTGATAAGTCAAAATTCGAACGCGAGATAGACGAAATACTCGAAAAGACCAACGCTGATGACTCCATTTGCGCTGGCACCACGGGCAACGCTGGTCAACCTCGACAACCGGTGAGTAAGCCGAAAGCATTCGAAAAATTCACGGGAACAGCCCCGAAACGCAGTCGGGGCAAGAAACGCTCATCAAGCATCAGCCTTAAACCCGGCAACCTAACAATTGCTGGAGTTGTGATTCTCGCTGTCGCAGCGTTCACCCCGTCAGCACAAATTTCCATAGCGTTAGTTGGCGTCGGATTATTAGCAATCGGATATTTATTGTGGTTCCGATCCGGTGCGGGTCGACTTGGTAGCGACATGTCCAATACAGGCCCGACAGGTTTCTTCGGCCGCAACCGTTCGCCCAAAAAGTCGCAAACATCAACACCTGAAGTGAAGTACTGGCGCGGACGACGAATCGAAGAAAAACCCGAATCGCCCAAGGCACCTGAGTCGAACGACCAGGGCAAGATAATCGACTTTCGCTCTTCAGAAGACGACGATAAGTCTTAGCGCCACGCATTTGTCTTGGGTTGAACTCGACTACACCCGTTGGCTCGTAAAACCAAAAGGGCGACCGCATCAATGCAGTCGCCCTTTTTTTATTACCTAAGATTCAAGGCTAAGGAACGTGTGCAGATTAAACTGCGCACTCACCTTCACCACGTTCCAGCTTGTAGACCACGGTCTTGCCCCAGTCCATGTAGTTCTGGATGTTGTCACGGTCTAGCGGACCAAGATCACCCTTTAGCTTGTCAAATTTCTCTTCAAACTCCGCAACTCCGACACGCTCGATAAAGTCAGCAAACTCTTCGCCATCATTGCGTTTAGCAAGATAGGTATCGAGAACTGTCTTCAAAGCCTCAGGAGCCTGCTTAGCCGGAATACGAGCCTTCACTCGTGTTCCTATCTTCGTGCCGCCCTCCTCGGTTGAACGTCCACCAAGGAACAGTTCGTACGCTGGAGCTTGACCACCCGGGCCTTTGACAACCGCACCGTGGAAACCGATGCTCGCAATGTGGTGCTGACCACAAGAGTTCGGGCAACCACTCGCCTTTATGTGCATCTTCTCAACCAGCGGGTCAAGCTCGCCCAGACCGTCGAGAGTTTCACCAAGAGCTTTGTTCAAGCCCATCGACGAAGTAATACCCAACTTACAAGAATCTGTTCCCGGGCAAGTCACCACGTCACGAATAGTCTCTCGACCAGCCGCACTGAAACCAACAGCTCCGAGAGCCTGATAAATGTCATAGAGAGACTCGTTTCGCACCCAGCGATACACAAGATTCTGCTGCTGGTCGATCCGTGCTCGGCCACCGGCAAACTTTCGTGCTACATCTGCAAGCTGCGACCACTGGTTGGCGTAAACATCGCCACGCTCAACCCGAACGAATACTACGCTGAAACCGTCTTGGCGCTGCGCCTCAACGTTAGTTCGCTTCCAGTAGGTGTAAGCAGCATCGTCGGCAGGTTCGGGCGTAGCACCGGAATCCACAGCAGGCGCATCACCCTCTTCATCGTCTACGAACATCAGGGAATCTAGGTCGATTTCTTTCCTCGCCCAGTCGCCCTCAAGCTCTTCATCAATCATTTCTCGGAACTTGTCGATACCAAGTCGAGCGATAGTGAACTTGATTCGAGCCTTTGCAATGCTCTTTCGTTCTTCATCCTGTCGGTTGAAGACTCGAAGTACAGCTTCACAGTTTTTGATTAGATCTTCAGCAGGAACGAACTCCCGCAGAGTTTTCGCCATCATTGCGTTGGTCGAAAGACCACCACCAACAACGATCTTGAATCCACGTACACCGTCGCGAACACGAGCCACCATACCGACGTCGTGCATCAGCACCATCGCTTCGTCTTTTTCCGAACCTGAAAACGCAACTTTAGATTTTCGCGGCATATTCTGCGTGGTTGGGTGTCGAAGGAAATAGCGTGCATACGCAGCAGCGTAAGGAGTTACGTCAAATACCTCGTCTTTCGAAACGCCAGCTGTCGGTGCAGCCACAACGTTACGAACTACGTTTCCACAGGCTTCCCGAGTCGACATACCAGCATCGCCTAAAGTACGAAGCAGATCAGTCGTATCCCCAAGTGGAACGTGGTGATACTGCACGTTCTCACGAGTCGTGAAATGACCCTTTTTCAGTGGAGCGTACTTCTCAGCAACTTCACCGAGAACATCCATCTGATGTGCGGTGACTCCTCCGAAAGGCAACTTAACCCGAATCATCTGGGCATCGGGTTGACGTTGACCGTACACACCCTGACGTAGTCGAAACCTGAGAAACTCGATCTCGTCCTTTTCACCAGACTGAAACAGCTTCACTTGGTCTTCAAAATTGGCGATCTCGGGACCATCAATTTTCAGCACATGCGCGTTCCCTAGATTCGGAATCCAGTCTTTCGTATCAACTCTTCCAGTGGTCACTGTTCAAGCTCTCTTTCATACCTAGTGCATACGCACTACCTATTACTCGTAAAAATACCCAATAAAAAAACCCTGCTGAATTACTTTGGCAGGGTTGGAATGTTCACACGCAAAAAATACCGAACCGCTTAGCGACCGGTACAACAGCAAATGTGGAACGAGTAAATAT
This sequence comes from Chloroflexota bacterium, assembly GCA_027618835.1. GTDB lineage: Bacteria > Chloroflexota > Dehalococcoidia > Lucifugimonadales > Lucifugimonadaceae > Lucifugimonas. Next base: position 59,071 of record JAQCHZ010000014.1, on the reverse strand, counting down.
TCATAATTACGCAGCGATTTTAGCACTCATTCACAAGATATTGGTGCGATTCGAAATGCCAAACCCCTATCAAGGCATCTTGCGCACTCTCGCCTGCACCCTCACCATACCCATGATTCTCATCTGGACCCTATATCGACAAGGAGTTTTATTAATTGGCAAATGATCGTAAATTAGACGGAATTCACTTCATGCTGCCGACCCCGTTCGATGCAAACGGTGAAGTCGACACTGCCTCATTTGATCGACTCGTCGGTGCAGCGCGAGCAGCCAGCTGTACCGGAGTCGTAACACTGGGCGTCATGGGTGAAGCGCATCGCCTGACCGACGCTGAACGCGGTCCGGTTATTGACGCAGTTGTCGCTGCCGCAGGAGACGATCTGACCGTTACCGTCGGCACCAGCGCAGAAAGCGGACGTGCACTTGCTGCACGAGTACGCGACGCTCAGTCAGGTGGTGCAAGTGCCGTCATGATCGCTCCCTCGAAAATGGTGAAACCTAACCCACCTGCAACCTACGCTTACTACGCTGCAGCACAAGAAATCACAGAAATACCGATAGTTGTCCAAGATCTACCGGAACAAACTGGAGTGCACTTCGATCCAGCGTTTATCGGCAAACTTCACTCCGAACTGCCCGACGCTAAATATTTGAAACTTGAAGACCCGCCGACTCCTCAGAAAATAACGAGAGTTATAGAGGCCACCAGCGGAACGATGGGAATCTTCGGGGGACTCGGTGGAGCATTCCTGTTCGAAGAATTACGCCGTGGAGCTATTGGAACGATGACCGGTTTTGCCTACCCGGAAGTTCTTGTTGCAATTCACAAATACATGGCAAGCGGCGATCTAGAACGCGCACGAACCATATTTTATAAGTGGCTTCCGCTGATTCGATACGAAAACTCGGTTGGCATTGGCCTCGCAATTCGAAAAGAAATCATGAAAAGGCGAGGGTTCACCACGACGGCCGATGTCCGCCCCCCAAGCCCGCCTATCGACGACTCGACCCGCGAGGAACTAAACGACCTTATGAACTCAATGGATCTCAACGTCGAAAATCTGTAGAACCAAGCGAATAACGTTCTCGTATTTAGACCAAGACACAACGATGAATCGATACTGCGAAGCGACAGGCTCGAAGAACACCTCTAAACTTAGTAACGCATGACAGATCAAACTGAACAATCTACCGCTGGTAATCCACATTTCTGCGTCCATTGCGGCACAAAAAATGACAAGGGTGCCTACGCCTGTAATCGTTGCGGCGAACGGTTGATCGAAGTTACGAACGAGTCGAGCCCTCCTTCGGGTCTCAATTCGTGCGCAAGGTGCGGTGGCATCAACAACACACGCGCAGCCTATTGCTGGGTGTGCGGGTCTGAAATGAAGGACGAAGTAAGAATTGCTCACAAGGTGCAACCAGAACGACAGGTTTCCTCGGCAGCATCGCCACGTACCTACCGCCCCGATCTAAATCCCGTTTCGACGCCTGCGACTAAGCCGAATATCGATGGCCCGGTTCAACAACCTGACTTAAGGGGTGCAGGCCCAGACGCTGAACATGACAGCCAGACAGCATCGATTTCACAAGAGAACCCATTCGGTCACGCTGACTCCATCACGCCAAATTCTTCAGGCACACGCGATGGCGAAATACCTCGTGAAATCAAGAAATGGAACTGGGCAGCATTCCTGATGCCCGCAGTCTGGGGACTTTTTTCGGGAGTACCCTACACCGTTGTCTTGTTCGGAGCGGCGTTCCTACCGCCAGAGGTTCAACTTGTAGTCATGGTTATTGCGAGCATCTATCTTGGTGCCAAAGGAAATGAACACGCCTGGCGCGGTAAGAAATGGCGCTCGCCAGAGCATTTTCTAGCATTCCAAAAACAATGGACATCTTGGGCAGTCAAACTAACGGTAGCGGTGATAGCCCTGCTATTTCTCTACGTTCTGTTTACCAGCGGTGCTTAGGCCTCGACCTCAGCTTCACTGTCAGATGCCGCTACAGTCCGCTCCTCGACCTCGACAGGCTCCCAGCCTTCCGGCATTGCGTAGCCCGGACGAGAAACCCAGCCCCATTTATCTGTGTGCCGGCCAACTAAAGTTCCGAACTGGTTTTGATAGTTGCCACTATGGATCGGTGGAGTCGTCATGATGACAGCGTTTTCCCCGTTATCTGAGTAGTACCTTCGGCGTAGTCCAACTTCCTGAAATCCATACTTACGGTACAGTTCGATCGCAGGTTTGTTAGATTCACGAACTTCGAGCGTGACAACTCGAGAATCGTTTTCGACGGCCTGTTCGATAGCGCTGATAACGAGCAACTCACCGATCCCTTTACTGCGATCGACCTCACGTAATCCGAGTATCAAAACATGGGCCTCGTCTAGTAGAAACCAAAGCCCAACAAACCCAGCGATATAACCCGACGGCCATTTAGGCTTCGCCACCCTGTCAAGGACGTACCGGTCGACGTTTCGCTTAACCTTTGCCGTAAAGCTCTCATCTTCCTTTTCGGCTTTGGTTGCGTTTGCGAAGCGAGGCCCAAGTTCTTGCTCTTCAGGTCGCAAGGCGCGCGATGCGGCAAGATACAGACCGTTTTGCCGGGCAAGATCTCGTTCGAGTCTCATCACCGGTGTCATCCCTGGGAACGCCTCTCGCTCGATACTCTCAAGTATTGCCCAATCTTTAAGTGTCGCAACCCGTACCGAGTACTCATTCTTCTCCGACTTCTTAGACTTGTCGGAAGTAGCCGATTGCGAACTGAGCGTGCCCGATTCAAGATCGGCAAAAGCTCCAGCAAGAATGTTATTTGGATCGGAAATAGTCATTGATCGTTTCAGTATCTAGAGTCGAACAATTACGAGGATAGCCTGATTCGCTACTCGCATCCCCATCACGCAGCTACGAGTTTATCCCTATTCGCTAATCCGTTCGAACAACCGACAAAATCTGTGATCTAAACCTTACGCATAATTAATAAACATGCGCGATGCTTACAAGCTGTGGATTTATACATGGAGGAATCGTCACGGCTACCAGTCAAGTTACCCCAGCAGGAAAAGCTGCCGGCACGTCATCACGACCTGTCGTTGGAGCAAGCTCTGCCGGAGTGTTCATGCGCATAACGCGTATGGCTCTGCAGTACAGATGGCGGCTCTTTTTTGGGCTCATCACGATATTCCTAGCATCGGGATTCCAATTGGCAATACCGATTCTTATCGGAAGTTCGGTCGATGCCGCTTTGGGTCTTGAAAACGGCGATCTACGAATCGCCAACTCGGCTGTAGTTGCATCGATTGCCAGTGTCACCGATATTGTCGGTGAAGGTTCCAACCCGGCAAAAACGGCTCTTATCATCATTGCAGTCCTGCTGTTCATAGCATCCGTTGGTCGTGGTCTTTCCGCCATGTTCCAAAACTACATGGGGGAATCGATAGGCCAAGGCATCGGCTATGAACTGCGCATGCTGTACTACGAAAAGCTCCAGCGTCTTTCTTTCAGCTATCACGCCGGCGTCCACACAGGCGACTTGATTACACGCGGAATCGTCGACGTCGAAGGCGTACGAATGTTCGTACAAACAGCCCTATTACGTAGTGTGTTCCTCGTTGTCTTAATCGGCACTGGAATGTACCTGATGTTGAGCGAAGACCTCGTTTTGGGACTTATCAGCCTCAGCTTCGTACCCTTTATAGCTTGGCAATCAACCGCTGCTCAACTGAAGCTACGATCAAATTGGTATGCACTTCAAGAACGACTTTCTGCTTTGACGAAAGTTATGGACGAAAACCTCGGCGGCATTCGAGTCGTCCGCTCTTTCGCGTCTCAAGACCACGAAATGAAAAAGTTCGACGTAGCATCTAACGAGACACTCGCTCTTGCCAACGTTCAGGTCGGAATACGCGCCTCAAATATTTCAGTAATGGGCCTCGCGTTCATGCTCTCCATGGCAGGAGTCCTGTGGGTCGGGGGGCTCAAGGTCATCGATAATGAAATCTCGGCAGGCGAACTAACTCAGTTCCTTGCTTTCATGAGTATTTTGCTTCAGCCGATTCGACAAATCGGAATGACGATTAACGGTTTCGCCCGTGGATCTGCAACCGGCGGACGTCTTTTCCAAGTCCTTGATATCAGCCCAGATATTCAGGACAAACCCGATGCCAAAGACCTCGAAATTACAAATGGTACGCTCGAATTTCACAACGTCAGCTTCGGTTACGAAGAAGATATCATTCTCAATGGCGTCTCGTTCAAAGTTGAACCTGGTCACACTGTAGGAATTGTCGGACCTCCCGGAAGCGGAAAGTCGACTATCGCCCACCTCGTCCCACGTTTCTACGACCCTAAAGAGGGCTACATTACAATCGATGGGCAAGACCTTAGAGATGTCACGCTCGACTCCCTGCGCAAGGCAGTCGGAGTGGTCGAACAGGATACGTTCTTATTCACTGCGTCCATCGAACACAACGTGGCTTACGGCGATCCATGGGCACCTGATGACCGTATCGAAACAGCTTCACAACATGCACAACTTGGTGACTACATCGACCGCCTTCCGGGTGGCTACAACACCTTGGTTGGCGAACGCGGCGTATCGCTTTCTGGCGGTCAACGTCAGCGTCTTTCGATCGCACGTTCGATCATGCTCAAGCCACAATTAATCATTTTTGACGACTCAACAGCGGCTATTGACGCCGCTACCGAGCAACGAATTCGAGCAGCTCTGACCGAGCTCACTAAAGATCGTGCGACGATCATCATTTCTCACCGTCTAAGCTCACTGATGCACGCCGATGAAATTCTCTTTATCGAAGAAGGAAAGATCGTCGAACGCGGATCACATGAACAACTACTCACACAAGGCGGTCACTACAACGATCTGTATGAACTACAAATTCGACCGAACGAGCAAAGTGGAAACAACATGGATGAAGGGAGTGCTTCCTAATGACCGCTAGGGAGACCCACGAACGTAGCCATGAGATTCCGCCAAAGGCATCGATCAAACTCGGCCCAACACTCGACGAAGAAGTTTTTGGGGAAGCTTTCAACGGACAAGTCGTCGGTCGGTTTATGAAGTACATCGCTGCTTACAAAGTTTTGCTTTGGGTAGCTATTACGGCCGTAATCGTATTCACAATTTCTTCAATAGCAATTCCGCTGATCGTCAAAAATGTTTACGACGATGCCCTTAAAGAAGGCGCCACCGACAAATCAAAACTGACTACGATGGTCATAATTTTCTTGGTAGCAGTTGGATTCAACTTTGTAGCGAACTATTTCCAAGAGTTGATCGTCGGACGCGTGGCTGAACGAATCCTCATCGACATGCGCAGGGCGATGTACGAACACATCCAAAGAATCTCTCTTTCCTTCATGGACAAGACAGAAATTGGCAAGCTCATGTCACGCCTTCAGGGTGATGTTGCAGCCCTGCAGGAATTCTTACAAACCGCCGTGTTCGCCGTTGGTGACTTCGTACTTTTGATCGGCATCATCGGAGCGATGCTCTGGCTGGACTGGCGTCTGGGATTAATGACGCTAGCAGTACTGCCAGTTCTGTTCATCATCCAAATAATTTGGCTTCCTTACGCCCGCCAATCGTTCTTACGAGCAAGAGTCACATCTTCGATCGTCAGTGGTGCGCTTGCCGAAAACATCAACGGCATTCGAGCCGTCCAAGGTTTGTCACGTGAATACGTGAACTACGATCTGTTCGATATTAGGGCAACCGACAACTTGAAGGCCGCCAACAACGCGTCCAAGTTCGGTGTCATGATGCTTCCAATCGTCGACACCCTCACCGGTGCGGCAATGGCAATCGTCGTGATCATGGGTGGATTCTTTGTACTCGGCGGAACTGTCGAAGTCGGAGTCATGGTTGCTTTCGTACTTTTCGTACAGCGATTCTTCGACCCGATTCGAGCACTGACGATGCACTACAACGTACTCCAACGTGCAATGGCATCTGGCGAACGAATTTTTGAAGTTATCGATGTACCAGTCGACATTAAAGACAAGCCAAACGCTATTCACCCTAAAGAAATTGACGGCTCGATCAGTTTCGAGAATGTGACTTTTGGATATGTTGAAAATCAGCCGATTCTCAAAGACATAAACTTCGAAGTAAAACCCGGAGAAACCGTTGCTCTAGTTGGACCAACCGGTTCGGGTAAAACTTCAACGACAGCACTAGTTCATCGCTTCTACGACGTCTGGGAAGGCACAGTGAAGGTGGGTGGTTACGACGTGCGAGACTTAACCAACGATTCGCTGGGCGAGCACGTTTCAATGGTTCTGCAAGAGCCGTTCTTGTTCTCTGGAACAATCTTGGAAAATATTATCTACGCCAAGGAAGGCGCAACACGTGAAGACGTGGTTGCTGCTGCTCAGGCGGTCGGTGCGCACGAATTCATAATGAAGCTTCCCGACGGCTATGAGACCGAACTTGAACAGCGTGGCGGAAACCTTTCACTTGGTCAGCGACAGCTTTTGTCGTTCGCCCGAGCCATAGTTGCCGATTCCAAAATTCTCGTGCTCGATGAAGCAACCGCAAGCATCGACTCATACACAGAAATGCTCATCCAGCAGGCACTAGAACGTCTGATGGAAGGCCGCACAGGAATGGTAATCGCTCACCGACTCGCAACGATTCGTGGAGCCGACAGAATTATCGTTCTGCAAGACGGTGGAATCGTTGAGCAAGGCAATCACGACGAGTTGATGGCGAATAGCGGACTCTACTCACGGCTGTACTCGATGAACTACGCATCGTTCGACGACATTCCAGATGAACTAATCGCCCAGGCAACTAACGCTGCACAAGGCAGAGCTACTTAGAATCGGTCGTTTCGATCTGTGATCGGGTTACATGTTGACCCGGTCACAGCTGGCAACTAAAGCAGCGTGCCCTGCCCAGTCGGGCCGTCCAACCTTGGCGGCAGCCCAATGTGTTCAAATCCGTCGGCTGTCGTTCGACGCCCTTGTGGGGTCCGGATCATGAATCCGATCTTCAACAAGAACGGCTCAACGACGTCTTCAAGGGTTTGCTGATCTTCATTGATCGTCGCCGCAAGCGCCTGAATTCCTGCCGGGCCACCCTGATAGTTCTTCGACAATGTCATCAAATACAGACGGTCGAGGCGATCCAAACCAAGCGCGTCGACGCCCTCTATCTCCATCGCTTCCGCGGCCACGGCATCGGTAATCGTTCCGGAATTACGCACTTCAGCAAAGTCGCGAACCCTGCGAAGCAATCTGTTCGAAATCCTTGGTGTGCCGCGTGACCGTCGGGCGATCTCGTGCGCTCCACTTTCACTAACGTCTACTTCGAGAATTCCAGCAGATCTCGTAACAACTCGAGCAAGCTCTTCAGTCGAATAAAAATCGAGGTGATAGGCAAGACCGAAACGCTCACGTAATGGCGCACTAAGCATTCCAGCACGAGTAGTCGAACCGATCAACGTGAATGGCTGTAACGGCAAATTAATGCTCTTTGCGAAAGCTCCGGCACCGGTCATGAAGTCGACTCGAAAATCTTCCATCGCTGAGTACAAGTATTCTTCTACTGCGTGCGAAAGGCGATGGATTTCATCGATAAATAAAACGTCTCCGGTTTTCAAATTTGAAAGCAAGCCAACAACGTCGGCAGGTCGTTCTAGCGCCGGGCCCGAGGTATGAATCAGCTGTGAATCAAGCTCGCGAGCGATGATCTGCGAAATCGTGGTTTTGCCAAGACCGGGAGGACCATGAAATAGAGCGTGATCCAGAGTGTCACCACGCTTCTTAGCCGCCATCACTGCTATCGAGATACTGTCGACAACCGCCCGCTGTCCAACGTAATCCTGAAATCTATGTGGGCGAAGATCCTTCGACCTCGCCTTCGCTGCGATTTCCTCGTTCGACGTCATATCTTGAGCGCGCTCTTCTAGCGCCTGATCGCCAGCAAGCTTATCGGCGTCGTTCGACGGACTGCTCGCCTGAACAATCCGTTCTCGACCGCTTTCTTCTGGTCCAGAAGCCAATCATCTACTCCGTTTAATATCCATTCAAAGCGTTTCCTTATACAAGAACCTAATCTTGAGTCGAAACCTGTGCCTTGAAAACCTCGCGCATCAAATCCTGCAAATCGTCGGCTGTTTTCGGCGACCGACGAATCACGTCATCGACCTTATCCTGCGCCTCGGTTGGACGATAGCCGAGTGTTACCAACGCTTCGATAGCTTCCGACCGTGCGTCCGCAACGGGAGCAACCGCTGTTTGTTGTCCCTGCTCTGATATTCCAGCATCCTGCAACAACGCAGTGGCAGCAACCTTCCCTCGAAGAGTAGCCACAATCTTTTGTGCTGCTCGAGTACCGATACCAGGCAACCGCTGTAGCGATGCCAAATCCTCTGTTTCAATTGCCGAAGCGATAGTCGAAACGGGGAACACCAACGCTGCGGCAGCTTTCGCAGGCCCGATGCCTTCAACTTGAATTAGCTGTTCAAAGAACTGCTTCTCACTAGGATGCCTGAAACCGACAAGCATCGGTTTCGGCTGTCGGTCGGTAACGTGATAGTAGATCTCCAACTCAACGTCGGAGCCTACGTTAATTCCTTCGTTCGCAAGCGACTGATAAACATACGTCGGCAAGCTAACTTCATAGCCAACTCCGCCAGCGATAACCACGGCTCGACCGGGTTCACGCGTCAGGCTTCGAATTTTTCCGGTGATGTAACTAATCATTGTCTGTCGAGTTTACTTGGCTGCTTCGATTGCGGCGACTGCCGAACTCCCGCTCATGATCGCATGAGCAATAGCGATTGAAAATGCGTCGGCAACGTGTTCGTTTTTGGCAGCGTCAGGATCGCCAAGATGAGCAGCAATCGCTAACTTCACCTGGTCTTTATCGGCCCGACCAGAACCAGTCACAAGATTCTTGGCATGGGTCGGCTGATAGTTGAACACAGTCAAGCCAGCTTCACCAGCTGCCATTACAGCAACACCTCGGGCCTGCCCTAACAACAACGCGGTCTTGGCAAACCGAGCGTGCAGGTCTTCAATCGCAACGACTTCAGGTTCGAACTCCTGAATCACCTCACGGATGACCTTGTAGATAGAAAACAATCGCTTTTCCATCGGTTCACTCGACTTCGTCCGAACAACTCCGCCTTCAACAGCCTTGAAGTTACTTCCATATGTGTCGATCAAGCCGTATCCGGTGTTAATTAGACCAGGATCAATGCCAAGTATTCGCAAAGAATATTCCGTTCGGTTCGCGCTGCCGTCCTACTCAGAGCACGGTACAAATCAAGTGCAAATTCATATGCAAAGTTTACCCTTATCCCCTTCTCATCTATAAGTGGAGATGGCGCATCACAAACGCTCGAAATCTATCTCATCCGTGTATCGTTACCTCTCAGATTTAGAATCACAAGATATTTATAGCCTTAGCAGCCGCGCTCCGAAGCAACACTCAGGAACACTCAAACATGCAGCCGTTCTACAACGAACAGCAGACAATGCTCGCTACCACGGTTCGACAGTTCGCTGCCGAAAATCTCGCACCTAGAGCCGATGAAGTCGATGAAAAAGAAGAGTTTCCTATCGACCAGTTCCGAGGATTAGCTGAGCTCGGTCTCACTGGCATGACGATTCCCGAAGAATTTGGTGGTTCGGGTGGTGAGTACAAAGATTTCATGGTGGTGATCGAAGAAGTAGGAGCCGCGTGCGGTTCCACCAGCACAGTACTGATCACTCACGTTTCACTCGGATCGCAGACGATCTACCACGGTGGATCTGACGACCAGCGTCAACGCTGGCTGCCATCACTTGCGACCGGGGAAAAGATCGCAGCATTCGCACTAACCGAAGCTGGAACAGGTTCCGACGCGCTTGCGCTCGAAACATCGCTGACCCGAGTCAAAAATGCCGAAGGCAAAGACGAATACGTCCTAAACGGTTCGAAGTTGTTCTGCACGAACGGCGCTGTCGCCGATGTCTTCTCGGTCTTCACCAATCACGATAAAGATGCAGGGCACAAGGGCGTAACCGCTGTTGTCGTCGAAAAGGGAACCCCCGGATTCACAATCAACCCGCAGCACGGCAAGATGGGCATGAAGGGATGCGCTACTGCCGAACTGGTTTTCGACAATTGCCGTATCCCGATCGAAAACCGTCTCGGCGAGGAGGGTGCAGGATATAAGCTCGCTCTAAAAATCCTCGATTCAAGCCGAATCATGATCGCCGCTCAGTGCTTGGGACTCGCAAAAGGCGCTCTCGACGCTGCTCTCTCTTACTCAAAACAACGAAGCACGTTCGGCAAACCAATCGCTACTCGACAGGCGATTCAGTTCATGATGGCCGATATGGCGGTCGAACTCGACGCCGCACGCCTACTAACGTACCGAGCAGCCGCTCTTTACGATGAAGGACTGTCGCACGGAAAAGAGTCAGCAATGGCTAAGCTCTACGCATCTGAAGCCGCCGGACGCATCGCGAGCAAAGCCCTTCAAATCCATGGTGGAGTCGGATACTTCAAGCCGTCGGTAGTCGAACGAATTTACCGCGATCAGCGCGTAACCGAAATCTACGAAGGCACCTCAGAAATACAGCGACTGGTCATATCCAGAGCAATAATCGGCGAGCTTTAGCCAATTTCTGATTCGCCGTTTCCAGCACCCTAATCTCGCGTTAGTCTTATCTCTTCTTCGGGTTCGATTTACCGCGATATTGGCGGTCCAAGCCGTCCCGGATTACTACTAAATCGCTGCCCTACTGGCGCCCAGCTAATTTCTATGTTTAGAAAGAATTCCTAATTAATGACGACCGATCAAGTTCTAGACAAAGTAAGCACTAGTAGTAGTCCATCCGACCTCCGAATCACTGATCTCAAAGTTGCCGTAGTAGGCAGCGACGGTTTTGGATACGGCTGGCCACTCATCAAAATTGAAACCAACCAGGGCATCGTCGGCATCGGCGAAGTTCGAGATGGCGCATCCGCTAACTACGCACTGATGCTCAAAAGCCGCCTCATCGGCGAAAATCCTTGTGACATCGACCGACTCTTCGCCAAGATCAAACAGTTCGGCGGTCACGGCCGTCTCGGTGGCGGAGTTTGCGGAATCGAAATCGCACTTTGCGACCTCGCAGGAAAAGCGTTCGGCGTTCCGGCGTACATGTTCGCTGGCGGCAAGTACCGCGACAACGTGAAGGTATACGCTGACACGCCATTCAAGCGCGACCCTGAAGAAATGGGCAAGGCGCTACTGGGTCGTATGGATGATGGTTTCGAATTCCTAAAGATGGACATCGGACTTTGGATCGCCGCCGAGTACGAAGGCGGAGTGGTCAACAAAAGTCTCATCAAGACATCGATGAACACGATGCACCCGTTCACCGGAATTCAAGTCACCGATTACGGCATCGAAAAGATGGGCGAATTCGTGGCGACTGTCCGCGACACCATCGGATATGAAATTCCGTTGGCGTCCGACCACTTCGGGCACATGAACGTCGAAAGTGCGATACGAATCGGTAAGGCTCTCGATAAATACACCCTCGCTTGGTACGAAGACATGATTCCTTGGCAGTTTGTCGACCAATGGTCCCGACTCAAGGCTGCTGTCGACACCCCGGTTTGCACAGGCGAAGACATCTACGCCAAAGAAGGGTTCGCTCCGCTGATCGAAGCACGAGCCATCTCGGTTGCGCACCCTGACCTCGGAACTTCTGGCGGAATTCTCGAAACAAAGCGAATTGCCGATATGGCCCGCGACGCTGGTATCGGAATCGCACTGCACCAAGCAGGTACACCTGTGATGGCGATGGCAAACGCTCAGTGCGCTATGGCGATCGACAACTTCATCGCTCTCGAAATGCACTCGGTCGACAGTCTTTGGTGGAACGATCTTGTAACGATCGTAGGTCAAGATGGGCCAATGATCCAGAACGGTTACGTGAACGTTCCCGACGCTCCCGGACTCGGCATTGAACTAAACGAAGAAGCGATTCTCGAACACCAGAACCGAACTTCACCTCGTTATGCTGCGAAGCCGCAGGAAGTCTGGGGCAGCACGTCTGAGTGGACGGAAGTCGACTCACACGATCGAACTTGGTCGTAGAAATGTTGGTTTCGGGATGATCGCAAGATCAATCCATAATTCACCATAGCTAGGTTATGACATAGAAAAGGGACAGCGAATATCGTTGTCCCTTTTTCGTTTCCGGCGTTACTGGCATTTCTGACGCCCAGAACCTTCATCGTCACACAGTCTGTTGTTCAGGCGTAAACCCCACACACTCCAGTTCGTACTCGGTTAGCCGCTTGGCCGCTATTTGCACTGCTTCGTTATTAGCGTCGACCAACACATACCGACGATCGTTATTTGCCGCAGCGACACCAGTTGTTCCCGACCCAGCGAAAAAGTCCATCACGAGATCATCGGTGTTGGAGTGAACTTTTACGATCCGATCAAGAATCGCAATCGGCTTCTGTGTCGGATACCCAGTGCGCTCCTTGCCGTTGGTCGGTACGATCGTCTGCCACCAAACGTCGGTCGGGATTTTGCCTCTAGCCGCTTTTTCTTTACCGACTAAAGAAGGCGCCATGTAAGGAATTCGGTCGATAGCGTCGGCGTTGAACGTGTAGTTCTTAGGATCGACTGCGTACCAAAAGATCGTGTCGTGCTTCGCAGGCCATTTTCGTTTCGAGCGACCACCGTAGTCGTACGACCAGATGATCTCGTTCATGAACGAACCCCGACCAAAAATCTGGTCGAGCAGCACCTTGCAGTAGTGTGATTCCCGTTGATCGACGTGCAAAAACAACGAACCGTTCGGCGCAAGCACTCTTTTCGCCTCTTCCACACGTGGCGCCAAGAAGCCCAAGTAATCGTCGAAAGAATCGAGATACGACTTACTTTCACCGCGTTCGGTTCGATACCTGTTGCCACCGAATCCGGTGCGGTCGCCTTCGTCATCGCGAACCGTCTTAAGACTCGTCATCGACTGCGTGACACCCGTGTTGAACGGCGGATCGATGTATATCAAGTTCACCGAACCATCTTCGACATTGCGAAGAAAGTCGAGATTGTCAGCAAGATTTATAGAGTTCGGTTTCATTCAGGAGAATCACTCTCGGTAGGTCGACGATTTTCGGGCTGCTTCAAATGGTTACGCCCCCCCTAGGATGACAGAGTTAATTTATCCACATGCAAAATTTAACACTTACCCAGCGTTTTTAACAGCCAGCACTATTTTCGGCAAATAGTGATTAATTTTAGGTGAAAACGTTTTAAACATAACGCCGAATATATAAGCTACTTTCGATAGGACAAGCCAGTAGTAACCATCTTAGGAGAAGACCAAATGGCTGACCTTTACCAAATCATTCTTGTAGCCAACAACGTCAGTAGACTCGCCAAGTTCTATCGAGACATTCTCGGATGCGAAATCACGTATCCAGAATCCCCGGCTGATCTCGCAAAAGAAAGCTGGGTCACTCTAAATTCAGGAAGTTGCCAACTCGCCATTCATGGCGGCGGCGACGTTCGCACCAGTGGATCGGTGATTCTTTCGATCAAAGTCGAAGATCTCGAATTCACTGCGTTCGATCTAAAAGAAAAAGGCTTCGAGGTCGAACCGATCTACGAAGTATCACCAGGTGTGAAATCGGCCAAGCTCCGCGACCCTGAAGGCAACCGACTCTCGCTAGAGCAAGTCAGCTAGCGGTCAGGCTGCACAGCGCCCCGATAGCCGGGAGTCAACATTGACTTCCCGAGCGTAGTCATCGGAGTCGAGGGATCTGGGGTGGTGTCACGCAGGCTATCGAACGCCGTGAACGCAAAGCAACGCACCCCGCACCAGATCCGTCGGATGCACTCGGGAAATCGACTATTTGCGTTCGACGAACATTGCCGGATGTACGAAGACGAAAAACACGCAACCGTCTCTACCCTAAAAATTCCCGCAAATCAGTCACGCCCCACAGCGAACTTTCCGCTCTAGTCCACTTAATCGGAGGCACCGGAACGATATTTTGCGGATGCACGTTCATAGGATCGCTATCACGAGCTCGATACTGCTGTGCCTTCGCATCGACCCAGCCGTTCGCCAGATAAAACACAACGTGCCGGGCGTTGGCGAGATATCGCATTCCTTTTCCTACGCCCAGGCTTAGTTGCGGATATTTCTGGCCCTTCGCAGACTTCGCCTGACCTGTCCAAATCCATCGGCCATTTTCATACGAAATTCGATCGATCACCTTCTGACGCTGCTCGATTTGACTCTCTCATAAGCGACCGCTTCCTCGAAAGCGAAGAAGGCGTTCGGGATGATCAACTGGAAGTTCTATAGATGATTGCGTCATGGCGATTCTGGCAAGTTTAGCGTTGCCCTCGTTCTTGCCGAATCAGACAAATCCCTACGGCAATGCATTTGCAAAACTCTCGCAAACCGCCACTTCGACCTCACATAAAACAATCAAATTACCAATCACTCCGTAAGCACCGTAGTGAGTTGTTTGCTTCATGTACGGACCCGCCCCACCGCCACTAACTCCACGAGTGGCTTCGACGATTTCTCCCGCAGGGCCAGTGCCTAGATCGACAGCATCTTCGTGAGTTTTGTAAATCCACACTTCGAGATTCTTCTGCTGATAGTACCCGAACCAAACAGCTGAAACGCCTTCTAGTTGATCGGCTGGAAGTTGTTTCGACGACTTCCAACCGACAGCCTTCACATCGTCGATCGTGAACGTCGAACCGGGCTTCGCGGTCATCGCCACATCGAACCCGAACTCGTTCGTATCTTCTGAATCAGGAGCGGCAGCAGCGGAACCATTTGATTCGTTTCCGCAAGCAATTGCCAGCACGATCAGAGCGGCTATAACGATGGTCTTGAGCAAGATGTCTCTCTGGGGGAAAGATGAAAACCGTATCGTCTCACATCAAACGACTAGAAGCGTCACCCCGTCAGACTGTTCCAGAAATCGATTAAGAAATCCCGCATGATCGGTACCGGATGAAGTTGCCAGAGATCGAGGATCGTTTCCTGTAAAAGCTTTGGGCCAAGCATGATGGCGAGAACAATCGCCGCCCGCTGATAAGTGATCTACATTGCGGGCTTGAATCGATCGATTGTCCCAGTCGTGGGACGTTTGACCCCGATAATGACCCTTCGACTAGCTCAGGATGAAATTAGGGCAACACCGGTGGCTGTATGGGATTTGAGATGTCATTCCGGGCTAGCTTCGTTGCGGGATTGGCTGACCAGTTCTAGAACGACATCGTTCGGGGTGAATCGGATCATCAATGCCAACGCAATGACTATCACTGCTACGTCGTCAACGTACCCAAGAACCGGTATAAAGTCAGGTATGAGATCAATCGGATTGGCAAGGTAGAGAGCCAACAGTACGGGTATGAACTTGACCCGCATCGGAACGTTTTTATTGGTGACCACCCGCCGGAAGAATCGCAACTTCTCACGAGATCTCAACTTCAAGACTGTCGCGTAAGGTTCACGATCTTGTAACAGCCGTGCGATTCCGTAGGACAATCCAGCAAACGCAAGTAGCACTGCGATTACAACGCCTGCGATTACCCACACCGACCATGTCGAAACATCGATCAAGTAAACAGCCTCCGTTGCCTTAATTCTGTCCTAGGTCGATTACGCAGTAATACACCTGCGAAGTCACCGTATCGTTGAGAGTACATGAGGTGGATTATCAAGCCTGTTGCTAGAGAGTCTATCGCTTTGTAGCGGTGAAGTTAATTCTCAGCATTCAAAATGTGTTTAGCGATCATATCGATGCTGGCTTCTGACAAGTGAGTAACGCCGGGGATTTGCGGATCGTAATCGCCTAGAAAGAAGCCGTGTGCAGCGGCTTTGAGCATGGGTACATCTCCGCCTGAATCGCCTACTGCGTACGTTCGATCAGCCGGTATTTCGTATTTGGCGGCCATTCGATGAAGAAAATCGACTTTGTCGCCGGCGTATACGTGATCGATCTGTTTGGTGTCCCAATCGAGACCTGTTCCTAGAAATTCGTCGATACCGAGATCGGCAGCTATTCTCTCGACTCCAAAGCTCCAAGTCAGGGAAGCTGAGGCGACCAGCCAACCGTTGGCTGTAAGCGACTTGATTCCGGCGTGGGTGCCTTCTGCCCAGATCAATGAGTCGAAGAACGAATCGACTGATTCGCGTCCTTCTTCGATGTACCAGTCGGCCATTTCTTCACGGGCAGTGATGGTCAAATCTATTGGTGGAGCGGCAGATATGCCCTTGATGAATCGGCACTTCGTTCGAGCCAGTCCATTCGTTCAACGCGGTCGATCTTCGCTGCGATCACTTCGCAGACGGTCTTTTCTCGGATCAGAGTGACGTCGACGTCGAATACGACTAGGCCTTGGTACATCAGGAGAACAACCTCTTTTACGATTTTGTGGGAGTGTGCCAGATGTGATCCGGCTGCCACGTTTTCTCTATGTGGTTAGTTTCTGTGGAGAGGACGGGATGTGTCTAGAGGTGGTTGGATCATGTGCCAACAGAAGATCGCTCTAGGCGAGTCGGCAGTTCGACCTGCGTTTTCGGAGTCCGAACAGGCACGAGCGGCAGGAGCATAGCTTAACCGATTCATCTTCATCGTCGTCGCCTTCTTCACGAACGCCTTCGAGTCCTTCTTTGATCAGCCAAGGCACAAGCAACAGCGCAGTGAGAGGATCGAGCCACCACCAGCCGAGCAGTGCGTTGAAGCTGAGTCCGATCAGCAGCGTTACCGAAAGGTAGGAGCAGGCGAGAGTTTCTTTTGCTTCTGCGGTGAGCGAGCGTATGTCCATATCGGCTGCGAGTCTCAGCTTCCAGATCGCAATCGCAGGCATGAGCGTCACCGAAACAATCGCCAGAACGAAACCGGGTACTGATTCTTCAGCGCCGCTGCGGTTGGCGAATCCGACCACCGCCTGAAACACAACGGCTGCCGCAAGCACAAGGAACGTCCAGCCGATGAACTTCTCGATTCGTTCTTCAAACTCACCCGACTCGTCGTCGTGCTGCCTAATGGCCAGTCGCCAATAAACGACCGACGCTGCCGCGACTTCCAGATAGCTGTCTGCCCCGAATGCGACTAGCGAGATGCTGCCTGCCGCTATTCCAGCCCATATCGCCACAACACCTTCGGCGATGTTGTAGATGATCGTAAATAAAAGGAGCGATTTGGCAGTGCGGTGCATTGGGGGGAGCCTTTTTTACTTTGCGTCAGTTCAACGTTGTTCACACGACGGAGCATTGAAGAAATTTACCACGTGTTTCCAAGCAATCACTCACGGCTAGCTTTGCTCGTTATGCCTCTTCAAACACGCCCCTGTCGCTCTTTAGTTTTGATCATTTATGGAGATTTTTAATCTAGTTCAGAATGACAGTGGTGGAGGCAGCTGGTCGTTTGACCCAGATTCTCATCTGGGTGACAGTCGGTGATTGGTGAGTTTTCTTTCGATTTCCCACTCACATCGTTTTCTGCCGGTGTGCCCCACCACACCACACCAACCGCACCCCTGCCGCTCACAACGTAAACACTTGCTCACGTGGATACTCGTATTTAGAGTAGATTGCTGTGTACGCGTATCCCTTAATAGCGTGTGCAATACATTTGAGTCCTTTTAGAGGGATTTGAGCTAGATGATCTACAACGTTGCGAGTTTGCTTACCGGGAGTCCCGGTGACAGCGAACAGTATGAGATTGAGAACGAACAAATCGTCATCGACGGTTATTCGTTAGAAGAGATCAATGGTTCGGTTCGCTTGATGAGGACCGACGCTACTGTGCTTGTGAGTGGTGATTTTGAGTCGGTAACGCACAATTCGTGCGGTAGATGCCTTGAGCCCGCTACTGTAAATGTGAACGTTACGATGGAAGAGGAGTTCTCTCCGACGAACACTAATTTGATGGGCGAGAAGGGTTCTCGGCCTGATGAAGAGGATTATTCATATGATCCGGTGTTGGTTATTGATGAACAAAATTTCTTAGATTTAACCGAAGGACTCGGCCAGGCGTTCCTTAGCGCACTTCCAATTGCGATACTTTGCAAGGAAGATTGCTTAGGAATTTGCCCCATTTGCACAGTTAATCGCAATACAATTCATTGTTCGTGCGTCGAAAGTTCTGTAGATCCGCGTTGGGCGGGGCTTGCAGGACTGATTGGAAAAGGCGCAGAATCGTCAGATTGAGCGGGCTAACGCCCTTGATACATAGATATGCCTCCACTTCCCAAGAAAAAACATACCCGTGCCCGCAAGGGCAATCGAAACGCTCACAACGCTATTAAGTTGCCAGCGTCTTCGCTTTGCCCATGTTCCCGGCAGGAACGAATCCAGCCGCACATTGCTTGCCCGGAGTGTGGAAACCACAAAGGTCGCACGATGCCAGGCAACTGGCCTCAGGTGAACCTACTCGAACAGGTACAGGCAATTGCAGCTGCATCTAAAGGGTCTGATTCGTAAGTAAGCACTGCTAACGCACGAGAGTCGTTCGATATGACTACCCAAACAGCTTCCAAAATTGCATTCTTATTCCCAGGCCAGGGCTCACAAGCCGTAGGTATGGGAAAAGACCTCTACTTGAATTCCATCGCAGCACGCGAAGTATTCGACGAGATTGACGACACACTAGGTCGTAAGCTTTCTACATTGATGTTTGAGGGTCCGGACGACGAACTTCGGCAGACTGAGAACACTCAGCCCGCCATCATGGCAACTTCGGTTGCAACGTGGCGAGCAATGGAAGAAGCCACTGGCGTTCTTCAGGTTCCAAATGCCACTGCTGGACATTCACTTGGTGAATATTCAGCCCTTGCAGTTGCGAGTGTGCTTAGCATTTCTGATGCTGTGAAGCTGGTTGTGGAACGTGGTCGGCTTATGCAGGGTGCCTGTAATGAGCGACCGGGTGGAATGGCTGCTCTCATCGGTTTAGATGAAGTGACAGCTGAAGAGATATGTCGAGAGTCTGGCGCACAGATGTCGACTATCAACACCGAGCAGCAGATTATTCTCGCCGGCGACCACCGCAGCCTCGCAATGGCAATTGATATGGCAAGCGCTCGTGGTGCTAAGAAGGCAATTCCGCTACAGGTTGGTGGTGCTTTCCATTCAGGTCTGATGAGCCCAGCTCAGAACGGCTTGAACGCAATGATCGATTCACTTACGTTCCACGATCCTCTCGTTCCTCTTGTAGGTAACGTGACAGCTAAGTCGCTTGGTACTGCCGACGAAGTCAAAGAAGAGCTTCGTCTACAGCTGACTTCCTGTGTGCAGTGGAACAACACCGTGAAGTTCATGCTGAACGACGGTATCGACACTTTCTACGAAATTGGCCACGGCAAGATTCTTTCCGGAATGGTGAAGAGAATCGACCGTTCTGCCAGCATCACTAGCATTGGCGACTTCGCTTCGGTACTCAACTACTCGAGCGCTTCGTAGGCTTTACCGCTTTAGACTCCCAATAGTTATTGGTATCCCTTCCTTCAAGTAATAATTCGCCGTTAGGGCTATCTAAACGTGTCTGCAGATAAATCAAAGTACATACCGCAAGAGCCCGACCGCCTCGACGAATTAGTCGATGGCGATATCGTTGGCGAAAGCGATCCCCCAATTCGAAAAGGCCGCACCGGCTCACGAGCCGCAGTTGTGCAGGCGCTGTACGAATCCGATTCCTCTGGCCATCCCGCCACATCAGCCGTAAGGCGACTCGCCATTGAGCGAGAACTAACAGACGATGACATCGATTTTGCAATCCGTCTGGTAAGCGTGTGTGAAGAACAGCGAACAGAGCTGGATTCACGAATAGCGAAGATCGCATCTCAGTACCCTTCCGACCAAATGCCCCTCGTGGAACGTAACGTTTTACGGGTGGCAATGGCCGAGTTGGCGATGGAAGATGCGGCCCCGCAGAGCGTAGTTGCGAACGAAGCGGTTGAGTTAGCTCGATTATTCGGGTCAGATTCGTCGCCAAAATTCATTAACGGAGTGCTCGGCGCTCTGCTAGCATAGGTTGCCGTTCGATTATGTTTGTAGTCGACGAAATTTAAAAATTCCAAGATCGAGCGGGACGGCCGTTCCGCATGACCTCCCGGGGGTTGAAGTAAATGGCCAGTGTGTTGGATCGAGTCCGCGATATAGCGGCCGACAAGCTCAGTGTTGATGCCTCAGATGTTTCGGCAGAATCTTCGTTTACCGAAGACCTAAATGCCGACTCCCTTGACGTGGTCGAGTTGATCATGGCAATCGAAGAGGAATTTGGTTCAGACGACCAACCCCTCGAGATTTCCGACGAAGATGCCGAAGGTATCAAGACCGTTCAGGATGCTGTGAAGTACCTGGCCGATCGCGGAATCACCGAATAATTCGGTTTCACTTCGTTTAGTTGCTCCGGTGAACACTTTTGTGGGCGCCTTGGCATCTGAGTTAAAAAAACCGCATTCGTTCTCATTATTTTTTTATTTGAGAGCGATGCGGTTTTTTTCGCGCATGGCGTTTGGTCGCGCTCGTTACTTTCGTAACTCGGCTCCGCGTCGCAATCTCCCCGTCTAACTCCCCCGATCCGGGGGAGGACCGTTGGTTGGCTTCGAGCATCGTTACGTGATTTGGTCGGGTGCGAACAACACTGTCATTGCCAAGAGCCTGCGCTGAACCGACGCGAGAGTTGTTCCTTAAGCCGATTGTGATAACTTAAGAGCACTTACCGACGTCCGCATCCGGACAATCCTTCGCTAATGACCTTCACGCTTTGACAACAGCCGAAACCAGCAGTAATTCCTGGCATTCAATCGACGAACTAGCAACCGCCGTTCGTTCATGCACTGCCTGCGGTCTTCACTCCACTCGAACTAATGCGGTTCCCGGAAGCGGCTCGTCCAAAGCCGAGATTCTTATCATCGGCGAGGGTCCCGGCTTTAACGAAGACCAGCAGGGTCTTCCGTTTGTTGGACGCTCAGGAAAGCTTCTCGACGAACTACTCGCAGCGATCCCGCTTACCCGCGAAGACGTATTCATCACCAACGTCGTGAAGTGTCGACCGCCAGACAATCGAGACCCGCTACCCGATGAAGTTGCCGCTTGCCGCCCGTATTTGGAGCGCCAGATGGAACTTACCGACCCGAAAGTCGTGGTCACACTGGGTCGTGTTTCAATGCTTAGGTTCCATCCAAAGGGTAAAATTTCTGAAGACCACGGCAAGATACTCGAATGGGAAGGCCGTATTCTATTTCCCCTGCTCCATCCCGCCGCCGGATTAAGAAACCCGGCAATCAAGCGAGAACTTCAGCAAGACGTGCTAAAACTTCCCGAGGCACTACGACAAGCCCACGGGGTATCGTCTGTAAATAACGACGACGAAATCAACGGTGAAGTCGATACTTCAGCTCCCAACTCACTGGTAACGCAACAAGATCGAAAATTAAACGAAGACAAAGAAGAACTCGAACAAGAAAACAATAACCGGCCTTCAAGCCAAACAGCCGACGCACCAATTGCCGACGGTCAACTATCTGAACCTCTATTGAAGAACGAAACAACAAAAGAAGAAAAAGGAGATCGCCAACTGGGAATTTTCTAGGCACCACACAATCGCGTTCGAGAAAAATCTGGCTGCAATCCAGCCAGGACACTCGCGCAGTGTGCTTTGAAATCCCAACCGGCATCATTTCATTCATATGGCTAAAAAAACTAAAGACTCGCCTTGGATTCGCGTATTACCACTTGGTGGACTAGGTGAAATCGGCAAAAACATGATGGTCCTAGAGACCGTCGACGATATCGTCGTGATCGACGCAGGGGTGCTGTTCCCTGAGTGGAACATGCCCGGCATCGACGTAGTGATTCCCGATATGAACTATCTGGAAGACAACGCCGACCGCGTCCGAGCACTACTAATCACACACGGTCATGAAGACCACATCGGAGCCGTTCCACACGTTCTGAAGCGTGTGAACGTGCCTGTCTACGCACCGGCAATGGCAGAAGCATTGATCCACGACAAGCTTCGACAAGCACGCATGCGTGACGAAGCCGAACTAAAAGTAATTCGCCCCGGAGAGCAGCACCAAATCGGTGAACTTGAAGTCGAATGGTTCGCTGTGTGCCACTCTATCCCTGACTCGACCGGCATCGCAATAACTACGCCTGCTGGAGTAGTTATTCACACCGGCGACTTCAAGCTCGACAACGCGCCAGTAATCGGACCTCCATCTGACCTTAGTGTGCTCGCCGACATTTGCCAAGACGGCGCATTGCTGCTCATGGCCGATTCTACTTACGCCGAGGAAGAGGGCTACTCGCCATCCGACCGTGAAGTAGTTGAGAATCTGCCGGGTTTAATCCGTGACGCTGAAAATCGAATCATCATTTCAAGCTTCGCTTCTCAAATTGCACGAATTCAGATCGTCGCCGACGCTTGCGTCAAACACGGTCGAAAGCTCTGTGTTCTTGGACGCAGCATGATTAACAACACCAAGACAGGTCGCGATCTTGGTCACTTGGACATCCCCGGCGATCTCATGATCACAGCCGCTGAGGCGAACAGCCTTCCCGGCAACAAAGTATTGATTCTCACCACGGGTAGTCAGGGTGAGCCACAATCCGGACTCGTTCGCATGTCGCGTAACGATCACCGAGATATCCGTATCCAAGACGGCGACACGATCATCATGTCGGCAAGCACGATCCCAGGTAACGAAGTTCCGGTGAACGAGTCGATTAACGAACTCGTTCGACTTGGCGCTAGGGTTATTACGAATCACCAGACACGCACACACGTGCCTGGTCACGCTCGCAAAGAAGAACTTCGGATGCTGCTCAACGCAACACGCCCTAAGTACTTCGTTCCTGTTCACGGTGAATATCGAATGCTGAAGGCGCACGTCGACCTAGCAATCTCAACTGGCGTCGCTCCTGAAAACGCATTTTTGCTCACCGATGGCGACATCCTCGAGATCGATGCAAAAGCTGGTGAAGTGGTCGACCGAATCGACGCCGGGCACATCTTCGTGCACGGACTCGGCATGTGGGACGAATCAGGTAACGTCGTTGTCGAACGCCGATCGCTTCAGAACAACGGTGTTGTCAGTGTTGCGTTCTCACGTGACACTGTCGACGGCTCACTGGTCGGCAAGCCAAAAATCGTCTCAGCCGGTTTTGTTCACACTGAGGACTCAGATGGACTATTACGCGAAACTGAAAATGCTCTGGCTCTTGTGCTTGAAAAACAGTTGAAAAAGCCGATAGAGTGGGGCGACCTAGAAGATGTAGTACGCACCACTGTTGGAAGCTTCTTGGGTCGGCGCACAAAACGCCGCCCGCTGATCATCACATCCTCAATTGACGTCTAAATCCAAAACTAAAAAGTCCGGCTCAAACGCCTTCGTCAAAATCGGCCGACTCATCGGCTCGATGACGAGGCTGGTTGGCCGGCTTTTGGTTGCGGCACCTGCGCAGTTCTGGTTCGCCGTCGCAATAGCAGCGGTGGCGGCGATCGCATACTTCTTCTTTCAAGACGACACCGGCAAATTGGTCGGGTGGTCGGCGATTCCATTGGGTCTTTGGTTAATAGCCATCCTGTTCCTCATCGTGTTCAAACGAACTGCGTTATTCGCGCGATGGCGCTGGGTGATTTCGTCACTTTCTCTATCGGCGGCGATATCGGGTGGGCTTGGTATTTTCTACGCTCCGCTAGCAGCATTCAGTGGCGAGACTTTTGGTGGCGATGTTGGAATGGCGATATCCCGCTTGCCACAGGAGTGGGATCGCTTCGATGTTGGTCTTTCCGAATACGCCATAGCTTGGGCCAGAGTAGTTGCTCTGCTTTTGATCGCTTTCGCGGTCGGCTCACCGAGTTGGGCTAAACGATCAGGCGCAAAACTTGGCGGAGTGTTCATTACCGTTTACGCAGTGATCGTTGGCGGACTGCGTACGCTATCTATCAAATTAGAAAAATGGCGATCTGATCGTGCGGCAGCTAAGGCGATACAAAAAATCGATAAAGCCGAGTACGACGCTGATCAGGCGGCTCAGGCGAAGATCGACGCCGAGAACGAGGCAGTCGCACTGGCTGCCATTCAAAACACAGATAGTTCATCTTCCGCGGGCATCACGGCTAATACCTCACCGACTACCTCGAACGCTGAAACCACTCCTGCAGCTTCGAACGAAACATCTCCGCAATCCGAGTTGGCCAAGTTCGTCGACCGACTCCCGCAGGATCCGGCAACTCCCGTAACCGTCGCTTACCCAACCCCCACCGAAGTTGAAGCCGCCGAGGAAGTTGCCTCTCCACCTCCCGACTACTCAGCAGCCCAGCGATACCCATGGCACCTGCCGAACCGAGACATGCTGGCGATCGCAAAGCCCGGCGGTATCACCCAAGAAGAAATCGATGCTACTAGTCGCGCTGTTGAGGAATCGCTTGGCCAGTTCGGTATCGACGTTAGTGTCGACCAAGTTCGACAAGGGCCGACCGTAACAATGTACGGACTCAGCCCCGGATGGAAGGGTCGTTCGGAAGAAAATACCGGCGGTCAGCGCGTCCGAGTCGACACCATCCTCAACCGTGAAAAAGATATTGCACTCGCACTCGCATCTCCGAGTCTTCGATTCGAAGCTCCCGTTCCGGGCGAATCGGTCGTTGGTATCGAGGTGCCAAACTCACACCCCACTCAAGTGACATTGCGTTCAGTAATGGACACGCCGGAATGGGAAGCGTTCGCTAAAACGGCCGCATTGCCCGTCCCGCTCGGTCTCGGCAGCGGCGGCGAGCCAGTAATGGCTGATCTTTCTCGAATGCCACACACCCTGGTCGCTGGATCAACCGGATCCGGCAAAAGCGTGTGCATGAATGCCATCATCACCGGGCTAATCTTGACCAAGACACCGCTCGAACTTCGGCTAATCATGATCGACCCCAAGCGAGTCGAACTAACGCCATATCAAGGCATCCCGCATCTTTATCACCCTGTGATTGCCGAATCCGATCGAGCCGTAATCGTTCTCCGGTCGCTAGTCGACGAAATGATGGGTCGATTCCGTCAGCTCGAACAGGCGGCAGTGAAAAACATCGCCTCGTACAACGAGAAAATGGGCGACCAGATGCCCTACTTGGTCATTCTCGTCGACGAGCTTGCCGACCTCATGCTGACAGCTGCTGGCGATGTAGAACGCCTGCTTGTGCGACTGGCACAACTTGGGCGAGCCACAGGAGTGCATCTGGTCGTCGCAACACAGCGTCCGTCGGTCGATGTTGTAACCGGATTAATCAAAGCCAACTTCCCAAGCCGGATTTCATTTGCTGTGATGTCGCAAATCGACTCACGAACGATTCTTGATTCAACTGGCGCTGAAAAACTGCTCGGTCGTGGCGACATGCTGTACATGCCAATCGACAAGCCGAAACCTGCACGTGTTCAGGGAGCGTTCTTGAACGACCACGAGATCGAGGGCGTTGTATCGGCGTGGCAGAGCATGGGCGGGCCGCCTTTGCCCGAGCTCACCGTAAGCTTCGACGACGCGGGAGCCGACAACGGCGGTACGGCATCGCGCGCAACCGACGGTGACTCCCTGTTCGATCAGGCAGCGAGCCTCTCACAGTCGCAGCAGACGCTATCGGTCTCGCTGTTACAACGCCGACTCCGCATCGGCTACCCACGGGCAGCACGCCTGATGGACGAGCTAGAAGACGAAGGCGTAGTAGGCGCCGGCGAACCCGGCAAACCACGACCGGTTCTGTAGGCCGTTTTACTAAGCAAAGACCGCTATGGGTCACACCCATCCACAACCGCTAGCAGGTTGCGAACCACATTACCCGTAACGTTTGTTCGCATAGAATGAATACGGACTAGTCGCAACACAGCGATTCATTTCGACACAGGAGCAACCTGCACCAAAGTGCCAGATAACGTAACTCCACTATTTCCGTCAGAAGATAATCAGCCGCTGGACAAAGATGCCATTGCGAAGCTGTCGGAAGAACTCGACACTCTCGATCTCGATCAACCTCGTAAAGCTTGCCTGTCGTGCGGAGCCAATATCTCTGAATCGACCAAGTACCGTCGGTTAAGAGTCTGCCCTGCTTGCGGCTATCACTACACAATCTCAGCTCGACGCCGAATCACCGCCATAGCCGATGAAGGCAGCTTTAAAGAGACGAGTAAGTGGATTCAGTCGCTCGACCCACTCCAGTTCTCACCGCGAATTTCATACCGTGTCCGATTGCTCCAAGATCAGTCCCGCACCGGACTATCTGAAGCTGCCGTAACTGGCACATGCCTGATCGGCGGCACGCCAGTCGTAATAATCGTGCTCGACTCCAGCTTTTTGGGCGGATCAATGGGCGTGGTTGTTGGCGAAAAAGTCACACTCGCACTCGAACTTGCCGCACGAAAAAAGTTGCCGTGCGTGGCATTGGTCACATCCGGTGGTGCGCGAATTCAAGAGGGTGTGCTGTCGTTAATGCAGATGGCAAAAACTACACTCGCCGCGAGAGCACTTCGAGACAAAGGGCAGGCGTTCATCGTTTCGCTTAGCAACCCGTCTACAGGCCAAGTGCTGGGCAGTTTTGCGTCGATGGCCGACATTATCTTTGCAGAGCCTGGATCTCACATCGGGTTTTCGCCGCTTGGTGATCTTCGTGAGATCGAAGGAAAACGTGTCGACACCGAACACACCGCAGAAGCGTACTTAAAGCGTGGGCACGTCGATGCAATCATCGAGCGCGACCGCCTGAAACACGAACTCGCCTCTGTTCTCGACCTCATTTCACCGGAATTCAAACTCACATCATCACGTCGCTTGGTTGCTGAAACAGTCGCCGTCCGCCCTCGTGAAGCGTGGGATATGGTCAAACTGGCGCGCCGTCACGATAGACCGCGAGCCAGGTTCTACATCGACAACGTATTTGCCAATTTCTTCGAATTGCATGGTGACCGCGTATACACAGACGATAAATCGGTAATTATTGGCCTTGCCCGTTTGGGCGGACAAAGCGTGATGATAATCGCCCAGCAAAAATCGACTATCACGCCAACTGGTGATAACGAAAATACCGCTCCCCGATCTGGAGATATCACTCCTGGTGGATTCCGGAAAGCTCGGCGTGGAGTGATTCTTGCAGAAACGTTCAAGATCCCCGTTGTTACGATCGTCGACTCGCCGGGTCCGAAGCTCGGCATAGAGATGGAACAGCGCGGCCTCGCCAGCGCTATCGCCAGAATGATCGATCAGATGGGCCGAGTAAAAACGCCAACCCTTTCGATTCTCATCGGCGAAGGTGGATCAGAAGCTGCCCTCGCGTTCGGTCTAGCAGACCGTGTGCTCATGCTGGAAAACGCCATCTACACGCCTATAGATCCTGAACGTGGAGCACAATCGGAAATGAGCGACCCTACCAAAGCGGCGGATATCGCTCGGGCGTTGAAACTGACATCAGTCGACTGTGTCGAAATGGAGATCGTCGACGAGATCGTCCCCGAGCCGGAGCTCGGCGCCCATGGTTCGCCAGATGAAGCCGCTCGCCTACTGAAGAGAGCGCTGATGCGTGAGATGTCTGCCCTAACCGGCAAGAACACTAAAACCCTCGTACGACGTCGCCAGAAAAAGTTCCGAAAAGTTGGCGAGTATGGCAATCGATACCGAACTACACTCCGACGCGAAACGAAGGTGTGGCAGGTCGGACTTGCAGCTGGTGTTCGAGCGTTCCGCCAATCTGGAGGTACTGACAAGAGCCCCGAGTTCGTGGACGATGACGACATTCTTGACGAGATCGATGAGCTCGACGAAATAGCAATTCAATCCGACGATGAGCTTGAACTTACGTAGCCAGTACGGGAACTACTAGCTTCGGTTCAGCACGTACTTTTCGATAGCCAACGCCGCACCGTCTTGGTCGATACTAGGAACAACTTCGGTAGCCCTTTCGATCATTTCTTGCGGCGCGCCTTTCATCGCTATTCGAGTGCCGGCAACATCGAACATCGGTAAATCGTTCCAACCATCTCCGATCACCATCAGCTTGGATGCATCGACACCAACTTTTTTGGCGAAATTCCGAGCACCAGTAGCCTTGTCCACTCCCAATGGCGTGCAATCCACGTACCAGTGGCCCAGATTATCGACGGTTGCGTAGGAACTTACTTTGTCGGGCGGGAATCGTTCGATCCACTTTCGTGCTTCAGCTTCAGAGTCAAACTTCGCCATCACGATAGTGATCTTCCAATCACTAATGAGGTCAGGATCATCTATGAAACGTCCTGCATCACAAGCCAAAACACGATCCGATGATTTTTTTAAGTCAGATACAACCAGTTGTGCCGTTTCACGATCAAGAATATGACGTTTCAATGCTCGCCCAGTGACAGGGTCGATCAAAGTCGCTCCGTTATCCGATATCTGAGGGCCAGTTAGCCCGAACAATCTTGCGAAGTGACAGACATCGTCTTGCACTCGACCAGAAGCAACGGCGACAGGAATCAATCGTGATGCTTCTGCGATAGCGTCGATAACACGGTGGGTTGGTCGGTTGTTCTCGGGCAGCACCGTACCGTCGAGATCTATCAGCAATCCAGACGGTCTTTCAAATAAAGTCGAGCCGTTTGCCGGGGGAGCACTAGTCAAGCACTTGCACCGGATTTTGTAGCTCTTCGCCGTTCAAGGCGCGACGGGCGTTCTCAAATGAAAACTCCAGCGCCCGATCCACCCTCTCCTGAGAAGATCCCGCCAAATGAGGAGTCAACACCACGTTGTCCATGTTCATCAGCGGACTATTCAGCGGAGTGGGCTCGATTTCGGTTACGTCCAACCCAGCCCCCATGATTTCGCCTGCGTTCAACGCATCAACTAATTCGGCTTCGTTTTGTACCGGACCACGGCAGGTGTTGATAAATATCGCGTCCGGCTTCATCGCGGCGAACTCTCGGCGTCCCATCAAGCCAGTGGTCGATGACGATAGAGGAACGTGAACCGTGACGATGTCAGATCGTTCAAGCAGTTCGCCCATCGAAACGCGAGTCACGTTCAGTTCCTGCTC
Source organism: Chloroflexota bacterium (assembly GCA_027618835.1). GTDB lineage: Bacteria > Chloroflexota > Dehalococcoidia > Lucifugimonadales > Lucifugimonadaceae > Lucifugimonas. Next base: position 30,019 of record JAQCHZ010000014.1, on the reverse strand, counting down.
TTTTTCAGTCGAAAACTCTCGTACGTCTGTGTAAAGAGTTGTCGTTTCAAATCCTTTGAGCATCTTGGCGACCCAAGTTCCTATATTGCCAAGCCCAATAATTCCGACAGTGCGACCTGATACCTCATAAACCTTGCCGAACTCTCCCGATTTAGCCGGCTTCTGCCACGTGCCAGCCTTCACCCCGTCGACACCCTGAGGAAGTCGTTTGTAGACCATCATCATCATGCCGATGGTGTGCTCGGCAACCGAACGAGCAATCGCCGGGGAGTTGTTACAGACTTCGATACCCATCTCTCGTATGGCGGTAACATCAAGACTGTCGAATCCTGCGCTCATCACCTGAAGCAGTTTCATTTTTGGCATCTTCGACAACATATCGGTAGTTATCGACAGCCCGTTAGTGATCACAGCTACGGCATCAGCGAGAGCTTCGGCTTGTTCAGCCTCGGACGCTTCAGGGCTAACAACTCCCCAGTCGAGATCATCAGGCGCAAGCTCCAGCGCTCTGGCCGTGCGCGCACCATCATGCTCGCCGTAGTAGATGACGCTGTGTCCCATTGTTTGCTTCTTTGCTTTCAACTTGTGGTCTTGCCGCTAGCGACAAAGTGTCGACAACAAGCACGGAGGATGAGTTCCGGAAGAATATACATCGTAGTCGGTAACATTCATACATCTTCGAAATCCAATGCCGAAATACGAGGGTTCTAGCTGAATAAATGCGATAATTACGACACTAGGTTCACGATAGAAGCGCTTCGGAATTATGACCAATCTCATGGATGCTCAAGATAGAACTAATATCGCAAGTATTGCGAGCATCACTATCGACATAGTAACTTCGTCACCAGTGCTCCGCGGCGGTCACTAGACATTACAAGCCTTGACGCCACAGCGACTTTACAGAGTCTAAAAAACCAGCATAGCCAGCCTGTCACCCGATTCGCCCAGATCTTAGCGATAGCGATAGGAAGCGGTGCGCTGTTTCTTGGTGCACTCGATTTCTCGATCAACGTCAATCTTCCGAGATTTCGATCTGATCTTGACGAAACGATAATCAGCGTCCAACTGATAATCATCATGTACCACGGCGCTCGAAGCGGAACCGGCTTTGTCGCCGGAGGTGTTGCCGATCGATTCGGCATTAAGTGGCCACTAGTTGCGGGTATCGTGCTGTACACGACCGCTGTCGGCCTAATCTCGTTACAGGACTCTCTTTCGCCAATTGTCGCTCTACGTATCCCTCAGGGAATCGGCGTAGCCATCTTATTCACACTCGCCCCTGCGCTTGTCGCACGTGCGTTTGGACCCAGCCGACGTGGAGCTGCTCTCGGCGTAACACTCGGGGCGATGGGACTCGGTACGTTTGCAGGAACACTTGGCGGGGGCTTGTTAGGCCAGGAAATAGGCTGGCCAGCGATTTTTTGGGCACGTATTCCGATCGGCATCGCGTTGCTGATAGCTTCGGTGATCGCCCTAAACGGAAATCTGGCTAAGTCGGTTCCCGGTCGTACGAATCATCGGTTCGATCTACCGGGATCACTCACGGTGTTTGCAACGCTTTTTGCATTCGTACTTGCCATGTCGTTCGCCAGAGTTGAAGGCTGGTTGACCCCGCTACCGCTGGCGCTGTTCGCTCTCACATTCGTACTGGGTTTGATATTCGCCAAAGGCAAACAGAGTGGACGATTCACAATATTTCCTGCTGGCCTAACAGAGTTCTCGGGCTTCAAGTCAGGAGCGCTTTCGAATCTGCTGCTGACTGTCGCCTCGTTCGTAATGTGGTTCCTATTTCCGTTCTATGTCGCCGACGTGATGGGAAGAAGCGGACTTACGCTCGGGGCGCTATTGGCTCTGATGGCAGGCATGAACTTTATTGGATCAGGAATCGCCGGTTGGCTCGCCGACCGTGCGGGAGATCGTCCTATTACTTTTATCGGAACCATATTGACTGCGGTCGGATTAGTGATGGCCGGTACAGCGGGAGAGGATCCAGAGATGAGCCGAATCGTTATATCGACTGCGGTTCTCGGATTAGGGTTCGGAATTCACCAGGCAGCGGTTTATGCACTAACTTTGCGAGGAACGCCAAGCGAACACGCGGGTTCTACATCGGCAGCACTCACAGTTTCTCAAACAATCGGCACCGTGATGTCTATCGCTCTGATGACGTCACTTTTGAACTGGCGACAAGATTCACAGAACGCCACGTTTGCCGAGGCTTATCAGTTCGCCTACTTCACTGCAGCCGTCATTGCATTGGTATCGGGAGTGATTGTCATTAGGATTCGCCGAAATTCTCGATAGAACTGCATTGCCATCTTTAAGTACTCGGTAAATGCTCAGAACCTCACAAAGTCGCACCCGTCTATCCAATACTGCATGTTACCCTTCCGCCACATTGAATTTAATGGTTCAATATTCTGAAGAATCTTTCAGCAGATGTTGAACTGAAAAAAACCTTACCCTGCGTGAAATAAACGCTACGTTTTCGGGGGACATATATGTCGATACGAACTCGTGTGATACTGGTTCTGGCTGCGGCACTCGTTCTAACCACCATTACGGCCGCTTGTTCGGACAGACCAACAACGGTACAAATCGTTGAGACTACGAAGGCACAGAACAAGCTTGATAACGCTCAGGCGACTCGCCAGGCAGTTATCGATGCCGGTGGTGACCCTGATGCTCAGGTACAGGTTGTAATCGATTCGGAGAGTGCTGCAGCAGTTGCCAACGCTGAACGAAATGCAACTGCTACCGCACAGGCAATTCAAGGAACTGTTTCGACGGGTAGCGGTTCGAGCGCAATCGTTCAGGGTGCTGCATTTGAAGTGGAAGTGCCAGAAGGACCTGCTCTAACGGGAGTGATCGAAGTCGACATCCCATCGAGAGGGGCTAAAGGCGTTTTGTTTGAGCCTGCCATCATCAAGATTGCTGTTGGTTCAACCGTCCGTTGGGGTCATGATCGAAAATCAGCGAGTAGTTCAACATCCGACCCAGGTCAGGCTGAAGAATGGGACTCTGGCGACCTTCACAGAGGACCGTTCGACAAAGAAGATCCTAGCTTCGACCATACCTTCACAGTAGAAGGCTGCTTCACCTACACCTCAGCGTTCTCTGGTGACACCGCCATCGGTGCTGTCTGTGTTGTCGCCGAGTAGTACTCAGCTTCAACAAATCTGTTTGCAAGACCGCTCATTATGAGCGGTCTTGTCGCGTCTGAGAGATGCGGGTATCGCTATCGACACATGTTGCGACCGCTATCGAATTGATTGCACCGCATCATGACGGTAAGCGCTTCCGTCTGTCTGGCTTGCAATCCAGCGCTTCGCATGAATGCCTACGGCTTGCTCTAAAGCGGCGATACAGCCACCGGCAGGCTGAAATTGGAGTGAATGCAGCGCTTGTCCGCGGAGGGCTTTAGAACGACCTGACGACCCTTGATCGACATGAATCAGCACCCAGTAACAACGTGTTCGATACGAATGTCACAGGACAAGCTGATCACGTGTGATCGAAAGTGACGGATCAGTCCGCCATGAATACAGATTCAGCAATTCCACGTGTCTACCCGTTGTTTTGATGGCGATCTCCAACGGTTCGCTATCAAAAGTTCAAACAATAAAAAACGCCCTCGGCTTTTGTGCCGAGGGCGTTTTTGAATTCGATTCTTACTAGGAGAACCTAGTCGATCTGTCGCAATCGTGGGTCCAGACGGTCACGCAGCCAGTCACCCAAGAAGTTTAGCGATATCACAACCAGGAAGATGGCTGCAGACGGCACTAACACCTGGTGAGCTGCGATCGAGAGATAGTCTCGACCTTCGTTCGTCATAACACCCCATGCCGGAGTTGGTGGCTGAATACCAGCACCAACGAAACTGAGCACCGATTCTGAAAGGATCAGACCAGAAGTGTTCAGCGTTCCAACAACAATGGCTGTGTTAAGGATTCCCGGCAGCAAGTGCTTGAACAGTATTCGGAAGTCGGAAGCACCGTTTACACGGGCAGCCGAAATATAGTCCAGCTGTTTCAGCACCAATATCTGTGCACGAATAACCCTCACGAAACCTGCCCATGCCACAAGGGCGAGCACGAACAGGAGCACGGTTAAGCCACGCCCGAAAATCAGCACCACGATTAGTGCGACCATCAGGAATGGCATCGCATACCAAATATCAACAATTCTAGTGATCACCTCGTCGACCAGGCCACCGTAGTAGCCGGAAATCATACCGAGTGACACACCGATAAACATACCTAGCACCAGCGAAACCAGTACCACCTGCATCGATACGCGAGCACCGTGCAGAACACGTGTGAAGACGTCTCGACCAATATGGTCGGATCCGAATAGGTGGTACCCATCTGGCCAAAGTCCATATTTCGGAGCGTCACGGTCTTCAGGCGCAAGCTTAGAAGTCTGGAACATACCTAAGTGGCGGTCACCGATCGGTCCAATATCGCGATCGTAGGGAGCGATTGTCGGACCAATAATTGCAGCAAGCACCAGTAGAGCCAGCACAAATGTCGGTAGAACCGGGTATTTGCGCATTATGTACCAGAATTTGCCGAGAACTGACCTGTTAACAATTACCGGATTGAGCGGAGCGTCCAGCGTCGCCGAATCGACGTGCTGAACCTCGCCCTGTGTTTCAGATGTTGTCATGAGTACTCCTCGTTAGTCCGCAGAGTTGCCGAGACGTACTCGGGGGTCGATTAGTGTGTATGCAATATCGGCCAGAGTTGCAAACACCAAATAGATCAGAATGAATATGAACACTGTTCCGAGCAATAACGGGAAGTCGTTGTCGTTTACCGCACGGAACAAAGCGTCGTAACCGATGCCAGGCCACGAGAACACGATCTCGACAACCAGCGCACCGTTCAACCAGCCCGAGAACACTAATAGAGCCGAAGTTACCGGGGCGATCAATGCGTTACGCAAAGCGTGCTTGTAGATGACCAAGTTCCAGCCAACGCCCTTGGCTCGAGCAAGACGGATGTACTCCGAGTCCATAACTTCAAGCATTGAAGAACGGGTAAGGCGCATAAGGCTAGCCGCAGCACCCCAACCGAGAGCCATACATGGAAGAATGTATTCCTTCCAATTGAAATCAGGTGAGCGTCCTCCGGCCGGCAGCCAATCAAGCCAAACAGCGAAGATCCAGATTGCCACCAGAGCCGTCACGAACGGCGGAGCCGCTTGACCGACGATGGCCATCATTCTGCCGAAATAGTCCCAGAAAGTGCCGCGCTTTACTGCAGCTAACACCCCCATCGGAATACCTAGGGCAATCGCAAATATCCAACCACCAACAGCAAGTTGCACCGTTGCACCAATCTTGCCCTTGATCAGATCGACAACTGCACGGTCACGAGCAAGGGATACACCAAGGTCACCTCTAAGGGTGTTACCTATCCAATTGACGTACTGCTTCCAAAGTGGGTCATTCAACCCCATTCGTTCGCCCAGATTTTCCCACTGTTCTTGAGTAATGCCAAATCCGGAGTCCGGAACGAACAACTCACGTGGGTCACTGTGGAATTGGATCAAGATGAAAATCGCCCACGTTGCCCCAATCACAGAGATCAACGAAGATAGGAATCGTCTTGCTAGAAAATTAGCCATTTATTAAGTACTTCCGAAATTGTTCCACAACGGCCCATTCGCCATGTGGTCTGCCGACTCTCCATGCAGAAACGCATCTTACTCGAAATCAAGTCAATAAGTGACTTCATAACACTGTAAGCGCAGCGGAAATTTAGCATTCTGCATGATCTATGTCAACGACCACTAACTAACGTAATTGCCAGTTCAGCGCACCTACTAATTGCGCTGAATCCAAACTTCGTTACAAATCACGTTTAAATAAAGACGGGGGCCGGAAAATCCGACCCCCGTCTAAGTAAGCAAGTTAGTTGCTTCCTAAGAGCATTGACCCTTAGTTGAGTTCAATGAACTCAGGGTTACCAGACACGTTTGAGTAGTGCTGCTGGTAGCCGTCCCATGACTTGATTCGGTCGTTTACAACGATTCCTTTAGGAACCTGGAATACACCGGCGTATTGCAGCCAGTACATGCTGTAGTCAACCCAATTCAGGTGCTTCTCAGCTCGGACGCTAGCGTCCTTTTCACCAAGAATTTCGAACAACCACTTCGCACCAGCCTGTGACTCGAAACCAACACCCCAACCAGGTCGTGACGACGATGTATCCACCGTAGGCATCGGCCAGTCGATTGGGTATACGTTCGAGTGAACGTCACCGTTCTTTAGAACAGGTAAGTACTGAATGCGCTGTCGCATTCGTGGGCTGATCACTCCACCGTAGTCCTCTATCAGACCAGAGATCTCGATACCGAGACGGGACCAGTCGGACATGACAGTGTCAGCTACTTCAAGACCAACAGGTCCTGCTTCAGCGGAGTAGGCCTGGAGAGTCAAAGGCTCAAAGCCTTGACGCTTACCACTTACTAGTGGGTAACCAGCAGTGGTCAGCAAGTCGCCAGCAACCGTTAGGTCACCATCAGCGATTTCCCAAGGAACACTTTGCATCGTACCTGAGCAAGAGATTGTTCCACCGACCCAGTCCCAACAACCGGTCTCGCGGGAAGCGTCCCATCCAGGGTACTCAGGACCCATGTACTCAGAGTAAATCGGAGTACCAATACCGTTCAAAAGAACGTCATTGATTGCACCACGGTCGATAGCGATCGAAAGAGCAAGTCGAACGAGTCGAGCCTGTTCCATGTCGTCGATACCAGCAGCATTGTCAACGTCCGTGTAAGGAGCGTTGCCACAGAGAGTGCGGCCTACACCATCACCATCTGTACAAGTGTCACCCTGAGTTCCCCAAGGGTTACCGATCCAAGGGTAGTCCTTCTCAAGAGGAGGACTGTCCCATGGCGCCAGAGGCTCGCTAGTTCGAGCGTGCGAGTGCTCCCAGAGGTTTCCTGGGAAGAGAATTGACTGACCAACGAAACCACCAGGCATGGTCTCCAAGAATGTGAAGCCGTCGGCAATCACGTCTGGGAGGAGCTTGTAGTCAAGCACGGTCATGTCAATCGCGCCGTTCTTGAGCATAGCGATTTGGGTTGTTGCTTCAGGAACCTGAATTCCTGTAATTGATGCAACGTTACCAACCTTTCGCCAGTGATCTGATACTGCGTGAACTGTGCAGCGGTCACCTGGTGTGCAGGCGCCCTGTACGTAAGGACCTGTACCAACGTGGTGGGCTCGAGCCCACTCAACACCTTCTGTGTCTGCAGACGTTACCTTGTGCGGACCACGTGCGGCTGAAAGACAACCGAACTGAGATACCGGCAGGCAGTAGTAAACCGGAGATACAAGACCGATTTCGATCGTGTACTGGTCAACAACTTTAGCTTCCAAGAAGATTGCAGCGAAATCACCAGCGTCACCATATGTGGACTCAGGGTTCGTCGTTGCGTTCGAGCGGTTGAACCACTCGACAAGCTCGGCAGCGTCAAGCTCACCGAAGTCTTTGTTTTCATAGCCGATTGGGCTCTGGAATTTCAGACCCTTTTTAAGAGTCATTCGTGCACGTGTACCAGCAGCGTCAATTTCCCATGTGTCCAGAAGGAACGGATTCATTGGGTTACCGTTTTCGAAGTTGAAGAGTGACTCTTCAACACCACCAAGTTGGTTCGTTGCTGAATCGCGGTAAGGGCCTACATAGCCAATACCATAGACAGATTCAAGAGTACGGAATGCCCGTACTAGTGAGCCTTCAGGTCCACCCGTTACATTGGGTGCCTTGGTAGCAGCTGCTGCCGCACCCTTTGCCACTGTTGCGGCTGGTGCTGCTTTAGCTGCTGCGTCACTGGTACCACCGCTGGCAGCAGGCTTCGCAGTAGCTGCTGGAGCCGCAGTAGCTGCTGGAGCGGCGGTAGCTGCTGCTGCTGCTGCCCCACCACCAGCTGATGAGCCGCTGTCACCATCGTCACTGTCACCGCCACAGGCGATTGCAGCAACAAGGAGCAAGCTTGCCAGTGCTAAAAACACTGGTGCCCATTTCTTGTTCAAACTAAGATTCATACTATTTCCTCCGAAAGGCCAAATAAGAAAGGTGAATTTTCAAGAGAAAATCTACCCTTTTCTATCACCAAGGTCTGCCCGGCAACTCTAGTGAAAGGAAAACCTTTCAACTCGTTGCCAGCCGTGCCTCGGCTTAGTAATTGCCCTGTTACGCGGCGTTTGAATAGTAAAAACCTACCCAATCCCACCAACGTAAGCAGTCGGAAAATATACACGTCTGATATGAAAAGTCAACGTCCGTTAATATAGTTTTAGCACGGTTCACGGTAAGTGCAAAACATCGTCGCTATTACTACCAACGCACATTCCCTATGGGTAAACTTCCGATGCTCAATTCCAAACTTCACCTCTGTATTCGCCACGGGTTTCAAGAACAATTCCGGCGGATCGAGACTCCAAATGCCGATTAACACAAGCTTCAGCGTCAAGTCAGTCGAATCGATTCACCTAGCTTTCAAGAACACTGCTTCGTACTGGGAGACTTACCGAGCGAACGAAGGCGATCGCCAAACCGAACGGTTCGAGTTCAAGCAAGGATGGCAGACCGTCTATGCTCTCAACATCGAAACTCCCCTCGTAAAAGTGACTCTCTCCGATGGAACAGTCGGCTGGGGCGAAGCGAACGCCGGAATAGGCCCAGAGGTGGTAACCCTCATAGTGAACAACATCCTTGCTCAGATGATTGAAGGACAGGAATACGAGAATCCCAGAGCACTATGGGATTTCCTTTACGACACACAACGCGGGCGTGGCTACTCGTCGGGATACTGGCTCGATGCCCTAGCCGCCATCGACATTGCAATATGGGATGCCATCGGTAAACGTGAGCAATCTCCGGTAGCCGCACTACTTGATCCGAACCCCCGAAGCCAGTTCGACGTGTACTTGTCAGGTGTCCGACGCGCTACTCTCGACGAAAGAATTGAGCACGTAAAAACGTGGATCGATACGGGGCTACGTGGAGCAAAAATATTCCTTACTGCCGACGTCGAAGCCGGAACCGCTGAGCTTGACGGATTAATTGCAGGCGCTCCAGAGCTTGAGCAGTGGATGGTCGACACGTTGTGGATGGGCTCGCACGAATCCGCTGAAATAGGAAAGTTGGAATACGGCAAACGAAATGTACGTTTCTTCGAGTGTCCGCTCCAACCAGAAGATCTTATTGGCCATCAGGAACTCGTTAAAAAACCGGGTGCCGACATCGCTCTTGGTGAGCATTTCAGGTCTCGCTATCAAATGGAGCAATGGGTGCAGCAACCTCGAGCTCTCGACGTGTACCAGCCTGATATCGGGCGAACCGGTTTCACCGACTACATGGCCCAGATGGACATCGCCGCTAAGGCTGGAATTAAGACCACCCCGCACATGGGAACTGGCGTTTCGGTGTTCCAAGCTGCGACTCTTCAATGCGCCGCCGTTGCCCCGCCCGAATACCTTCAGGAATTCCAGGGCGGTCTATCAGATCGTCTCGACAAAGCATCGGATTCAGCTTGGAGCTATGCCGATGGAGGGTTCACACTCCCCGATCGACCAGGAATAGGTGTTGAAATCAACGAAGCGTTGCTTGAACCGTTCATCGTGAAGCACTAAATCGCAGAGTCACCCGAACGAGAGTCGAATTACAACTCGCCAAGTTGGGATTTCTGCAATCAAGTGATATTCGACGACTCAGTGATGCCTTGAATTTCTCGCGCTACATGCGCGTGTCACGTGCGAGGGTGCGTGTTCGGGCGCACGCACACACGTCCATTAGCTTCATCAGCATTCGCTATATCAACCGGCAATTCACGGTGACATATTGGATTTTTCGAATATGTCCATTCCTGCGGGTCGCATCCCGTTTAAGAGATAGTCCTGCCAGAAAACAGCGTAAATACGGCTGGGTCGAAGACTGTTGAAGAATCAGTCATTCCCGCCCCAAGATCGAACTCAGGTGGAGCATTCAGCATCCTGACGATCCGCGACTATCGCCTGCTGATCCTATCGAACCTAGCTACATTCGCTGGCTATCAGATACGAAACATGGCTCAAGCGTGGATCGTGCTGGAACGCACCGATTCGCCAATGCTGATGGGCCTCGTAAACGCAATGCCCGGAATAGCGATAATTTCTATGTCCCTGATCGGCGGTGCACTGGCTGATAGAACCGAACGGTGGCAATTACTCTGGCGAACCAAACTCGTCATCACCTCAATGGCGTTCCTTACTGCCGTGCTACTAACTACCGATCTGTTCGAGTGGTGGCACCTGATTCCAATCTCGCTCGTTACGGGATCAATGTTTGCCTTACACAACCCGACGAGTCAGGCATTCGCAGTTGACGTAGTAGGTCGAGAGCGACTCGTCTCGGCTTCTAGCCTCAACACCGGAATATCGATGACAGCGACGATCGCTGGTCCAAGCGTCGGTGGTCTTTTGCTTCTGCTCGGTCATGACATGGCGTTTTATGCCCTAGCTGGTTTATACGGTTTTTCAGCGCTGATGATTTTCTCCGTGAAAACTCGGTACGTATCAGTACCCAGTGGCAGAAATATGATTTCCGACATCAAAGACGGACTAGCGTACTCATACCGCACGCCGATCATACGGGCGTTGTTGATTATTGGTTCGAGCGCTCTTTTTATGGGTACGTACCAACCGGCAATTCCGGTAAAAGTTCAAGATGAACTTGGGCTTGGCGAGTTCGGGTACGGAGTGATCCTTGGCCTTAACGGCGTCGGCGCATTGATCGGGTCGGCAGTGCTGTTCGCCCTAAGCTCAAAAATCAGAAAAGGCTACCTTCTAATATTCGGGATATTGCTGTTCAACGCGTCTATCGGATTGTTTGCAATCGCTCCAAACGTTGTCATCACGGGAATTTCTATGGTCTTGCTGGGACTAGCGTTCTCGGCTTGGATGATTTCCGTGCCAGTGCTTTTACAGACTACGGCGTCCGCGGAAATGCGGGGTCGAGTAATGAGTCTGTACTTCATGGTCGTACTCACACACCAACTGGGATGGATTTTGGGGGGAGTCGGAATCGAAACAATCGGAATAGCACCGACACTGTTCCTCGGGATTGCCGGTGGCTTGACTGTTGCAGGTTCAGCAATAATTCTCACGCCAGCGGTGCGGAAAGCTCGTTAACGAGTACGCTTCCCTGATTCCTATCACGGCATGACAAAATCGCGCCGATGGTAAAACCTCCACACTCTGAATCAACTGTCACGCAAGATGAAATATCTGGTGACTCGACGTGTGGCACAGGATTTAACCCGTTTAGCGTTTTGCGATACGGCGACTACAAGTTCGTGTGGTCTTCAGAAGCGCTCAGCCTATGGGCGATCGAAATGGAGATCATCGTTCTGGCGATGTTCGTTCTACGCGACACCGGCTCGCCTATGCTCGTCGGACTAATCGGCGCTCTCAAATTCGCAGGAACATTGCTGGGTCCGCTTTATGGATTAATGGTCGACCGGTTCGACCGCAAGAAATTGCAAGTTTGGGTGCGAGTATTCGGTGCGGTTTTGGCAATCGTACTCACGATTCTCGTCTTCACAGATACCCTCGAACTGTGGCATGCCTACGTAATCGTCACTTTGGGCAGCATGGTTCGGATGCTCGATCTTGTGCTCGTTCAAGCACTGACTGCCGACGTTGTTCCTGCTCACTCGCTTCACGGTGCAATAGGACTTTCTCGCTCGACGCTAGACGGCGCAAGAGTGGTCGGCTCGATTGCCGGTGGAACGATTTTTGCAACGCTCGGTCTTGATTGGGCTTATTTGGCAATAACAGTTCTTTACCTGCTGGCGACGCTCGCATCGCTCAAGGTCACATCGAGAGTTGTGGCTAACACTGTCCATGCTGAAAGCATTAGAACGGGTCTACGTGAGGGATTTCGCTATGTGAGACAAAGCGAATTGCTTCCCGGGCTGATCTTCTTCTCGTTCCTCATCGAATTCACGGCGTTCCCTATCGTTAATGGGCTGATGACGGTTATTGGCGATGAACTGTTCGGTCTAGGTGGAACCAGAATCGGCTTATTGGCGGCTTCAGCATCGATCGGTGCGCTCGCCGGTGCGTTGGCAATCGGTCTGCGACCGAACGTAAGTAACCCTGCGCGAATAATGATCGTCGGATCGTTGATATGGCACGCGCTAATGCTCACCCTCGCGCTCGTACCTCCGCTCTGGCTATTCGCCCTGATACTCGTTTTTTGGGGATTCAGCGGTGGTGCGACGTTCGTCGGAATGGTTGTCGGGTTACTACGATCCGCACCAGCAGAAACCCGAGGACGCGTGATGGGAATCAGGTCGCTCGGCATATACGGTTTGCCATTGGGGCTTTTGCTTGGCGGGTGGATATCAGAAGATATTGGCTCGGCAGCGATGATCGGTACGCTGGGTGCTATCGGATTAACAGCTACCGTATTTGCAGCCCTCAAATGGCCAGCCTTACTTCGTAAATCCACCAAATCAACGCATCCCGCAAACGATCCTGCGACCGATAGCTCATCTAGCAACTCAGCCAGTAACTCAGAATGAATCTTCCCGACTTCTCCTCATCCTCCCCCAAGGCGATCGCCATGGATCTCGATGAGACGACCCTCAACTCGAACGCTCGTATCGACGACCGAACTCGTACTGCTCTGCATTCGGTTCACGCCATTGGCATACCGATGGTTATCGCCACGTCGCGCCCCGAACGAGTTTTGCCCACGCTGGTTGGCGAAGACATTCTCGAAATCACTTCAATAGTTCAGATGAACGGCACGATCGCACAAGGCAAAGCGGGGCTAACTGGGTTTATGAAGCGCGAGATGAGTTTAGAAGATGCTCGTATTTGCTGGCGGCTAGCGAATGAACACGCACCGTGGGCGCGTATGACGCTAGAGATTGACGGTGACCGGTTCGCAGTCAATCACGACGATGACATAAACGAACTATGGGCATTCAACATGGCAACGCCCACCATGGTCGTGTCGTTCGAAGAAGCTTTACGACTTGAACCAGTGAAGATTTCGATCAACGGTATGAATCAAAACTTAGAAACCATCGCGGACATGTTGGAAAACGAGCTCTCCACTGAAACAGGTGTGATTCGAGCAGCAAGACTGCAATTCCTGAACGTTGTTCCTACAAAGGCGAGTAAATCTGGTGCGGTGGCTGATCTACTGAAGTCTGCGAGCATTCCGCTGGCTGACGTGCTTTCATTCGGAGATGACTACGTCGACATCGATCTCACACGTGATTGCGGATGGTCGGTAGCGGTTGCGAACGCAATTCCGGAGATCAAATCGCTCGCCAAATACGATACTGCGTCCAACGACGATCACGGTGTCGCTATCGTGCTCGAAAATCTCGTCGCTGCAGTCAAGTAAATGAGATTTCGACCAAAAGCGGCAGATGTCCTTTCCGACGCCCAGTTTCGCGCCCTCGTTATTAGTCAGGCGACGTTCGACCTCGGCATATTTATGCGTGGCACGGCGAGTTCGTGGGTAGTCTTTGAACTAACCCAATCGCAGCTGTGGATTGGGCTAGTCGCAGGGGTACGCGCCATCCCGGTTCTAGCATTCGCGCTGATGGGCGGAGTCATATCCGATCGATTCGGTCGAAGAAACCTGATGATAGGAGCCGGAGCGTTAATCGCCGCTGCATCTGCGGTTACTGCGATCCTTATCTCAACTGAACTACTGGTCGCTTGGCACATGATCGCGGTTTCTGTGATCGGAGGCATTGGCGCCGCACTGTACGGTCCCGCGTTCTACGCCCTGATCGCCGATATCGTGAAATCAGACCGACTCGTAAACGCTAACGGTATTTTGGCCGTCGCTCAAACCACCGGCGAAATGCTTGGCCCGGTGATCGTCGGTTTCGTAATTGCGGCTTCTGGTGCACATACTGTCTACTGGCTCGTCGTTGGAGGGAACGTATTTGGACTGCTTCTGCTCTTACGAGTGCACGAAGCGGAACGTCCCGCAATTCCCGATGGCGAAACAAATCCGTCACTCGCCAGTCAGTTCGTGGAAGGTCTCAAGTACGCCCGCGACACACCGCCGCTTCTCTGGTTGACGCTTCTCGTAATCGCTCAAAATTTATTCGGTGTGGCGATTTTCGCCCTGATGCCCGTGTATGCAGAAGACGTGCTCGATATTGGCGCATCTGGATTCGGAATTATGGGTGGAGTCTTCGGTGCAGGAACGCTGATAGGTGCCGTGTTCGTTTCTATATACGGAATTCATCGCAGGCACGCTTATGTGATGCTCATCATGGGAACCGTTTGGGACATCGGCATGGTCATTTTCGGCTTCTCACGTTCGCTCCCTCTAAGCCTCGGCGTACTGTTCGCCATGGGGCTGATCTCAATGCCGTGGGTGACTTCTGTGCTGACGATGTTCCAGCAAGCCGCAACCGAGAAAATGCGTGGACGGGTGATGAGCCTTTATGTACTTGCGATGAACACGTTCCCGCTCGGTTGGCTGTTTGGTGGAGCGGTCGCTGAGTGGCTCGGGAACGAGGAAGCGCTCGTAATCAGCGCCATGCTCGGAACCCCGGTGGCGGGTGTAGCACTTCTACTTTCGAAAGACTTGCGCCGAGCGTAGTGGTGGCCAGCCAATTCCTACTCGGATAAAAACAAACAAAATCCGTAAAAATTCAGGAGCATAGATCGGGTGAAATGGCTTGCCCGCAAAGTCACTCAATCCTCCAATCCAACCGGCCAACCGGTCGTAATGACCAGTATATTAACTACCATCGGTATCACTTCAAGCAGTGGCACACACTTCCAAATAATATGGCTCTCGAAACCATGAATTCATATCTAAAGTCAGCCGCACGGAACCTTCATCTATCAGTGGGCCAAATAGCGATCATCGCTTCTCTCCTTATAGTCGCTGCTTCGGTGGCGTGCGGTAGCGGTTCAGTCGATGATGATGGGATTGTGGCTGAAGGACTTAGTTCGCCACGCTGACTCGCTTTTGACCAGGACGGGAACCTGCTGACCGCAGAATCAGGTCGAGGTCGGTTGCTCAAAGTCACAGATGACGGCGAAGTAATTCCGATCGCCAAAGGCCTGCCATTTTCGCTCAAAACAGGTCCTGAAGGGGCATACCAAGCCGGTCCGTCAGCGATCAGCCTTCTCAACGGGGAGGTGTATTTCATCGTGGGCGAATATATTGGCGAACAGTCAGCGCGGATGTACCGCACCACAGATGATGCCGGATACGAGCCTGTGACGCCGATAACCGATGGATGGGCTCCGCTTGATAACCGATTCTCCAACCCGTATGACATGGTCAACGCGCCTGAAGTCGGTGGGTGGATTGTGTCGGACCCCGGCGGAAACTCTCTTCGAGCAGTCGACCTAGACGGCAATATTCGTGACTATGTGGTGTTCTATAATTT
The DNA here is from genome assembly GCA_027618835.1 of Chloroflexota bacterium. GTDB lineage: Bacteria > Chloroflexota > Dehalococcoidia > Lucifugimonadales > Lucifugimonadaceae > Lucifugimonas. The sequence continues at coordinate 14,575 of JAQCHZ010000014.1, read as the reverse complement.
TGCCATCCCGGATCAGACAGCGGCAGTTGAGGTGGTTCCAACTGGGATAGCACGTGGTCCTGATGGTGCCATCTACGTCGGTACGCTGACAGGCTATCCATATCCTGCCGGAGAGGCCGCTGTATGGCGAGTGGAAGACCTAAACGGTGATGGAGATGCGTTGGACCAGGGAGAAGCTGAGCCGTTTGTCACTGGGCTCACCACTGTCACCGACATTACATTTGGACCCGACGGCACTCTCTACATAGCGGAATTCTCATCAGATACGGAGAAAGTTCTCGAGGGGGGAGATTTTAGTAAAAATGCCAAATCCTTGCCCGGACGAGTCCTTATCTGGAATGGGAGTGAGACAACGGTGTTTGCCGATAATGTTGTTTCGCCAACCAGCCTTCTCACAACTGACTCGACTCTCTACATAACCGAAGAGTTCGCTGGAAAAGTCTCCACACGTCCACTCGACTGAGCGCATAAGTGGTCTCCCGTAGCGAAAATGTTCTAGCGAGCATAATATCGCTGCCAACAGACCGACCAAAAACTCTTTCACGATCGTAGGAAGCATTTGCCGCCTACAGAAAACGGTGTTTGCTTCCATGAAAATCACTAAAGTCACTCCATTGATGCTCGACCGATACCTTTTGGTGCAGGTCGAAACCGACGCTGGAATTACTGGTCTGGGTGAATCGGGTGCGTGGGGCTTTTTAGAGGCTTCGCAGTCGGCTATCGAGAAATTTGGTCGATACCTCGTTGGAGAAGACCCACTCCGTATCGAGCATCACTGGCAGTACATGTACCGCTTTTCGCACTTCCGAGGGGCAGCGATTATGGGTGCGCTGAGTGCAATCGACATCGCTCTTTGGGACATCATGGGTAAGCACTTTGACACCCCGGTTCATCAGCTATTAGGCGGCAAGGTTCGTGACAAGGCGCGCGTTTACTATCACGTGTTCGGCGATACAACTCAGGTTCTGACCGATGGAATCGTCGATGCGAAGGAACAAGGCTTCACGGCTGTGGGTCACCTGACTCCGTTCTTGGACGAAGATCGCGACGTTCCTTATTTCAAAACTCACGCCGATAAAATTGGCGACGCGATCGAAACCGTACGCGGCTACCGCGAGGCAGTCGGAACGGGGGTCGACCTGTGTATCGAAATTCATCGTCGGATGACCCCGACCGAAGCAGTTCAGCTTGGTCTCGGAATCGAAGAATTCCACCCATACTTCTTTGAGGACCCTGTAACTCCGGACAACTTCGATGAGATGGCGTACGTCGCTGATAAGATCAACATACCTATCGCAACCGGCGAGAGATTCACGTCGATCTGGGAATTCGAGATGGCGCTCTCGCGAAACGCAGTGCAGTACATCAGACCGGATGTTTGTTTGGTTGGCGGTATTTCAGGTGCGCGTAAGATCGCTGCTCTTGCTGAGGCTCGTCACGTAGGAGTTGTGCCGCATAATCCGCTTTCGCCGGTATCGACTGCTGCCTGCCTGCAAATCGCAGCAACCGCACCGAACTTTGCATTGCAGGAGTACCCGATCGGTGAAGACGTTGCGCCGAAGAGCAACATGGTCACAGGAATGGCACAACACGACGGCAACGGCTATCTGGTGATCTCGGATGCGCCTGGCATCGGACTTGATCTGAAGCCGAACGCAGTTGAGATGTGCCCTGAGAAGCCGCGGGAAGTAATTACACGTCTTCACGCCGACGGAAGTGTGATCGACCAGTAAGAACCAAGGGTTCCTTTTCTTCGTGACGGCGATCTTGCATAGCTCGATTGGTTGAGCGCTATTCGGGCTTTCTTGCGACCGGACGGTCTTATTTGCCAACTATCGAAATTTATCGTGCCGAATTTAGTTCAGTATCTATCGTTCAACAGGGAGATCGTTCAGCGGTCGACATCGAGTTCGGACATACTTGAAGTCCACCTCCCATGAACCCTCTGAAAAATCTAATCACATGCCAATTCCAAGTTCCAATCCAATCGTTGTTGCACCAAGTCCTACGCCATTAAAGGCAGACGATTCGGTCGATTACGCCGCTATCGAAAGAAACGTAGAAAAGTGGCTTAAAACTCCGCTTTCGGGATTTGTACTGAATTCAGAAAACGGCGAAGAGCAGTTTTTGTCGGAAGCAGAACGACTCGAAATTGTTCGCACTGTGAACAACGCTCGAAACGGCGAGAAGTTCATCGTTGGAGGAGTCGACAGCTCGTCCGTCACCGATTCGATTCGTTTGGCGGAAGATTTGGTCAAAGCCGGCGCTGAGATGATTCGCATTCGAATCCCACGACTCACGAAGAACGTCACTGGCTACTTCGAGCAGGTCGTGCCGCGGGTTCCAGCTCCTGTCGTGATCATTCACCAGATGGCTCCCGGCATGTTTGCTGGGGGAGCGGCACCAGTTGGTGCCGAGCCTGAAGTGATCGGCGAACTCGTGGATATCGATAACGTCTGGGGCTACATAGCTTCGGGCAACGTTCGGTTCGAGGCAAGAGTCCGTAACTTCGTAACGACTGACAAGCCGTTCTGGCTCGGAAACGGTCTATTGCTTCTCGCTATGAGCGCTATTGGAGCGAATGGTGCGTGCCTGATGTTCGGAAACGTTGCGCCAACCGAGTGTCTCCAGATCATCTCAAGCGTCATGAACGGCGATCTTGCAACAGCGCAGGAAATTCAGAGTCGAATCATCGAAGCCGATCAGCAGATCCTAGATCGCGGAGCGGCTGGAATCAAAGCGGCAATGGATCTTCTCGGCTACGACGGTGGTGCTCCTCGCCTGCCGAATCCATCAGCCACAGACGCCGACCGTGAGATCATCCGGGTTGCGATGAAGAGTGCTGGCCTGATCTAAGCGCTGGAAACTCGATTAGTCGCGTCTCTACAATTCCAGCCAAATCTTCGTCAAGCAGAAAACTAGCCATCGGCTACCAGATCGACCAGCCGCCATCAACTCGGAATTCTTGGCCGGTGATCCATGCTCCGGCATCTGATGCCAATAAAGCTGCTGTGCCTTTTAGGTCTTGCGACAAACCGGTTCGCTGGAGCGGGATCATCTTGCGAAAGGTCTCGACCTGATTGGCGTCGGAGTCTGTCCGTGGGATTTGTCCGGGACTAATGCAGTTCACGGTAATTCCGTGTTCGCCAAACTCTGCAGCCATCGCTCGTGTCAGGCTCAGCACACCACCTTTTGCGGCGATGTAAGGAGGACCAGAACGCTTGAACTCTGAGTTATAGATACGGGTGTCCATCGCCAGCGTTGAAGCAATCGAACCTAACGTGACGATCGATCCACGTTTTGCAGGAATCATCGCCCTACCCGCCGACTGCGCAGTGATGTACGTGCCAGTTAGGTTCACATCGAGTGTTCGCCTGAACTCCTCGATATCGCCATTGGGCGGATAGTTCGTCGTGAACGAACCACCTGCGTTGCAAATGGCTATGTCAAGTCGGCCGTTATCGTTCATGACTCTGTCGACCAGCGCATCGACCTCCGATTCAATGGTCACGTCACAGCCCATCGCCGTAACGTCCATGCCTCGACCACGAAGTCGTTCAGAGACCTCTTCGCAAAGTTCGGCTCTCCGAGAAGCAATGTAGACCTTCGCACCAAGATCGCAAAGGGCTTCAGTGAACGCCGTTCCGAGATGCGTACCGCCGCCGGTTACGATGGCGGTTCGGCCTTTGAGATCGAAGAGTTGTTGTATTGACCTAGGTTGATCGGTCATTTGGATGGTGCCTCGAAATTGTGGCGTAGTTTGATTGTTCGCTCGGATGGTTCGTACCAGCCCTTATCGGCGTATTGGTCGGTATGTAAATAGCACTGCACCCGAACTTCATCTGATCCTTCAGTAAACGTGAACAGTCGACTCATCGGAATCGAGTTCCGCTGGCCGTGATAGCGAGTAACCGCAGAAACGTTCACGAAGTTCGCACCCCACTTTTGCTCGACGTGAGATCGCTCACCGGTTGTGTCGTCGGGATGGGTGTGGGTATGAGCGCCCAACCATAGATCGATTGCAGGGCTGTTCGCTTCCAAAAAAGACTCGATGCGGCCTGAATCTTTTTGACCACCCACCCAGTAAATGAACGATGACCCGGGTGCGCCACCGTCTGGCATGCGACCGTGATAGCCCTCGTCGCAACCCTCGTTTAGTCCTGAGGCTACCGTCGTCTCTTTAATCATGTGGTGATGAGCTGAAATAACGATCTTGTCTTTGTTTTCTGCGACCTTCTGAGTCCACCACTGGAACGTCTCTTCCGAAATCGCCCCTGCCGGATATCCGCCGAACTCGCCTCGACCAATGGGAGCTCCACCGTCATTTCGATCGGCCATCATTAGGAACACGACATTGCCTACTTCGAACGAGTAGTTCTCCCATGTGCCAGTGGCCGGATACGGTCGAGCTGAATTGTCGATTCCCGAGAATTCTGTGCATTCACCGGTCGGGTCGATCCACTTTTGGAACCACCATTGGGTCGGTTCGTCGGCACCCGAAGCATCGTGGTTTCCGATCACATCGTAAAAATGCTCACGACCGTGCTGCTTCGCCGATGCGTACTGCGAAACGACCAGTTCGCCCTCTTCGTCATCTGGCGGTAGCTGCGACCCTGAAAAGTCGCCAAGGTTCACTGCGATATCGAATCCGCCGGATTGTCCATCGGCGTTAGGCCACGCTTCGGCGTGCTGGATCACCTCTTCAAGCGAACGACGGCCGTATTTAATCTCGGTTCCAACATGCGTATCCGACAGTGCCCAGAGGCGAAAAGTTCGAGCCAAAGTTTTTTTTCTCTCTGTAATAGTTTCTTCACTGAGCAAGTCGAAGCAACCCGCATCATAGCCGCAACAGAATCGGGTGTGTCGGTTGGTTCGAGCTAATCGACCGGCAACATCGGCTTCAAACCGGCGTATACTCCCGCCGCGAGTGTTGCTTTTTAATTGCGGTTTGCAAATAGCGTGCTCCCTGCATCGAGCGTCGATCAAGACAAGAGCCAGTTAAGAGAAAGTTATATGCCAGCAATTACTGGAGTCGAATTCCGAAGGTTCACAGCGAACCACCACAATGCACAGCGAAACTGGCTTCTGGTCAAGCTGAACACCGACGATCCGAGCGTGTACGGCATCGGTGATGCTTCGCCCATGGAAGACGACGTGCTCGTTATGGGCATGATCGAGCGGATGGTCGAGAAGCACCTGATCGGAAAGGACCCTCTCGAAACCGAAGTTCACTGGACGAACTTGTACCAAGACTTCCAAGCACGAGGAGGTCGAATAGCGTCCACCGCAATCTCGGGCATCGATATCGCACTCTGGGATCTCAAAGGTCGCATTCTCGACCAGCCAGTTTGGAAGTTGCTCGGTGGTGCGCACCGCAGGAGCATTCGGGTCTACGCCAACGGCTGGTATTCGAACCCTGGCACAGCAGAACAAAACGCGGAAGAGGCGAAGATCGTTGTGGGCATGGGCTACACCGCTCTCAAGTTCGATCCGTTCGGCCAGCACAACTACTACAAGCTGTCTCTTAAAGAAGCGCAATTAGCCGAAGACCGAGTCGCTGCTGTTCGACAAGCTGTTGGGCCGAATGTCGACATTCTTGTCGAAGCGCACGCTAAGTTCGATGTTATGAACGCTATACAGATCGGCAAGCGACTCGAAGAATATCGACCCCTTTTCTACGAAGAGCCGGTCTCTCAAGAACGAGTTTCCGAGCTACTGGAAGTTCGAAACAAGGTGAACATCCCGATCGCAACCGGCGAGCGGCTGTACACAAAATTCCCGTTCGCAGAAATTGTTGATCGACACGCCGCCGACGTGTTGCAGCCCGATATCGCCAATGCCGGTGGAATCACTGAGCTAAAGAAAATAGCGATAATCGCCGAGGCCAAGCACATCACAATGGCGCCTCACAACGTCTGCTCGCCAGTTGGAGCAATGGCCGAAATGCACCTCGATGCTTCGATCATCAACTTCGAGATTCAGGAGTACCACGCAGAGTTCTACACAGAGCACTATTTCACTGTTCTCGATGGCTTCCCTCGCCAGAAAGACGGCTACGTCGAACTTTCCGATGCACCGGGTCTCGGACTCGAGCTCAACGAAGCCGAAATCGCCGCGCATCCGCCCCTGGCGAAAACCACTTCAGCAGGAGGAACCGTCCGAGGTATTTGAGTGGCTTAGCCACGGTTTCTGCTCGACGACGTTCGGATCTCGATTGAATAATTTGGTTCTAGTCGCAGAGTAATATTTTTCTCAAGTAAGTAAGCAAACAATTGATCCCTCGCCGGGAAAACACATCAAGTTAGGAACAATTCACAAATGATTAACAACTCAATTTTGGAAGCCAACAAAGAAGGTCGAAAGGCGACCGTGTTCGCACTGGCTCACCCTGCGCTGTACATGATCGAAATGGCAGCCCACGTCGGCTTCGACGCAATCACAATCGACGGTGAGCACGGAGGCTTTCCCGAAGAAGCCATCGATGACATTTGCCGAACTGCAAACGGCTACGGCATGTCGGTTATCGCACGAGTACCAGATAGCGCTGCGTACCAGATCAACCTGTATCTCGACCGCGGGATTCAGGGAGTGACAGGACCGCACATCAACTCGGGTGCGGAAGCACAGGCTTTCGCCGACGCTTGCCTGTTTCCGACCGAAGGCAAACGATCGTGGGGCGGTGGACGTGGAACCGAGTTCAACGACCAGACGGTTCTCGACGACAAGTACGGTGGCAAGCTCGGATTCGCAAAATGGTCGAATGCAAATATGCTTGTTGTTGCACAGATCGAAGACAAGAAGGCGTGGGATAATCTCGACGCCATTCTCGCTGTACCCGGTCTAACAGGCGTAACTGGTGGGCCACACGATTTTGCGCAGTCGCTTGGGCATCCCGGCGAGCCGAATCACGCAGATCGAATCGCGGCAACGCTTGATGTAGAGACACGCGCACGAGCCGCAGGAAAGACGGCTGGCGGCGATCAGACTTCAGGTATTGGGATCGCCGAATTGATGCTCGGTGAGGCACGTGCATTCGTTGCTGCTCACAAGAATGACAAGCTGGGTTCGTAGTTCGCTATAGCTTTGTCGTAACCTGCCGCCAGCGGTGTTTTTCTTACGTAGGCGAGCGGGTTGCAACTTGGCGTACATAGTTTCGAATCCACAAATGTCGGCGGTTGCCGTGAAGCGACCGCCGACATTTGTGCTTAACGAATCAAAGTCGCTCGCGTACGTCTCGAACAAATCTTGGGCGCTGTTTCCGACAATCCTGAAGGAATCGAATCGTAAGTACGATCCTTCCAAGAAAACGCTTGGGCCAGAAGCGATTCTCCACGAGGCTTGGCGGAACGCAGGGCTCGAACGAGCGCATGTGCGTGGTCCGTTGATGGTCACATCTACAAGATCGTCTACGGTGGTAAGCCGGGCGGATCGCTTGGCCCAGATTGCACTGACGCAGTGGTCGAACGAGACGATGGTGTTGTGTTGCATGTCGTGGCGCTTGCTTTCGCTAGCGACACCCGGCAAGCGCTGAAATCCACAGGAGGAACAATTCTTCTTCTCGCACTCAACTGGAAAAGTAGTTCAAAACGCGCATCGAACGTTTCAGACCCGGCAAATGAAATTTCTCATCAACGCCAAGACACTCCAGCACCAGTGCAAAAATTGCTGCTCGATATCAGCGCTGTGGGCGGTCGGGTTGACTGGCAAATGGCATGCAAGTGTGAGACTGCTCGGGAGCTAGAGCAACTACTGCTTTACGCCTCGGGACTCCGCACTGATGACGAAATCGTCCCGGGTCAAATAAGACGGATGCCGATAAAAGGAAACGCACCAGACTGGGTCAGACCATGGGGTCTACCTGCGAACGCGCCACATGGTCGCATCAAGGCGATATCGAAGCTGGTAGTTTACTGGTCAGAACAAGGCGGAATCGCCTCCGCAGCTGAACTAGTTGTTAAAAACTCTGGTAAGCCAAAAGATCTGTCAAACATGCTCAGGCCGCCCGGGTTCGACAAGAACGAAAACATCACAGTGCTTGGAACTTCGCGCGCTGCCGAAATCGTCGTAAACGTTATATTGCCTGCTGTATTCGCAATGGCGACACATCCGAGCGATCGTCGCCCAGAAGACACGCAATTAAGAAATCTCGCACTGTCGCACTACTCATCACACCCCAAGCTCGCCGCTAATTCAGTTACTAAAAAAGCGGTAATCGCGCTCGGCCTCGATTACGAGCTTCCGAAAATCTCCAATGCCCAAGATCAACAAGGGTTAATCGCTCTTTATCGTGAAATGTTCCGTCATGGCATTCGTGATAGTCAGCGTAGGCTTCCCGGGGTATAAATCACTTCCAGCCTGTCTCCAGAACACAGCACTAAGAGAACACTGTGTAGAGAACATCCAGATCCCCAGCATCCAAAGGCGCCGCGAACACGTTACGATTAGGCACATGGCAGTAGAAACCACTACAGATCGTCTCCGAAGTTCAGTGCAACCCGAAGTAATGAGTACAAGTCCTAAAAATGGACTGTTGCCCGGAGAGCGAGTTGTGTCCAAACTCGAGTCAAACGACGACGGGAAGATGACCCTCACGCACGCAAGGATCATCTTCCGAGGCGGATCTGAATCTAACTCTGTTTACGCATCGGCTCAGCTAAAAGACATTAGCTCTGTTGAAATATCCCGACGGCCACGAGCACGAAGAAGTGCGGCGTGGGGAACGGTTGGTCTCTTTGCAGCTATTGGCGTCTGGCAAGTGACTCCTAGTTCAAATGTCGGTGTACTTGCAGCAATTGCCGTGGCAGTGGTCTCGCTAATTTTGATGGGCAACTACTGGATTAGGCCGGACGGAGTTCACCTCGAATTTCATACTGCGGGTGGCAGTACTATTGGTGCCGAAATCGGCGGAAAATCAGAAATTGGAATGCAGTTCGCACGCGACGTTGAAGATGCTAAGCGTCGATTAGTTCCGAGCAGAACCAAATCGCCATACCGTAACTATCCGGCGGGCTAAGTTGAAGAACGCCGAAAAGTCTCGGCTCACGGTTACGGGGCACCCTAATCGAGTGAGCTTGTCCCAATTCGCAAACTTGGGATGACGTCTAGATCCCAGTCGTCACGTCGACCGTTACGGAAGTTGACCAGCCCGCTCATTGCGATCATTGCACCGTTATCGGTACACAGCTTGAACGGCGGTATTGCGACCGGCAGCGGCGATTTTTCCGTTAGTGTTTGACGAAGTGGACCGTTGGCAGCAACACCACCGACCAACACGATGCCGGCGCAGTTCTCTCGTGTTGCCGCAGCAATCGTCTTCGTAACCAGCACATCGACAACGGAATCCTGAAACGCTTTCGCAAGTCCTGCAACAACATCGGGATCCGTTCCACCGTCAGCTCCGTTTGGTGGGTAGATTCCTAATTTGCGAGCTCGATTCAGAACAGCGGTTTTCAAGCCACTAAAAGAAAATTCGTCGGTTCCTCGCATCCACGCACGTGGAAGTGGCTCTGTTTCAGGAGCCCCTTCGGCGACGCGCTGAATCTCAGGTCCACCCGGGTATCGCAACCCCAAAACTCGTGCGGCTTTATCGAATGCTTCGCCTGCCGCGTCGTCTCGAGTCTCGCCAAGCAAACGAAATTTGCCGTGGCCTTCGAGCAGCACTAGTTCGGTGTGCCCGCCTGATACGACAAGACACATTATCGGCTGTTCGCCGACGAGTTCCTGGAATGGCTCGAGTTCATGATCTTCGGTTCGAGCCCACGCTCCGTAAACGTGACCATCCATGTGGTTCACACCAATCAGTGGAACATCTAAAGCGGCAGATAATCCCTTGGAGAAGTTCAGCCCAACGATTAGAGACCCGGCAAGTCCAGGACCATGTGTTGCAGCAATAGCGTCGATATCACCCCAGTCGAGCCCGGCGTCTTCGACTGCCCGCTCGCACACGGGTCGAATGTCGAGCACGTGCTGCCGAGACGCAACCTCAGGAACAATTCCACCGTACCGAGCGTGGAGATCTATCTGCGTCGCAATTACGTTGGCGCGAACACGACCGTCACCGTCGACAATGCCGACCGACGTTTCGTCACAACTGGTTTCGATGCCTAAAATATTCATATCAGTACGTCCAATGTACCGCTGATTTCAGTAAAACTACTTACTTTCAGCCACTACTATTAGTCATGATCGAGTTTAGACTGATGGAACAGGCAGAGATATTTATTATTCGCATTTAGCCAATACTGCTCATATGTATAGCATCGGCCAAATGACCCGAGGAGGCAACAATGTCGGAAACCAACAACTGGCCGGAGTGCATAAATTGTGATGAAGGTCGATTGGTCCCCCTGTCCGACTTCGGAGCTCAAGGTGCTGCTGTTCACTACAAGGCTTGGGTATGCACAAACCCAGAGTGTGAATACAACCTAAAGATTCGAAATGGCGAAATTCACGTCAACGAGCCGATCATACGCGGTGCTCGAGTCCGATAGCATTTAGCCATAAAATCCGTACCGACCCGAAAGTCGTATAGGAATAAGCATGGCTGAACAAAACGGCGGTCCAATTGCAGAAAAGCAATCTGGCCCAGCGAAACAACCTAGATTCACGATTACTTCGATCGCAGCGTACTCGGTTGCGGTGCTAGGAATCGTATTAATCGCGGTGTCGGGCATGTACATCTACTCTAAGTCGCGATCAGGTTCAGATATTGCCGAGTTTGTGTACTCGATTCCAGATGAATCGCTCGACAGCCATCTAGGCATCGAAGCTGAAGCTCCCCAGCGCCAACCGCTTACCGACGACGATCAGCCGATACCACTCGAACTGAAATCGCCTGATGTAGCGCAGTTCGCCAACCTCTACCCGGGCAATCTTCTCAATCCGAAGTACTGGTCAGAACCAGAATGGGCGGGATCTGATTCCTTCGGTGGGCCATCGATACCCGAAGATTTCATCCCGATTTTATCGACTGACCTGTTCCGCGATTTCGACCCAACGTCGAACGCTACTCGTATGAGAATCCCGGCAATCAACGTAAATTCGACAGTGTCCGAGCTCAACATCATTGACCTTGGTGATCAGAAATCGTACGAAACTCCCAACAACACAGTTGGGCACATTCCCGAAACGTCACTCCCTGGTCAGCAAGGCAACGGCTGGTTCTTCGCTCATCTCGAAAGTTTCGCCGCTCGTGAAGGAAATATATTCCGGCACCTGCCCGAGATTTCAGAGTTGATTAAGCAAGACCCTGTCGACGTGTATCTAGAAACGCCTGACGCCGAATTCATATACAGAGTCACCGGTACGACTCAAATTCACCAGGATGATCTCAAGTTGAGCAGCACCAACGACGCTCAGATTACTCTCGTGACCTGCTGGCCTCCCCGAGTGTACGACTACCGAGTATTGGTCGATGCCACTCTCATCGCATACCGCCCTATTTAGGGGTCGAATAAGATTTTCAAACTTTACGACTCGAAATAACACACCCGAATTCACTGCCTAATTGGCAATTTATGCGCGATCATTAACTACGGTCAATCGCTGAGCCTGAAAGTGGATAACAATGGATTCGTCTGAGAGCACCGCCAAAGAGAACACGATCAAATCTCCCATATGGCGAGACAAATTGCTGCTCACTCTAATGACAATTGCGGTCATTGGCGTAGTGCTTCAGATTACCCTCGGCGGAGTTGTTCGGGTTACCGGCTCAGGTGATGGGTGTCCTGACTGGCCAATGTGTTTCGGGCAGGCATTCCCACCGCTTGATCAAGAAACAATCGACCGCCTTTACGATGGCCCGCGATTATCCCCCCCGCAACCTCACAATGTTCTTATCGAATTCAGCCACCGAACCGTCGGGACCTTAGTAGGACTAATCATTGTTGCCACAGTGATACTGGTATGGACGAGGCATAGTGCTTACAAGGTTGTTGCGTGGTTAGCCACAGCGGAATTTATCGTAATCACAATCGTGGGTGGTCTTGGTGGAGCCGTGGTTCTTAGCGACCTCAATCCAGCGATTCGAACTGTTCATCTGTTCTTAGCTGAAATAGTCGTGTTCTTCGCCGTCATGGCACTCGTTGCTGCCTCGTACGGCAGGCCAAGCTCAATTGTAGGAACAACGTCCAAATGGATGTGGGGCAGAGTCAGCCACGAGCATCGAAGCGCCCTAATACTTTCCGCCACCGCCGGAATAGTTACTCTAATCGCCCTCCTTTCCGGCTCTTACGCAGTTTGGAAAGAAGCTGGGGCGGTCTGCCCATCATGGCCTCTCTGTGGAGGAGACATCATCCCGCAATCGACGTTCGAGTGGATCCACATGACTCACCGCGTGCTGTCGTTAGTTTCGATCATCTTGGTTCTGCTAGCAGGACACAAGGTTTGGCGACTACCGAACATTTCAGGCGCTCTTAGATTCGCTGCATTGGCATCGGCAGTAATCATCTTCAGTCAGATGCTCATGGGCGCAGCTAATCCGTGGACCACATTCGCCGAATGGGCGCGAGCCGGCCACCTCAGCCTTGCAACCCTCGCATGGGTAGACATGGTGTTTATCGTCGCACTACTGCTTCGCCCAGTACCGGGACGAGAACTCGCTGAAGCATCAAGAAGTTCGGCGGAATAAAGCCACACCAGCTACCATTCTTTTATGGCTACTAACGAAACAATACAAAGCGGATCTGTGATGACTTTGCTGGGCGATTTCATCGCACTCACGAAACCGCGCGTAATGTCGCTATTGCTGGTCTCGGCTATTGCCGGTGCATTCTTAGCTGCTGGATCAACCCCGACGCTTGAAGTAATCGTTGCAGTACTTATCGGTGGAGCACTCGCCTCTGGCGGAGCAGCATCGCTGAACATGGCATACGAAAGCGAACTTGACCAGCGGATGGGTCGTACGAAAAACCGACCTGTTGCTGAAGGCAGAATTTCAGTCCTTACCGCCGTGATATACGGAGTAGCCCTGAACATTATTTCGTTTGTTCTGTTGGCTTTAATGACGAACGTTCTTGCAGCTTCACTCGCAATAGCGGGTACGATTCTCTACTTCGGCCTGTACACGGTGATTCTCAAGCGCACGACCACCCAGAACATCGTTCTCGGTGGAGCCGCCGGAGCAGTCCCACCTCTCGTCGGATATGCAGCCGTGACCGGTTCGTTAGACCTTGCAGCTTGGTACATGTTCATCATCGTGTTCTTCTGGACCCCGCCGCATTTCTGGGCGCTGGCGATCATGATCAAAGATGACTACGCCAAAGCCGACATCCCCATGTTGCCGGTCGTTCGCGGAGTGGAGCACACGACGATTCAGATCATGCTCTACACCGTGATCATGTCGGTCCTGACGATAATTTTCGGTGTGGTCTCTCCCGCCCTCAGCTGGATATACATGATCGGTGCGTCTGGTCTTTGCTTAGCGTTCTTGTGGTACGCCCTGAAGCTCACTAAAGCACCAGACCGCCCAGCAGCGACCAGCCTGTACAAGTATTCACTGCTGTTCCTGGCGCTGTTCTTCGTTTTAGTTATGGTCGATTCGATAGTCGCCTAGCCCCAGCCGTTAGCGCTTTTTGAGCGCAATTGTCGGCTTGATGGCCATGCGCTGATCTGACTTGCTCTCATTCCATTCCTCTCACTGGAAACCAAGTCTTGACCGTATCTGCGCCACAAGGCCGATACTCGAACTCGTTCGGCGATAACATGTCGCTGTGGGATTCATCAAAACAACATTCGCACTCATCGGACTCGCAGCAGGCGGCTACGCAGGTGCATCGTCGGCAATGGCAGCGAGCCTTACGAAGACCGCGCGTGTACGCCCTGAAGAGACTCCCGAATCAGTGGGATTAGATTTTCAGGATGTAAGTTTCACGAGCCGTGAGGGCGACGCCCGGCTCTCGGGTTGGATAATCCCAGTGCACTCACCCAGCCAACCCGCGTCAACGACTCTCCCAGTAACCACTCGTGGGTCTTCATGGTTCATGGCGACAACACGAACCGTAGCGACGCCAAAACGGGAACTCTAGGCTTGGCTCGAGCACTCAGCGAGAGCGTGGCTTCGGAATATTTTGTTCGATATGAGAGGACGAGGCGATTCTCCTGCAACGATGTCATCGTCGGGATTTTTCGAACGCCTTTCTGACAAGGAGCATCCGACCTCCTTGTCAGCAAGGGCGCCGATCGAAGCCGCATTGGAGTTCTAGGCTTCTCGCTAGGTGGTGCGGTTGCGCTCATGGCAGGATCGAACCCTCACAACTTCGGAGCGGTCGCCGCCGACAGCTCGTTCGCAGATTTCTCGCTGGTCCTACGAAATTCCTTGACCGGTATCAAACGACCGCTCAGACTCGGTCTACCCGGGATGGAGCTCATGGCGAGGTCGATCTACGGAATCGACATCAAAGAGATTTCACCCGCGCGCGATAACGCGATCCGATACTCCGGTTCTGATCATTCACGGTGAAAACGACGATGTCGTTCCAGTGGAGCATGCTCGGCTGCTTGGACGCGCTATAGGCGCCAGCTTCGACCAGATCGAAGGTGGCGAGGAGTCTGTTTGGATAGTCCACGGTGCAGGTAG
>JAQCHZ010000041.1 GCA_027618835.1 Chloroflexota bacterium | reverse complement strand
ACAAACAGTCGAGATCGCTATATTCCGCCCGGAACGATGATCAAGTACTGGTTTGAGATAACCGACGAAACCGGCGAGACGATGCTCACCGAATCCGAATTTTTTCGGTTTGATGATGCCCGATTCGAGTGGGACGAAGTGACTCTCGGAGCCGTCACTATTCTCTATCACGGTCCAGTGCGCACCCGAGCAGAGCGATTGGCAGAAGCTGCGATCGAATCTTTAGGAATCATGGGCCCCGTGACCGGCGCTGATGCCGAAACGCCTATTGTTATGACGCTGTACAACAATAACGCCGAGATGATCGAAGCGGTTGTTTCTAGAAGTCTCGCTAGTAGTCGTGAACTGATTACTGAAGGACAAGCGTTCGATGCTGAGAGTGTTGTGATCGTGCTGGCAGGTCGATCTGACGTTGGAACCGCAACTCACGAGATGACCCACATCTTAGTTGCACGTGCAGCCCGTTCAAGTGGTGCGGTGCCATTGTGGCTCAACGAGGGCCTAGCCGAATTCGGGAACCTCGATCAAACGGTGTCGTATGAACGGTTCCTCGAATGGGCCGAAGGCACCGATCGGTTAATGCCGCTCAAGGGTCTACGATCGTTCCCCGGCGACCCCAATTTGACATTGGTTGCGTATGGTCAGGGTCGAAGTGCCGTGAAATATATGATCGACGAGTATGGTGAAGAGAAAATGGCAGAATTATTGGCCACACTCGGAACTGGACTGGGAATCGATGCGGCACTCGACGCCGTGTATGGATTTGGAATCGATGGGCTCGAAAATCTCTGGCGTGAGTCGATTGGCGCAGAACCTTATGTTGAGCCAACTCCGGGTCCTACACCGACGCCGGACCCTGAACCAACTCCAACTTACAAGCTGCTGACCTCACCGCCTAGTTCAAGTGGTCCTGATGATAATTCAGATTCCGAAGCTAACGATGAAGTTGAGCCTACGGTGTTTATCGAAACTACAGCTGATCCTGATCTCAACGACGAGGCATCGAAGCCGGCTGAATCAGATGATGGCGAGATCGTCGAATCTGTTGCCACTAGCGAAGAACAAGCATCCGGTGGATTCTGTTCATCACCTTCTGAAGGGTCGGTAGACGGAACGTCGGGCGCATGGGTGCTTGTTATAGTCGGGCTAGCCGCAGGCGGTCGCTACAGGGCACGACAGAAGGGCTAGGCGGCTATCTGAGTCGCTGGGTCTTGCTCAGAGTCGTCATAAGGCTGGTCATCAGTCTTCAAAAAGGGTCGAAATACATGAACCGTGTAGAGTAAATCGCAGTTATCTATTACTAAATCACAGTTATATCGCCTTTGCGGGCTACTTGTTTACGCTGCGAGCACCGGCGAGAAGTCGTTCGAGTGTTCCACCCAAAATGGCCTGTTTATCTGGCTCGCTGACAAAATCGCAGTGGGTACGGAACGCCTCAAGCGCTTGAAGGTGGGTCATCGACTTTTTAACGACTGGGAAGTCAGAACCCCACACCATGTTCGTCCCGAATGCCTCGTAACACTCTTCGTAGACCCAGCGCGTGTCCTTATAAGGGAAGTTCCACGTCGTATCGGTCAAGTAGTGAAAACCTGAGAGCTTAAGGAATGCATTCGGGAACTTGCTCGTTTCAATCACGTTATCTACGTTGGCTCTTGCATCATCTCCATGCGCTCGTAGACCCGACATGTGGTGGAACAGGAAGTTGAGATTTGGGTGACGTTCGATTGCCTTGCGAAGTTCGTTCTGGTGCCGTGGGGCCATCGAAATACTGGCGATTAGACTGAGTTGCTCTGCTGTACCGAGAAAATCGATTCCCTCTGTCGAGTTAAACCAGCTTCCATCGTCTTCGCCCGCCACGTAGTGGGTAAACGCCTTCATTGGCCAGCGGTTGGCAGCCTGCTCCAGCCGTTTTGCGGCACCGGGTGTGTGATAAGTACCCGACCACATTGAGTCGACATCAGCGAACTGTTCGAGTCGGTCCGGGTACCTGCTTAGCGCGTCGGCTACGTAATCGTTATTGGCGAAATTCTGAAATATCTGGGCGCAAACGATCGTTGCCCGGTCGACCCCGTTCGTGTCCATTTGATGAATTAGCTGTTCGACCGATCCGTGATTTTCGGGATCGGGTACAGGAGGTAGATATGGCCAGTGCGACCACGCGTGGCAATGTGAATCAATAATCATTTAGCAACATCTTTTCGCATTACTTCTGAGTACACCAGTCGCAACCGTATTGAACTAGGAGCAGTTTAGTGGTGTGTAACCGAGGCGTCACACCCGCGAAATATATCGGAAACACCTAGGCGATAGATTTCAAATTGAGTTTTGCTTAACAGCTCTATTTGGGAGAGAAATGTAATGGATTCTGGATCAGTAGCGTGGATGCTAATGGCATCTGCCCTCGTACTGTTTATGACTCCTGGCCTGGCGTTCTTCTATGGCGGACTAGTCCGCGGTAAGAACGTAGTCAGCACAATCATGTACAGCTTCGTATCAATGGGTGTGGTCAGCGTAGTTTGGGTTCTGTGGGGTTACAGCCTCGCTTTCGGAGAAGGCGGCCCGTTAATAGGTAACTTCGATTTCGTCGGATTCAAAGACGTTTCGAGCGACCCTGTAGACGGCGCAATGTTATTTGCCATCTTCCAGATGATGTTCGCCATCATCACACCCGCTCTAATTACTGGAGCTATTGCAGAACGCTTCAAGTTCACAACCTACCTTGTATTCCTCGTAGCGTGGATCACATTTGTGTATGCTCCGATAGCTCACTGGGTGTGGGCTGGTGACGGATGGTTGTTCCAAATGGGTGCGCTCGACTTTGCCGGTGGTACTGTCGTTCACATCAATGCGGGTATCGCAGCCGTTGTAGCAGCGTACCTAGTTGGCAAACGACGCGGGGTAGATCGCGGAGTTGAGCCACACAACGTTCCATTCGTAATTCTTGGTGCAGGAATCCTCTGGTTTGGCTGGTTCGGTTTCAACGCCGGTTCTGGTCTTGCTGCTAACCACCTCGCCATCAGTGCGTTCCTCGTAACTAACACGGCTGCTGCCGTAGCTCTGGTTGTTTGGGTCATTTTAGGCCACATCCACACCGGCAAAATGAGTGGTGTTGGTGCTGCAACTGGTGCAGTCGCCGGTCTGGTCGCAATTACTCCGGCATCTGGTTTCGTTGGCCCTATGGGTGCAATCGCAATCGGACTCGGTGCTGGTGTTCTTACGTTCTACGCAGTTCGTATCCGACACAAATTCGGATTCGACGATGCGCTTGAAGTAATGGCCGTTCACGGCATCGGTGGTATCTGGGGCGCAATCGCCACCGGTATCTTCGCAGTCGGTGGAATCGGGCTTATCGACGGTAATGCTGACGTTCTTGGCTACAACGTAGTCGCCACGCTAGCAACCATCGCCTACTCGTTCACCGTTACTTTCATCATCTTGAAAATTCTCGATGTAATACCTGGTCTGGGTCTCCGGGCTGATGAAGCC